>UQZN01000004.1 GCA_900545535.1 uncultured Phascolarctobacterium sp.
GCAATAATATCTCGATCATCAAGGCTGACACACTGCAAATACAGGGCGGTGATTTGAGTAAAGTCAGCTTAAAAGCTAAAAATAATATCAATATCGGTTACGAAGGAACGGACAAGACGAACGTAAACGCAATAAGTCAGAAAGCAAGCGCTTTGGGACTGGGGGGTAGTACGCTGGACGGCACGGCTAAGGCGGTCAACGATTGTCTTTTGATCAGCACTGTTGACGAACTGCAGGCTATCCAAAATAATCTAAACGGCAACTATATGCTGAAGGGTGACATCAATGCCAGTGCTACCAAAGGCTGGAACAGCGGCGCCGGTTTTAAACCGATCGGCGGTGATGGCAGTGGCTTTACAGGTGTTTTTGATGGCATGGGTCATGCGATCAATGATTTATACATGAACAGACCTGATGCTACTTATATAGGCTTATTTGGTGTGATCGAAAAGTCAGGTGTTGTAAAAAATTTCCAGCTGTCAGGTGAGCTTATCAGCAATAAAACGCCGCCGGATGGCACAAAGGGCAGGGGCAGTATTGCCGGTGAAAATTGGGGCAGGATCGAGAACGTTGTTAATCATGCTTCTATCCAGACTACAGGGTTTGTTGGCGGTATTGTCGGTACGAATTATGGCATGTTAGAAGGGGTAACCAATAAGGGTGACATTACAGGTACAGCTTTCGTGGGTGGTATTGCCGGATATAACAGTTCCAAAGACGGACAGAACGGTCAGATCAAGAATGCCCGAAATGAAGGCAAAGTTGAAGGCAGTGGTGGTAATATTGGCGGTATTACCGGTACTAATGAAGCGAACTGCAGTATTGAAAATTCGACCAACAGCGGCTGGGTGAAGGTAACTGATGATAATGCGAGTAGTGGTCTGGGCGGCATCAGTGGCAGCAATGCAGGGACGTTGGATACTGTTACCAATGAGGGCCGGGTCGAGGGTTGGACATATGCTGATAATAAAGTTGGGACTTCGGATGTTGGCGGCATCGCAGGTAGGAACAGCGGGAAGATAAGCGGGGCAACTAATACAGCTAAGGCCAGTATCAGTGGCGATAACACTGTGGGTGGCATTGCTGGTAGAAATTACGGTAATATTGAAAGCAGTAATAATCATGGACATGTAGAGAGTAAAAATAATTCTGTTGGCGGTATCAGTGGTAACAGTTCCGGTGAAATCAATAAAGTCAGTAATTCAGGTACTATTATCAGCAAAGGAATGAAAGCCGGTGGTATCGTGGGTGAAAACAGCGGTAAGGTCTTTAATGCAGATAATAGTGGGAGTGTAAGTGGTCTTGAAAGTATAGGAGGAATTTCTGGTTCTTCTCTTAATAATACAAATTTTAGCAATGTATATAATACTGGGAATATTACTGGCTCATCCTACATAGGTGGTATATCAGGAACATTGATGGGTGGTAGCATTACTAATGCTTATAATAAAGGTATTGTAACCGGGAATATTATGGCTGTGGGTGGTATTGTTGGATTTATATCTGCTAAAAACACAATAACCAATACATATAATGCAGGTGATATAATTGGTGGAATAGTTGTGGGTGGTATCGTTGGATACGTATCTGGTGCGAATAACAATATTACTAACATGTACAATCTTGGCGAAATAACAGGTAGTTCGGATACAGATCCTATATTAGGCGGATTAGGAAGTAAAGGTGCTGCTAGTATCCAAAATGCCTATTTCCTCACGGCTGGCGGTTACCAGAAATATGGAGAAGATACGGTATATACCACTTTAGAGGAATTCAATCAGGCTTTTGCAGACGGGCTGAGCGAGGACGATAAAAACGCCTGGCAGACCGGACAAAAACAGACAGCGCCATATTTGCAAAGCTTTTTAGAAACGATCAGCGGCGATGTCGGCAATGTGGAGATCACAGTCGGCAGTGATTATAAGGCAGCGCTGCTGGATAAGCTGCAGGCATTGGGGATAACAGTAGACCCTGATAAAATATTGGGGCTGGAGAATTTAGCAGCAGGCGAATATGATCTGAGCGAGCTGTTATATTCCACGCAGGACGGTTATGATCTGCAGCTGACAGGCAAACTGGTGCTGAAAGCTGAACCGCAGCCACAGCCAGGTCCCAGTACAGACAGCAAATATACTGCCGCCTTGACCAGTATTCAGAAAAAAGCGCCGAATAACTGGGATCAAAACGTGCCTGACGAGAGGCGGTTGCGGATCGAAGAAAATCGTACGATCAGCCTTGAGAAGAATACGGTGAAAATTGAAGCGGTACTTTGGGATGAAGTAAATTTACAGGAAGAAGAACCGTTAAACGAATAAAAAACAAAGAACAAGCAGTTCAACTGCTTGTTCTTTGTTTTTGGTATAAGCCGGATCGTTTATCTGGCCATGCGGTAAATGTTTTCCATATCGGCAGCGTTCAGGGTGACAAAACCGCCGATGGTCCTGCGGCCCATAAAGCTGCATTTGTGCGCCAGTTCTTTGATCTGTTCTTCGGTCAGCTCGATGTCCATGTCGCTGATCGAGGTGGGCATACCGATAGAACGGAAAAAGTCTTCCATGGCGGTGATGCCTTCCAGGGCAGTTTTTTCGTCGTTGCCGAAGCTGTAGGGGACGTTCAGAACGTTGACTGCCAGCTGCGCAAAACGGCAGGGATCTTGTTTGAGCACATAACGGGCCCAGCTGCCCCAGATCGCCGCCAGACCTGCTCCGTGAGCGATGTCGAACATACCGCCCAGCTCGTGTTCCAGCTGATGGGAGGCCCAGTCGCCCTGGCTGCGGTCGCCGGTGATGTCGTTATGGGAAAGTGTGCCTGCCCACATGATCTCGGCGCGGGCATCATAATCGTCCGGCGTCTTTAAAGCCAGTTTGACGTTGCGCATGACGTTGCGCAGCAGGGCTTCGGCCATGCCGTCAGTCAGGGCCAGCGAGGTGACTCCGGGTTTGGTAAAATAGCGTTCCAGAGTATGGACGATGATATCTGTACAGCCGCTGGCGGTCTGGTAGGCCGGCAGTGTGTAGGTCAGTTCCGGGTTTAAAATGGCAAATTTACAGTAAGCATAAGGCGACTGCAGTCCGCGTTTGAGCCAGCCGTCTTCGTTGGTAATGACTGACGCGTTGCTCATTTCGCTGCCTGCCGCGGCAATGGTCAGTACGGCGCCGACCGGAGCGCAGGCCTGCGGTGCTTTGCCGCTGTAGTAATCCCAAACGTCGCCGGGATTGGTGATGCCGTAGCCGATGGCTTTGGCGCTGTCGATAACGCTGCCGCCGCCGACAGCGAGAATAAAGTCGACCTGTTCGCGTTTGCAGAGCTCGATGCCTTCATAGACTTTGCTGAGACGCGGATTAGGCACAACGCCGCCCAACGTCACATAGGGCAGCCCTGCTGCCTGCAGTGATTGGCAGATACGGTCCAGCAGGCCTGATCTCTGGGCGCTGCTGCCGCCGAAATGCACTAAGACCTTGCCGGCTCCCTGCGCCTGGCAGAGCTCGCCGGCCTCAGCTTCAGTATTTTTGCCGAAAAGTATTCTGGTAGGCGCGTAATATTTAAACTGATCCATAAGAACAACTCCTTTGCCGCGGCAAATACTGCCGCTGTAAAATCCTCTTGAGTCTATCGTATCGCAAAACGGACGGTTTGTAAAATGCAGAAGCGCTGTAAAATATTATCAACAGAAATATTTTGTGATTTCTTCGTGAACTATCTGGAAAACAGCAAGAGTTTTAGCTGCCGGTGTCGAATTGAAACTGTAAATCTTAATGGTTCAGGCAGAGGAGGTAATGTCATGCAAGGGAAAAAATGGATCGCCGCAGCACTGGTCTGCGGGTTTTTACTGGGACAGGGAACGGCTCCGGCGCAGGCCGGTATCCTGGGGACGGTAGTTAAAGGCGGCGCGGTCTCGTTGCTGGTCAGCCAGTTTGCCGATCAGCTGAACAGCGCTATCAATACTTTGACGGCCAAATATCCTATTTCCAGCGATTATGCTACAAAAGTGGTGCCGATCATTACCGTAGGTGACGGCAGCTATGCCGGCGCAGCTCAGGTGTCGGGCCCGAAGGCCCAGGTAGACCAGTGTCAGGCAGCTTTGCAGATCGAGGCGTCTTTCTTCAAAAGCTTCCGTGCTAAAGCGCTGATCCCCGTTGATAAGGTAGCTGTCAGCGGGATGAACCGTGTTCAGGGCGTAGGCGTATCGGCGCAGATCGATGTAAAAATCTGATAGGTAACAAATGCAAGTCCGCAGGCTGCGGTTGTCAGCCGGCGGACTTTTTTTATTCTATCTGGGTAGTTTAACGGTCATGCTTTAACAAATCTTTAAAGAAAGGCGGAATTCTTTACAAAAACTTAAAGTGCTTTTAATTCAAAGCCAAGAAAGCTTTGTTATGATGACAGTGTTTCCAAATGTAAGCACAATTTCAGAAGTGGGAAAAAGGAGAGAAAGAAATGAAAGCAAAAAAATTATTCAAGGTCTGCGCCCTGCTGATGCTGGTGGTCATGAGCTGCCTGTCTTTGACTGGCTGTGGCGGCAGCAAGGCCGAGCAGAAAAAATTTGTCATCACTTATCTGCCGAACGAGTCTACTGACAAAAACGCCGATGCCAGAAAGGGCATGGCGGCAGATTTGAGCAAGGCTTTGGGAATGGAAGTGACCGAGCTTGTTTCCAACGATTACAATGCCGTTATCGAAGCCATGCGTACCGGCAAAGCCGATATGGCTTATTTCGGGCCGTTGAGCTTCTGCCTGGCTTATGAACGTGCCGGCGCTGAACCGATCGGGATGATCGCTAAAAATAAGGATAAAAAGAATGCCACTTATAAATCCGTGCTGATCACGAGCAGCAAAAGTACTGATATTAACGGTATTCAGGATATCAAGGGTAAAACGATGGCGTTCGTTGACCCGAATTCTACTTCCGGCAACCTGATCCCTTCGGCGGCGATCATGAAAGCGTTTCCCGCTGAAAAGCTTTCGATGGATGACTTGCATACCAACGGTAAATTTTTCCAGGCTGTCAGTTTTTCCGGTAAACATCAGGCCGGTCTGGCGGCTGTAGTCAAAGGCGACGTACAGGTAGCGCCGATCTCGGACGCGATTTTGGCAGCGGAGATCAATGCCGGCCGTGCCAGCAAGGATGACGTCAAAGTTATTTTCGAGTCCGACCCGATCCCTTCCGAACCGATGGCGCTGCGGAAAGATCTGCCTGCCGACGTGAAGGAAAAGGTGAAGAAATTTATTCTGAGCTATGACAACCCTGCTTATTATAAAGGCGTTATGGGTGCGGAAGACAAGCGTTTCGTAGAATGCAGCATTGACGATTATAAAGGTATCATCGAGCTGAACAAAGCCCTGAGCAGCAGTAAATAAGTTGGGACAGAGGCCGGTGCTGACCGGCCTTTTTTATAGGAGGAAGCATGAGCACGGTTTTAAAAATGGAGCACATCGAAAAGGTCTACGGCAATCAGGTCCGCGCTCTGACCGACATCAACCTGGAGGTCAGCGAGGGTGAGTTTGTCGCCATTATCGGGCCGTCCGGGTCAGGCAAGTCTACTTTGCTGCGGACGATCAACCAGCTGGTGGTGCCCAGCGGCGGCCAGGTGTATATCGACGGCGAGGAGGTCACTGGCGCGTCGGGTAAAAAGCTGCGGCTGCTGCGGCGTAAGGTCGGGATGATCTTTCAGCATTATAATCTGGTGCACCGGCTGTCGGTGATGCAGAACGTCCTGCATGGACGGCTGGGGTATATGTCGGCAATGGATGGGATGCTGGGCAATTATACGGAAGCGGACAAGCGAAAGGCGATCGGGCTGCTGCAGGAGATCGAGATGGGCGACCGTTTATATAACCGTGCCAGCGACCTGTCCGGCGGACAGAAGCAGCGGGTAGGTATTGCCCGGGCCATTATGCAGGAGCCGAAGCTGCTGCTGTGTGATGAGCCGATCGCTTCTCTGGACCCTAACGCGTCGAAAATCATTATGGATCTGATCTATCAGATGACGCAGCGCCGCAATATTGCCTGTATCGTCAATCTGCATCAGCTGGACGTAGCCATGCGCTATGCCACGCGCATCATCGGGCTTGCCAAAGGCGAAATGGTGTTTGACGGGCCGCCGCAGCAGCTGAACAACGCCGTGATCGAAAAGATCTATAATACTTCGATGGAAAATCTGATCATCAAGCAGGGTGAGCATTATGCCTGAAAAAATAAGTATCATGAATACCCGTGAAAAGCAGATCTATACCTGGTTTTTGGTCGTTGTACTCGTGTTGTTTTGCCTGGCGACGTATGTTTCGCGTTTTAATCCGCTGGAGGTGCTGTTGGAGCAGGGGGAATTCTGGAAATTCCTGCTGCAGGATTTTCTGCCGCCGCGCTTCAATGCTTCGCCGGTAGTTGTGGAATCGATTTTGGTAACTTTTGCTTTGGCAGTCTCGTCCAGCTTTGTGGCTGCGGTTTTTGCCTTTGTTTTCGCAGTGTTCGGCAGCACTTCTTTATCGCCGTGGCCGGGGCTGGCTAAAGCTATTCGCGGCTTTGCGACTTTTCTGCGGAATATCCCGACGCTGGTCTGGGCGTTTATCCTCTTTTCTTCGCTGGGTATCGGGACCGGCGTTGGTTTTATCGCTTTGCTGATCTCGACCTTTGCCTTTATGACGAGGGCGTTCATCGAAGTTATCGACGAAGTATCCGGTGACGCTATGGAAGGTCTGACGGCCTGCGGCGGTACCTTCTGGCAGAAGGTTTGCCAGGGGATCGTCCCGACCTGTCTGACTCAGTTCATTGCCTGGTTCCTGTACTGCATCGAGCTCAATATCCGCGCTTCGACGATCGTCGGCATGGTGGGCGGCGGCGGTATCGGTCTGGTGCTGTTTTCCTATATCAAATCGTTCAATTATGCCGGCGCGGCGGGGATCATTCTGGTCATTGCGGCTATGGTCATCATGGTGGAATTTTTAACTAATTATCTGCGGAGAAAGGTGTTGACATAAAATGGAGCAGACTTTAGCACAAGCGGGAGTTCAGTCCCCTGAATTCAGCAACGGCAGGATCCGTGTTGCCCGCAGCGGGCAGGACAGGGAGCTGCGCTGGTTTTTGGCGGCGGTGACGGTGGTTTCGGTGGTGGCGTTATATTATTTGCAGCTGGACTGGCTGAAGCTTATTTCCCGGCTGCCGGAGTTTGGCAAGACCTTTGGCCTGCTGGCGCTGCTGGATTTCCATGATTTCGGGCTGACGCTGGAGGCTTTTTTGCAGACGGTGGCGATAACTGTGCTGTCAACGATCTACAGCGTGCTGCTGGGGCTGGTGCTGGCCGCCTTTGGCGCACGGAACCTGATGAAAAATAAAGTCGTGACGTATGGGCTGAGCGCATTCTTTACGTTCCTGCGCGCCGTACCGACGCCGGTCTGGGTACTGCTGGCGCTGGTCTGCCTGGGACTGGGGCCGGCTGCGGGCATCGTCGGGCTGTGCGTGCATGCTACGGCTTTTTTTGCCCGCGCGTTTACACAAAGCTTTGAAGATGTACCGGAGGAAGTGATCGAAGCGCTGGAGGCAACAGGGGCCAGTAAGCTGCATATCTTCCTGTCGGCGGTGCTGCCGGCAGCAGCTTCGCAGATCATGGCCTGGACCGGCCTGCGTTTTGAGATCAATTTTTCCGAATCGGCGATCCTGGGTATGATCGGCGCCGGCGGCATCGGTTTTGCGATCGCCAATAATATCCAGGCCTATCAGTTCGGTGCCGCGGGACTGGCGATCCTGCTGGTTTTTGTGTTTGCCTATTGCGTCGAGCTGATGTTTACGACGATCAAGAAAAATTATATCTGACGGTAAAGGGTGAAGTTATGAAGAAAAAAGAGTTGTTCCGCATCATGGCGGCGACCGATGGCAGTATACTGCGCGAGTTGGCTCAGCCACTGGCGGAAAAATACGGGGTCAGTGTTGTGAAGGAACCTGCCAAAACACTGGCGATGATCAAGCTGCGCGAGCCTGTAAAAAACAGCCTGTTCTATCTGGGCGAGGCGCTGGTTTGTGACACGGTGGTGGAGCTGGGCGGAACTAAAGGCACGGCTGTTGTGCTGGGCGATGATTTTGACAAGGTCAGCGCTATGGCGGTGATCGACGCTGCTTTCAACAGGCAGGTCAGCGAGCTGGAGGAGCTGACGGCGGTCCTGCACCGTCTGGCTTTGCGGCAGCAGCAGGAGCATGAGCTGGAAAATGGCTTATATGCTAAAACGATAGTCGATTTTCAGACTATGGATCAGGAGTAAGGGCGATGCAGAAAGCTTATGAGTTTGATTTTGTTTACGATATGCAGGCGGCTTTCCGGCTGCTGCTGGAAGCGCTGAGCAATCCGGGGCGCATAGTGGAACTGGGCGCTTTGGCGCAGAAGCTGGGCGGCGCTTTTGCCATGCCGCTGACTATAGCGGCAGTGCTGGTGGATAATGAGGTCAGCTTTGCCGTTTGCGGTTCTGATGTTCTGGCAGAAAAGATCACTGAACTGACGCTGGCCAAGCCTGCGGCTCTGGATGAAGCCGATTATATTTTTGTGACGGAGGGCGCTGACTGGCAGGCGGCGGTGCAGGCTGCCAAGTGCGGCACTTTGCGCGATCCGCATCAAAGCGCGACTGTTATTTTATGCGTTGCCGATCTGCAGGTAGGCAAGCTGCAGCGGCTCAGCGGGCCGGGCATCAAAGATGTGCAGGAGATCATTATGTGCCCGGAGTTGCAGGCTGTTTTGAGCAAACGTGACGAGCAGGAATATGAGTATCCGCTGGGACTGGATTTTTTTGCGCTGGATCAGCGGGGCTTCCTGATGGGCATACCACGTAAAACACGGATAGAAAGCAGGTGAACAGATGGCTTATGTGGCAGTTTCCGGCGGTCAGGAAGCGATCGAAGAAAGTATCAGGCTGCTGCACTGTCTGCGCGGCAGTACGTTTAAAGAGCTGGAAGTAGAAGCGATAGAGAAAAAGCTGGGTCTGTTGGTGGACAGGGTAATGAGCGAGGCCGGGTTATATGCGCCGGCTTATGCGGCGCTGGCCCTGAAGCAGGCTGAAGGCAGCATCGAGGAAGCGGTGTTTTTACTGCGCGCTTACCGTTCGACGCTGAGCCGCAATTATTATACCCTGCCGGCCAGCGGCAGCGAGATGCGTGCGATCCGCAGGATCTCGGCGGCGTTCAAGGATATTCAGGGCGGCCAGATATTGGGAGCGACCTATGATTATACGCACCGGCTGATCGAATTCCAGCAGCCGTCGGCGGTAGAATTGTGCGCCCGGCGGCAGGCTTGCCTGAAAGCAGCGCAGCCTGTTCCTACAGCCAGGCTGCCGCGGGTTTCGGAATATCTGAAAGCAGAAGGACTGATCGACAGTTATGCTGACCATGAGGCGGAGCCTGTTGATGTGACGAAAGACGTTCTGGAGTTCCCGGCGGACAGAAGCGCGCGCCTGCAGACGCTGACCCGTGCTGACAGCGGTTTTATCGGCGGGCTGGCATACAGCTCGATCCGCGGTTATGGCGCTGTGCATCCAACGGTGGGCGAGCTGCGCTGCGGCTATGTGGAGCTGGAAGTACCTTATTTGTTCGACGAGACAGAAAGCATTTGCATCGGTGAGATCTTACTGACAGAGGTGGAAGGCTTCGTCCCCGAGGACGACGATAAAAAGCTGAAGCTGGGCGTAGGCTACGGCGCGGTCCTGGGGCGTAACGAAAATAAAGCGATCTCGATGGCGGTACTGGACGCTTCGCTGGAAAGCGAGGGATCGGTGCCGACGCAGGATGAAGAATTTGTGCTGCTGCATGGTGATTCGCTGGAGATGAACGGCTTTATTTCGCATTTGAAGCTGCCCCATTACGTCACCTTCCAGTCGAAGCTGGACAGTGTGCGCAAGACCAGAAAGGAGCCGGAGCATGAATCCTGAATATAATTTTGCCTTCCTGGACGAAGGTTCCAAGCGGGAGATCAGGCGCAGTATTTTAAAAGCGGTGGCGGTGCCCGGCTATCAGGTGCCGTTCGGCTCCCGTGAGCTGCCGATAGGGCGTGGCTGGGGCACTGGCGGGATTCAGCTCACTTTGTCGCTGATCGGCCCGCAGGACGTTTTGAAGGTGATTGACCAGGGCAGCGACGACAGCGTGAACGCAGTCAACATCAAAAAATTTATTCATTTGTGCAGTGACGTGGCGACGACGACGGACAGTACGGAAGCGACCCTGATCCAGACGCGGCACCGTATTCCCGAAGAACCGCTGCGCAAAGACCAGCTGCTGGTCTTTCAGGTGCCGCTGCCGGAGCCGCTGCGGGTGATCGAGCCCAGCGAGGAAGCAACGAAGCTGATGCACGCCGAAGCTGATTATACGGGGATCTGGCTGCAGCTTTACGAAAGCATCATGAAGTATGGCAAGGTCACTATCGCCACGGAATATCCGGTCACAGTCGAAGACAGGTATATCATGAATCCCAGCCCGATCCCCAAATATGATAATCCCAAGCTGCATGAAGCGGAATGTCTGTATCTGTTCGGCGCGGGACGCGAAAAGAAGATCTATGCTATCCCGCCTCATACCAGGGTCGTGTCGCTGGCGTTCGACGATGTGCCGTTCGAGCTTGAGCATATGGAAGGGCGACGCTGCCGCTTATGCGGTGCGGAAAATGTGTATTTTGACGAGATCATCGACAGAGAGACCGGTGCCGTCAGCTATCAGTGCTCGGATACGGGCTACTGCGCCAAACGGCGGCAGATGAAGGAGGCACAGTGCTGATGCGGACGAAGGAACAGTATTACGAAGATACCTTAAAAAACCGGGCGGTCCTGAAGCAGGAGGACGTTCTGCGCTGCACCTGCCCTTATGTGCGCTGCGAATGGCACGGCCGCTGCCGTGAATGTGTGGCGCTGCACCGTTATCACGCCAGCCATCTGCCTTGCTGCCTGCAGCCGCTGCTGCGGGATAAAATAACGGCGCTGGCGGGGACCTGCGAAATGGAGACCCGGCAGCAGGAAAAGGAAGCGGAGAAATTCCGTGCATATGTCAAAGAGCAGGATACTCTGCGGGGAAAGGAGCGTCAGGCATGATAACCAAAGAAGAGGCCGTTTTACAGGTGCGCAATCTGCTGCTGCGTTATGGCGGCGGCTGTGATCACTGCCGAGGCGGAGGGCAGCTGGAAAAGAACCGCTGTCCTCATTGCGGGACGGTCTGGGCAGTCCGCAACGTGTCCTTCGACGTTTATCCGGGGGAAGTGCTGGGCATCGTCGGCGAATCCGGCTCCGGCAAATCCAGCGTGATGAAAAGCCTGTATTTCGACCATGAGGTGACCGGCGGCAGCGCTTTTTTGCAGCAGTATCAGGAAGGCCGGGCCAATATTTTCGGCGCCAGCTCGCAGCAGCGCCGCTATATCAAAAACCACCTGATGGGCATGGTCTATCAGAACCCTTTGCTGGGGCTGCGCATGGATTATTCCTCGGCTGCCAATGTCGCTGAAAAGATCATCGCCGCCGGTAACCGCAGCGTAGCCTTTATGGACGGCAGGACGGTAGAGCTTTTGGAAGCGGTGGAGATACTGACTTCACGGCGCGCCGAGCCGCCGAAAAATTTTTCGGGCGGGATGCAGCAGCGGGTACAAATTTCCAAGGCGTTGGCTAATAACCCGGAACTGCTGCTTTTGGACGAGGTTACTACAGGACTGGATCTTTCGGTGCAGGCCAAGGTTCTCGATCTGATCCGTAAGATCCGCAGCCGCTATAACATCTCGATCATTCTGGTCTCGCATGATCTGGCGGTGATCAGGATGCTGGCGGACCGGACGATGGTCATGCTGGACGGTCAGGTAGTGGAAAGCGGACTCACCGACCAGATTTTAGAGGACCCGCAGCATGCTTACACACAGCAGCTGGTACATTCTTTGCTCTAACAGCGGCGCTGCCGCGGGAAAGGACGACTATGAAAACAGTTATTTATAATGGTAAACTGATCACGCCTGACGAGGTGCTGGAAAATAAAGTGCTGGTACTGGAAAATGGCCGTATCAGCGAGATCCTGGCGGAAGACTTTATCGACCTGGGGCAGTACGATGAAAAGATCGACGCGCATGGCCGCTATATCTGCCCCGGTTTTATCGATACCCACTCCGATAAGATCGAACAGGTCATCCAGCCGCGCCCGACCAGCGTGATGGATTTTGAAATGGGTCTGAAGGAGCTGGAGCGCCAGCTCATCAATCAGGGCATCACAACGATCTTTCATTCGATCTCACTATATAAGGAAGACTATTTCGGCGCGTCGGAGCTGCGTTATAAAAAGAATGTGCTGAAACTGGCCGAACTGATCAATAATATCCACGAACGGCATCACCTGATCCATCACCGCCTGCATCTGCGGATCGAGATCGATAATCTGGAAGCCTTCGACATCGTCAGCAAAATGCTGCGGGAAAAAACGGTGCACCAGATCTCGTTCATGGACCATACGCCGGGACAGGGGCAATACCGTGATATTGAGACCTACCGCAAAACGATCACCGCCTATCACGGTGAAACAGTAACGACGCTGGGCTTTGAGGGCGTGCTGGAACAGCACAAAAACAAAAGGATGCTGAGCTTTGAACAGCTGCGGGAGCTGGCAGAGCTGGCTAAAGCCAACAGGATACCGGTAGCGTCGCATGACGACGATACTGCTGCCAAGCTGCAGGTCAATAAGGAACTGGGCGTTCAGATCAGCGAATTCCCTATTACCATCGACGTTGCCAAACAGGCGCGGCAGCTGGGGCTGGCAACAGTCGTGGGTGCGCCCAATATACTGCTGGGCGGTTCCCATACCGGCAATCTGTCGGCTGCTGAAGCAGTGAAGGAGGGCTGCGCCGATATCCTCTGTTCCGATTATTATCCGGCGGCAATGCTGCACAGCATTTTTATTATGTACAAACAGCACGGCGTGCCTCTGCCTGAGATCGTCAGGAAATTGACGTTGAATCCCGCCAGGGCGATGTGTATCGATGACGATTATGGCGCGCTAGCCGTTGGTAAAAAGGCAGATCTGCTGATTGTCAAGATTTTGGACGGGTATCCTGTCATTACCCATGCCCTGGTCGACGGCAGGGTCATTTCACAGCTGGAATACAGGGTTTAGGAGGAGTTATGGAGATACTTGCCATTGAAGGGCTGACGAAAAATTTTTATCTGCATAATCTGGTCAAAACTATCAAAAGCTGTCACGACATCTGTTTTACGCTGCATGAGGGCGAGTTTATCGGCATCGTGGGCCGGTCGGGCGCCGGTAAATCCAGTATCCTGAAATGTATCAACCGCACCTATCTGCCGCTGGAAGGTTCGATCATCTATAACAGCGAGGCCTTTGGCCCTATCGACCTGGCTCATGCCAGCGAGCGGCAGATGCTGCAGCTGCGCCGTTATGAGATCGGTTATGTGGCCCAGTTCCTCAACGTGATGCCGCGGACGACGGCTAAAGAACACGTGATGTCGGCGCTGCTGGAGATAGGTACCGAAGCGGGCGAGGCCGAACGGCGTGCCAGGGAAATGCTGGCCTACTTCCGTTTGCAGGAGGAGCTGTGGGATATTTATCCGCAGACCTTTTCCGGCGGCGAAAGGCTGCGCCTGAATCTGGCACACGCCATGGTCAAGCGGCCGCGGCTGATGCTGCTGGATGAACCGACGGCGTCACTGGATAATAAGACCAAGGTCCTGGTCAAAGATATCCTGCAGCAGCTGAAGGAAGAAAAAACCAGTATGCTGGGCATCTTCCATGATCTGGAATTTATGGAGGGCGTCTGCGACAAGGTTTTTAATATGTCGGAAGGGAGTTTTGGATGATGAAGGGCGATCTGCATTTACATTCTACATATTCTGACGGCAGCGCCACAGTCATAGAACTGATCCAGCAGGCGTTGAGCCGGGGGCTGACCCATATCGCCATTACCGACCACGACCGGGTGCCCCGCTGCGGCGATATCCCGCCGGTCACAACTTTGAAGGTGATGCCGGGGATCGAGATCTCGGCCTATGATTTTCAGGGCCGGCGCAAAGCGCATATCTTAGGTTACGCGATGCGCGACACCAGAGCGGTGACCGCCTTCTGCCGGCCGCTGCTGGAACGCAGGCAGGCCAACAGTCTGCGGCAGATAGCGCTTTTGGCGGAGCATGGCTTTCGGATCCGGCCACAGCATTTTGTGAAACGTGCCGGGCACGTTATTTATAAGCAGCACATCATGGAATATCTGGTAGCTACGGAGCAGGTGGAAGAAATGTTCGGCAGTTTTTATCAGGAAACCTTTAAGAACGGCGGTTACTGCGATTTTGATATTGAATATCTGGATGTGTCCGCAGCTGTGCGTGTGATCACGGAAGCAGGCGGACTGGCAGTATTGGCGCATCCAGGGCAGCAGCATAACCTTGATCTGGTGCCGGAGCTGGTCAAACTGGGCTTGCAGGGGATCGAGCTGGAGCACCGGAAGAATACGGAGGCTGATAAGGCGGCGATCAGGGCCATGGCCGGGCAATACGGACTGTTTCTTAGCGGCGGCAGCGATTACCACGGTACACTGGAGGACGGCAGCAGCGAGCCGGGTTCCTGCCTGGCGACGGAAGCCGCGGTACAGTTGATTTTCAATAATAACAGTGACAAATAAAAAGAACGCATTAAGCAATGCGTTCTTTTTATTATTGATACTGTTGTTTGCGTTCTCTGCGTTTGGCGCGCTTTTCTTCTTCCTCTTTTTTGGCGGCCGCACGCTTTTGGTGATCCAGATAGAAAAAGTACAGGCAGGCCGGCACGCCGACTGCAAAAAAGCCGATCCAGCGGTTGCCCAGAAAATATTCTGTCGCCATACCGGCGGCAAAGGTTGCGAGGACTACATAAAGCATAGCGTTGCTCCTTTATAGTTGAAATGGATTTAAAAGCTCGTCGCTGATGATGATATTGCTGCGGGGTACTTTGTCCCAGCTGAACAGCGGTAAAAGTTCCTGGGCACTGACAGGTTCCGGTGCTGGCAGCAGCCCGGCCAGAAAAGCCAGCAGGCCCAGGAGCGGCTGCGGCCCGGTAAAGCGCTGCCGCAGGCTGCCGAGATCCAGATCGCGGTCACGTTTGGAGAGCCGCCTGCCGTTAGCGGCAGTCAGCAGCGGCACATGGATGAAGCTGGGCGGCTCGAACCCCAGCAGTTGGTACAGATAAAGCTGCTGCGGTGTGGAGCTGAGCAGGTCACAGCCGCGGACTACTTCCGTAATACCCATCAGGGCGTCGTCCACAACTACAGCCAGCTGATAAGCGTAAACGCCGTCGCTGCGCCGCAGGATGATATCGCCGCATTCCGCGGCCAGATTTTGGGCATAAGGTCCGTAATGCCCGTCTGTGAAGCCGACCGTTGCATCAGGCAGCCGCAGCCGCTGGGCCGGATTGCGGCTGAGCGCTTTGGCTGCGGCCTGCTCCGGCGTCAAATTACGGCAGGTGCCGGGGTACAGTACGCGGCCATCGCTTAGATGCGGCGCCTGGGCGGCATGCAGCTCGGCCCGGTTGCAGAAGCAGGGATAAGTGCGACCCTGTTTTTGCAGCTGCGTGAAATAAGCTTCGTAGATGTTAAAGCGTCGGCTCTGATAATAGGGTGCGTCTTTGCCGCCGTTACTGCCGCCGGTATCCCAATCCAGCCCCAGCCAGTGCAGATCGTCCTCTAAAAGTTCGGCGCTGCCTTTGGGACAGCGGGGTTTGTCCAGATCTTCGATGCGCAGGGTGATGCTGCCGCCCTGTTTTTTGGCCGACAGCCAAGCCAGCAGCGCGCAGAAAACATTGCCCAGGTGCATCCTGCCGCTGGGTGTGGGGGCAAAGCGCCCGCAGACGGCTTGCGCCATAAACCGACCGCTCCTTTCAGACTTTTTTATTATTGTATCACGACGCGGGAGACAAAAAAAGCTTTACTATAAAATAAACAGCACCTGCTGTCAGGCAGGTGCTGTGCAAAACTATTTAAAGAAGGGCCAGACGATGGGGATAACGATCATGGAAACAATAAAGCTGACCAGGATCAGGGGCGTACCGACTTTAACGTAGTCCATGAAGCGGTAGCCGCCGGGGTGGCGTAGGCGCAGGCGATGCCAATCGTGATGGACATCAGGACTGCGTGCGGCGAGGCTCCGATCTGCTGGGCAATAGCCAATCCGATCGGGCAGATCAGCGTTGCCGTAGCCGTATTGGACATAAACTGTGTCAGCAGGCAGGAAACTATAAACAGCAGGGCCGTAACAAATAAAGCCGAAGGCATGCCGCCGAGCAGATCGACGCAGAATTTTGCCAGCAGCTTGCCGCCGCCGGTCTTATCCATGGCTGAAGAGACGGCCATCATGCCGGCAAACAGGAAAATCGTGACCCAGTCGATGCTGGCGTAGGCTTGTTTTTCGGTTAGGCAGCCGGTCAGGACGGCGATAATTGCGCCGATGATAGCGGCCATTTCCAGCGTGATAAATTTCAGGTTCAAAGCCATAACGATGACTACGCCCAGAAGGATCAGGCCGGAAATCAGCTGTTTTTGAGGGTTATCGTTGCTTACTTCAAATTCCTGTTCGATTTCCAGATCGGCGTCAGCGTTGACTTTAGGCAGCAGACGGTAGCCGATGAGCATCATATATATAGTGCCGGCAATAGCGATCGGGATACCGATATAGGCAAATTCAAAAAAGCCGAAAGGCTGAAAGCCTGCTTCCGTCAAGGTGTTGGAAGCGATCAGGTTCGGCGGCGTACCGATGATGGTGAAGATGCCGCCGAAAGCGACGCCGAAGGCCAGCGGCAGCAGCTGGCGCGAAGCGGGTAATTTGGCCGCAGCGCAGATACCCAGGACTACCGGCATCAGGCAGGCTGTAGTGCCGGTGTTAGATAAAAAGCCAGACAGAACCGCCCCGACGATCATGATACCCAGCATCAGGCTCTTTTCTCCTGTGCCGAACATGAGCACGACTTTTTTGCCGATGTTTTGTGCCAGGCCGGTATGGAACATGGCTGCGCCGACGATGAACATACCGGCAAATAAAACGACCGTAGAGTTGGAAAGGCCGGAAAAGACAGCTTTGGGGGTAATAAAGCCCAACAGTCCACAGGCCACAGCGCCGCCGATCGAGGTGACGGCAAGAGGGATCAGTTCGGTGATGAAAAGTAAAGCAATAACAGCAAGCAGTAATAAAAATTGTACAGCGGGGGTCATGATAATCAACTCCTTTTCTCCTGAAAATAACTGTCCTGCTAGAGCCTGAAAAATAGACAGAATAGTAAGACAATTTGCGGGTAAAAAATACCGCAGAAATAATGTGCCGTCTAAAGGGGGATGAAGTTACCGTTAAAGGACATTATTTTGCGGCTGAAAACGAAGTTTTTTTATTTTCAAAGGATGCTGCGCCTGACTACAAAGGAATATTTCCGTGACGTTTGGCAGGACGTGTCTCGCGTTTGCTTTGCAGCATTTGCAGAGCATTGATAACGGTGGGACGGGTGTTCTGCGGTTCAATGACCAGATCGACCATACCTCGCATCGCTGCCTGATATGGTGTGGCAAAGTTATCGATGTATTCCTCTGTTTTGGCTTTGACATCGGGGGTATTTTTGAAAATAATATTGGCTGCACCGGCAGGGCCCATTACCGCAACCTCCGCAGTGGGCCAGGCAATGACCTGATCGGCCCGGAGATCCTGTGAGCACATGGCGATATAGGAACCGCCGTAGGCTTTGCGGGTAATGACTGTGATCTTGGGTACAGTTGCTTCGGAATAAGCATACAGCATTTTGGCTCCGTGGCGGATGATGCCGCCGTATTCCTGATTACAGCCCGGCAGGAACCCGGGAACGTCTACCAGATTCAGCAAAGGGATATTGAAGGCGTCGCAGAAACGGATAAACCTGGCTGCTTTATCAGAGGCATTGATATCAAGGCAGCCTGCCATAACCTTAGGCTGGTTGGCGATGATGCCAATAGTCTGTCCATCCATGCGGGCAAAACAGGTAATAATATTTGTAGCCCAATATTGCTGGGATTCGTAAAATTCGCCGTTGTCGACAATTGCTGTGATAACTGTTTTCATATCGTAAGCCTGATTGGAATTATCAGGCAGCAGAGCATTCAGGCTGGCGTCGATGCGCTGTGGGTCGTCGCCTGTATCGACGACGGGCGCCGCTTCCAGGTTATTGGAAGGCAGGAAGCTCAGCAGATAACGGATCTGCGCGAGACAGTCGGCGTCGTTTTCAGCGGCAAAATGTGCTACGCCGGAGGTACTGTTATGGGTCATGGCGCCGCCTAATTGTTCCTGGGTCACTTCTTCGCCGGTTACAGATTTAACGACGGCAGGGCCGGTGATGAACATTTTAGAGGTGTTTTTGACCATATAAATGAAGTCTGTCAGTGCCGGGCTGTAGACAGCGCCGCCGGCAGAAGGCCCCATAATGGCCGAAATCTGCGGTACTACACCGGAGGCGGCAGTATTACAGAAAAAGATCTTACCGTAACCGGACATGGCATCTACAGCTTCCTGGATGCGTGCCCCTCCGGAATCGTTGAGTCCGATCAGAGGCGCGCCCATTTTCAGGGCCAGGCGCTGCACCTTGACGATTTTTGCGGCGTGCATTTCACCTAAAGAGCCGCCTTCCACCGTAAAATCCTGGGCGAAAACATAGACCAGCCGACTATCAATAGTGCCATAACCGGTAGTGACGCCCTCGCCGGGCAGTTCCTTCTTGTCCTGACCGAAATTAGTACAGCGATGTCTGACGAAACGGTCTAATTCAACGAAGGAATTTTCATCCAGCAATGCGGCGATCCTTTCCCGCGCCGTCATTTTCCCGGCTGCGTGCTGTTTGGCAATACGTTTTTCTCCGCCTGCCGCTAAAATTACAGCTGTTTTCTGCAGCATTTTGGCTATTTTTAACTGGGTCGACAAAGTAAACACCTCCTGAATGGCGGGCTGTTGAAGCAGGGAAAGTTTAAAAGGACATTTTAGCGGCAGCAGTCAGTGAGTATTAGCGTTGATAAAATCGACGATACTGCCGGTGGGGGTACCGGGAGTGAATACTGCAGCCACGCCGGCGGCTTTTAAGCCGGGAATATCGGTATCGGGGATCACGCCGCCGCCGATAACCAGTACATCATTCAGGCCTTTGTCCCGCAGCAGCTCCACTACTTTGGGGAACAGGGTGTTATGAGCTCCGGAAAGCAGGCTCAGGGCTACGACTTTAACGTCGTCCTGTAAGGCAGCTTCAGCGATCTGTTCCGGCGTCAGGCGGATACCGGTGTAAATAACTTCAAAGCCGGCGTCACGCAGGGCGCGGGCAACTACTTTAGCGCCGCGGTCATGTCCGTCAAGACCTGGTTTGGCTACTAAAACACGAATTTTCATTTTCAACACTCCTCTTAAAATAAAATATAATTTCTGGTTGAGGACAGCAGCGAATAACTGTCAGAGTTTATTTAATTTAATTATATAAGTTGTATATTTGTTTGAAAAATATGGATAATTGTTAAGTTCCCAGGTTGAAATTAATAAGCTGACGGCCAAAAATACGTTGTTTAAGAGTTGTTTTAAGGATAAAAGCGTTTAAACACATTCAGACGGCAATCTGAGCGATCATTTATTATTACACTTATTAAAATTTATATGTTTAATTATCAAAAAATATTATAATCAGATAATGTTTTGGCAAAATATCAGAAAAATAATTTAGAAACAGCTGCTTTGTGATATTTTAGTAACATGGCAGGATAAGTCAGTGAAAAAGCGAATTATAACAGCAGTAATAATCGCAGAGAGGTGATACCAATGACCGAAGAAAAAGAATTACAGCCTGTGGATATAGAGTGGGAAGCTGAAAAGATCTGCCGCTGGGGCGCTGCCCGTGCCGGTGTGATCGTAGTTGCGCCTTTGGTGGGGACGATGGCCTTGATGGCTAACGAAGTCTACATGATCATGCGTCTGGGTGAGCTGCGCGGTGTGAAGCTCGAAGAAAGTACTGTTTTAGGGCTTTTGACTTCTCTGGGGGCGACTTTTGTCGGTCAGACATTGGTGACACTGATCCCGATCGCGCCGATCCAGGTGCCGGTAGGCGTATCGGTGACTTATGCGGTGGGCAAGGCTGCTAATGCCTGGATCAAGGCCGGGAGGCCCGAGGATGTTGCCGCTTTCAGGGAAGTCTATGAAAGCGCCCGTAAAGAAGGGCTGAAGCACAGCGAAGATTTTGAAAAAATGGACTGCAAAGATACGCCTTTGGGCGATGAGAGCAAACGCTTTGACCTGCAGGAGCTGAAGGAAGCACTGCGGGCCAAGTCGGGACATTTATTTACTGCAATAGAAAAGCACGCCGACCGTGCGGAAACGGTCCTGGCGGAAAAGCTCGCAACGGTCAGCGAGAAGCTGCGGCCGCTGAAAGATAAAGGGCAGCTGTGGTTTTCGGCGCAGAAATGGGAGCAGCTGAGTCAGGGCGAGCTGGTGGTCCCTTATGATGAGATCGTGGCTTATGTGCGTAAAAGTCTGACCGGCAGTGAATTCGCGCTGCAGTCGCTGGCTTATGCCGAGCCTGATTTACTGCGGCTGGTGGTAAAGCATAAAACGCATGGGACATTAGAGCTGCTGCTGCGGGTCGAGGTCTTTAACGTCGATGCCGGAGCGGCTTTTACCAGATTGAAGCTGGTGGATTTTTCCGTTGCGGATAATGATTTTGCTCAGCTGGTAGTAGAGCTGATGGGCAGCAAACTGATTTTGGCGATCGTTGATCTGCTGATCGACAGGGTGGATATCGATGCTGACAGTATCACCACTAAATACGAACAGGGTGAGATCAGCGTCGACTTTACGGCTGCGCTGCAGCAAAGTAAAATGCAGCAGAAAAAAGTGCTGGACCGTTCGCTGTTCGACGTGGTGCACCTGGTAGCACTGGTGCCGCAGAGCGAAGGCGTGCTGGTCAAAGCCAAAACTGAATGGAAATAAACAGTCTGATGAGGTGACGCCGCCGGACAGCGGCGTCACTTATTTTTTGCGTTTTTGCTGTTTTCGGTGTAGAATATACATACCTAGCTATATATATGTATGTATAGCTACGAAGGAGGAAATTAAGTGATTCGTAAAACTTCTGCGATGGTAGAAGCGGGCATTCTGGCCGCTATCGCCATAGTTTTTGCTATTATCAGCATGTATGTGCCGGTCATCGGCAGCTTCATCAATTTTTTATGGCCTCTGCCTATCGCTATCTGCGGTATGCGCAACGGACTGCGCTGGAGCGTGATGACACTGATAGTAGCCGATATTGCCGTAGCTGTACTGATCAGCCCGCTGCATGCTTTTTCGCTGCTGGCTGCTTTTGGTTTAGTGGGGCTGACTTTGGGCGAATGTATGCGCCGCGGCTATAAGCCTTTCAAGCTGATGCTGATCAGCTCGACCGCCTGCCTGATTTCTATCGGCGCCAGTCTTTTGATCGCGCTGTATATCATGGGTATCCATCCGGTCGATATGATGTTCACTTCGCTGGAGGAGGCCGCACGCGAGAGCGTCGGCTATTATCAGTCTATGGGTATGAGTCAGGCCGAGATCGATGCCGCTGTCAAAAGCAACACCGAGATGCTGCGGATGATGCGTCTGATCATGCCGGGAGCGTTTTTCCTGTGTGCGCCGATCATTGCCTTTGTCAATTATCTGGCCGCGCGGAAAATTTTGAGCAAGCTGGGCGCCGCATTTGCAGAGTTCCCGCCCTTTACGCAATGGAATGTTCCGGGCTGGCTGCTGTGGCCCTACGGTATTTCGCTGCTGATGGTTTCTTACTATGTTCAGTATCCGGAAAGCCTGATGTACCATATTGCCGTCAACCTGCAGGTGATCACCAGCGTGTTCTTTGTGCTGCAGGGCATTGCCCTGATCTATTGGTGGCTGGAGAAAAATAACAAGCCTAAATGGTGGGGGACGGTATCGGTAGCATTACTGTTTTTCGTACAAATATTTTCTCAGATCATTGTGTTTGTGGGCGCGTTTGACCTGGTGTTCGATTTCCGCAATCTTAGCGGAAAAAGGTCTTCCAAGCGCGCGTAGAGATGAGGCGAGTATATGTTTAACAAAATTTGGGATTCACGCAGTGATATCATACCGTTGATACTGACCGTTTTTTTGACGTTCATTATCGGCTGTTACGAGCCGTTATGGGTACCGGTATGTCTGCTGCTGATCGGTCTGCTGTATTATTACAACAAAAAGAGCCTGCGCAGCAAGGAGGTCCGCTTCAACAGCTATCTGGATACGGTAGTGCGCAATATCGAGCGGACCAATCACCATGCCGTTCAGAACTTGGATATCGGGATGGCTGTTTTTGCCAAAGACGGCAAGCTGCAGTGGAAAAATGAGCTGTTCGGTAAATATGTGGGCACCAAAAATCTGGAGGGCAAGCGCCCGGAAGAAATTTTGCCGCTGCCGGCCAATGCGTTCGATACGCTGAGCGTGAAGGACGGCGAGCGCCTGATCCAGATCGAGGACCGCTACTATAGTTTGAAGCACTGCCGGGTGCAGACCTCGGAAAAAGGCGAGAAAAAAGGTACAGGCCTGATGCTTTATCTGAGCGACGTGACTGATTTTGAGCTGCTGCGCCAGAAATATGACAATGAGAAGCTGTGTCTGGCTTATGTCCGCTTCGATAATTATGAAGACGTGATGAAGGGCATGAGCGAAACGACCCGCGCCAATATCAGCGGCGAGGTCAACGAGGTGCTGAGCAAATGGGCAGAGGAAGAAAACGGCTTTATCAGCCGTTCCAATAAAGAATTATGCCTGATCGGTTTTAATCAGGCAGTCCTGCGTGATTTGATGGAACAGAAATTCCCCGTGCTGGATAGTGTCCGTGAGATCCATGTCGGCAACAAGATCACGCCGACGGTGAGCATCGGTATCGCCTGTGACGGCGACAATCTGGAAGAACTGAGCCAGAATGCCGGCAAAGCGCTGGATCTGGCGCTGGGACGCGGCGGCGACCAGGTAGTGGTAGCTGTGGACGGCGGGACCCAGTTCTTTGGCGGCACGACTACCGTGACTGCCAAAAGTACCCGTGTGCGGGCACGGATCGTGGCGCATACTATTCACGAGCAGATCCTTGCGGCGGACAAGGTTTTTGTGATGGGGCATATGATGGAGGATTTCGATTCGATCGGCAGCGCTATCGGCGTAGCTAAAATGGCCCTGTCGCTGCAGAAGGAAACTTACATCGTTGTCAGCGGCGAGACCGACGCGCTGGATAAGATCAGGGAAATGCTGCAGCGTGACGAGCTGAAGCTGATCCAGGATGATGAGCAGTATCTGGAGCTGATGCTGGAAGGGCCGGAAGCTATGGCGCATATTACGCCGGGCAGCCTGCTGTTTTTAGTCGATCATCACCGGCCGATGCTGTGCGCCAGCAAAGAAGTCATGGAAGCGATACCCAAGCGGATCATTATCGACCATCACCGCCGGGCGGAGGACGCCATCAAAGAAACGGTGCTGCAATATATGGAGCCATCTTCCTCGTCGACCAGCGAACTGGTGACGGAGCTGGTAGGCTATTTCAACGACCGTCTGGAATTTACCAAAGGCGAAGCCTCGGCTCTTTACGCAGGCATCGTTGTCGATACGAAAAATTTTGCCGTACAGACCGGCGAGCGGACCTTTGAAGCGGCAGCATTGCTGCGCCGCAGCGGTGCTGACCCGACCGTGGTCAGACAGCTGTTTAAAGACGATATGGAGACCTTCCAGATCCGTGCGCTGCTGATCGCGGAAGCGCAGAGTCCGGAACCGGGCCTGATCATCTCCGTTTATAAAGACGCTCCCAAAGATGCCAAATCATCAGTCATAGCGGCTCAGACTGCCGATACGATGGTGGCTATCAGCGGCATTTATGTCAGTGCCGTGATCGTGGAATATGTTGACGGTTCGCTGGGCATCAGCGCCCGCAGCGACGGTACGGTCAACGTGCAGATCATCATGGAAGAGCTGGGCGGCGGCGGTCATCAGACTGTGGCCGGCGTGCAGCTTGATAACAAGAGGGCTGCGGATATCATGCCGCAGATCGTCTCTTTGGCAAAAAAACAGTTAGAGGAGATTGAGAGCAATGAAAGTGATCTTACTGCAAGATATTAAAAGCTTAGGTAAAAAAGGCGACATCGTCGAGACCGCCGAAGGTTATGGCCGTAACTATCTGCTGCCGCGCAAATTAGCTAAAGAGGCTAACGCCGCTAATTTGAACCAGGCCAAGCAGGATCAGGCCAACGCTGCCCGCAGGGCTGCGCAGAAAAAAGATGAAGCCACCGTGCTGGCGGCTCAGATCGAAAAAGTGACCGTCACTTTGAAAGTGCGTGTCGGCGACAATGGCAAAATGTTTGGTTCCGTAGCGTCCAAGGACGTAGCGGAAGCACTGATCGAACAGACCGGCCTGGACATCGACCGCAGGAAAATAGAGCTGAAAACGCCGGTCAAGGGTCTGGGCAATTATATGGCTGTAGCTAAATTACATCCCGAGATTGCTGCAGATTTTGCCGTAGTAGTCGAAGCGGAATAAGCGAAAGACAGGGAAGTTTATGCAAGACAGAGTACCACCGCAAAATATAGAAGCCGAGCAGTCAGTGCTGGGCGCGATGCTGATCGAAAAAGAGGCTATCCCCAAGGTCATGGAGATCCTGCGGGATACTGATTTTTACCGTGAGGCGCACCGCGTTATTTTCAACGCCATGCTGGAGCTTTATAATAAAAACGAAGCTGTGGATATGATCACGGTAACGGAGATCCTGAAGCGCGACAGCAAGCTGGAGGATGTGGGCGGCATCGCTTATATCACCTCGCTGGCCAATGCCGTGCCGACGGCGGCCAACGTAACGTACCATGCCAGCATCATCGAGGAAAAATCGATCCTGCGGCAGCTGGTCTCCGTATCGACGCAGATCGCTTCCATGGGCTATGAGGCCAGTGATGATGTGAAAAATATCATCGACAGTGCCGAAAGTAAGATTTTGGAAATCTCCAACCGGAAAAAAACGGCTGATTTCACGCCGATCAATGAGATCGTGCTTGATTCTTTCAAGAGCATCGAAGCGCTGATGGGCAATAAAAATGGCCTTACCGGCCTGCCGACAGGCTTTGAGGATCTGGATAACCTGACCTCCGGTCTGCACGGCAGTGATTTTATCATTCTGGCGGCCCGCCCTTCTATGGGTAAAACTGCTTTTGCGCTCAATGTGGTGCAGAATGTGGCGATCCGTGCCGCTAAAAAGGTGGGCGGCGCACCGAAAACGGTAGCGTTCTTCAGCCTGGAAATGAGCAAGGAGCAGCTGGTGCAGCGTATGCTCTGCGCCGAAGCCAATATCGATTCGCAGCGCCTGCGCATTGGCGAGCTGCGTGATGAGGACTGGGCGATGCTCATCAACACGGCAGATACCCTTTCCAGCGCCAATATTTATATCGACGATACAGCGGGCATCACTGCTATGGATATGCGTTCGCGCGCCCGCAGGCTGAAAGCCGAACATGGTCTTGATCTGATCGTGGTCGATTACCTGCAGCTGATGCAGGGCAGCGGCAAAAAGAACAACAGCGGCGACCGTCAGCAGGAGGTTTCAGAGATCTCGCGTTCTTTGAAAGCGCTGGCCCGTGAGCTTGACGTGCCGGTCATTGCCCTTTCGCAGCTGAGCCGCAGCGTGGAAGCACGCCAGGTCAAACGGCCGATGCTGTCCGACCTGCGTGAGTCGGGTTCTTTGGAGCAGGATGCGGATATCGTAGCTTTTTTATACCGTGAAGATTACTATAATCCGGAAACGGAAAATAAAAATATCACCGAGCTGATCATCGCCAAGCACCGTAACGGCCCTGTCGATACAGTCAATCTGTTCTTCCACAAACAATATACCAAGTTCGTGGGACTCAGTAAGCGTAAGGAATAGGCTGTCTGTGTGCAAAGGAGGCGGAGCCGTGGAAATATGGATGGAACAGTTGCTGGCTTTTTTACAGAGGCATTGGCAGTTTGCTATCATCGGCTGTGGTCTGCTGATCTTTGCCGGAGCGCTTTTTAACTGGCGCTGGGTCTGTGAATTCGATCACAGGCGGGTGCGGCCGTTTGCTTTTGATACGCTGGTACATGATTTTTTCGGTGCTCAGGGTTACCGTTTTCTGATGGGCATCAGCGGTCTGGTCATTATTTTATGCGGCCTGGTATTTTTATTTTTGTCGTAGATATTTGTATATTTTACAGATGAGCAGCATGAAGGCCTGTGTAAGCAGGTTTTCACGCTGTTTTTTTGTTTTTCCGAAGATTTTAAATAAATTTGTAAAAAATGTTCAGTAGTCTTGCGGTGAAGGGCTGAAAATGTTATGATATGAGAGGATAAAAAAGTTTATTTATAAGAGAGGAAGAACGCAAGCAGGCCTTCTTCCTATTCTTATTGCAAAAAAACACCGATTTTACGGGGGGAAACAAAAAATGATCGAACGCTATACTCATCCCGAGATGGGTCATATCTGGACTTTGGAAAATGAATTCCGAACAATGCTGCAGGTAGAGATCTTAGCCTGTGAGGCGATGAACAAACTGGGCATCGTTCCTGACGATGCTTTGAAGGACATTCAGACGAAGGCGGACTTCCGCATCGAACGCATCAAGGAGATCGAGGCTGTCACCAACCATGACATCATCGCTTTTCTGACCAATGTGGCCGAATATGTGGGCGACGCTTCCAAATATATCCATAAAGGACTGACTTCCAGTGATGTCAAGGATACCGCTTTGGGCGTGATGATGAAACAGTCGGCAGATCTTTTGATGAGCCATCTGGAAAAATTCCATGAGGTGCTGAAACGCCGCGCTGCCGAGCACAAGCATACGATCATGATCGGCCGTACCCATGGTATCCACGCCGAACCGATGACCTTCGGTCTGAAATTCGCTTTGTGGATGGACGAGACCGAACGCAATATCGAGCGTTTAAAGCAGGCGCGCGAATTCATCGCTGTCGGTAAGCTGTCCGGCGCTGTTGGTACTTATTCCAATATCGATCCCTTTATCGAAGAATATGTCTGCGAAAAATTAGGCATCAAAGCAGCCCGGCTGGCGACCCAGGTCATCCAGCGCGACCGTCATGCCGATTTCCTGACTACTCTGGCGATCATTGGTTCCTCACTTGATAAAATGGCTACCGAGATCCGTAATCTGCAGCGGACCGATATCCGCGAGGCGGAAGAATACTTCGCTCCCGGACAAAAAGGATCTTCGGCCATGCCGCATAAACGCAACCCTATCACCTGCGAAAAAATCTCCGGGATGGCGCGCCTGCTGCGCGGTTATGCCGTTGCCGCTCTGGAGGACGTTGCTTTATGGCATGAACGCGACATTTCCCATTCTTCAGTAGAACGTGTGATTTTGCCGGACGCGACGATCGCACTGGATCATATGCTGCGTAAATTTACTAACATCATCGACAAGCTGCTGGTCTATCCGGACGCGATGATGGCTAATTTGAATAAAACAGGCGGTCTGATCTTCAGCCAGAACCTGCTGATCGCCCTTGTCAGCAAAGGCGTGCTGCGTGAGGATGCTTATAAATGGGTACAGCGCAACGCTATGGCCCGCTGGCTGGAAGGCGCTGATTTCAGGACCAACGTGGAAATGGATGCCGATATCCAGAAATATCTCAGTAAGGAAGAAATCGAACATTGCTTCGATCCCAAACCCATGCTGCGTCATGTAGATTTGATTATGTCCCGCTTCGGATTATGATTTAGATAAGGAGATGCTCACATGTCATCTGTTGTAGTTATTGGTGCCCAATGGGGCGATGAAGGTAAAGGTAAGATCGTTGATTATCTGGCACAAAAAGCCGATGCCGTCGTACGTTATTCCGGCGGTTCTAACGCAGGTCATACGGTAGTCGTCAATGACGTTTCCTATAAACTGCGTCTGCTTCCCTCCGGTGTTTTGTACAGCAACAAGACGAATGTGCTGGGTAACGGCGTCGTTATCAACCCCGGTGTAGTTTTGCACGAAATTGCTGATATGAAGGCTAAAGGCATCAGCTGCGACAATCTGGTCATTTCTGACCGTGCCCATGTGGTGCTGCCTTATCATGCCCGCCTGGATGAGCTGCAGGAAGCGGCTTTGGGCTGCAATAAGATCGGTACGACCAAGGGCGGTATCGGTCCCTGTTATATGGATAAGGTTGCCCGTACCGGCATCCGTATCTGTGATCTGATGGAGCCGGACACTTTTGCCGAAAAACTGAAGGTCAATCTGGAAGCGAAAAATGCTATCATCACTAAAATTTATGGCGGCGAGCCGTTTGATTATGATGCGATGCTGAAAGAATTTTTGGCGTATGCCGAAGAACTGCGCCCTTACATCGCCGATACCGGCGTGGTGCTGGACGAAATTTTCAGCGAGGGTAAAAACGTGCTGTTTGAAGGCGCGCAGGCTACCTTCCTCGATATCGACCACGGCACCTATCCGTATGTTACCAGCTCTAACCCGACTGCCGGCAATGCCAGCACGGGCAGCGGCATTGGCCCCCGTTATATCGATCATGTGGTCGGCGTAGTCAAGGCCTATACGACCCGTGTCGGCGAAGGGCCTTTTGTTACTGAATTGCTGGATACAGACGGACCGGGACACCGGATCCGTGAGACCGGCCATGAATATGGTACGGTTACCGGACGTCCCCGACGCTGCGGCTGGCTGGACGCTTTCATGCTCAAATATTCCGCCCGCCTGAACAGTCTGGATTATCTGGCTGTGACCCGTTTGGATATCCTTGATAAAATGGCGAAGATCAAGATGTGCGTCGGCTACAAGATCGACGGACAGGAGATCAAACAGATCCCGGCCAGTCTGAACGTGCTGGCTCAGGTCGAGCCGGTGTTTGAAGAATTTGACGGCTGGCAGACGGATATCACTTCTATCCGCAGCTTTGATGAACTGCCGGAGCAGGCCAAAGCCTATCTGAATCGACTGAGCGAGGTTGCCGGCGTAGAGCTGGGTATCGTTTCTGTAGGTCCGGAACGTGAACAGACTATCGTTCTGAAAGAATTGCTGTAAGTAAGAAATTTAAACCGTCAGATCTTTATCTGACGGTTTTTAGTTTTTTAAAAATTATTTCTTGACAGAACAGTGAAAGCTAGTTATAATTATATCGTTGTCAAGTTGGCTTGAACCTCTGGCAACTATGTGATCCACTAGCTCAGTCGGTAGAGCACCTGACTTTTAATCAGGGTGTCCCGCGTTCGAGTCGCGGGTGGATCACCATTTTTTTGTCTTTTTTCTCGTTTGTTTTGAAAATAACAGTATAATATCGATGCAATCAAAGTCCGCTTCTTTTGGAAGCGGGCTTTTTTGTCGCGTGTTTTCTTCAGAAAAGTTGAGTGACAAAATTGATTGATTGTGCTAATATTTTACCGAGAAAGGAAGAATATTATTGATGAAAATAAATAATACACATAATCTGGATAAAGAAACACTTAGTGATAAAGCTCAGAAAATCTTAATTGAATTGATAGTAAGTCAGAAATTACCGCCAGGGACCAGATTAAAGGAACAGCATATCGCAAAAGAATTGAGTATAAGTGCGACCCCTGTGCGCGAAGCCTTTAAAAAATTAGCAGCGGACGGATTTGTAGAAATAGAACCCTATCATGGGGTAATAGTAAGAAGAATAGATGAACAAGAGCGTAATGGTGTCTATCAATGCCTGGTGGCGCTTGCAGAGCTGGAAATGAGATCAGCAGTGGAGCATTATGACGATGATTTTGCAGAGCAGTTAGCGAATATTATTGAGAAAGAAAAAACTGCGGATAATTTTTTTGAATTTCATTCACTTAATCTGCAGTTTCATTATACTATTTGGCAGCAGACAAAAAATGAGATGTTTATGCGGATCATGAAGCTGATCGTTACGTCTTCGCGGATGAGACATGCTGACGGAAGTCCACAGGGACGGAAAGAAATCATTAAAGGACACCAGAATATTTTAACAGCAATTAAAGCAAAAGCACCAGCTGACGCTCAGCAGGCAATGTTAAAGCTTTTAGAAAATTCGAAAAAAATAATAGAAAATGAATGATCTTTAAACAGATCAAGTGATGTGTAAAAGTTAGCAGCAAAAATTTGCCGCTAACTTTTTTATAACATAATATCAAGTAGTTATTGACAAAATAAGTCACCCTGTATTATTCTATATTCTATAGAATAATACAGGGTGACTTAAAAATTAAATACAATAAAATCGGGTGTAATGATACTTAATAGAGAAACAGGTTTAAGTCCTGTGCTGTCCCGCAGCTGTAATGCAGAGCAAATCTAAAAATACCACTGGGAAACTGGGAAGGTTAGATGAGCAATGAAGCAGAGCCAGAAGAACTGCCTGATTTTGACGCTGGGGAATTTCTGCGAATGACAGACAGGCGAAATAGAAAGAAGCTAAGCTTTTTCTGTCGTTATGTGCAGAAAAAGCTTTTTTATTTATTATAGAGCTTTTAGTTTTTACTGGTGAGCGAAACAAGGACAGCTTGACCAGGAAAAATTGAAGAATAAATTTTTTAGGAGTGGTTTATGATGGTAAAGAGCAAAAAGACGGTGGTAGCTGCGGCGATATGTCTGGCTGTCACCAGTGTGGGATTTGTAGAAAATGTTAACGCATCTGCCCCCCCCCCAAGAGACCAAAGGGGATGCCGAGTCTGATTTACGAAAATTTCATTTAGCTGAGATCGTAGTTAATGGTAAACGTTATATTGCAGGTGAATATGTACGCGCTACCAGTAATATCGGTATTTTAGGCGAGCAGGATGCGATGAATTCACCTATCAGTGTTACTACTATTTCTGAAAAGGCTGTTGAAGATTTTATGTCATCTACGGAGGGACTGAGTAAAATGCTCAGTCTTGTACCGTCTGTGCAAAAAACTTATGATGCCGCTGTTGACTGTGTCAATATCAGGGGTTTTTCTGAAACTGGCAGGGGTTTTATGGTCAACGGTATTCCCGGTATGCAGGCCATGACACGTCAATCCAGTAACTATATCGATTCGATCGACGTTATCGAAGGACCAGCTACGGGTATCAGGGGTTCATCTAACTATACCGCGGATGGCGGAACGATAAATATCAACAGTAAACAGGCTTTAGATGATCCTAACAGTAGTATAGGCTTGAAATGGCATTCCAAAGGCGCTTTTGAAGAAACGGTTGATATTGGCCGCCGTTTTGGCGAGGGTAATCGTTATGGCATCCGTATCAATGCCAGTAATGTTAACGGCGAGCGCTCTATAAAAAACTGGGACTTGGAACAGAGAAATATTTATATCAATCTGGATCAGAAAACTGACGACAGTAAAACTAATTTGATGGTTGGTTATACCTATACTGACAGTCAGGGCAGACCGTATGGGTTAACAGTATCCGGTAATTATATTGGTTCAGCATTGCCAACTGCTCCGGATGGTGATATCAACTTTAATCCTAAATGGCGTCGTGATAAGAATACTAATTTTGTCGCGACCTTAAACCATGAACAAAAAATCAACGATCATTTAAGCGCTTTCTTGAACGCCGGACATTTTAAACAGGACTGGTATTATTATACTGGTTTCAGTAAAACTTTGATCAATGAAGCCGGTGACTTTACGGCTACGGCTGATAACTATTCTTTGATTGAGAAAAGAGATTATGCTCAGATAGGTCTGCGCGGTGATTTTAAAACCGGAGACTTAAAACATAATTATACCTTTGGTGTAGACAGGCAGTGGCATTATTATGGTGGGCCAAGCAATTCTATAACAGAGAGCGGCTGGACTGGTAATATTTATGTCGGTGATCCGGGAAATTGGGCACCGCCTTCTTTTGGGCAGTCTGATGCCCGTTATACTACCAGAAATAGGACCAGTGGCTGGTCTGTTATGGATATCATCAGTACAGGTGATGAGAAGTTGAATATTCTCGTAGGGCTGAACGGTAAATCTATTAAACGGGACAGTTATAAAGCAGACGGTTCACATAATAAAAATACCGGGCATTATTATGACATTTCTCCTTCCTATGGAATCAGTTACGCTTTCACGCCTCGGTTTACAGTCTATGCAAATCATACTGAGGAATTTGTTGAAGGCGAGATTGTTAGCACTACAAGTAGCCTTAATTACACTAATAAAGGTGAAACGTTGGATCCATATAAAACCAAACAAACGGAATTTGGTGTCAAAGTAAAAACAGGGGACTTTTTACATAAATTGAGTTATTTTGATATAAAAAAAGCTAATGGTATTGATATTCTGAATTCAGATGGAAGTTATACAAGAGGGCAGGACGGTGAACGCAGACATAAAGGTCTTGAGTATACTGCAACCGGTACTATAGCAGAAAAATGGAATTTGATTGGCGGTTTTATGCATCTTGATACTGAGCAAAAGACTAGCAGTGCTGCAACGAATGGCAAACGTCCTAATGGTGTTCCTGACTGGACGGCCAGTTTGGGCGTGGAATATAAAGCCAGCGATGCTTTCTCTGCTTTGCTGCGTGGTAACTATGTAGGTTCTTCCTATGTTTTGAATGAAAAATATGAAGTTCCCAGTTACTTCACTATGGATGTAGGTGTAAAATATAAAACTAAAATGAACAGTACGCCTGTAACCTTGAACGCAATGTGCTACAATGTATTCGACAAAAATTATTGGAGTGCGAGCGGCAATGTTTTGCATCTTGGCGGCCCCAGAACCTTTATGGTTTCGGCAGAATTTGAATTGTAAGCTGTTTGCTTGCGCAAGGATTTTTCCAGATAAAAGATACCTGCTTTTCGGCAGGTATCTTTTATCGCATTTTTATTAGCAGAGGAGCAATCAGGATGCTGAAATATTTTCGTGAAACGGGCTACTTGTTTATTTGTTTGCTGCTGTTCGCAATCTTGCTCCTTGCTTTCTTGTGGGCTTTAAGTATTGGCACAGTAAAATTGCCGCTGGCACAGATCTACACCGTTATAGTAAATCAGCTGCAAAGCGATCTGCCTGTTGAAGCTGTGGGCAGAAGCGCGGCGCATGATATAGTGTGGCTGCTGCGCCTGCCAAGGCTGGTTTTGGCGGCGGCTGTTGGCTGTGGTTTAGCCAGCTGCGGCGTTATCATGCAGGCGATAGTAAAAAATCCTCTGGCTGATCCATATATTCTCGGCATATCTTCAGGGGCATCGCTGGGCGCAACAGCTGCTATTTTACTGGGTGTAGGCGCTGCGTTAGGTGAAAATTTTGTCGGTATCGCTGCTTTTATCGGTGCCTTTTGTATTTCGCTGGCGGTATTATTTATTTCGAATTTAGGCGGCAGGAGTAATTCGATGAAGCTTTTACTGGCAGGTATGGCGCTTAGCGCTGTTTGCAGCGCTTTTTCAAGCTTTATCGTTTATTTTGCCAACAATAAGGAAGGAATGCAGACGATCGCCTATTGGATGATGGGCAGCTTCGCCGGCGCAAAATGGGACAATCTTGCCGTTATCGTACCCATAGTGATTTTGGCAGTACTGTTTTTCTGGTCGCAAAGCCGCATTTTAAATTTGATGTTGTTGGGAGATGAGGCGGCAGTCACTTTGGGGACAGACCTGCATATTTACCGTCAGGTATATTTACTTATCAGTTCTTTAATTGTAGGATTTGTAGTTTATGCCGCCGGTATGATAGGCTTCGTAGGGCTGATAGTGCCGCATGTAGTGCGCATGCTGGTTGGTACGGATCATAAAAAGCTTATTCCGGTGACGGCTTTGGTGGGTGCTGTTTTTTTGGTTATTGCGGATGGACTGTGCCGTATTATTATTCCCAGAACAGAACTGCCTATAGGCATTTTGATATCACTTATCGGCGCTCCTTGCTTTGTTTATTTGATGATAAAGCGTACTTACGGCTTTGGGGGTAATTGATAATGGAAATTTTAACAAAGGCCGTCAGGGTTTTTATCGGCAATCAGGAAATCCTGAAAGGGATGGATTTTAACGTACATGATAAAGAGTTTGTCGGTATTATCGGGCCTAACGGCAGTGGTAAAAGTACGTTTTTAAAATGTGTTTATCGTGTGCAAAAGCCAACTGAAGGCAAGATATTTTTAAATGGTAAAAGTTTAGATGAAATGAGTTACAGAGAATCGGCGCTGCAGCTGGCAGTAGTAGCGCAGCATAATTTTTACAGTTTTGATTTTGATGTTTTGCAGGTAGTGCTGATGGGCAGATCGCCGCACAAAAAGATATTAGACAGGGATAATGCCGAAGACTATGCTATTGCAAGACGCGCGTTGGCAACAGTTGGTTTAGCCGGTTTTGAAAAACGTAGTTTTATTACTTTGTCTGGTGGTGAGCAGCAGCGTGTGATCTTAGCGCGGGCGCTGACACAGCAAACGGAATGTATGGTGCTGGATGAACCGACTAACCATCTGGATATCAAGTATCAGCTGCAGATAATGGATATAGTAAAAAGTTTGGATTTAACGGTAGTGGCTGCGGTACATGATTTGAACATTGCTGCCATGTATTGTGACAGACTGATTGCGGTTAAAGATGGAATGATCGTTGGCTGCGCTGCGCCGGAGCAGTTACTTACTGAGGAATTCATTTATGAATTATATGGTGTAAAAACCAAAGTGGATATTGCTGGAAACGGCAGAATAAACATAATATACCTGCCACAGCACTGGAGAAAAGAATAATGGAAAAAATAGTTGTTTTGCGTTGTTTGAAAGCTGAGGAAAATTGTACAGGTGCGTCCTGTTTAAAGGCCTTTAATAACAAAAGTGCGTATTTTTCACGCTATGCTGACCAGGAGATCGAGCTGGCGGCTTTTATGTCATGTAATGGTTGTGAGAATATAAAATTCAGCAGTGAAACAGGATTGAATGAAAAATTAGAGCGTATTTTGAGGATCCGGCCGGATGCTGTTCATATAGGAATTTGCTGTCAAACCAGAACAGCAGACAAGAGAAAATGCAAATGTATTTTAGCAATGATTGATTTTTTTGAACAAAATAATATCAAGGTCGTCTGGGGCACACACAGTTACTGAGTGGGGAAGCTGACTGCGGGTGTTTTGTCCGGTATTTGCCTGAATTTACGGCAGAAAGCAGTTGAAAAATGAACAGAAAAATAATAACAGTTATTGTGGCGATCGTACTTTTGATAGTGATAACCATGTTGATCAAGCGTGAAAGCAGCTTTGTAGCCCAACCTGCTGGAATTGTAGTGCAGGAAGCATACCCCAGGCGTATGATCAGGAATGTAGAAGTAAAAAATTATAGTATTATTGGGGAGAAGATCAGCTTTTACGACCACGTACCGCAAAGAGTAGTCGCCGTTGGTGAAAATATCAATGAAACGCTGGTGGCATTAGGCGTAGAAGATAAAATAATTTGTTCTGTAAAATATGGCAATCCTTATTATGTACCTGAACCGGAGTATGCAGAGCGATATAATAAAATACGTTTTGAAAGCGGTATAATTTTAAATACGGAAACGGTTCTAGCCCTGGCACCTGATTTGATAATTTCGGGGCAATCCTTATTCACTAATAAAGGTCTGAAAAGCACAGAGTTTTGGAATCAGAGAAATATCCATACTTTTTTACCTGAGAATGCCAATGCTCCGGCCTTACGCAATCATCGCGAGAGTTTGGAGTTGGAATATAAGTTCATTGAAGGGCTGGGAATGATTTTTAATAAAGAAGAGCAGGCCGGAAAAATTATAGCAGAAATGCAGGAAACAGTTGAGAATGTTCAAAGTAGAATTAGAGGGTGTAGAAAGCCGAAGGTCATGATCGTTGAACAGTTGGGGAAAAATCTGGTAGCATATGATGATTCTAAATTAGCCGGTGATATTTGTACCAGACTGGGCGCATATGTTCCCGTCAGTCCTTTTGGAACGATCGGTCTGGAATATTTGCTGAAGGAAGATCCGGATGTAATATTTGTAGTTAAAAGTGGGGGAGATCCGGCAGTAGCGGCAGCAGATTTTAGAAATATTCCGGCACTACAGAGCTTGAATGCTGTCAGAAATAACAGTGTTCACGGTATTGCCCTTAATTATACATATAACAGCGCAATCAAAACTAAAGCCGGCATAAAAAAACTCGCTCAAGGTATTTATCCCGAATTAGTTGATATATAAGCTGGTGAAGGTGGTATTTTATTGCAGCGCAGTAAAATTTTACAATGGCTTTTAGTTTTTTTGAATTAGGCCCTGACGCAGTTCCCGTACCAGCAGCGCCGGTTCGGGACAGGCCATCAGGCTGCTCATCAGGCAGGCGCCGGCGGCGCCTGCTTTTTTGATGCGGCTGATATTGGCAGGCGTGATGCCGCCGATGGCATAGACTGGCAGCGGTGTGGGATCGCAGACATCCTTTAAAAAGCCGATACCGCGTCCGGGCAGGTCCTGTTTGCAGGCTGTGGCAAAGATATGCCCCGCAATCAGATAGTCGGCGCCCAGGGCGGCGGCCTGTCTGGCTTCGGTAAGTGTGTGTACCGAAACGCCGAGACGTTGTACCTGCGTGCGCAGCTGCGGCTGCTGCACAAGCTGCGGGTAGCTTACATGCAGGCTGAAGCTGCCCGCAGCCTGGCAGGCGTCAAAACAGGTGTGCAGGATCAACGGCAGCCTGTTTGCCTGGCAGATCAACTGCGCCTGTGAGGCCAGAGTAAGGTAATCCTGCGGTGGCAGTTCTTTAGCCCGTAAAATGAGGGCGTCGATACCGGAGGCCGCCAAACGCCGCAGGCGGTCTGCAAAAGCTTCACAGCAGGCGGCCCGGTCGGTGACGGCGAGCAGCTTAAACATAGATATACTCACTGGCGACAGGCTGCAGGCCGCGGCTGGTCAGCATAGTGCAGATTTCCCTGACGGTACGGCCGTCATCGATAAGAAACTGTTCGTCGCCCTTGCTTTCTTTGCTGTGGCCGCCGATACCCACGTCGACGCCGGCTGAGATCTTGGTGGCTGCCAGACCTACCACGTTGTCACGGAAACGGGCGCTTTCACGTGAGGAAATAGTGAGGGAGGCAAAGGGCAGAAAGATGCGGTAGGCGCATATGATCTGCAGCAGCTGCCGTTCGTGCACGTCTTTGGGATTTATTTGATCGTTGTTGATGATGGGGCGCAGCCGCGGACAGGAAAAAGCGATCTCGGCCTGCGGATATTTACGCTGGAGCAGATAGGCGTGCAGGCCGGTGGCTAAAGCATCACGGCGAAAGTCGTCCAGTCCCAGTAAGGCGGCAAAGCCTACGCCGCGCATACCACCACGCAAAGCCCGTTCCTGGGCGTTGAAGCGGTAGGGAAAGATGCGTTTGCGCCCGCCCAGATGCAGCTGACCGTATTTGTCCGGGTCATAGGTCTCCTGAAAAACGGTGACGAAATCAGCGCCGCACTGGTGCAGGTAGGCATAATCGGCGCTGTCCATAGGGTAGACCTCCAGCCCGACGACGCGGAAATATTTGCGGGCCAGACGGCAGGCGTCGCCGATATAGCGCACGTCGCTCATGGCCGGGCTTTCGCCGGTCAGCAGCAGTATTTCCTCCAGCCCCTGGGCGGCAATAGCCTGCATTTCCTGTTCGATCTCGGCGGCAGTGAGCCGGGCCCGTTTGATCTTGTTGCGGCAGTTGAAGCCGCAGTAGATGCAGTAGTTTTCGCAGTAGTTGGCGATATAAAGCGGGGTAAAAAGATTGACGGCGTTGCCGAAGTGGCTGCGTGTTTCTGTCTGGGCCCTGTGGGCCAGCTGTTCCAGCAGGGGTGCGGCGGCCGGCGAGAGCAGTGCGGCGAAGCCCTCCGGCGTCAGGTACTCCTGCAGCAAAGACTGTTTGACGTCTGCCTCTGTGTAGGCGTTTTCGTCGTAAGCATTGCGGGCGGCCAGTACCTGCTGCATAATGTCTGAGGCAATTATTTCCATGTCCGGCTGATAAGCCATGGGATTGGTATGCTGATCTATTTTCATCTGCTGTTCACCTGTCTTCCAGAAAGTCTGTCAGCGGTGAGGAAGCCGCTGCGCCCTGTTCTAAGACCCGGCCCGGTCCTGCTAAATAAGCGGCGCGCCCTGCTTCGATGGCCTGCCGGAAGGCTGTCGCCATCAGGGGGATATTACCGGCCGTGGAGATAGCGGTATTGGCCATGACAGCCGCCGCGCCCATTTCCATGGCTTCGCAGGCCTGGGAAGGACGGCCGATGCCGGCATCGACGATCACCGGCAGGTCGATCTCATCGATGATGATTTTGATAAAATCCCTGGTCGCGAGGCCTTTGTTGGAGCCTATAGGCGCGCCCAGCGGCATGATCGAGGCTGCGCCTGCGTCACGCAGGTCACGGGCTGTGTTCAGGTCAGGATACATATAGGGCATCACGATAAAACCTTCTTTGGCTAAAATGTCCGTGGCCCGGATCGTCTCCTGATTATCCGGTAGCAGATATTTGGAATCGCGGATGATCTCCAGCTTGATAAAATCGCCGCAGCCGCAGGCGCGGGCCAGCCGGGCGATACGTATTGCTTCATCGGCGTTACGGGCGCCGGAGGTATTGGGCAGCAGGGTGATCCCTTCAGGGATAAAATCAAGGATATTGTCCTGCTGTGATTGGGCGCGCCGCAGCGCCAGGGTGATGATCTGCGCTCCGGCCTGTTCGGCGGCCGCCCTGATCAGCGGCAGCGAGTATTTGCCGCTGCCCAGAATGAAGCGGGACGTAAAGGTGTGCCCTCCTAAAATCAGTTTATCTTCGTGCATCGTAAAATCTTCTCCTTTTGTTTAAGGTGTAGTGAGTCCCAGCGCCAGCCGCATGACCATAGTCGCGGCGTGGGCGGCGCAGACGCTGACCCGCGGCGCAAGCAGGCTGCCGTCGGTGGCGATATCGGCAGTGCCGTCGCCGCACAGGTACAAGCGGTTCAATCTGCGGCTGGTGGTAATAGTATTGGCGCTGCCGATGCCTGCCATACCAGAGCAGGCGATGAGGGTGGCCTGCGGCAGCTGCTGCAGGACGGTTTCTGTCAGCATGGCTTTCTGCTCCGGGTCGTCAAAGGCTTCGCAGATGATCTGGCAGCCGGCAAAAACTGTTGGGATATTCTGCGGCGTGAGCCGTACAAGCTGCGGTTCGCAGGCCAGATAAGGATTGATCTGCCGCAGCTGCTCCGTCAGGGCGTCTGTTTTTGGTTTACCGACGTCGCAGAGACGATAGTTTTGCCGGTTGAGATTACTGAGCTCGACCCGGTCATAGTCGGCAAGGATCAGGCGGCCGATGCCCAGCCGTGTCAGCTGGACAGCGATATTAGAACCAAGCCCGCCCAGCCCGGCGATGCCGACACAGGCAGACTGCAGGCGCTGCCAGCGTTCACTGCCGTGCCTTGCGATGAGAGCGGCTTCAAGCTGCTGTTGGGTGATTGTTTCCGTCATTGTTTCAACCTCCGCCTACAAACTGGACTACTTCGACAGTGTCGTTGTCTGCCAGCTGTACTGCGTCAAAATCGCTGCGGCTGATGATCCTGCCGTTCAGTTCGACGGCGACGCGGGCTGCGTCGAAGCCCTGCTGCGCCAGTAATTGAGCCAGCGTGATCCCGGCAGCGGCGCTGACGTTTTGACCGTTGATTTGCATAAGGGTGACCTCCTTCGTAAAAGAAAAATAAAAAAGGCGTCACAAAAAGCTACACCCGTGGTGGTGTACCCCTTTGTGACGCCTTGCGGCTTCACGCTGTTTTTAGCATAGCATCGACGGCTCGTGCTGTCAAGAGCCAGAGTCGTTTCTTAAAACCAGGCCTGCTTTAGGCGCAGCAGCGCCGGGCGGATGTCATTTTCCTGGATCCCCGCAAAGGAGAGCAGGATCTCAGGTAAGGTGCCGTTGCTGTCGTAAACGGGCAGGATACGGACGCTGTTTTGCAGCGCCAGTTCGGCCAGTTCGGCGGCAGTCAGGTTGGTAGCTACGGCCAGCCGCAGGTGCAGCCCGGATTCATAGGCGCGCACGATGATCTTACTGCCGAAGATCTCAGTCAGGGCCTGCCGCAGCAGGACGTTTTTGCTGCTGTAAAGCTTGCGCAGCCGCTTGACATGGCGGCGCAGGGCGCCAGCGTCGATAAAGTCAGCCAGGGCCAGCTGTTCGATGGTGGACGAGGTCTGGTTGTAAAGATGTCCCAGCTGGCGGTAACGTTCCAGCAGCAGCGGCGGCAATACCATATACGAGATGCGCAGGGAAGGCAGCAGCAGCCGTGAAAAAGACCCCAGATAGATAACGGTGCTGCCGTCGCTCATGCCCTGCAGCGAGGAGACGGGCCGGCTGAAATAACGGAATTCGCCGTTGTAGTCGTCTTCCAGCAGGTAAGCCTGTTGCCGCGCTGCCCAGCGCAGCAGGGCCAGCCGCTGCTGCGGCGACATGGAGCGTCCTTTATAGGGATTGGAAGGGCTGACGTAAAGCAGACGCGGCAGGGCCGCTTCCAGCTGCTCGGTGCTGAAATGACCGACCTGCCAGCCATGCGAAGCAAAAAGCCGTTCGGCCTGGGCAAAACCGGGAGCTTCCAGCGCGATACCGGTGATATCTGGCTGCAGGATGTCGATAAGGATCTGCAGCAGGCTTTGCACACCGGCGCCGATAACGATCTGTTCGGGAGTGCAGATGACGCCGCGGGCGGCAGAGCTGTATTTGGCCAGTGTGCGGCGCAGCGCCGTTTCACCCTGGGGTTCGCCGTAGCCGGCCAGCAGGTCTTTATTTTTTAAAGCCCGGTTCAGATAGCGCCGCCACAGTTCCGTAGGAAAAGAGGCGGGATCGATATAATTATTGGCGAAGTTATAACGTACGGCAGGCGGCTCGATGTTTTGGGTCACAGGCGCGTCGCTGCGTTTGCGCAGTCCGGCCAGCGCCGCCGCAAAATAACCGCGCTTGGGCTCGTTTTGCAGATAACCGTCGGCGACCAGCTGGTTGTAGGCGCTTTCGACAGTCGTCCGGCTCACCTGCAGCGCTGCCGCCAGCTTACGCACAGACGGTAGTTTATCGCCAGTTATCAGCTGTTCATTGTAAAGCAATTTTTTGATAGCGTCGGTAATCTGGGTATATAAAGGCGTTGCTGCCTGCTGGTCAAGTTTAAGATTAGTCAAAAGCATCAAACTGTCCCCTTTGAAAAAATAATTTCTGGCTCTTTATTACTGTACAGAGTTATTGTATCATAAAAACTGTCATTAACAAAAGTAACTTTTTTGGAGGAATAAAGATGACAGATAGACAACGTTTAAATCGTAATCTGGCGCAGATGCTTAAAGGCGGCGTTATTATGGATGTTACCAATGCTCAGGAGGCTGAGATCGCTGAAGCTGCCGGCGCGGTAGCCGTGATGGCGCTGGAACGGGTGCCGTTCGATATCCGCAGGGACGGCGGCGTGGCCCGCATGAGCGACCCAAAGCTGATCAAGGAGATCAAAAGCGCCGTGTCGATTCCGGTGATGGCCAAGGTCAGGATCGGACATATCGTGGAAGCGGAGATATTGGAGACGCTGGGCATCGATTATATCGACGAAAGTGAAGTCTTGACGCCGGCCGATGATCGATATCATCTGGATAAGCATGCTTTTAAGATCCCCTTTGTCTGCGGGGCTCGTGATCTGGGTGAAGCGCTGCGCCGCATCGGTGAGGGTGCGGCCATGATCCGTACTAAGGGCGAAGCAGGTACGGGCAATGTGGTGGAGGCTGTACGGCATATGCGAACGATGATGGGGCAGATAAGGCTGCTGCAGAATCTGCCCCAGGAAGAATGGATGAGCTTTGCCAAAGAGCAGGGGGCTCCCTATGAGCTGGTAGCGGAAGTAGCTGCAAGCGGCAGATTGCCGGTAGTCAATTTTGCCGCTGGTGGGATCGCGACACCGGCGGATGCGGCGCTGATGATGAAACTGGGCAGCGAAGGCGTTTTTGTCGGCTCCGGTATTTTCCGCAGCGGTGAGCCGGCCCGACGTGCTAAAGCGATTGTGCTGGCGACAAGTTATTATAATGATCCCAAGGTCGTTGCTGAGGTTTCGGAAGATCTGGGCGAGGCCATGAGCGGTATCGATATCAAAACGCTGCCGGAGGGACAAACTTTTGCGGAGCGTGGCTGGTGATGGAGCGTGTAGGGGTATTGGCGCTGCAGGGTTCTTTTGCCGAGCATCTGGCCCGGCTGGCGCAGCTGCCTGACGTGCTGCCGGTGGCTGTCAAAACGGCTGCCGATCTGGAACAGACAGACCGTCTGATCCTGCCCGGAGGCGAAAGCACAGCAATCAGTAAACTTTTGCACAGTACGGGACTGTTTGAGCGGCTGCAGCAGAAAGCGGCAGAGGGTCTGCCTGTCTGGGGCACCTGTGCAGGACTGATCCTGCTAGCGAAAAATATTGTCGGCGGGCAGCCGCATCTGGGCGTGATGGATATCACTGTGCGCCGTAATGCCTATGGAGGCCAGCTGGACAGTTTCAGCTGCCGGCAGACGCTGCCTGCTTTTGGGGCGGAGGAGCTGCCGCTGGTATTCATCAGGGCGCCGTGGATCGAAAGCGTTGGGACGCGGGCAGAAATTTTAGCGGAGCACGCAGGGAGGATCATCGCCGCGCGGGAAGGGAAGCTTTTAGCGACCAGCTTTCACCCGGAACTGGCGGACAGCGATGCTGTTTATCGTTATTTTTTGCAGATATAAGATAAAAATAAAAAAACGGAGCCTGCATAGCAGGTTCCGTTTTTGTGTATGAAAGGCTCAAAGCTTGTGTTTGACGTGGTCCAGCGCCTGGGCGAACAGGGTCAGCACGTGTTCGTCGTCCAGTGAATAAATGACTTCTTTGCCGGCTTTGGCAAACTTGACCAGCTGGGCATGGCGCAGCAGCCGCAGCTGATGGGAGATAGCCGAATGGGTCATATCCAGCATTTCGGCAATATTGCTGACACACATATCTTCATGGGAGAGCAGCTCTAAAATCCTGATACGGGTCGGGTCGCCTAAAACCTTAAAGATCTCTGACATCGGCTGCACATATTTATCGGCCAGCTGGGGATGGATCTTGGCGCTGTGCCCGCAGGCGTCGCAGGTTACAGTATTGTTAGCTTTATCTTCGCTCATGACAGGGCTCATCCTTTCTTATCAGCGCGGTAGCCTTTTGTAAAAAAGAACAGCAGCGTCGCGTAATAAATAAAACCGCCGGCTTCGGTACGGGTGATCAGCCAGAAGGGAAACAGCGTAAACGCCGCCAGGATAAACAGCACATACGGCACGCATTGCAGCAGCGGCGGCCGGCTGGCCAGCGTACGCCAGCTGATAACGCTGTAGCGGGAGGCGAAAATACCGAAAAAGAAGCCGCTCAGGCAATATAAAACTTGTGAAAGCATGGTATCAATAGTCATAGATTCGATTTATTTCCTTTGTTGGTAAAATGCTGCGGCAGAGCGTAGGTCAGGATGCCGCTTTTGAGGATCAGCCCGGCGATGATGCTGCCGCCGACAGTGCTGATGAGAAACGGCGGGATAAAGAACCAGGCAACGGCCGCGCTGCCCAGAAAGAAGCGGGCAAAGACCCAGGCGGCCAGACCGCCTAAAATACCGGTACCAAAGATCTCGCCGGCCATAGCCGCTTTGACGGTGCCGAACCTGCTGTAGCAGAGTCCGGCCAGACAGGCGCCGATCATACTGCCGGGAAAGGCCAGCAGCGAGCCGGTGCCAAACATATTACGCAGGCAGGAAATGACGAAGGCCACTGCCGTCGCATAGCCGGGGCCTAAAATCACCGCGCCCAGCACGTTGATGGCGTGCTGTACGGGAAAGCATTTGGAAACGCCGGCCGGTATATAAATAAGGTGCGCGCTGAGAGTGCCGATGGCCACCAGCAGCGCCGCTAAAGTAAGCTTGTGGATCTTCATGCAACAGACTCCTCTTTAGATAACTTCTGTATCTTATTATAGCATTTCACAGCGAATAAATTAAAGGGAAACAGTAAAAAATGTAGAATATTATAAAGTATATTTAAGGGCATAGCTTACAGTAAAAATATTGGAGGTCAGAAGTATGAAGGCTTTGGCCGGTATCAAGGTGATAGATTTTTCCAAATGGCTGCCGGGACAGTACTGCGGCATGGTGCTGGGCGATTTCGGCGCTGATGTGATCAAGGTTGAGACGCCGGCAGGCGACGCTACCCGCGGCTTTTTCCCGGCAGCTCTGCCGGGGATGAGCTATTGGCATTTGGCGCTTAACCGTAATAAACGCGGCATTACTGCCGATATCAGGACCGAAGGCGGCCGCAAGCTACTGCTGCAGCTGCTGGCGGAAGCGGACGTTTTTTTGGAAGGCTTCCGGCCGGGGTATCTGGAGCGTTATGGTTTGGACTATGCGGCGGTCAAAGCGATCAATCCGCGGCTGGTCTATTGTTCGATCACCGGCTTTGGGCAAAACGGCGCGTACCGCCATAAGCCGGCCCACGACCTGAACGTGATCGGCCTGGCGGGGCTGAATTCGCTGGACGATGTCGGCAGTGCCTGTGTATCCGAGGTGCAGGTGTCGGCTTTAGGCAGCAGCCTGAACGCCGTCAGCGGTATCCTGCTGGCGCTGCTGGCACGTGAACGTACAGGAGAAGGGCAGGCTGTCGACGTCAATTTATACAATACGTCTTTAAGCTTGCAGACGACGGGCATCAGCAGCTTGTGGGGCTGTAAGGCTACCGGCTGTCAGCCCTTCGGCCGTACGGCGCATTATTACAATATTTACCGGACGCAGGATGGACGTTACCTGAGCGTAGGCACGATCGAGCCTAAATTCTGGCGGCGGCTGTGCGAACTTCTGGGCTGCGAAGACCTGATCGACCGGCAGTATGATTTTGAGCATGGCGGTGAGTTGCAGGAGCGGCTGGCGGCAGTGTTCCAAACCAAAACGCAGGCCGACTGGCTGGCGCTGATCGGCGCTGAGGAATTCTGCGTCACTCCGGTCTGTTCGCTGGAAGAAGCTTTGGGCAGTGAGCTGACGCAGCAATCGGCCATGCTGACGCAAAGGCAGGAGGATATCGGCATGTTGCAGTATGTCCAGCCGGCGATCCAGCTGTCCGAGATGCCGGGCAGCATCGAGCGACGGGCGCCGCTGTTGGGCGAGCACACGGCTGAAGTCCTGGCAGAGCTGGGTTATTCAGAGGCAGAGATCATGCGGCTGCAGGAGATAGGCGCGATTTGACGTTTACGTTAAAACGAGGGATGTGAAAAGATGAAACGATTTATTTTAGCACTGGTCTTTGTATTCTGCTGCAGCCTCGGCATCACGTCGCCGGCAGAAGCAGGGCTGATCAGTAAGCAGCAGGAAATCGAAATGGGCCGTGAAACGGCGATGCAGCTGGAAGCCAAATACGGCGTCGTGCAGGATTATGCCCTGCAGGAACGCGTCAACCGGATCGGCCAGAGCCTGGTCAAGGTCAGCGATCGTCAGGATCTGGATTACAGCTTTAAAGTGCTGAACAGTGATGAAGTCAACGCTCTGGCCTGCCCCGGCGGCTTTGTCTATGTTTTTAAAGGCCTGATCGATTATATGCCTTCTGACGCGGAACTGGCCGGCGTCTTAGGACACGAAGTGACGCACGTGGTGAAGAAACATACTGTGCATCAGATAGAAAAGCAGCTTTTGACGACGCTGGCCTTTGCCATCGTCACCAAAGGCGATTTGGGTCTGGCCGGACTGGCTACGCAGGCCCTGTCAGCCGGATACAGCCGTACTGATGAACGCGGCGCCGATAAAGGCGGCTTTGAGCTGTGCGTTGCTGCCGGCTATAATCCCTACAGCGTAGTGCTGACGATCAACAAGCTGGAAGATCTGGCGAAAGAACAGGGTAATCCCGGTTACGGTATTTTTTCCAGCCATCCCGAGCCGGAAGAACGGTTGAAGCGCGTTATGAAACAGATCAAGGCGCTGAAGATCCAGCCTGAGATCACTCTGAACGAGGATAAGACGGCGCAGGTGCATGAAGGTGACTGGAGCTTTAATATCACCCAGACCATAGGCAATGACCGTCCCGAATACCGTGCCTATATGCTGGCGGGTGGGTTATACTGCGTGCGGCAGCGTGATAAAGGGCATATCGACCCATATCGTTTTATTGTCTATGATAATGGCGGCAGCGCCACGATCTACTATGATGATATCGAGATCCTGACGGTCTATAATCAGGACGCCTATGTGGGCGGTTTCGGCAGTGCCGGCAGCTATGCTGCGGCCTGCACCGAGCTGCTGCGTCAGTGGGTGCCGGTTGCCAATGCCAACGATACGGCGGCGCCGACCAAAAATAAAGACAAAAAGAAATAGCAGTCAGCCTGTTACCGCTTCTTATTAAATTTAAGGAGCGGTAATTTTTTTATACACATTTTGTAAGTATTTTCGAAATATACGACAGTTATTATTTATAAAGCATAGTAAATATGTGGTATAATAAATATGGAAATTTATGCGTAAAGGACGGCTGCAAGTATGAAGGGTATCCAACAGTTCCGTAAAAATAAACATGGTTTTTTGCTGGTCGACGCCATGATCGGGGTCCTGGTGGTGGCGATCGGTCTGGCTGCGCTGGCAGCTTTATATACCTATGGCATCGGCGTCATGGTCTCGGCTGACAGACAGGAAAAAGCCGTGCAGATAGCGGCCGAAAAGATCGAACTGTTGAAAGCGGCGGACGGGCACAGCAGCAGTGATATAAGAACTATTGTGGGCGTGATAAATGCTGCTGAAAATAATAAAATTTATCAGGATGGCATAGAATATCAAATTCATGCCGAGGGAGGCAACAATTCTCTCTCAGGCGGCTATCTTGGTGATGATAATTTATATCCGGTCAAATTGACAGTTAACTGGAGTGATCCCAGACCACAGCAGTTGACTCTGGAGACTTATATTCTTACAAATGATTAAAAGGAGCGGCGGCATGAGAAAGCAGTCCGGATTTTCTTTAATTGAATTAGTGGTGGCAATGGCAGTCTTGGCGCTGATCATGGGTGCTATGGTACATTTGTTCGGCGGCAGCGTTGTCAGTTTGCACACCGGCAGCAAGCAGGAAGTGGTTTACGAAGAAGCGCGTCTGGTAATGAATGAATTGAAAACAACGCTGCGCTATGCGGATAAAGACAGTATCGAGCCGCAGGAACCAACGTCAGGCACAAATGAATTTTCTTATACAGGCAATATTTGGGACAGGCATATGGATATTGCCAAAGGAGAAAATAAGGAATATAAAATTAAAGTAGAGTGGAAAGATGCCGCTAAAAAACAGTTGCAGGTAACTCGTGAAAATGCTGATGGTAAAAAAATCACGGTTTTTCCTGCTGATGTCAATAACAGTGTTTTCGAGGGTCAGTTTCCGATTACGGCTGAAAAGATTACTTTGAATGACGGTAATACTGTGGTGATGTATAAAATAGCGCTGCCGCTGCAATATGAATTTAACGGTAAAATGAAAACACAAACGCTGGAAACGAAAGTAGTGCCGAGCAGGGATGAAGAAGAACTTAGTTGGATGGAGAAATTGAGTAAAGCATATTATGATATTTGGAAATTGCGTTATAAAAAAGTTGCTGATATGACTGAGGGTGAAAAAAAGTTGTTAGAAGAATATAAAAATTTTTTGAATAATGGAAATGGCGGCTATGCTGATTGGAAATTAGCAAGTAATGATGATATAAGAAAATTTTTATTTGATAAATATGGCGTCGAAGGTGAGGGTGGGATTAAAACGTGGCCGACAGTATCAGTGAATGGTGATCTTTTATATATACAGCCTCATGCAAGTAAAGATATTTCTCCTGCATTGGAAGATGTTATAATTTTTGCTGGTAGGAAAGAATTAAAATCGGATTGGAATACATCATATATTTATAATCGTGATGAAAAGACTTGGTATCATAACCCGTCGGAGAAAGATAATAAAATAGTACTTCCTGGTAAGGCTTGGTCAACTATAAAAAGTGAGCTTTTGAGTAATGGATGGATTAAGGTAAAGTAGTTATTTATAAGAGGTGAGAAGATGAAAGATCAACGCGGGTCAGTGACCGTTATCGCCATAGTGATGCTGTTGTTTTTAATGGTCATTGCCGTAGCCTGGCTGCCGATGATGACCATGGAAAAAACGGCTGCTTCGTCGGATTACCGGGAACAACAGGCCTGGTATGCCGCTGAAGCCGGCTACAAACGGGCAGTAGCTGCTTTGAAAAATAAAAATACTGACTGGAGTTGGATTACGCCAGAAAAATATCTTCAAGGCAGTGACAGTATGAGTTTTATACATTTGAGCATAGATGGAAGTAAAGTAGACCAGAAAGGCGTCTGGTATGCTGTGGGTATTATGGAAAATAATGTTGATATAGATTCGTCTTATACGCCTGAAGAAAATATCGACTATCAGATCACCTCAGTAGGTTCATGTCAGGGCATTCGCAAGGTTATCCGCAAAACTTATGTTTTAAGTGATACAGGTGGCTCAGGCGGTGGTGGCAGCGGCGGTGAAGAAATGTTGGAATTGCCGGGACTGGTTCAGGCTGGGGGTACTGTTAACATAACTAATAGTCAGGCTGGAGATTTAAATGGAAATTTATATGGCTCGGGATTTTTTGATTCCAGTGGAAAACAATTTGCTAATGGGTATACGCAAGGTAAATTTCCTGATGTCCTAAAAACGCATATACCTGATAGTGTTTTTCAAAAAGATAATTATGCAAACTTGAATACTATGCCGAAAAATAATATATGGGAACGTGTTTTGGAAGCAGGGAAAAATTATTTTTGGGATATGAGTGATTATAATAATGAATGGTTAACTATTAATGCTGAAAAATCTTCTGGCATGATAGTTTTTGTTGATAATAGTAAAGTTTTGTTAAATGCTAGTTCAATTAAAGGCCCAAGCTCAGGGAAACCAGTAACTTTTATTTTTACAAAGGCTATCGAAATAAATGCTCCGATTACAGGGAATGTGAGAATATTTGCTGCCGCTGATTTTACTTTTGCAAATCAGGCTGCATCAGGACTGATTATGTTTATGTCTAACGGAGAAATGCAAATAAATGGTTCTATAAATAAAGGCTTTTTATCATCTGACAAAAATATGATAATTGCAAATCAGGCTTTTTATGGGCAGGCTCAAGTTAAAGGAAATTTTAAAACACAAGGTACTATTCATTATAATGACGCTGTTTTAAAAGCAGACGGTTTTACAGTTCCTAAAGGGATGAAATAAAAAAAGAATAAGTAAATGTCAAATACCCCCTGTTTCCGTTGGAAACAGGGGGTATTTGTTTGAGTGTTGAGGTAAGGATGATGATTATAAGGGGTAAGGTGCTTATTATTTGTTGAAATAACGTTTCAGGAGGCCTTCGAAAGCTTTGCCGTGGCGGGCTTCGTCTCTTGCCATTTCATGAACGGTGTCATGGATAGCGTCCAGACCTGCTGCTTTAGCGCGGCTGGCAAGGTCAAATTTACCTGCGGTTGCACCGTTTTCAGCTTCTACGCGCATTTCCAGGTTCTTTTTGGTGGAGTCGGTAACGACTTCGCCGAGCAGTTCTGCGAATTTAGCTGCATGTTCAGCTTCTTCAAAAGCTGCTTTTTCCCAGTACATGCCGATTTCAGGATAGCCTTCGCGATGAGCAACGCGGCTCATGGCCAGGTACATGCCAACTTCAGTGCATTCGCCGTTAAAGTTAGCGCGCAGGTCCATTTTGATGTCTTCAGCAACGTCGCTGGCGATACCTACGATATGTTCAGCAGCCCAGGTGCGGTCGCCGCTCATTTCGGTGAATTTGGATGCGGGAGCTTTACATTGCGGGCAGTATTCAGGAGCTGCTTCGCCTTCATAAACATAACCACAGATTTGACATACGAATTTTTTCATTCTTCATTCCTCCAAGTGCTATAAAATTTTGATTTTTTGTGAGCAGAACTTACATAAGGGTAAGTTTTCGATGTATTTATAATAGCACAGCTTCAAGCAGTTGTCAATAATAATTCTCCGTTAGTATTGCAAAAAAATAAGACTGGAAATAGTTAATATTTCCGGTCTTATTTTTGTTTAAGAAAATTGGCTGTTTAAATCAGAATTTAACAGTTACGCCCACGTTGACGCCTTTGGTTTTAACGTCGCTGCCGCCGGGAGCGGAAGATTTGAATTTGTTGTCATAGTAGGACAGGTTCAGTTCAACGTTGGATACCAGGCTGCGGCTGAGACCGATTTCATAGCTGTTGAGCTTGTTGCCCACGCCGGCTCTGCCCCACAGAGTGCAGAGGAACGGCAATTCTACGCGGCCCTGAACGCCGACCTGTCCGGAGCTGCGGCTGCGGCTGTCGCCGTGCAGTTTAATGTCGCTGTCGACATAGCCTGCATAAACGTCGAGTACCGGCAGGACTTTGTACATCAGGTTGAGCTGCTGGGCTTCAACTTTATTGCTGCCGCTGTTTTTGTATTGGTTCCACTTGTAGTTGACCGCCATATTGCTGCCCAGACCTACGGTGACACCGGCATAAGGCGAAGTTTTTTTGCTGCCAACGCTGTGGCCTTCATAAGTGTTGCTGGTGGGGGCGGTGATACCCAGATCAAGCGCTACTTTGCCCGCGTTATAGTTTTTGAGCGGCGAGGCGGCGCAGACCGTAGTGATACCTAAAGCCAGAGCCAGAGTTAAAATCAATGTTTTTTTCATTTCTTTGCACCTTCCTTACTAAAAAACTCAGTTGAGTCAGTTCTGGATCTTACCGTCAACGCCTTTGACGAACCAGTCCATGCTCAAAAGCTCCTTATCGGTCAGAGTTGTACCTGCGGGAACTTTTTCGGCACCGCTTTGATCATAGAGCGGGCCGGTGAAAACTTTTTGTTTACCGGCAATGATGTCTGCTTTGGCAGCATCGGCCAGTTTTTTTGTTGCGTCGCTGACAGCGGGACCATAAGGAGCGATGTCGACGACTTTATCTTTCATGGAACCCCAGTAAGCGCCGGCTTTCCAGGTACCATTTTGGACCTGTTTGATGGTTTCTTCATAATACGGGCCCCAGTTCCAGATCGCGGCAGTTAAAGATGCCTTGGGAGCATTGGCTGACATATCGACATTATAACCAATACCGTATTTACCACGTTCTTCAGCGGCCTGCTGCGGACCGGGGGTATTTTGATGCTGGGCAATAACGTCGGCCCCGGCATCGATCAGAGTGATTGCCGCCTGTTTTTCAGTAGCGGGATTATACCAGGTATTGGTCCAGAGGACTTTGACCTGCACGTCGGGATTGACGCTTTGCGCGCCCAGAGTGAAGGCGTTGATGCCGCGGATGACTTCCGGGATCGGGAAAGCAGCCACATAGCCAATGACATTGGATTTTGTTTCCTTACCGGCAACGATGCCTGTGACGTAACGGGCTTCGTACATACGGCCGAAGTAGTTGCCTACGTTGGGAGCCGTTTTGAAACCGGAGCAGTGCAGGAAAGCAATGTCGGGATATTTTTTGGCGACGTTGATCGTCGGGTCCATATAGCCAAAGCTGGTGGTAAAGATCACTTTGTTGCCCTGGGAAGCCAGCTGAGTGATGACGCGTTCAGAATCGGCACCCTCAGGAACGGATTCGATGTAACTGGCCTGAACGTTGGGCATGTTTTTTTCGACATACTGACGGCCCAGTTCGTGTGCCATGGAATAGCCGCCGTCTTTGGCAGAGCTGACGTAAACGAAAGCGACTTTGGTTTTGTCACCTGCTGCCTTGGGATCGGACTTTTTGTCGCTGCCGCAGCCGGCGAGTAATGCGCCGCAGGTCAGCAGACCGATCAGAGCGATGGACAGGATTTTCTTCATGCAAACAACCTCCTCGATAAATTATTGCTGTTTTAATTGTAACAACGGGCGGGCAAGAAAGCAAGATTTTGTGAAATTTAATTAAAATTTGCGGCTAAAGATGTGAAATCTTGATGTTTTAGGAATGGCGAAAGTGAAAAAACGCTTTCAGCGTTGGAGAGTTTAAAAAAATGCTGCGGGGTGATCGTGGAAAGATATAAATAGCAGAAAAGGCAGAAGGGGAGCTGTTTTGTTAAAGGTTAAAAATACACGGACAACAAATATAATTCAATAAATTAAAGTAAAATATTAATAAATAATTCAATAAGTAAATTAATTATCGAATTAAAGATAAATTTCAATTATGTTTTAATTACACTTTCTGTATGTTATAATGCTCTTGCGTCAATATCTTGATATACAGGGGGAATAAAAATGAAGAACAAGAAAATGCTTGCTCTTGCGATAATGGCCACGCTAACGGCATGGGGAAATCATTCAACCTATGCTTTAGCTGCAACGACAAGTCAGATAAATATAGACGGTAGTACAGAAACCCAGCAGAATATCGATTTAGAATATTCTGCTACTGGTTCTCCTGCGGTCAATGTAAACAATAACGGCGATTTGACGCTGGATGGCAGCAACAAGATAACCAGTAAAAATGATAACTGGGAATCTAATTCTCACGGTATCGTTGTCCAAAATGGGAGCAGGGTTGCTGTCAAGGAAGGCACCGATACTACGATCACCGTTAAAGGCAACGGCTCGCATGGCATTTATGTTACCTCAAACGGTACGATGATGAATAACGGTGAGCTGAATATTGTAATGGATTATACAGGCTGGGGTGCAGCTTATGCAATAGCTGCTCAAGATGGTAACGTAGTTTTAGGTGAGGATTCCAAGACGGCGATCACCATTACCAGCGGCGGTACTACTGGTGTATATGCTGCTGCTGGCAGTCAGGTAACCAGTAATGGTTATCTGAAAATAACGGCGGAAGGCAGTAATGCCTGGAGTTCGGCTATTTCTGCTGATGCCGGTAAAATCGCGCTGGGTTCCAAGTCAAAAACGGATATTAATGTTACAGGCGATGGCGGAAAGGGGCTTTCTGCTGTTAATGGCGGCGCCATTAACGGGTCAGGTCTTTTGAATATCGAGAGCAGCGGCCAATATGGTAATGGGATAGAGGCGTCCGGCAACGGTGAAATATATTTTATGGATGGTTCGGAGGTCAATGTTATAACTACTGGTGCTGATGCTTTCGGCATTTCTGCTGCTAACAGTGGTATAGTTAGCAGTGTCGGTAAGTTGGATATTACGACTAAAGGGCAGTCCTCGCATGGTGTGATGGCTGGGGCGGACGGTGAGGTCAAGCTGGCGTATGGGTCTGATGTTAAGATTACAACTGACGGCAGTGGCTCTCACGGGGTTTATACTAATGGTACTGACAGTAAAACTACTATTGGCGGTACTTTGGTAATAACCACTACCGGTGCCCAGGATTCACATGGTATCGCGGCTGCCGATGGCGGACAGGTGACATTGACTGACAGCTCGGATACACAGATCGAGACGTCAGGTTCACGATCGCACGGCTTTTATGCCGCTGGTGGCACGATCAACGGCAGCGGCAAGGTGGATATAACGACTGCTGCCGCTGAAACCAGCGGGTTATTTGCCCAGAACGGCGGCAAGATCGTTCAAAGCGGTGATCTGACAGTAACGACAGCAGGCGCTGCGGCGCATGGCGTTTATGCGGGCGGCGCTACCGCACAGGTGAACTTGTCAGGTAAAGCTGATGTAGTTACCAAGGGTGATGCAGCTCATGCCTTATATGTGCAGGAAGGCGGGACGCTGGAACTGGCCGGGCAGATCAAGGCTGGTACCTATGGTGCGCAGTCCAGCGGTATTTATGCCAGCGGCAACGGTACGATCAGCACGACAGAACCGAGTATGATCTCGGTAACGACAGAGGCGGACAAGGCGCATGGTGTCAACGCCGATGGCGGCACGATCACTTTAGCGGGTACAGCAGTGGTGGATACAAAGGGTGACAGCGCGAGTGGCCTGCGTGTCAGCAACGGCGGTAAGATCAGTACGGCAACGCCAAGCCTGATCTTGGTAACGACGAAAGCAGACAAGGCGCATGGGATCAACGCCAATGGCGGTACGATCACTTTAACGGGCACGGCAGAGGTGAAAACTTCAGGTGACGGTGCTAACGGTATCAGTGCAGATGGCGCCGGCAGCAGTATCCAGCTGGAAAATGTGTTGATAACTACCGAAGGCGCTGAAGCGCATGGACTGGCGGTCAATGACGGCGGTAAGATCAGTTTTGACGGCGCTGCCAGGATCACGATGACTGAAACCCGCAATGCTTATGCGCTGCACGCTTATACAAGCGGTTCAAGTATCACGGGGCAGGGGCAGATAGATATCACCGGCAATATCTATGCGGGCGATGGCGGTAAAATAGAGGTGGCGGCGGCCGATAATTCGCGGTTGATCGGCGATATCATTGCGGCATCAGCAGGCAGCACGGATTTTTCCTTCGGCACAGGTTCGCTGTTTACCGGCAGTACGATGGTTGACGGCGTGGGTGCGGAAAACAGGCTGACGCTGGGCAGCAGTTCGCTGTGGCAGCTGACGGGGACGTCCTCACTGACGGCGCTGACGAATGACGCGGTGATCGATATGCGTCAGGACAATAATAGCTTCAGTACGCTGACAGTTGACAACCTGAACGGCAACGGTACGATCATCATGGATATTGACGGTGCTGCCGTTGATCAAAGTGATAAGCTGATCGTCAATGATACCTTTACCGGTAACCAGGTACTGTCTTTGCAGGAAATTAACGGTCGTGACAGCGACATTGGGCTGGGGCAGTCCGCCGTGGGGACCGTACTGGCTACTGTCAATAACGGCAACGGCGTTTTTACTGCTGACGATCATGAAGGTTCTCTTTATTGGGAGCGGTATGAGCTTGGTTCGCAGGCTAACGGCAGTACCGGTTATACGGACTGGTATCTGAAAGCGGTCGATACGCTGAATCCGGGCAATAACCCGACGACGACGGTCAAAACCGCTATGGCGGCAGGCGCGCTGGCTTATCATACCTGGCGCGTCGATGACAAGCTGATGGAACGCATGGGCGATCTGCGCCAGCAGGGCGGGGAAGCACAGGGCGTCTGGGTAAGGCTGAAAGGCGGTAAGCTCAGCCACGACGGTAAGTATGGCTTTGAAAACAAATACACGATGTATGAGCTGGGTTATGACCAGGTCATGAAAAAGACGGCCGATTATACTCGTTACGGCGGCGTGTCGATGAGTTACAGTGACGGCAGCAGCAGCTATGACAGCGGCAGCGGCGACAACAAAAATAAAGCGCTCAGCTTTTATGTGACGCAGCTGGGCGAGAAGGGGCATTATGTAGACGTTGTGGCTAAGTTCAACCATATGGACAGCGACTTTACTGTTTTTGACAGCAATGGCAAAAGGATAACCGGGGATTTTGAGAATACCGGCGTCTCGCTGAGCGCTGAATATGGCCGCAAAAACAGCCTGAGCCAAAACGGCTGGTACGTTGAGCCGCAGGCGCAGATGACCGTTGGTTATTTGGGCGGCAGCAACTATCTGTCCAATCAGGTACAGGTAGATCAAAGCGGTATTTCCAGCGTCGTAGGCCGGCTTGGTTTCAATCTTGGCCGTGATATCGACAAGAAAACCAATTTCTACCTGAAAGCTAATCTTCTGCATGAATTCAGCGGTGGTTATGATGTGACCTTTACCGATAAATTTGGTAATCGCGCTAAACTGGATGATGATTTTAATGATACCTGGTTTGAATATGGTGCAGGCGTCGCTTTCCAGGGCAGCAAAAACAGCTATTTCTATCTGGATGTGGAACGCAGTGCCGGCAGCGATTATAAAAAGGACTGGCAGTGGAATGTCGGCGCCAGCTGGACCTTCTAAAAGCGCCTCTTGTCTGTGCAATTAGATAAAATAACGAATATTTGCAGTAACTGCCGGCCTGTGTTGACAGGCCGGCAGTTTTGCTGAGAAAGTAAGATTTTGTGAAATAAAACCGAAAAAGCTTGTCAAAAAGCGGCTTTAAGTAGATAATTATAATGTATGAGTATGTGTAAATGTAAATTTGGATAAGGCGGGTAAGCATGGGCGATACCGAAAAGACGGCAGGCAACAATAATAAATTTTTGAAAGGTACACTGATCTTGACGGTTTCAAGTATCGTTGTCAAGGTCATCGGCTCGCTGAACTGGATCATTTTATCGCGGGTCTTGGGCGGAGAGGGCATTGGCCTTTATCAGATGGGTTTCCCGATCTACCTGATGGCGATCACTTTGTCGTCGGCGGGGATCCCGGTAGCCATTTCGATCATTACGGCAGAAAAACTGGCGCAGAAGGATTTTCTGGGCGCTAAACGGGTCTTTAATGTTTCGCTGCGGCTGCTGTTCGTTACCGGGCTGGTTTTTGCGTCGGCACTTTTTTTCGGGGCCCAGTGGCTGATCGATCATCACTGGATCCGTGACGGCCGTGCTTATTATTCGATCATTGCTTTGGCTCCTGCCGTATTTTTTGTTACGTTTTTAGCCAGCTTCCGCGGTTATCTGCAGGGCTGGCAGATCATGACGCCGACGGCTGCTTCCGAGATCGTGGAGCAGCTGATGCGCGTGGTGACGATGATCGTTTTTGCGAATATGTTTATGCCGCACGGCCTGGCTTATGCGGCAGGCGGCGCCAGTATGGGCGCAGGCGTCGGCGCTTTCTGCGCTTTACTGGTCCTGATGTGGTTCTACAGGCGGCTCAAGCATAAGCTGAAAGAGGATCTGCAGCATCAGAACCCGCTGGCAACGAGAGAATCGGCGCGGGCCATCATCAGCCGTCTGCTGCGGCTGGCGCTGCCTGTGTCCATGTCCAGCCTGATGCTGCCGGTAGTGGCTAATCTTGATCTTTTGATCGTGCCACAGCGGTTGGAAGCGGCAGGCTTTCATATCAGCCAGGCGACGGAGTTTTTTGGTTATCTGACAGGGATGGCCGTACCGCTGATCAATCTGGCTACTATTTTTACTGCTGCTATGACGATCAGTCTGGTGCCGGCGATTTCCGAATCGCGGGCGTTAAACGATGTGTTCGGGATCAGGGCCAAGACCAGGACGGCCTTCAGGGTCGCTTTGATCATTACCTGTCCCTGTTTTGTTGGGATGTATTTTCTGGCGGAAAAAATAGCGGCACTGATTTATAATGCTCCCGGTGCGGCGTCGGCTATCCAGACGATGAGCGTGGGGATCATGCTGCTGGGACTGCACCAGATCAGTACAGGTATCCTGCAGGGCCTGGGGCGGACTTCGATCCCGGTCATCAATATGATCCTGGCGGCGGCAGTCAAGGTGTTTTTGAGCTGGACGCTGACGGCGATACCGACTTTGGGTATCCGGGGCGCAGCGATGGCGACGGTGGTTGATTTTGGTCTGGCGGCCATTTTGAATATGATCTTTATTTACAAATATACGGGCTTTGCCCTGTCCTTTGGCGGTGTGTTCAAACCCGCGGCTGCGGCTGCTGTTATGGGCGCTGCCGTTTACGGCGTGATCACGCTGACGGCAAACTGGGGTGCCTGGGCGATCCTGGCGGCGATGGCCGTGGCCGTACCTGTGTATGGCGGCGTATTGCTGGCTGTGGGCGGTATGGGCAAAGACGATCTGGAGAGCCTGCCTTTTATTGGGCGCAGATTGCTGGCTGTCGGTCAGAAATTAGGGTATTTTAGATAAGAAGGTAGAAACATGGAAGAAAAAGATTTACAGCGGCAGGAAGAGTATACTTTTACAGTACCTCGGGCCGAGGGGCAGAAGGTCTATCATGTAGGGGCCAGACGCTTTAAAATGCTGGCCGGCGCGGTCTTGATCTGTACTGTCTGTATGGCGGGTGCGCTTGTTTATATGGGCTATAATTTTTATCAGTTCCGGCAGGAGCGCGCTGATTTTTTAGAATATCAGGCGAAAAAAAGCGAGCTGGAAGCGCAGCTGCAAAGCCTTTTGGCAGACAATGAAAAAATGCTGCGCGATATGTCCGAGATCACGACGCTGGAAACCAAGCTGCGCCGTGCGTTGATTCGTGATACTGACAGCACGAAACTGGGCAGCGATCTTGGCGGTACGACAGGAGCGGCGGCGATGAACGCCGACAGTACGCCCCGATATTTGGGGCAGGGCGGCCCTGCTGACTTGGGCGTGAAGGAAATGGCGGCTGTGCTGACGGCGCAGAATAAAAATATGGCGCAGCAGATCGACGAGAAAAAAACGTCGATGAGCGAACTGCTTTCGGAGCTGGAAGGGCGCAACAATAAACGTTCGGTCTTTCCTGACCTGTGGCCGACTAAAGGCGGTACGGTCAGCTCGCCCTACGGAGGACGGTCAGGCCCGATCGGCGGCGGTTACGACTGGCATCCGGGCGTGGATATTGCCGTTGATTTCGGCGAGCCTGTTTACGCCAGCGCGATGGGCACGGTAGAGGTTGCCGGCTGGAACGGCGGTTATGGCCGTTATGTGCGTATCGATCACGGTAACGGTTATGAAACGGCTTACGGACATATGAGCGGTATTGCCGTTGCGCCCGGCCAAAGTGTGCGCAAGGGCGAGATCATCGGCTTTGTGGGCAGCAGCGGTTACAGCACCGGCCCGCATGTGCATTTTGAGGTTTTTGTCGACGGTCAGAATGTAGACCCGATGTATATGCTGAAGATCGGCCAGCGGCTGAATAAATAATAATTGAAAAGATAAAGAAAAGGCGTTGCTTCCTGGGAAGCAGCGCCTTTAGTTATCCAGCTTTATTTTCAGCCTAATTTACGTTCGACCATTTTTACCAGAACAGCAGTGCCGCTGGGCAGCGTTTCTTTGTTCAGGTGCATATCCTGATGATGCAGTCCGGGAGCTGCCGCTGCGCCGACGCCAAAGTAAGCTGCTTTGATATGGGGATATTTGTTGACGAAGTAATGGAAATCTTCGCCGCCGGGATTGACAAGTTCTTTAGCCAGTTTTTCTTTGCCGACGACTTCGACGATACATTCAGCAACTTCTGCGGTCAGTTCGTCGTCATATTCAGCAGCGGGGATCACGCCGTCAGGAGTAGTGACTTCGGCAGTTGCGCCGACAGCCGCAGCCGCATTGGTTACTGCGCGGCGCAGTTTCTCTAAAAGCTCGGTCATGGCTTCGTTAGTTTGTGCTCGTGTATCAACGATCATTTTTACTTTGTCAGGAATAATATTGGGGGCTGTCCCGCCGCCGCTGATATTTGTGACCTTACAGGACCAGGGGACGATGGGATTGATCTTGATGGCAGTGATCGCATTGATGGCAACAGCTGCCGCTTCGATAGCGTTGACGCCCAGATGCGGACGGGCGCCGTGGCTGGAAAGACCGTTAATGGTGACATGTACGAACGTGCTGGCCGCATGACGTACAGCAGGCGACATTTCGCCATAAGCAATATCCTGTATAGGACGGATGTGCAGACCAAGTGCTATATCGACATCTTCGATGACGCCGGCATCAATAACGGCCAAAGCGCCTTTTAAGGTTTCTTCACCCTGCTGGAACAGGATGCGCAGCGTGCCGCGCTTAACTTTGCCGACCAGTTCTGAGGCAGCGGCCAAAAGCATGGCGGAATGCGCGTCGTGGCCGCAGGCATGGATATTTTTCTTTGCGCCGTCGATGAGAAAGGGCAATGCGTCCATATCGGCACGCAGCATCATCACTGGTCCGGGCTCGGCGCCTTTGATCTCGCCGATAACGCCGGTGCCGCCGATGTTACGGGTAACTTTGTAGCCCATTGCTTCTAATTTATCTGCCAGGTAGGCAGAGGTTTTAAATTCTTCAAAACCAAGTTCAGGAATTTGATGTAAGTCGTCGTAAATATTGCGCGGATCTAATTTGTTCATAATGCATCGTTCCTTTGTTTTAAAAATTAAAGCGGGCATTACGCTTTAAGGTAATTATAGCATTAACATGACTAAGAAGCAAAAAAGGCACAGCAAAAGCTGTGCCTTTAGATAGAAAGATTTATTTACCGAGGATGATCGAAGTCAATGTGATCGGATCGACATATTTGCCGTCTTTATAGACACGCATATTACCGCTGGCGATTTCATCGATCAGGATCACTTCGTCGTTGTTGTAACCAAATTCAAATTTGATGTCGTACAGATCCAGGCCCATTTTAGCCAGGTCGGCAGCAACGATCTTGGTGATCTTCAGGGTTTGTTCTTTCATGCTGTCAAACATTTCCTGGCTCATGATACCCAGAGCGGCTAAACCTTCAGAAGTGATCAGCGGGTCGCCTTTGGCATCGTCTTTCAGAGTTGCTTCGACATAGCCGCCTTCGAGAACGGTACCGTCGGCAATGTAGTCGCCATAACGGCGGATGAAACTGCCTGTTGCTTTCAGACGGCAGATGACCTCAAGGCCTTTGCCGAATACTTTAGCAGGCAACACTTCCATAGTGGCGTTGTCGATATCAGCGCTGACATAGTGGGTTTTGACGCCTTCTTTTTTGAGGATCTCGAAGAAATGGATAGAAGTTTCGAGATTGGCTTTGCCAATGCCTTCGATAGTCAGGCCGATACTGTTTTCACCGGGATCAAAAACACCGTCTTTACCGGTGCAGTCATCTTTGAATTTTAAGAGTACATTGCCGTTTGCCAGGGAATATACTGTTTTAGTTTTGCCTTCGTAAATTTTTTCCATTGGTAACAACCCTTTCACTTTTAAAAGTATTGGAACTATTACAATATTATATAATATTTGGTCTATTAGTGGCAATAGAAGAAAAGAGGAATTTTCTTTAATTTGACAGGTCCCGGCGAATGTGATATTTTGAAATCAAAGAAAACAGACAGGCGGTGGCGTAAATGATTAATATCTCGATACCTGCGATCTGGATCGCATTTTTTGGCGCTTTATTCGGGGCGATGCTGGGTGTGGCTTTATCCTTTTGGTTTATCAAAAAAGAAGTACAGCGGGAAGTAAAACGGATCGAAAACGAATATAAATATCTTTTGGTACAGGGGTTAGTCGGCGGCATTATGAAATACTTTTTTAAAGAAGAGGACGGCGTGAATACTGCTGCTGCAGAAAAAACGCAGACAGAAAAACAGTGCTGACGACAAGTTAAAAAAACAGGTTTCCTGAGCAAGAACAGGGAGCCTGTTTTTTTATTGTGAGAGTGGTGCTGCAAGAAAAAATTGGCGATAGGTTAAAGCTGAAGCAATACTGACATGAACGAAATTTTTTGGATTATTTAAAAAACAGCTAAAACAGTATGGATAAAATCATAAATACAGCGTATTGGAAAACAAGAACGGTCAATTAATAAATATAGATAATAGATAGCATAGAGTTGAAAAGGTGAAAAATATTTTGTACAATAGTTACAGTTATGTTGATGCTAAAAAAATAAAGGGAGTGAATTTTTATGAAATTGAAAAACATTGTTTCTGTACTGCTTGCGGCAGCTGTTCTCGGCATGGCAGCTATAGGCTTTGCCGCTGACAGACCCAGCCCGCTGACGCTGACCAGAGCCGCTATCGCGGCTGCTAAAAACGAGATCCCGGCCAGCTGCGATTTTCAGGGGTATAAGACTCAGGACGAGAACAGCCTGATCACTTTTCAGGACCCGGCTACTTTGGAATATTACTTTGTAACGGTTGCTACCGCAACGTCTAAAGTAGAAAAAGTCAAAGTCGAAGGCGCAGTTTTTGTTTTAGGCAGCACCGTCATCAACAAAAATCAGGAGGACATCGAAGCCGCAGTGCTGGCTGCTTATCCTGACGCGCGTGACATTGCGGTAAGTCTGGTTAAAGACGGCAATAATTCTTATTATCAGGCCTTTTTTGCAGGTGACCGCTTTAAAGGCGAGTTGAAATTCAACCCCGCGACCGGCGTGATCATTGAACGTGAATTAGAGTATTATTAAGGTTGAGTATGTTTGGGTGACGGAACAGGCCTTGCATTTGCAGGGTCTGTTTTTGTTACGCAGCAGTTTAGAAATAAGTTCGCCAAAGATAACTGAGCGGCATCACAATAAATAAAGCCGGCAGGGTGTTTGCTATGCGGAAGTCTTTCAGTTCGCAGATGCGAAACCCGGTAATAATAGCTAAAATACCGCCGCAGGCCATAAAATCGCCAATTATCAGAGGATCGGTAAGCGGCATGATAAAGCTAGCGCTCCAAAAGAGGAGGCTAAAAAAAAGAAACTGCGGGATGGCAATACAGGCAATCATGGGTCCCATATGGGCAGCGAAAGCAAACGCTGCAAAAATGTCCATAACAGATTTAGTTAGAAGGACGGTACTATCACCATTGACTCCTTCGCCAATGGCGCCGAGAATACCAGTGCTGCCGGTACAGAACAGCATAAGCAGACCTACGAAGCGGCTGATATAAGTATCGTTATCGGCTGTGGCAGTATTGGTAAGGCGTTCGATATAAATTTTAAGCTTGAGAGATACAAATTTGATCTGGTCCTCTATTCTGAGCGCTTCACCGATGATTGTACCCACGATAAGTGCTAAGGTAACGGCTGGCATCGATTTTATATTTTGCAGCAGAATGATACCGATAATGATCGAACAGTATCCAAATAACCCATAAAGTGATTCGCGCATTTGTGTCGGCAGCAACCTTCCTAAAAAACTGCCGAGTAGACCGCCAATCAGCACGCAGGCTGAATTTACAATAATTCCAATAGACATGTTTTTACCTCCTTGTAAAAAATCGCATCATTATAACATTTAGTTTTAGATAATGCAAACATCAAAACAGAGTATATCGGTAAAAATAAAAAATGACCCGTTTCCGATATTTGTCGGAGATGGGTCATTTTATTTGTATTTCTATTTTATAAATATATTCATTGATTGCGTCTGTAAGCCAGAAGTTTTTTACCGATGTGATATAAATATCCGATACAGGCAGAAGTTTATTGTCAGAGCAGTATTCTGAAAGTGCGTTGATATATTTATCATAATTGTCCATATAAATCCCCTGGAAATAAAGGGTAAGATAGGTTCCGCCGGGTTTTATCATACATTGCGGGTAAGTGGTTTCAGTAAAAACAGGATAGAAATAATATTTGATATGGCGGGGTGCTTTCAGATCGCGAAGAGTGTCTTTATCGACAATATAGCCAAAAGTATGATTGTTAAGTGGTATATGTTCGGCCAAGTCGATAAAAAGGCTGGCCGAGATTTTTGTTCTGTCTTTAAAGTTCATTTTAGGCGCAACCGTTTGGCTTAAACACAAAAATTCATCTCCCGTTTGGACAGTCAGGATTTTATTAAATTTAATGTTTTCTAATTGCTGAAGATTGATGATGGAATGGTGCAGTTCATTTTTTAGACTGATCATTTTTTCGATCATGTGTTCAAGAAGCGTTTCACGGTCAGCGAGGAGCTGCTGATAGTTAGAATAGGACTTGTTTGCCAGATAGCTTTTGATTTCTGCCAGCGGAATATCGAGTTTGCGCATTGTTAAGATCAATTCCAGGGCAAACAGTTGGGTCCGCTTATAATAGCGGTAGCCGTTTTCTTCAACAACTTCAGGCGTGATCAGGCCTAAGCTGTCGTAATAAAGCAAAGTTTTACGGGGGATTTTACAAAGACTGGCCAGTTCGCCTGTCGTAAAATAATTGTCAATTGGTTTTTTCATAAAAAAAATAAACTCCCTCTTGACTGTCTAGTAGCCATACATAGTAATATGCTATATATGATATTATAACATATAGTTGTGGATATAAAATAGAATACTTTATTATAAAATACAGAAAATGAATATTGCTGTTATCAGGTGACGCAGGTCTTAATAGAGAAGTTGGGTGCAAAGCCCGCACGATCCCGTCGCTGTAAGAGTGAGCAAATCCATATTTATGTCACTGGAGTTATCCGGGAAGGCTTGGAGGCGCGATGAACTTGAGTCAGAAGAACTGCCTGATGATAAAATTTACTGCTGCGTGAGACAGTGAGGTAATGATGTGGTTGAAAACCGTTTAATACCTTTTGCCGTGGCAGAAGGTATTTTTGTTTGCTAATAAAAGCAGAAGCAGCTGCGGCTATGAAGGATAGGCAGATGTGAAGCTTTTATTTCAATAAAAAAGTTATGAAAGGAAGTTGAACGTGTTGAAAAAGAGTATGGGTAAGAGTGCACTGATGGTAGCACTTATAACTGGCAATGTCATCTGGGGGGGGTACAGCAGTATATGCAGAAGAAGGTCTGCAGCAGTTTAATCTGGATCAGATGGTGGTAACGGCTACCAGAACCATGAAGGAGCTGCAGGAAGTACCTTCTAGCGTCAGTGTTGTGACGGCTCAGGACATTGAGGAACGAAATATCAATTCTGTGCCGGAAGCACTGCAGACTTTACCAGGAGTTTATATGAGTCAGGCGGCACAGGGAGGAATTCAGATCAGGGGCTTCAGCTCCAGTGATATTTTGGTCTTGTTAGACGGGCTGCCGATGAATACTACTTATAATAATGGTATGGAATGGGAAATGGTACCTGTTGAAAGAATTGCCCGTATAGAAGTTGTAAGGGGTGCCGGTTCTTCTTTGTATGGCGGTCGGGCAGTGGGCGCGGTCGTTAATATCATCACGAAGGATAATCCTAAGAAAAAAGGCGCTGATGTAAATGCCGTAGTCAGCTATGGCAGTAATAATACCTGGAAAAAAGCTTTGTATGCAGATGTTAAGGCTAATGAAAAACTGTCTTTTGGCATCGGCTATGAAAACAGAAAATCTGACGGCTTCAGAGGTTATTATTATACAGGTAGCGCTAGTAAAGGATCTGGGGCTGTAAAACCTGATCATGAACTGCCGCAGCTCAGCGGCGGTAAATATATTTTAGGTGGACGCGGTGAAAAGGTTTGGGAAAATGAAAATATTTCGGCCAATATCAAGTATGATTTTGATAAAGACAGATCTTTAAAATATACATTTATCCACACAGAAAGTGAATACCGTTACCAAAATCCCTGGACGACAATATATGAAAACGGAAAACCGGTTTTTAACGGTAATGTAGATGTGGGCAATGGTATGGTAGTGAAACCAGGCCTGAGCACCTATTTAGGTTATGATGGACGGAAAGAATCTGATCTGCATACCTTGGCTTATAACGATAACAAAAATAAATTCAGCACCAGTTTTGGTTATCTGGACATGAAGAGCAATGGTTTTAGTAGTCCCAGCAGTCCTAAATCTACTGATTGGACGGGTGCCGGTACTGATTCCTTCTATCCCGGTGAAACCTATAATTTTGATGTGCAGAAGGCCTGGGACAATGTCGGCAAACATACGATTTTAGTAGGCGGAAGCTTTAAACAGGAGAGCTTTGACCAGTTGCGTAAATACTTGAGTAACTGGCGCGATCATGATTCTGTCATCGGATCACTTGGTAATAACGGCGTTTATGAAAATCATGGCGGCAAAGCGCGGAATATAGCTTTATTTGTGCAGGACGAATATCAGATCAGCGATCCGCTGACGATGTATCTGGGTGTTCGTTACGATCATTTTACTAAAATGGATGGCAAAAGCAGGTATTATGATAAAAATACAGGTGCTTTAAAACGTGCGCTGGATTATGATGAAGTGAGCTATAATGAGATCAGCCCGAAGATAGCTTTTGATTATAAAGCTGATGACAGCACCAATTACTACGTTTCTTACGGTCATTCCTTCAATCCGCCGCCTCTGTATCAGGTCTATCGCGATGGTGGCGGTAGTATGGGTGGGGTAGTAGCGAACCCTGATCTGGATCCGGAAACGTCGAATACCTTTGAGATCGGCATGAAGAAAAAACTATCTCAGCAGACGGATTTGGCTGTTTCGTTGTATCAGGTCAAAACTGATGATAAAATATTATATACTTCCCATTATCAACCGGGGACGTCGACTGTAGAGTATAAAAAATATGAGAACTACGGCACGGAAAAACGCCGTGGCGTAGAATTTACTATAGACCACAGGTTTAATGATAACTGGGGAACATATTTTAATTATGCCTGGCAGCAGGGTAAGGTGAAACAAAGCACAGTGGCAGGGACTAATTTAAAAGAGTCTAACAGCGCCGACTATGGTATTCCCAAGCATCTGCTTCATGCAGGTGTCAATTATAATAAAGATAAATTCAATGCCATACTGGATTGCCAGTATGTAAGCGCACGTCAGGCTCCGGATGACGTTACCGGCGAGTATGGGGCGGAGGACGCGTATTTTATTGTCAATACAGCGTTGAATTATGAAATCGCTAAAGGTACAGTTTTACAATTCGGCATCAATAATCTGTTTGACAAAGAATTTTATGCCAGCGAAGCAACTTCCGGCAGGACCTATAATGTGAGCCTGCGCTACAGCTTTTAAATAAACCGGCTCAGGGCAGGGGACATCCCTGTCCTGACCCTTTATGAAAGTGAAGATGAAAATGGGTTTTCGATATAAACGCCTTTTAGGGTATGTTTTAGGTTTTGTTTTATTCTATGCTCCCTTTGCGCTATTTCAAAAAATAATATTTTTTATTTTTACAGGAACATGGCAGCAACTGACTATTCACAGTCTGTGCCTGCGCATCCAGACGGAACATTTATTCGATGGGAAATTGCTGACAATGTCGGGGCCTTTTATGGCGTGTCTTGTGATTTTATTGGCAGTTACCTTGTTTTTAGGACCTGTGTTTTGTGGCAGGTTATGCCCAGCGGGAGCTTTTACCGAATATTTGAGTAAAATTATGCCTGCAAAATTGCAAATAAGCTGGCGTACTTATACCGAGATCGCTCCGCTTCGTTATGGCATGCTGGCCGGGTTTGTAATATTGCCATTTTTTGATAGTCTGCTGGCATGTGCATATTGCAATTTCTTTCTATTTGATTTGTTTGTTAACTATTTCGTTTTTGGGTATTTTATTTCTTTGACTTCCAGTATGATTTTAACTTTGTTTTTATGGGCCGGTTTGTTTGGTATCTTTACTAAAGGCGGCCGTGGCTTCTGCAATTTTTTGTGCCCTGTAGGTGCTGTGCAGAATCTGTTGTATTCTTTCAGTCGCCGCCTGCCGTTCGTCTATAAGTTAAAGATAGACAGCCAAAAATGTATCGGCTGCCAAAAGTGTGTACAAACTTGCCCGATGGAAGCGATGACGATGCACAATAACAAGGCTGCCAGCTGCGTCCATAACTGTATTCTGTGTGGTGCTTGCATGGCTGAATGTCCGGAACAGGCAATCAGATATGAGAGGTAAAAAGATGAAAAACAGGAGCATAACTTTTTTAGCAGCCATGGGCATACCGTTATCGACGGCGACAGGCGTTTCCGGTTGTACAGGCGTCTGCGGCAGCTGTCAGCTAAGCTGCGTACCGGGTGTGCTGGCGGTTATTATTTTAGGCGGCAAGGTGCTGCGCAGAAAAATAGCGGCAAAGAGGCGGGCTGGTTATGAATAAAGCGAGCATAAAAAAACTGACACTGGCTGTACTTGCTGTTACGATCATGGTTTTACTGGGTTTGTTCAAAGCGCAGAATGACGGCGACCGCAGTTTTCACAGAATTGATCTAAGCAAAAATGACAATGTGGAATGCAGCGTAGATATAGGGCATATGGGCCTGCTGAAATACTGGCTGGAACCGAATGTTTTTACGGTAACGCTGCGTTGCCGCACTGGTGATGATATGCTGAAACTGCGTTGCGAAGCAGAAGGTGTAGACGCCATAATTTCGCAGGGGAGCAAAAAAGGCATTTGGAAAAAGCTGAGTCCTGAAGATATTTTAGTAAAACGCAGTAAAAATACAGTGCCGATAAATTTAGAGGTGGCGGTGCCGGAAAAAAATATCTACAGAAAAAATGTGCAGACCGGACAAATAAAAATTTGGAATAATGATGAGCTTTATTCCGTAATAAACTTAAAGATTATCAATTCCAAGTATTGATAAAACTTTTTGAAAAAGCCTTGCCGAAAATATCGGCAAGGCTTTTTCATTATACTTCAAAGTTGTTATGGGAAGGATTTATAAATATATTAAAAGAAATAGTCTTTGTTAGTGAATACGATTTTATTTTTGTATTTTAATAGAAACCTGCGTGAGATAGTCTTGATATGTTGAGGCCAGCCAATAATTTTTCAGTGGCAAAATATACAGGTCGCCGATGAGTTCAAATTGATTCTGGGCGGCTAAGTCTTTTATTTGTTTGGCGACACGTTCGGCATTGCTGCAGTAAGTACCGGGGAAATTAATAGATAGATATAATCCGGCCGTTTTGACTTGAAAATATTCGCTTTGTAAAGGCATACTTATTTCAGTAAAGCACCTGTCAGTATAATAATATTTGCCGTCTAAGAATTTTTGATTATTTAATATCCAGCCAGTTGTACGTTTTTTAAAGTCTTTTTTTGAATAAGCACGTCTGTTATGCTGCATCATGATCATCAATCTGTCTTTACTAGACATCTCGTCGTTGAGATCATCGCTGATCATTAGATATTTTTCTTCCTGGTATCCCAAAGAAATCTGGCTGGACTGGATAGATTTTATGGAACTCAAAACATTATCGGCTTGCTGCAGACTCTTTTTCAGATTTTGTAAACGCTGTATTTCAAGTTCACATCTTTTATCCTGTTCGGTGATAGCAGTGTGGAGGTTCTCTAAGCCCTTTTCTTCCAGATATTGTTTGATATCGTTAATAGAAAAGTCCAGCTTACGTAGATTGACTATTATTTCTAATTGAAAATATTGTTTTAATGAATAGTAGCGATAGCCGTTTTCAGCAACATATTCAGGGACCAGTAATTTATGGCGGTTATAAAATAAAAGGGCTTGTTTGCTTATATTAAATAATGCTGCTAATTCGCCTGCGGTAAACAATTCATTTTTATTAATGTTCATAGTATGCCTCCGGGAATTTCTTTATTGACTGGATACCAAGTATATGGTTTATTATAGCATAAGATATCAAAAAGCAAATATAATTATATTGATAACAAGGTGTTTAACTTAAAAGTAAACGGTGCAAAACCTACGATCACGTCGCTGTAACAGCAAGAGCTGGAGTCAGCAGCTGCCTTGTTATGATTACGAAGTCCTGCGAGAGATAAGGCTGTAATCTAAGCTGCATTGTTGGTGCAGCATTTATACCTTTCCGTAGAACGGGAAGGTTTTTGTATTTAGGAAAGGGTGGCTCGGGTGGCAGAAATAGTTGTTTTTACTAACGTCGAAAGGCAGTTTCAGCGTTTGGAACAAGCCAGAAAAAATTTAAAGAATGATGGTCTGTTAAACTGCAGTTGTAAAAGCATTTTCTTTGGCAGCGAATCATGTTGGAATAAAAATTATGAAAATTTACTTGCTTCTGCTTCTGTTATTATTTTTTGCTGGCAGGGATCCATATGCCATAGCGATTTAAGTGCAAAAAGTAAAGCCTTTTTGCAACGTTGCAATGTAAAATTTGCGATGTTTTCGACAACTGAATTGGAAGCTGATGGAGAGCGCGGCTTTACGGAAGCTGAGCTGAAACTTATCCGTCAATATATCGTTTACAGTGGACTTGAAAATTATAAACAATTATGGCTTTGGCTGCAGGCAGGTTTTGCCGGTGGGAAACATGTATATAATGCGCCTGCAGAGCTGCCGTGGCATGGCATTTGTAATTTTTCAGGGAGAGATTGTTCCGCGGTTGAAAAAGCAGTTATTGGCATTTTATTTTCGCGTGAAAATTGGATATGGCAAGAAACGGTTTATTTGCAGGAGCTGATTAAAGAAATTGAAGCAAATGGGATGAGGGCGCTGCCGATATTCTGCTTATGGAGCGATAATGAAATACAAAATGCTCCTGGGATTTCTAAAGCAATACGGCAATATTTTTATAAAGATGGACGCTGCATTGTAGATGCGGTAATAAACACTTTTAAAGTGGGTTTGACACAAAGCAGCTTAAACGAAAAAGATTTTTTTAAAAAGCTTAATGTGCCTGTTTTGCAGGGCTATAATCTGTTGCGCGGGTACGACAAGTGGTGGGAGTCATTTACAGGTATGGATCCTGTAGAACTTTCATGTAATGTGGTACAACCAGAATTTGACGGAGTTCTGCATGGATTGCCGCTTTCCAGTAAAGAAACAGATGATTATGGGATCGCTTTTTATGCGCCTATACAGGAACGAATAGAAAAAATTGTAGCTAAGGCAGAAAAGTGGGCTGTTTTAAGGGCCAAAAATAATAGGGATAAAAAAGTTGCGATTATTTTTCATAACTATCCTCCTGCTAATGATAGTATTGGCAGCGCTCAGGGGCTTGATTCGCCAGCAAGCGTGGCAGCGTTATTAAGGAAAATGCAGGTTGAAGGTTACCAAACAGGTTCGTTGCCGCAAGACGGACGTATGCTGATTGAAATGCTAGCAGCCGGGTTTACTAATGATCGAAGTTTTTTGACAGAAAGTAAATTGAAAAAAGCTGTTGGGTCAGTTGCGAAAAAATACTATTGTGAGTGGTTTAAGCAACAGGAGGCTTCAATACAAGCTGAAATGGAGTGCGAATGGGGTCCTGCACCCGGAAACGTATTTTATTATGATGATAAACTGATGATTCCGGGGATTGCAAGTGGAAATATTTATGTAGGTATGCAGCCACCACGTGGTTTTGGTGAAGATCCTGGCAAAATAATTCATTCGCCGGTGTGTCCTCCGCCGCATTATTATCTGGCTTTTTATGGCTGGCTGCGCAATACATGGCAGGCAGACGCTGTTATACATATTGGGACGCATGGTTCTCTGGAATGGCTGCCTGGGAAAAATGCCGGGCTATCCCGCAAATGCTATCCTGATCTGGCTTTAGGTGATCTGCCGGATATCTATCCCTACTATGTAACTATAGTAGGGGAAGGTATCCAGGCCAAACGACGTGGGTCGGCTTGTCTGATAGGGCACCTTAACCCGCCAAGCAGCCATGCTGAGACCTATGAAGATCTGGCTGAACTGGAAAAACTGCTGGACGAATATGCCCAGTTCAAAGTGGAGCACCCTGCCAGTGTTGGTATAGCAGAAGAGCAGATTATCAATAAAATTTCTGTAATGCATTTGGACGAAGATATACCACGCCATGAACTTGATGCCGACAGCTACATTTTAAAGATTCATGCCTATGTGGAGCAGCTTAAACATATGCAGATCAGGACCGGCTTGCATATTTTAGGAAAAGCACCTGAAGGTGAAGAACTGCTGGACTTTATTTTAGTTTTAACGCGGGTTGAAAATGGCTCGATACCTTCGTTGCCGCAGACTATTGCTGCTGCTTATGGTTTTGATTATTATGAGCTGGAAGCACGCAGCGGCGAAACCTTGGAAAACGGTCAAAGCGGTGCCGCACTGATAGAAAAAATATGGAATGACTGTAAAGCGGTGATACAGCATCTACAAGCTGCCGTTTTTAGCAAAGAAGGCCTCAATAGTCTTTTGGAAATAGAAACGGTTCAAGCGCTGTCTCTTAGTGAAGCTCAGCAGGAAAAGCTGAAAATTACAGCGGCATATATTTGTGATGTTATAGCACCTAATCTGGCACTGACCAGACAGGAGATAACGAATACTCTCAGAGCTTTGAACGGAGAGTACATCGAACCGGGCCCCGGTGGAGCACCTACAAGCGGTCGGGCTGATATTTTACCTACAGGACGCAACTTTTTTGGAGTTGATCCCAATAACCTGCCTACACCTGCGGCCTGGGAACTTGGAAAATTGTTGGCTGACCAGGTGATCATCCGTTACATCAGTGAAGAAAACGAATACCCTGAAAGCATTGGCATCGTTTTATGGTCTGATTCAAATATGCGCAGCAACGGGCAATGTATTGCCGAATTTTTATATTTGCTCGGCGTTAAACCTGTTTGGCAAAGAGGCAGTCAAAGGGTCATCGATTTAGAAATAATACCGCTGGCAGAATTGCAGCGCCCGCGTATAGACATCATGGCTCGGATCAGCGGTTTATTTAGAGACTCGATGGCAGCGGCCGTAGAATTATTAGAACAAGCAGTCGAAATGGTTGCCGGGCTTGATGAAACAACAGAAGAAAATTTTGTCAAAAAACATATCCAAAGTGATGTAGAAGCCTTGACCAGAGAAGGATTGACAGCAGAAGAGTCTGTCAATCAGGCCGCCTATCGCATTTTCGGCTGTCCGCCGGGTGGTTATGGGGCAGGTGTAGCACACCTTATCGAAGAGAAAAACTGGGAAAACATTGCTGACTTAGCCGACGTCTATGTACGATGGGGCGCCCATGCCTATGGTAAAAATAACAACGGTGATTTTGTTCCGCAGTTGTTTCGCAGACGCTTGAGTAATATTGATATTACTATCAAAAATATGGATAACCACGAAGTGCATTTACTCAATTCAGACGATTTCAACGCCTACTGTGGTGGTATGAACGTAGCAGTACGCAGTATTCGCGGCAAAATGCCTAAATGCTATATTGGCGATAGCGCCGACAAAGCCCATACAGAAACCAAAAGCCTTGATGAAGAATTTCGCAGGGTATTTAGAGGCGAATCCATGAACCCTAAATATTTGGAAGGAATGAAAAAACACGGCTACAAAGGCGCGTCTGATCTGGCGGCATTGGTAGCACATGCCTATGGCTGGGATGTTACCAGCTCGGTAATGGAAGACTGGATGTACGAAGGTTTTGCCGGAAAACTGGTTTTGGATGAAGACATGCGGCAATGGATGCAGGAAGTAAATCCATGGGCCCTGCAAAGAATAACTGAAAAGCTGTTAGAAGCAGAACAACGCCAGCTGTGGTCGCCGCTGCCTGAAACAAAAGCTGCACTAAAAAAAATCTACCTTGAGATTGAGGGTGAGCTGGAAGAAAAAAGTGATCTTTAAAGTTAAAATATTTTGTGTGACAATCTAAAAGCTATGCTGGGACTGATCAAGAATATGAAAATAGCAAAAATTGTGCTGAGTTATATTATTCTGGCTTTGGCAGTAATATCTACGAACGGCTGTGATAATGAAAAAAATACAGCATTACCTTATGTAAGTAAAAATACAAACTATCTGGGACTTAAAGATAGTAATGGAAATGTTATAAAAGGAATTAAACCACCGCAGAAAATCGTATCTCTGACGCTGCGTTCCGATGAAATACTTCTCGATTTAGCAGAGCCTGAAAATATTCGTGCTTTAAGCAAATGGGCGGACGACCCATTGATCTCGAATGTTGTTGAAAAAGCAAAAAATGTTTCGAGGCGGGCTGTAATCAACGAAGAAGCTATCATAGAACTTGAACCTGACTTAGTAGTATTATCACAATCTCAGCCCTATGACCTGGTTCATCGTTTAAGAAACATGGGCATACTTGTTTATGTATGTCCTCTAGCCAAAACAGTGCAAGATACCAAAGACATGATATTGGATCTGGGCATATTACTGAGACGGGAAGATGAAGCAAGAAAAATACTTGCTGACATGAACTTCGTGATAAATGATATCCAGAAGAAGGCAGACCAAATATCAGAAAGTGAACGGGTAACTGTCTATCGGTTTTCGGTAAGTGGCGGCAATGGCGGTAAAAACAGCTATTATGACGATATTTGCCGTCTAGCCGGAGTAATCAATACGGCAGGTAAAATGCACTTTAGGGGAACACAGCTTATGCCTAAAGAGCAGGTAGTGCAGATGAACCCTGATGTTATATTTTTACCGACTTGGGATTACAGTGGGAAAATAGATTTAGAAGAATATAAGAAAGAGATTATTAACGATCCTGCTTTACAAACTGTCAAAGCGATCCAAACGGAAAGTTTGTATGTTATTCCAGATAAACATATGCTGTCATCGTCTCAATATATGGTGGAGTGTATCAAAGACATTTATGAAGCTTGCTACGAAAGATAGGATAAAGCATATATCAGTTCAATAAAATATAAATGTATTATTGAAAGTTGCAATAGAGTAGTTTTGACCACAAAATGCATAATCATGTTTCTCTAATCGTTATAAAGTTATATTTAAACTAATGGAAACATATGGTATGGACTGGATAAGCAATAAATTAAATTTGTAACTTCAAGAAACGACTAATTTTTTTGCAATTACTGGTGGTAAGGTACTGTTTTATTGGTTGTTGATAAAGTAAAATGCTGTACGTCTGTACGAAATGAGTACAGTGAAAACTTTATTTCAATAATAAAAAAGATGAAAGGAAGTTGAGTATGTTGAAGAAGAGTATGAGTAAGAGTGCTATGATGATAGCACTGATAACTGGGAGTGTCATCTGGGGGGGTACTGTAGTACAATACATGCTGAAGAACCGGATCAGATATTTACACTAGATCCAATGATCGTGACTGCACAAAGAGCAGAAACTAGGGATTTGGAAACTCCGGCAACTACTAGCGTTATTACTGCAGAAGATATCGAAAATAAGGGGTTTGTGAGTGTTTTTGATGCGTTGGAGCAAACTATAGGTATTCAAAGTTATTCCTACACAGGTGGACAAGGAGATAACGGTAGTTCTACAGGAAGGACTTATATTAGGGGTTTAGATAAAGGAACATTGATTCTATTAAATGGAGCACCAATTAATCTAAATAATTATAATTCAACAGCTGGTATTCCAATATCTGCTGTTGAAAGAATTGAGGTTGTAAAAGGATCTAACTCAGTACTTTATGGCAGCGAAGCTATGGGCGGTGTTATAAATATTGTTACTAAAAAAGCTGGGAAGGTTCGAAATGACATTGCAATTACTGGTGGTAATATTAATAGAGCGTGGGAAGTTAATTCTCGGGGAGATAAATATATTGTAAGCTTTGGGCGAGAGTACTTTAAGGAATTTAAAAATTCATCAATGAAATATGATAATGCCTATGATACAAATAGAAGAGCTTACAACAAGGATAATCTGTTTGCAAGTGTTAGTATTTCTAAAGACTTGACTTTGAATTATATGCATACAGAAGCTAACAATACGGGTATGAATTATTTAAAGCCAGATGCTTCTTTAGCCAAAACCTCTTATAGTTATGATGATAAACGTGATAATGTTGCTTTGATATATGATGATAACAATAATAAAGTAAAATCAAATTTAACTTTTAATAGACGCAGAGTCGATGGGAAACAATATAAAACTGATGGAACTGTTGCCAGAAGTGGCAATAGCAGTAACTTTGTATTATACAGTATCAATTTTGATAATAATAAAAAATGGGATTTATCAGATAAAAGCAGTTTACTGGCTGGTTTTACTGCAAATAAAGAAAAATATAAAGAAATTGCAGATAGTTCACATGCAATTGATAGGGATAGCTTGGGTGTATATGTATCATATGATCATAAATACACTGATAGACTTTCTTCTGTTATAGGGCTAAGAGGACATTTTGTAAAAGATAATGGTTTCGATGGTGCTCATAATGCGTATTTGCCACAGTTACAGACTCTATATAAAATTAATGATGCAACAAGTTTGTATGTTAATGTTGGCAAAGCTTTTGAAATGCCAGCAGTAAATTCTAAATATTCAAGGTCTGGAACTGGAGCGAATAGTGCGTTAAAACCACAGGAGGGGTGGACTTATGAAACTGGAATAAAGCATATTACAGAAACAAGCTCAACTAAATTTGCTGTATTTAATATGCAAATGGATAATAAATTTGCTTGGCGTAAATATAATCAATTAGGTATTACTCCTCCTGCAGGAGTTGATCCTAATACTTATATTCAAGTTAATTTAGGGAAGTTCAGAAATACTGGTGTAGAGTTTGAATATAATAAAATTTTAAGTGAGAATTGGCAATATAATGCTGGATTTACGTACCAAAATCCAGAAGCAAAAGATTCAGGGACATGGGAACAGCAGTCTGCTAGGATTCAATTGACTACAGGCGCAAAATATAGCTATAGTAAATTATGGGTAGGAATGAATTTGTTTTATTCAGGAGATAGAGAAGATGCGACTAAAAAAGTTGCTGGAAAAATACATAAATTAAAAGACAATATTAAATTAAATGCGGTCATATCATATGCACCTGACAAAAATAACAGTTTTAAATTTAATTTATATAATTTGTTGGATCGGGACAATGTATTGAATGTTAGTGAAAATTTAGATAGACCTTTCAATTGGACACTATCTTATAATCACTCTTTCTGAGGAGATTAGTGTTGGCGTTCTAATAATAGTCGACACTAATAATTAAATATGAAAAAATTTATTTTTATATCTGTTATAATTTTGTTTCTTGTTATCATTTTTCAAAGCAATTTAGATCATTCAGAAAGTAAATTACTTCAGAAAAAAACTGGCTACAGTAGAGTATTGGCAATCTCTCCTGCACTTGAAGAAATTGCATTAGATTTACTTGAACCTGAAAAAATTGTAGCTATAAGTGATAGTAGTAGAAATTCTGGCAATGAAATAGTTGCAAAGAAAGCTAATAAAATCAAAAATAAAGTTTCAGAAAAACCTAGTACAGAAGAAATAATAAATTTAAAACCGGATGTTATCCTTATCCCAGTTGTTTTTACTAGGACGCAGGCGGATGTTCTAAAGGATTGTGGGTTTAATGTTATTCCATTAGACATACCAGAGGGTTATGAAGCAATCAAAAAAAGAATTATGTATATTGCTAAAAACTTAGGTGTGGAAAATAAAGGCGCAATAGTTACGCAACAAATGGAAAATAAAATACAATCTGTTAGAAGCCGCTTAAAAAAGATTGATGAACCTAAAATTGTTATAGGGTATTCTGTTAATGGAGCTTTTGGAAGGAAACATGGATCCTTTGATAATATTTGTAAAGAGGCAAATGCTGTAAACGGAGCAGGATTAGTGAATTTGCAAAGAGGTGAACATCTGTCAAAGGAGCAAATAATAAAATTAGATCCAGATGTCATTATTTGTTCTGTATCAAGTAAGGATAACAATATGATCAAAGAAATTTTAGAAGATCCAGCGTTACAACAAATAAAAGCTGTAAAAAGTAAAGCTGTTTTAGTAGCAGAAGACCGCTATATGAGTTCTAGTACGCAGTATTTTGTAGATGCTGTAGACCATATTTCAAAATTAGTTTATCCGGAATATTTGTGAAGCAATATATTTTTTGATTTTCCAGTAATTATTAAATTATGGCACACTGAAAAATTAATTTTCAAACAAAAAAACCGTCAAAGCCCTTGAAAACTAGGCTTTGACGGTACTTTTTTATGGAGCGGGTGACGAGGCTCGAACTCGCGACACGCGGCTTGGGAAGCCGCTGCTCTACCACTGAGCTACACCCGCATGATTACTAAATCATTATAGCACAAACCTTGTTAGTTGCAAAGCTGCTGCAAGAAAAAATATGATATTTAAGCGTTATCTTCCTGTCCAATATTTTTCTGCTGCAGCTGTTGGCGTACGCTGGCTGACAAAATATAGGCTACAACGGAAGCCACTGGTACGCTGACGATGATGCCCAGGACGCCGGCCAGACTGCCGCCGACGGTGATGGCTGCCAGTACCCAGATTTCTGATAAACCCACGGATTTACCGACGATCTTAGGATAAAGGATATCGCCTTCGATGCGCTGCAGCACAAAGAAGAAAAGAATAAACAGCCAGATCTTGCCGGGAGCGGCCAGCCCGATGAGAATAAGGCCTAAAAGAGCGCTGATAATGGTGCCGATGATAGGTATAATAGCCAGAAAGCCGACGATGACGGAGATGGACAAGGCGTAGGGCAGACCTAAGAGCAGCATGCCGGCGAGGCATAATAATCCCAGGCAGAAGGCTTCCAGCAGCTGACCGCCGATATAACCTGAGAAAATCGCATGGGCGGCACGGCCAAGATCAAGCAGGTAAGCCGCGCGTTTACTGCTGCAGAAGGCTAAAATCAGATCGCGGGTCTGGTTAGCGATTTTTTCTTTGCTTAATAACAGGTACACAGCAAAAACAGCGCCGATAACGATATTGCTGATCAGGGAGATGATAGAGGTCGTGATATTTAAGGTATTATAGAATAAGGTCGTTTTATTAGTTTCCCAGTAGGTGTCGAGGGCGTGCAGTAATTCTGACCACTGCGCCTGCAGGTAATCCAGCGTATCAGGCGAAAGCGCCAGTTCAGCCCACTTCTCTTTCAGGGAAAGTGTCACTTCGGCAGAGGCTTGGGGCAGAGTTTTGACGATCATATTGAAGCTCTGGTGCAGGTCCGGGCCGATTTTGAGGCCGCCGATCAGGACGACGCCGATGATAACGGTCAGGGTGACGATCAGGCAGACGGGACGTTTGATTTTTTGGGGCCAGTCAGAGCGGAAGCGTGCAAACAGTTTTTGCCAGAGACGTTCGATGTGCACTAAAGGCACATTGATGATAAAGGCCAGGCAGCCGCCGATGATAAAAGGCATGATTAAATTGAAGAAGAAGCCAAGCAGGGCCAGCGCCGCTTCATAACGCCAGAGTGCCCAGATAAAGAGGATGACTGCCAGCAAGGGCAGGAATCTTTTGCGTTCCATTATTTTTGCTCCTGTATAAATAGTTATAAACTGATTCCATTGTACCATAGAACCGACAGCCCTTAAAGGGCAATTGTCTTGGAAGTGTGAACATTTGGCGAAGTTTTGGGTCTGCCTGTTCTTGTGGTATCGTTTGAGTGCTTAATGAGGTCTTTGCGAATTTAGCACACATACATACCCTTGTGGTATTGTGTGAAAACTTGGCGAGGTATTTTCGAGCCTAGTGAGAATACATACCCTTATGGTATAATAGCACTACGAGTTTAAAAAAGTTGGTGAAAAAATGATAGTTATCAGTAAAGCGATTTTGCATATTATGGACTTTAATTCAGGCGCCACTATCTATTCAGGAGCGGAACTGGATATGGGTGCGCCTGCTACTTATGATTTTCTGGCCGGACATCTGGATAAATTATTCAAGGACGCTTCGGCGAAAACAGGGCAGTTCCTGCCGGAAAGCGTTTTCAGTCAGACGGCATCTAATTATTTGGATGAACATATCACTTTTGCTGATTTCAGCGCCGGTATCTGCAAAGATCTGGATGTCTGCCTGACAGATGCCGGTGAGACGGATATCGTCGATGTCGTTGTCTGTGATTTTACGATCGAAACGGAGCGTTATCTGGGACTGATGCTGTATGGCAGCCGGCCTGCGTATACCCATCAGGTAGTCAACGACGGCACTGCTGTACGCAACGAGATCATCCGCCATTATGCGATCTTGCCGAATCCGGTGCAGAAAGTCAATACTTTTGCTCTGGTCAATGTTGCCAGCGGCGAGCTGCGCTTTGCCGATAAAAAACGCAGTATCGGCGGCGAAGACGTATATATCCTGCCGCAGCGGATCCTGCAGTGCAGCACTAATACCTCGACGCGGGAAACGGTAAAGCTGGTAACGGAAATGGCGGGGCAGATCGCTGAAAATTACGGTTACAGCAGCACAGAAGCTGTCGCCAAAGTCAAAAGCTATCTGGCGGAAACGGCTGAAACTGACAGTAAGCTGACGACGGCTGCGCTGGCTAAAGAGGTGTTTGCCGATTCCGAGGTGCTTCAGCAGGAACTGCAGAAAGGGCTGGAAGAAGCGAAGTTGCCAGAACAGGTGCCAGTGGATAAAAATTACGCGCTGCGCGCGAGTAAATCGCTGAAGATCAAAACTGATACGGGGATCGAGATCATCGTGCCGGCCGAATGTCTGGAAAATAATGATTATATCGAATTCGTCAGCAATCCTGATGGCAAGATCTCCATTTCGATCAAGAATATAGGCAAAATATTGAACAGATAAAAAAACCAGTCCGTGAGGACTGGTTTTTGTCTGTATATTATTAATTTGATAGATAGTTATTAGAAAGTTAATTCAGCCCCAAGGACAAAGTTGCGTCCAGGCATGCCATACCAGTCTCCAGGTTTACCGCCCCACCAAATAGCGTTGGTGTGTTCTGCGTATTCCTGATTGAAGATATTATTACATTTAGCGAACAATTTAAGATTTTTGGTCATTTTATAATTGGCGGAAGCATTGAAGATCCAGTATTTATCAGAAGGCCAGCCATGCGATTTTACATCGTTACCATCTCTGCCTATAAATCCTTTACCGTCAATACCAATATCCCATTTAGCTTTAGTATAGGTAACACCTAAAGTGACTAAATTTTTGGGTAGATAGCCTTTATCAGTAGTACCTTTTTTATTGGTATAAGATAATCTAGAATAACCAATCGATGCGTTCCAGACATTATCAAATTGTTTATCTAGTTGTACATCAAAACCATGCGCTTTTTCAACGTCGTTGATATAAGTGTTAGTATCGGTACTAAATCCAATATTTTGTTTAGAATTACGGTTAAAATAATGGAGATTTAACATTGTTTTAGTATCCAACATATGATTAAAACCAATTTCATAATTTTTACCTTTTTCCGGTAATAATTTATCGTTTCCGTATTTAGTGTTATATAATTGATACATTGAAGGTAAAATAAAGTAATCGTTATATGCAGCATAAATGTTTGTATTTTGATTGAATTTGTAGCCTAAATTAAAGCTTTTTGCGAGGTTGGAATCTATTTTAACAAGACCACCTGATGGTTTATCATAACGCATTCCACTGACTAATTTCCACCGATTGTCAAAATTCCATTCGTCTTGCAGAAAATAAGCAGTATTTTTCATATGTTGGTAGTATGTTTCAAAGGTAGTCCAATTTGTGGAAGGATTAAGGTTTTCTGATTTAATATGCTCGATTCCCAGAATGACAGTATGAGTGTCGCCAAAAGTTTTTGTCAAAGTATCATTAATGACGCGGGTTTTATAATGATTATTCCAAAAATCAGAGCTTCCGGAAGATTTATTGAGGAACCCAACATGTTGGTATCTTGAATTGTTATAACTTAAAGTGTTTGTCAGAGAGTTAGATATCTTTTGATTATAAGTTAGTTGTAAATTTTTTGACTTGGCATAGCCATTGATATTTTGATTATATAAATGGTCCAATAAATTAAATTCATCATTCCCATGTGTATAGTTTAAGGTGAGATTACTTCCTGGTTCAAATTCATGTCTGAGCATAATTCCTGTATTTTCAGCGTTATCGTGAGCTTTCCATTCCACATTTGCTCCATCTTTATAATTACCGGATAAATGTTTTTGCCCGTAAATACGATAACTGGTATCTCCTATATTGCCTTCAGTACTTACTTTATACTCTTCTTTGCCAAAATTACCACTGGCTGCAGAAATTTTTGTTCGAGGGGTGGTTACTTTTTTTGTAATTATATTGATAACGCCGCCTTTAGCATCACTGCCGTATAAAACGGCTGCGGAACCTTTCAAAATTTCAATGCGCTCAATATTGTCCATATCACTAATCAGATTAAAAGGATATTGTAATCCTGTACCAGTAGTAGAAACACGAACACCATCTATTAATACAAGTACGTTCTCAGAACCATTGATTCTGATTTTATTCATATTATAGCCAGGAAGTCCATAATTTAAAAACTGTATGTTAGTTACTGTTCTCAAGACTTCTTCCAGACTCTCATAATGCATACGTTCAATATCAGCTTTAGTAACTACGCTAATATTAGCATTTGCGTCAAAAATTTTATTTTCAGTTTTGGTAGCTGTGACAACATATTCATCTAGAGTGTAGTTGTGGAGAGTTTCTTTTTGGGCAAACGCTTGCCCCCCCCCAATGGGCAAAACTGCTGCTGTTAAAATACATGCGATAAGAACTTTCTTTTTTGACAAAAACATAAATATTCCACCCCTTTAAAATTTTGAAATAAAACTGTTATGAGCAGAATTTCTGTAAGAAAAAAGACTGTACTATATGTACAGTCTTTAAAGTAAATAAACTGTACAAGTATAGAATAGCTTTTTGCTATTACAGAAAATATTTCCGACTTGTACAGCGCAAGTTTGCTTATGGAAAAAAATAACGGTGCCCTGGCTTTGATCATTATCTTATTATACCTTTGCAAGAGGAATACAATAATAAGATTCACAATACAGTTGCGGTACAGCTTTGGATTTTCACCAAATTTCCCGTGATTTTCGACTATTAAGTTTTATTTCTATTATTAATATAATATGATACAGAATGTAAAACTATTGATAATAAATATCATATCACTTTTAATATTATAGCAGTTTGGATTTTATTTTTCAATAGGAACTTTTAGAACAATATAAAATTATAACCTAAAAATTTTATATTGTTTTCATAAAAAACCAGTCCCTAAGGACTGGTTTTTTTATGAACCTCAAGCTTTGGGTTCTGTTTTTTCTGTTTCCTCTGCCGCTGCGGCAGGAACGCCTGTGACTTCGGCTGTTTCCGCCTTGCTTTCGTCAACAGTTTCTGTCAGCGGGGCCTGTTCTTCTTCAACGATTTCCGGTTCGTGGACCGGCATTTTGCCGCCGCATTCGCCGCAGAATTTGGCGTTGAGCGTTACCTGGGCACCGCAGTTGGGGCAGGCTGTTTTCGGTTCTTCGCCGGCAAAGGCGGTAGCTTTGATTTTGGCGATCGCGATTTTCAGTTCGTCGATCTTGGTCAGCGCTTCGCTGATAGCGGTGCAGTGTTCTTTGAATTCTTCCGGGATTTCTTCGCCGGCTTCAAATTTGGCCCACATGATCTCGCCGATCTTTTTGTGCGTATCGCTGATTTTACCGCGTTCTTTATTGACTTGAGAGTTCAGGCGCTGGATTTCGAGGGCAGCTTCTGCTTTTTCACCAAGAGTTTTGGTGAGTTCTTCTGTTTTTTCAGCGGCGGATTTAACGATCTCGCCAAGTTTGTTTAAAAGTGCCATGATATTTGCCTCCTGATACATAAATTTTTGTTGTTCATATTTATTATAACATAGAAAGACCGGGGATAATACAGGTACGGCAGGAGCGCGGCCGAGTTTTTTAAATAAAAAATCCTTAGGATACTTTCTTAACTACAGGCAATCGTGATACAATGCAAAGAGAGTCTGCACGAAAAGAGTTGACGCGAATGAAAGTAAGAATAGATGTTTTCGGCCTGAAAAAATGGTATAAGCAGCTGCTGGACGAAAATTTTTACAAGTTTCTGATCTCGCTGGGATTATTGGCCTGCGCGCCGGTGATCGCCAGTATCCTTTTTGATTACATAGTTATTTATGGCAATGGGCGGTTCAAGGCGGGCCTGCTGCTGGGCATCGTGCTGCTGCTGCTGTTTTTACTGCTCAGCTTTATCAGTATTGCCATCTGGGCGGCGATCAACAGTAATACAACGGGGCAGCGGCGGATGCTGCTTATTATCAGCGCCTATCTGATGATCTGGCTGGCCTTTGGCAATCTGTACTATTTTTTCAGTGATACCGAAAATTTTGTAGTGACCAACACGACCAGCGTCGAAGGGCTGGTCAAAGAGTGGGACGGCGATATGCATGTGACAACGCTGCAGGAAAGCACTGTTCTGCGGAATGTGCCGCATTTTTGGGAACTGGTGCCTGAAAAGAACGGATCAGGTAAAGAGCAGCTGCTGCCGCGGACAGTCAATCGCCTGAATGGATACATCGACTGCCTGTATTTCAGTGGTGTCAGTATTTTGACTATCGGCTATGGCGATATTGTGCCCGAGTCGCGGTTTTTAAAGATGCTGGTTTTGCTGGAGGGCTTTTTAGGGCAGTTCATCAATGTTGTCGCGATCGGTCTGTGGCTGTCCGGCGTTAAGGGCAGCAGTGAGCTGAAAAAATAATCATTACGGCTGGTGAAAGAGGGCGGAAAAAGTGAAAAATTTTTTATGCTGTTTGGTGGCCGGCTTACTGGCGTTTTCCGCAGTCTGCTGGCCGGTTGGCGCATTGGCGGCAGCAGCGCCGTTGCAGGCGGCGGACGCCGGCGTCGTTATTCCCGAAGATACTGTTTTGCAGCTGGAGCTGCTGAATTTTCTGGAAAGCAAAAGAAATAAAGTCGGCGATAAGGTTTCCGTAAAATTACTGGCGGCCGTCAGCGTTGCTGATGAGGTCATCATTCCCCGGGGTACGGTTTTGGAAGGGACTTTGAAAAAAGTGCAGAAGGGCAAGCTGTTATCACAGAAGGGCGTGATCAGGATGCGGCTGCAGGATTATTATCTGCCCAACGGTTATCTGGTAAAGTTAAATAACGAGGAAATCAAATTTTCCGGAGATATGAATTATACTTCGCTGGCGGCGGGTATAGCCGTGCCCTTTGCGGGGCTGGCCTTTAAGGGCAAAAACGTCAGCTGCAAGCCGGGGCTGCGGTTCAAGTACAAGCTGCAGCATGATGCTGTGGCGGAGCGTTATTGATTTTAAATGTTGCTGAAAAAATAACACCTTCAGGACAGAGCGGTGCGTTGCTGTTCTGAAGGTGTTATTTTTCTGTTTAGCGGGAAGCGTCATTTTTCAGGCTGATACTGACTTCCGTAGCTGCCTGCAGTTCTTCCAGTTTATCTTCCAGCGTAATGGTCACGGTGCCGTTAGCGACGGCGGTGACAGTGCCGGGAAAGCTTTTTTTGAGCGCGGCGGCTTCGGCAGTCACCGCCTGACCAGGTTTTAAGGCCGCTGCCTGTTGCTGCGGCAGTTTCAGCTGTACCTGGCGCTGCTCGGTGGCGCGGATCGTCAGGATATGCTGCCCCTGGGCAGCAGTCGCTCCGGTCTGCAGCAGTTTTTCCGTAACGACGCCGGTACAGGGACTTTGCGCTTCGGTAGCCTGCTGCTTTTGCAGCAGCTGCTGATAATGCTGCTGGGCCTGCAGGGCAACCTGTTTCTGCTGCTCGATCGCTTCGGGTGAAGCTTTGGCAGTTAAACGGGTCTGGTGTGCCTGTGCCGCTTCCAGATTGGCTTTAGCCGCTTCTAAAGCCGCTTGCGCCTGTTCTACTTTGATCCTGGCGATAGCGTTCTGGGCATAAAGGGAGGCCATTTTTTGATAGTTCTGCGAAGCTGTTTGATAAGAGCTTTCAGCGCTTTGCAGCGAATAGTTGGCGGCAGCTATGGCCTGTTCGCCGCTGCCGCTTTCCAGGTTAGTGAGCTCGGCTTCGGCACGGGCTGCTTCGGTGGCGGCGTCTTCCACGGCGGCGTCAAGCTCTGGCTGTTCAATGGCAAACAAAGGCTGACCCTGACCGATGCGTTCATTGGGTTCAAGGATCAGTCCTAATATTTTGCCGGCGGCCGGCGCTGTTATTTTATAAACCGGTATCTCGACGCTGCCGCTGCCGATAACGGTGGGCAGGGTGGCGGCCGGTTTGCCGCAGCCGGCGACAAGCAGCAGGCTGCAGCATAAAAGCAGTAACTTTTTCATGTAAAAACTTCCTTCGTCAGCTGATGTTATCTTTTACTATACCACAAGCCGGGATTTAGTAAAAGTGAAGGATCGGTGAATTTAACGCAGGTACTGCCGCAGCGTTGGTAATACTCTGGCGGCGACAGCGCCGGTCAGCAGACCGAAGGGCAGCGCTAACAGCAGCAGCAGGGGCAGCAGGGCAAATAAAGCGGTGCTTTGCAGCAGTGCTGCCGCCGTCAGGATCTGTCCGGTATTATGGGCTGCCGCACCCAGGATACCAATGCCGCAGGGCGAGAACAGTTGGCTGCGCCTTCCTGCTTCCATCAGCAGCAGGCTGAAAAGCGTGCCGCCCAGACCGATGCAAAAGCCGGGCGTAAACAGGCCGGTACTCAAAAGGCCGACCAGCAGAATGCGGACAGTCAAAAAAAGCCCGGTCAGGCGCAGACCGAACAGATATAAGCAGAGAATAGTGACCGTGTTGGCCAGGCCCGGACGGGCGCCGCCCAGTTGGACCGGCAGGGGCAGCAGGTTTTCGCCCAGACGCAGCAAAACAGCCAGCGCTGCCATCAGCGCCAGAAGCAGCATGGTTCTGGTTGTAGTCGCAGGATCAGCGGAGGAGCGCATCGGCAGAGCCTCCTTCTTCGGCAGCCGTTATTTCGATCAGCACGCCTTCGGGGATGCAGACGATCGAGCCGCTGCTGACGGCGCCCTGTTTGACGCAGAGCTTATCAGGGCAGGGCGCTTCGCTGACGCGAAGGCTGCTGTTCGTTTTTGTGAGCGTCAGGCTGCCGTGTTCAGTCGGTAAACGGTACTGTGCGGGAAAATCCCGCAGCGGCTGCTGCAGGATCAGCTTATGGTGACGGGTGATGCGCACGACGGCGTCGCTGCCTGCGGCAGTGCTGCCCAGATACCAGAACCCGCACAGGGCGATCATGATGATGACTAAACAAAGCAGATAATCATTACGGCGCATAATCATCTTCCTTTGGCAGGCTGCCAGGTTTGCTGCAGATTTTCGGATACAAAAATACTGCCGTCGTTTTCAACAATGACAACGGCCAGGTCTTTGGCAGCGGTCAGCCTGTTTTTGATTTCCGGCGTCGGCAGCAGAAAGAACAGCGTGGAATGGTAATCTGCCTCCAGCGCTGACGGTGCGATCACCGTTACCGACTGGTGCAGCCGGGACGGCTGACCTGTCTGGGCGTCTAAAAGATGATGGTAGCGTACGCCGTCCACTTCGTAGTAGCGCTGGTAATCGCCGGAGGTAGCGGCCGCCTGGCCATCTGTTAACAGTACTGTGCCTAAAAAGGCTTCCGGATTGCGGGGATGCTGGACAGCGACGCGCCAGGGCATCTTGCCGGGTTTGTTGCCGACCGCTTTGATATTGCCGCCGGCGTTGATCAGGGCGCAGGTGACATCGGGATGTTTTTTCAGGGTGGCGGCGGCCGCATCGACAGCATAGCCTTTGGCGACGCTGCCCAGGTCGAGCTTGACTGCCGCATCGTGATATTTTAAAGTCTGGGCCGCAGTATCAAAATGATATTGAGCTTTACCGGTATGGCTCAGGGCCGCCTGTAATTTTGCCGGAGACGGCAGGGTATTCTGGCTGCGGGCCGTTTGCCACAGGTCAACGACAGGAGCGATAGTGATATCAAGCTGCGTGTCCTGACGTTGCTCCAGCCAGGCCAGCAGTTTGGCCAACTGCGGTGCAACATGTACCGGAGCGTCTGCAGCCCTGCTGTTGGCTTCATATAAAGAGTCGGGGCCGCCGTCGCTGAACCGGTCTGTGAGCAGCGCGGTCTGCTGAAAGGTCTGCAGCGCGTCGTCTACAGCTAAACGGGCTGCGCCGGGCTGCTCGCTGTAAGCGTCGATCTTGACGAAGGTGTCCATGGCAAAGCGGGTGTCGCTGACTTTGACCTGTGCTTCTTCGCCGCAGCCGCTGACACTGAACGCCAGCAGCATCATCAGGATAAGCAGATATTTTATGCCGTAACTTTTCATTGTTTGCCGCCGCAGCTTTCTCCCAGCGGACAGGAGCTGCAGCCGCTTTTTTTATTTGTAGCGACTGTACCCTGCTCATGCTCGGCAGTAATGGGTTCTAACTGGTGCAGGCAATGCTGCGGACATTTTTGGACGCACAGTCCGCATTCGATACATTTGCTGTGGTCGATAACGGGCAGGCTGCCGTTGGCGTCTTCACGCATAGTGATGGCCTGCACCGGGCAGACCTTGGCGCACATACCGCAGCTGATACAGGAAACGCTGCAGTCGACCATGGCGGCCTTGCCTTTGTCACGGTTATTGCATTTTAAATGGATCCTGGTACTGGCACTGGTGATATACAGCACCATCTGCGGACACTGGCGTACACAGATGCCGCAGCCGCTGCATTTGCCGTAGTCGATAACGGGCAGGCCGCTTTCGCTCATGGAAATGGCGTGGAAGGGACACATTTTGACGCAGGAGCCAAACCCCAGGCAGCCAAAGTTGCATTTGCCGGGGCCGCCGTAGTATTTGGCGACCAGATGGCAGTCTTTGATGCCGGTGTAATTGTACAGCTTGGGCGCGTTTTCCTTACAGCCGTTGCAGGCGACGCGGGCTACCTTGCGCAGGTCGGGCGATAAGGGGATATCGCCGGTAAAGCCCATGATGCGCGCGATCTTCTTTTTGGAGTCGGGCGAGCAGGCCAGACAGGGCGAAACACCGTCGCGTCCGCTGACGATGGCTTCAGCCAGCCCGCCGCAGCCGGGATAACCGCAGGAACCGCAGTTGGCGCCGGGCAGCAGATTGGTGATCTCCTCGATCCGGGGATCGGTATGCACGGCCAGCTTGCGGCCTGCCACAGCGAGAATAGCGCCGAACATGCCGCCGAGGCCTGCTACTAAAGCAACAGATTTCCACATGGCGTTCTCCTTTTAGTGTATGCCGGCAAAGCCCATGATAGCGATCGACATACAGCCGGCCGTGATCAGGGCGATGGGCAGGTTTTTCATACATTCCGGCGCGTCGCTGTCTTCCAGCCGTTCGCGGATGCAGGAAAACAGTACCAGGGCCAGCGTATAGCCGGCGGCGGTGCTGACGGCGTTGAGCAGGCTCTGCCAGAGCGTATAGTTTTTCTGGATATTGATCAGGGCGATGCCTAAAATAGCGCAGTTGGTAGTGATGAGCGGCAGAAAAACGCCCATGCTTTTATGCAGCGCGGGCAGCATTTTTTTGATGAACATTTCCACCAGCTGTACCAGCGAAGCGATCGCCAGGATAAAAACGATGGTCTTTAAATAGGTCAGCCCGTAAGGGGCCAGGAACAGATAATAGACCAGCCAGGAGATCAGCGAAGCCAGTACCATGACGAAGGCTACGGCGGCGCTCATACCCAGCGCGTTGCGCAGGCTTTTGGAAACGCCCAGAAAGGAGCAGATGCCCAGGAACTGCGATAAAACGATATTGGAAATAAAGACTGCCGAAAAGATAATGGCGAAATTACTGTCCATGGTTTACCTCCCGTCTGGCTTTGAGATAGTTGAGCCCGCCGAACAGCAGTCCCATAGTGAGAAAAGCGCCCGCCGGCAGGATCAGCAGCAGTACGGGCTGCGTACCTGGCAGGGCGACGGACTGCCCGAGCAGGGTGCCGGCACCGAAAAATTCGCGGCAGGCGCCGATAGCGCTGAGGGCCAGCGTAAAGCCCAGACCCATACCGACAGCGTCCTGCAGGGAAAGCCACAAGCCGTTTTTAGAAGCGAAGGCTTCGGCACGGCCGAGGATGATGCAGTTGACGACGATCAGCGGGATAAAAATGCCCAGGGATTCGTAGAGCGCCGGTACATAAGCGTTCATCAGCATTTCTGTCACGGTGACCAGCGAGGCGATGACGACGATATAGGCCGGGATCCGGATATTTGCGGGAATAAATTTTTTCAGGGCTGAGATGATCAGGTTGGACCCGATCAGGACAACGGTAAAGGCCGCGCCCATACCCAGAGCGTTGGTGAGGGAAGAAGTGGTCGCCAGCGCCGGGCAGACACCTAAAAGCTGAACGAACAGCGGATTTTCCCTGATGATACCTTTGGTAAATTCTGGCAGCATGGCTATACTCCTTTCCCGGCAGCTGCTAGGCTGACGCCGAAATGTTCATGGTAATGGCTGCGTGCGGCATTGATGCCTTTGACCACGGCCTTAGAGGTGATGGTGGAGGCGGTAATGGCCTGGATCTCCTGTGGTTTGGCGGCGTTTTTGCTGACGATCAGCTCCTGGCTGAGGTCTTTGCCAAGAAACTGGTCGATAAAAGCCGGTTCTGTACATTTGGCTCCCAGGCCGGGAGTTTCATGCTGCTGCAGGATCTTGACGCCGCTGATACGGGCGCTGGGATGTTCGATCCCCAGCATGATCACGACTTTGCCGCTGTAGCCGTCGGGGTCGACGGTATAGATGTAACCGTTAGTCTGTCCGGCAGACTCAGAGCGTTTGACGGCAACGATACGTTTGCCTGATGCCTGTTCGTCCGTGAGCTGGCCGGCAGAGGGCAGTACCTGTTTGTAACCCGCACGGACGGCGTCCGCTCTGCGGGCCTCGATCAAAGGCGCTGTCTGGTCGTGGGCGGTACCGACGCAGGCGGCGGCAATACCACAGACCACGAGCAGGATCGCGGCCAGACGCAGAATATCTTTACTCATGGCGCGCACCTCCTCCAAAGGGGACGTTAGTTACATAACGGTCGATCAAAGGGGTGACCATGTTCATGATCAGGATTGAATAGCAGACGCCTTCCACATAACCGCCGCGCAGGCGGATCAATGCTGTGAGTACGCCGAGGCCGAGCGCGTAGATCAGCCGGCCTTTTTTAGTGATCGGGCTGGTGACCCAGTCGGTCGCCATGAAAAAGGCACCGATGATGAGGCCGCCGGCCAGCAGGTGATAAAGGGCAAACCAGGCCGGATATTCGCGCAGCCAGCCATAAACGGCAGTAATAGCGACAACAGTGCCGATATAGCCTGCCGGGATGCGCCAGTCGATGTGGCCGCGCCAGATCAGGTAGACGCCGCCTAAAAGCAGCGCCGGGACGCAGGTCTCGCCTAAGGAACCGCCCACATTGCCCCAAAACAGCGCGCTCAGTGAGGGCAGGTCGATGTTCAGACCGCGCTGCCAGGCATTTTCGGCCAGGCGCAGAGCGGCCAGCGGCGTAGCGCTGCTGACGGCGTCGGTATAAGGCGTGGCTGTAGTGACAGCTGCTGCTGCGGCTGTGCTCCAGGGCATGGTCCAGGTCGTCATTTGTGCCGGAAAGGAAGCCAGCAGGATGGCGCGCCCCAGGTGGGCCGGGTTGAAGATATTGCTGCCCAAACCGCCAAAGACCTGTTTGCCGATGACGATGGCGCAGAAGCTGCCGAAGGCGGCCAGACCAAGCGGCAATGCCGGCGGCAGGCAGAAGGCCAGGAGCAGGCCTGTCAAAAGGGCGCTGCCGTCACCAATGGTGAGCGGACGCCGCATGATTTTCTGACAGAGCGCTTCGCAGATGACGGCAGCGAGGCAGCAGGTAAGGATCACACTGAGGGCCGGCCAGCTGAAAAAGTAAACTGCGGCGGCCAAAGCAGGCAGCAGCGACAGCAAAACGTCGCGCATGGCGGCGCTGATGGTGCTGCCGCTGTGGATATACGGCGACGATGAGATGATAACTAAAGGCGTGGGAGCTTTGACCGGTTCCATAAGAGCCTTCCTTTCTATTCTATGAGTACGTAAGATACTTATTTTTTATAGTAGGGATTATGACCGCCGAAGCCGTCAGTCATGATGAACTGTTTGCCCATGCGGATATACTGTACCAGAGGGATATGGGCCGGGCAGTTATAGGCGCAGGAGCCGCATTCGATGCAGGCGCCGACGTGACCGGCCAAAGCTGCCGGCCAGTCGCGGCGTTTGACGGCCTTGAAAAGCTGGGTCGGCTCCAGAAACATGGGACAGGTATCGACGCATTTGCCACAGCGGACGCAGGGATTTTCCGGCGGCAGCTGGGCCAGCTTGGACTGGTGGTCGAAAATCAGCAGCCCGCCGGTGCCTTTCAGCACCGGAAAGTCGAGAGAATGCAGTGAAAAGCCCATCATCGGTCCGCCGGAAATGATGCGGGCCGGGTCGTTTTTTAAGCCCAGGGCGCCCTGTTCGACAAGGTGGCTGTAAAGTGTGCCGATGCGGACACGGTAATTACCAGGTTTACGGACGGTGTTGCCGCTGACCGTGACGATGCGTTCATAACAGGGCAGGTCGTCCTTGACGGCCAGCGCCGCCTGCATGGCGGTAGCGACGTTATCGACGATCACGCCCACAGCCGAGGGCAGGGCCCTTTCGGGCACGACGCGGCCGGTAACGGCGTAGATCAGATGCCGCTCACTGCCCTGCGGATATTTTTCAGGACAGACGACGACGCTGATGTTAGGTTCGTCCGCAGTAAGCTGCTCCAACAGCTCGACAGCACGGGGCTTATTAGCTTCGATGGCGATGATGCCTTTATTGGCTAAAGAGGCTTTCAGAAAATATTTCAGGCCGCGGATGACTTCGGCGGCGTTTTCGATCAGGACCCGGTAGTCGGCAGTGATGAAGGGCTCACATTCAATACCGTTGAGGATGACTGTATCAATGATGCGGCCGCTGTTTTGCGGTGCGTATTTGACGTGGGTCGGAAAGGTGGCGCCGCCCATGCCGACGATGCCCTTGTCTGCCAGAAGCTGCCGGATCTCATCAGGCGGCAGTACCAGCCCGCTTTCACGGGGGCTGATCGTGGGATCGAGAGTGTCCTGACCGTCGTTTTTGATGACGATGCAGGTCGCTACGGTGCCGTTAGGCAGAAAGCGCCGTTCAGTGCCGGTGACGATGCCGCTGACGCTGGCGTGGATATTGCTGCTGACAGCGCCCTGGGCTGCGGCGATCTTTTGCCCCAGACAGACCTTATCTCCCGGCTGTACTAACGGCTTGGCAGGGGCTCCGATATGCATCGAGAGCGGCAGCACGACTTTCTCGGGTGCGGGGATCGCCTCGATCGGCAGCTCCGCAGTTAAATTTTTAGCGGCATCGATATGGGTGCCGCCCATAAAAGTATGCAGACGGGAAAACATGTTGTCACCTCGCTTAAAGCAAATAGTGTATACTAATAAAGATTTAACATATATTATAAGGCGTAACCACAGAAATAGCAATCGTTTCAGCAACATTTTCCGGTAATGTTACCGGCCGTCAGAAAAACAGTAAAGAATGTAATAAAACGAAAAACTTCAGAACGTGAAGAAGATTATTTGGGATACTATTATGTAGAAAGTTGATAATAGAGCGGTGAAGAAGTCTGCTGCGGCTGTAACTGTTGCGTAAAGAAAAACGATTGTCTGCAAAATATATAAAGTGTAGTGGAAAAGAGCATTTTTGCTGTTGATTGGTTGGAAAGTTGCTATAAATTTAACAAAAAAAGCAGATTTATTTTACACTTTAGCCATAGTTTTCCAAAAAATTCACGAAAAAATACTGCGAAATACTGTAAAATAAGTTATAATAGGTATCGTAAAGTGTATTATAAGTTGCTTATTGAACACTTAAAATCGCTTTACTGTAATCCTGGCAGCTATCAAGTTGAGTATTTTTGATACTGCCGGTACAATTTAGGATACCGGGAGGTATACATGTTTTTTGACTCTTATGACACTCCTGTCTTTCGTCCGCCCAGTGAAGCCCGCAGTTTTATCCTGCGCGTGACCCGCGGCTGCGCCCATAACAAATGCACCTACTGCAATATGTACCGGGGCGTGCCGTTTCAGGTGCTGACTGAGGAAGAGATCGACAGACAGATCGAGGCGGCTGCCGCACACGGCAGAAATTCGGTCCGCAGAGTGTTTTTAGCCGACGGTGACGCTTTGGTACTGTCGACGCCGCGTCTGTTAAAAATCTTAGACGCGTTATACAAAACTTTTCCGAAGCTGCAAAGGGTAGCGGCTTATTCCGCGCCAAAGGATATCCTGCGTAAATCGCATGAGGAATTAGTCGAACTGCGTGAAGCAGGCCTGAAACTGCTGTATTACGGTATGGAAACAGGTGACGACGCGACTTTGCAGGCGGTAAACAAGGGCGTCAGCGGCGCCGAAGCTGTTGAAGCAGGGCAGAAGGTCGTAGCGGCAGGCATGAAGCTGTCGATGATGATCATTCTGGGGCTGGCAGGCAAACCCGGCAGCAAGCGGCATGCGGCGGAGACTGCCAAAGCGATCAATGCCATCAAGCCGACGATGCTGAGCGCTTTGTGCCTGATGCTGTACCGCGGCAGCGAGCTGCTGGACCAGTTTGAACGCGGCGAATTTGAGCCGCTGTCCCCACAGGGACTGATGGAAGAGTTGTACAGTATTTTAGCTGCTGTTGAGCTGCCGGAGGATCATCCGTGTATTTTCCGCAGCAACCATGTTTCCAATTATGTTCAGCTGGCAGGCACCCTGCCGAAGGACAAGAAGCGGCTGCTGGGCGAGATCGCCTGGAGTGCCGGTGAATTAGCTAAAGTCAAGGAATGGGACGTTTATAACAATACAAGCTATTGAGTGTGCAAGGAAGGGGATCGATGGTAATGAGGAAAATGACCGCATTGCTGACCTTTGTGCTGATAATCTGTCTGCTGCCAGCGGCAGCTTTGGCCAAAACCTTTAAAGAGGGCGACAAGGACTGGAAGATCATGGTCACCCAGCAGAAGCTGAAAACGCTGGGGTACGCGCCCGACCGTACCGATGGCAAGTTCACTAAAGCGACTGCCGCAAGCCTGAAGGATTTTCAGAAAAAGTATAAGCTGAAGGCTAACGGCCGTCTGGATGACAAGACCTATAAAAAGGTGACCTGGGAAGCCTTTAAAAAAGAAGGCATTACCAATGTCAAGGGCAAAGACGTCGTGAAAACGGCTTCTAAATATAAAGGTACTCCTTATAAATTCGGCGGCACAACGCCGAAAGGCTTTGACTGCTCGGCCTATGTACAGTATGTTTTCGGCAAGCACAAGGCACAGTTGCCGCGTACTGCCGATGTGCAGGTCTTAAAGGGTGTTTTTGTGCTGAAAAACCAGCTCAAGGAAGGAGATCTGGTCTTTTTCTCGACCTATGAGCCGGGAGCGTCCCATGTAGGCATTTATGCCGGCAAGGGCATGTTCTGGAATGCGTCGACCTCGCGCGGCGTAGTGCTCGACTCGCTGGACAATACTTACTGGAAGTCCCGTTATTACGGGGCGCGCCGTATTCTTGTCGATAACGGCGAAGTGTAATGTTCTAATAGGTTCCTGATGATATTTGATGAAATTGAGGAGGGGTCTTATAATGATCCGTGAAAAACGCAACAAGGAAAAACTGGCTTCCTATTATCGTAAGTTTATGGAAGACGGCGTCATCGATCCAAACGTCCATCCCTGGGTGGCCGAATCCTGGCAGCGCTGCCGGGCGATGAAGCTGCCCCATGAAACGATGCCCAAGCTGAATAAACTGAGCCGGGAAGAGATCGTTGAACACCAGAGGACCCATGAGTTTATCGTAAAATACGTCGACGGTTTGTATGAACAAAGCAAACAGCATTTCAATATCCATAACCTGAGCATGCTGCTGATCGACGAAGACGGTTATGTGATCAAAAATTATGCCCTGCCCTTTTTCCAGAGAGTGATCGAGGATATCCAGGGTATGCGCGTGCTGGAAGAGGATGTGGGTACTTCCAGCATCAGTATCGCACGTGAGCATAATGTGCCCTTTTTGATGTTCGGCCCGGAAATGTGGATCAAAGACAGCCATTCCGGCGATGCCTGCAGCGCCCCAATCTCTGTCAACGGCAAGATCCGCTATATTATTTCCTTCTTCTCGCTGGATCAGAACGATCTGCCTTATGACCTGTTGCTGTCGCTGCTTTTGACGATGAAATATTCGATCGAACAGCATCTTTCCATGCTGGAATACTGGAGCATTTATCAGCTGATGATGAACGAGCTGCCGGTAGCCGTGTACTGGATCGGTCAGGATGAGCAGCTGAAATACTGCAATAATAATGCGCAGAAGCGTCTGGACGGCAAGCAGAAGCTGGAAGACGTTTTCCTGAATTATGAACATATCCCCATTAAAAAAGCTTTGCAGGGCGTACCGACGCACCGCCGTGAGATCACCTGGATCACGCAGGACCGTACTTATGAAGATATCACAACGGTCATGCCGATCAAAGTGGGCAGTGAGGTCGAAAGCGCGCTGGTCATGTCGATGTCGATCGAAGATCTGAAAACTACGATCGCCCACGCTACAGGCTACAGCTCCCGTTACAGCCTGTACAGCATGGTCGGCGAAACCAGCGAGTTCCTGGCTTTGCAGCATAAGGCTTCGCGGATCGCCCGCAGCGATAATAATATCCTGCTGCAGGGTGAACCCGGCACCGGCAAGCAGCGTTTGGCCCATGGTATCCATCAGGCCAGCCCGCGCGCTGCGGCACCGCTGATCGTTGTAAAATGTTCGAGTGCGCCGTTGGAGGCTCTGGAAGAAGAATTTTTCGGCAGTGTCGACGGCGACCGTCAGCCGATGGCCGGTAAACTGGAGCTGGCCCTGGGCGGCACGCTGTTCCTGGACGAAGTAGAAAAGCTGCCTGTGGAAATGGGCGACAAGCTGGCCGATGCTTTGAAAAATGGTTTGGTGAACCGTGAGACCGGTGTGCGCAAGAAATTGAACGTGCGTGTGATCGCGGCCTGTGATTCCAATTTAAAACGTCTGTCGGACAAGGGCTTGTTCTCCAAAGCCCTGTACGAGCTGGTCCTGGATACGACGATGCGTGTTCCGCCTCTGCGTGAGCGCGTCAAGGATATTGAAGTCATCGCTTCCCATATTCTGGCCGAGATGTCGGCGCAGCATAACCTGCCGCCGAAACGTCTGTCGCCGGAGGCGCTGAATCTTTTGACCAGCTGCAGCTGGCCCGGCAATATCAAGCAGCTGCAGGGCGTGATCGAGCAGGCTTTCTTCCATACTCCCGGAGCGATCATCGAATCCGAGAATATCAAGCTGCCCGGTGACCGGACGCTGGAAAAATCCTGGAAGTATGATAAAGACGCTTTTATCGCGGCCTGGAAATCCGCCGGCGGCAATATCAGCAAGCTGGCCGGTATGCTTGACGTCAGCCGCGTGACCCTGTACCGTTATCTGAAAAAATACGGACTGGGCCCGAAAGGAATGAAAGAAGAATAAAGAAAATAAAAGCAGAGTGTCTGGCACTCTGCTTTTTTCTGTCTGGTTTTAAATTTTATAAGTTTCAGGCCTGGATTTAAAATTTCATTTCTGCGCCCAGACGCCACATACGTCCGTAGAAGCCCATGTCAGACAAGTCTTTGTTAAAGACGTTGTCGATGCCGGCAAAGACACGGTATTTTTCGCCCCAGCGTTTACTGACGGTAAAGTTGAAGGTGTTGACGCTGTAGATCGCGGTACTGCTGTATTGGAAGTCGGTATACCATTTGTTCCAGGCAGTGACGTTCCATTCTTTTTGTACGGGCTCTGTCCACATCAGTTTCGCAGTGTAGGTGTTGCGGGCGCTGTATTGGATGCGGGAACCGTCCGAATCATCGACTGCGTTCAGCCAGTTGTAGTTGCCGGCTACGGTAAAGCCGTTGCCCAGGTCATGTTTGACTTCAAATTCGATGCCTTTCGAGGAAGTACTGTCGATATTATAAAACTTACGGTAAGTATTGGTAGAATCTGTAAATTTATAATCAATAGCGTCATCTTTTTTATTATCAAAATAGGTCAGTTTAGCGGAAGTTGTATCACCGAATTCCTGCTCGTAAGAAATTTCCCAGCCGTGGACTTTTTCGGGTTTCAAATCGGGATTTCCCAGCAACGGATAGGCAAAGATGCCGCCGTGGTTAAAGGAACCATACAGTTCGTCAACAGAAGGCGCGCGATACGAAGAACCGTAATTAGCTTTGAAGCGCGCTTTGTCGTTAATAAAATAAGTTGCGCCCAGATTGGCGGAAGTATGGTTGCCGAATGAATCATGGTGGTCGAAACGTACGGCGGGAGTCAGTAGTAATTTGCTGCCGGCACGGTATTCATCCTGTACATATATAGAATACTGGTTGGAATTTTTCATATTGTTGCCGCCGTAAAGCGTAGCTTTGTCACCACGATATTCGGCGCCGAAGGTGAGTTTGTTATTTTCGGCAGTCTTGACGGTATCGCGCGCTTCGATATTCCAGGATTTATATTTTTTTTCATCTGTAGCAGCGTTGTCGACAGAACCTGCGTCTCGGCTCAGCTGGCTGTAAAAAGCTGCTAAGCTGTAGTTGCTGTTAGCGTTTTTTCCGGTGTAAGTCATACCGACGGTTTTACGTTCTGATTTGAACGGTATCAGGGCTTCGCGCGGTGGCCGGGCCGTAAAGTTGTAGGAAATGCTTTCCAGATTTTCTTTATCATAGTCTACCAGTAAATTCAGGCTGTTATTTTCGTCCATTTCATAATCAATATTCAAATTATAGGCCTGCTTGGGACCGTTAAAAAGTTTTTTCCCTGCCTTATCGTCGATATTGCGCAGTTTACTGAAATTGGCGTCGAAGCTGGCGCTGAACTTGCCGCTTTTGCCGGTATCGAAATGATAATAATTGCTCATTTCCCGTGTGCCGGTAGAGATGCCTGCGGAAGCTTTAGGTTTTTCTGATTTTTTAGTGATAATGTTGATAACGCCCGACATGGAGCCGGAGCCATAAATAGCGCTGGCTTGTCCGCGCAAGATCTCTATGCGTTCGACATTGCTTAAATTAAGGCGGTCTAAGGCAAAAGCATTGGTCGATAAGGAAATAAAATAACTTTCGTTCGCGACCCGGCGGCCGTTGACTAAAATCAAAACGTCGTTGGTGTTACCACCTCGTATGCTGATGTTTTCACCGCTGCCGTGGCTGGCGCTGATCACGTCGATATTAGTGGCCAGCCTTAAGGCGTCCCGGACGCTGATCGCGCCGGTGTTTTTTATATCTTCCTGGGTAATGACTTCGACGCTGCGTGGATTTTCTTTCTGTGTCAGCTCTGTCCTGGTGGCGGTAACGACATACTCGTCCAGATTATACTGATGCAGATCGTCTGCGGCGGCTGCATTGCCGCTGCTGTTGATAGAACTTAAAATACAAAGGGCAATCAATAAACTGCTCTTTTTAGCAAAATGCTGCATGGTTTCACTCCCTCATCCTTAGCTACATGTAACTAATCTAATATTTAAGTTAGCCATAGCTAACTATAGTTTATATTTATATCACATTTCACAAATTTGTCAATATACTTTTGCATAATTATTTTTTATTTGCTTAAAAATCGGCCGGCAGAAAGCTGAGCAGCAGGCATTTTTGCAGCACCAGGCTTAAAGCAGAAGCGGGTGAGATTTCTGCGGCGACTTTTTTAACTGCACAGTCAGAAGCTGTACTGATTGTGCGATCATGGCGGCAAATTTTTAAGAGGGCAGGGTATAAAAAAGCAGAGCGTGAATTTGATCGTTGCCGGTTCTTAACAAACTCGTAATTTTTTATAAAAATGATGATTAGAACGCCACTTTGTTATATAATATAAATTGGATTTGTATTTAGATTTTACAAAGGCGGGTCAGTATGAGATTAAGAAAAAAACCATGGATCGAAGAAGCAATGCAGGAGTTAAAAGACGAATATGTTTTGATGCATGATTTGGAAAAGTATAAAGGACGCTGGCAGGAGCTGTTTCCCGGCAAGCGTTTATGTTTGGAGATCGGCTGCGGCAAGGGCCGTTTTATTATCGGCATGGCCGGGCTGCATCCGGAAAAGGCTTTTATCGGCGTGGAAACGCAGCACGATATCGCCTATTATCCCGGTAAAACGGCCAAAGAACAGAAGCTGGATAATATCAAAGTCATCTGTGCGAATGCAGAGCATCTGGAGGACTGGTTCGAGCCGGGCGAGATCAAAGAGCTGTATTTGAATTTCAGCGACCCGTGGCCGAAGGCGCGTCATGCTAAACGCAGACTGACGCACCGTAATTTTCTGGCTAAATACCAGCGGCTTTTAGGTCAGGGCGGACATCTGCGTTTTAAAACTGACAACAGGTCGCTGTTCGATTTTTCAGTGGAAGAGTTTAAGGAATTCGGGCTGGAAATCATTGCCTTGAGCTATGATCTGCATCATTCGGAGTATGAAACCGAAGTGCAGACAGAATATGAACAGAAATTCAGCGCGTTGGGTACTCCGATAAATTTTTGTGAAGTGGTATTTTAAGAGAGGCTGTTATGCAGAAAAGATTTTTGATCTGGGATAATCCCAAGGATGCGATCATCAGCCTGACTTTACTGCTGATGCTCGTGGGCTGTATCAATGTGTTCAGCGCCAGCTTTGTCGAAGCGCGCGATATGTTTGAGGACGGCTATTATTATTTGAAGCGTTATCTGATTTTTGGCGCCGCCGGACTGGTGCTGATGCTGTGGCTGGGTTTTCGTGCGCCTTCGTACAAGACCTGGCTCAATGATTTCTGGCTGAAAGCGGTTTATTTCGGCGTGGGCAGTCTGCTGCTTTTGGTAGACTTGATCGGTACGACGAATAAGGGCGCGCAGCGCTGGTTGTATGTAGGCGGTATTTCGATCCAGCCGTCCGAGCTGGCGAAGATCGCTGTGATCCTGCTGGGCGCGGCCCTGCTGGGTGAAATGCTGCGCAAACGTCAGCCGATCAGTCTGCTGAACAAGGATACCGTCTGGCCTTTCGTAGGTACGGTGATCTACGGCATTCTGGTTTTGAAACAGCCGGATATGGGCACGGCCGCTATTATCGTGGCGCTGATGGTGGGCTTGTATATCCTGGCCGGCCTGCGTCTGCGGGAGGTATTTGGCTTGCTGGGCATTTTGGGCGCGGTAGCAGTGGCGGGGGCGATCATGGCTCCTTACCGTCTGCAGCGGATCAAGGTGTGGCTGGACCCGTGGAGCGACGAGGCCAATACGGGTTATCAGATGGTGCAGTCGTTGATGTCGATCGGCAGCGGCGGTTTGACCGGTTTGCCGTGGGGACAGGGCAGCGGCAAGTTTTTTTATCTGCCGGAAGCGCATACGGATTTTGCTTTTGCGATTTTTTGTCAGGAATGGGGCCTGTTGGGCGCGGCGATCCTGATCACGGTGTTTTTACTGCTGGCAGCGGCCTTTTTCCGCATCGCCATGCATACTAAAGATGAACGGGGCTTTATTCTGGTTTCCGGCGTCAGCCTGCTGATCGTGGGTCAGGCCGTAGCCAATATGGCGATGGTCTGCGGGCTGCTGCCGGTCATCGGCGTGCCGCTGTCCTTTATCAGCTATGGCGGCACTTCGATGCTGATCACGCTGGCCTCGATCGGGCTGGTCCTTTCTGTGTACCGTGACGAGTGTAAACGCGAGAAGCTGGAGCGGCTGTCGCCTGATACCCGCCGGACGCAGATGCGTGTCGTTTCGCCCGGTGTGGGGAGGTGGCAGCGCTGATGAAAAAGTTTTCGCTGCAAAACGGTAAAAAACGTTTTGCCATTATCGGCCTGCTGATCTTTATGGGCTTTGGAACGGTATTTCTGCGGCTGATCTGGCTGCAGGTCATCCAAAACGAGGAGCTGGCCAAGCGTGCGGCTAATCAGGTCACGGGCAAGGTCACCAAATATTCGCCCCGCGGGGCTATTTTGGACTGCAACGGCGAAGAGCTGGCAGTCAGCATCATGTCCAAGTCTTTGTATGTCGACCCGGTCGAGATGCAGGACAACCCGACGAAAAAAGGCGAAAAGCCGGAGCGGGACGTCAAGCGTCTGGCGGCTGATCTGCTGGCCAGCGTCCTGCAGGTGAAGGCGGACGAATTGTATGCCGATTTTACTACTGAAGCCCGCTTTATCTGGCTCAAACGGACGATGGAACCGAAGGATGCGGCGGAGGTAGAACGGATCATTCGGGAGAACAAGCTGCCGGGGCTGCATTTTTTAGAAGAAAGCAAACGTTATTATACAAAAAAATCAATGGCGGCCCAGGTACTTGGTTTCGTCGGTACGGACGATAACGGCCTCAGCGGGATCGAGCTGGCGCTGGATTCGGTCGTCAAGGGTGCGGAAACGCAGCAGCAGGAGGTCGTGGACGCGCTGGGACGACCCATGGGCGAAAGCGGTTTCAATAAAGCCAGGCCGCAGAAGATGGCTTCCGTCTATTTGACTTTGGACAGCAAGATCCAGTTTGTGCTGGAGGATGCGCTGGATAAAGCGATGAAGGATACTAAAGCCGCCAGTGCGGCAGTCATCCTGATGGATCCGAATACGGGCGCGATCCTGGGCATGGCCAACAGGCCCAGTTTTGACCCGAATACTTTTTATAAATTCCCGGCGACCAGCTGGACTAACCGTGCGATCTCGACTATTTACGAACCGGGTTCGGTTTTTAAACCGATCGTAGGCGTGATGGGACTGACGGAAAAGATCATTACGCCGACGACGATGATCAACGATACAGGCAGTATCAGGATCGCCGACCGGACGATCCGCAACTGGGACGGCGAGGGCATGGGACTGGTTCCGTTTCAGGACGTTATTAAATTTTCGATCAATACGGGCATGGTGCAGCTGGGTATGCAGCTGGGCGCGCAGCGCATGATCGATTACAGCAAAAAATTCGGTTTCGGCAGTGTGACCGGAGTAGAGCTGCCGGGTGAAGAAGAGGGCATCCTCTACGACCCTGAGCAGATGTATCAGCCGGACATCGCGACCATGTCGATCGGTCAGGGCATTGCCGTAACGCCGCTGCAGATGCTGCGTGCGATCTGCGCTATCGCCAACGGCGGCGAGCTTTTGCAGCCGTATATCATCGATAAGATCGTGATGCCGGACGGACGGGTCCTGCGTCAGGGCCAGAAAAAAGTTGTACGCCGGGTGATGAGTGAGGAAGTTGCCAACCAGATGCGCGGCATGATGGAGCAGGTAGTAGCCAGCGGCGGTGGTAAAGCCGCCAGTATCAAGGGCTACCGCATCGCCGGCAAGACGGGCACAGCTGAAAAGCTGGCCGAAACAGGCGGCTATGCGGCCGGTAAATATATTGCTTCCTTCGTAGGCTTTGTGCCTGCCGATAAGCCGCAGTATGCGATGCTGATCATGCTGGATACGCCGCAGGGCGCTTTTTACGGTTCGCAGGTCTCGGCGCCGGTCTTCCGCGATACGCTGCAGCAGATCCTTGTGGCCAAGGGCATCCAGCCCAGCAGCAGCGAGGGGCTGCCGTCTTTTGAGCAGCATGCCAAAACGGGCGCGGTGATCTCTAATGTTCCGGCGCCTGAAAAAATGCCGCAGATGGAGATCATGGCTGACGGTAAGATCAAAGTGCCTGATTTCAGCGGCTTGGATATGCGGCAGACGGCCGAACTGATCCAGCAGGGACGCCTGGTGCTGGTGCCGCATGGCAGCGGCAGGGCCCGCAGGCAGTCGCAGCCGCCGGGGACAGTGGTCGCCGAAGGAACGAAGCTGGAGATCTGGTTTGAATAAAAACAGTGTATGTATACATAAGGATGCTGTCAGGGCAGCAGGAAAAAAGCTGTCGGCACAGAAGATATACAAGATGGTTCACATGTATAAGTGAAGAGGAGGGCGTTTATTTATGTTATCTGATATTGAAATTGCTCAGCAGGCCAAAATGCTGCCGATCACGGAGGTCGCCGCCAAGCTTGGTATCGGCGAGGAAGACATTGAAATGTATGGCCGTTACAAGGCCAAATTATCTATGGACCTGATCCGCCGGCTGGAAGACAAACCGGCAGGCAAGCTGGTTCTGGTAACGGCTATCACGCCTACGCCGGCAGGCGAGGGCAAGTCGACTACCACCGTAGGTCTGGCCCAGGGACTGGCCAAGATCGATAAAAGCGTTATCGTGGCGCTGCGCGAGCCTTCACTGGGTCCCTGCATGGGCGTCAAGGGCGGCGCTGCCGGCGGCGGTTATTCCCAGGTCGTGCCGATGGAAGACATCAACCTGCATTTTACCGGCGATTTTCATGCGATCACTTCCGCGCATATGCTGTTGTCCGCCATGGTCGATAACCATGTGCAGCAGGGCAACGCTCTCAATATCGACCCGCGCCGGATCGTCTGGAAACGCGTTGTCGATATGAATGACCGTGAGCTGCGCAATATCGTGGTCGGACTGGGCGGCAAAGCGCATGGCGTACCGCGTCAGGACGGTTTTGACATTACCGTTGCTTCCGAAGTCATGGCTATTTTGTGCCTGGCCAGCAGTCTGCATGATTTGAAAGAACGTTTGAGCAGGATCATCGTTGCTTATGACTATAACGGTAAGCCTGTCACCGCCGGGCAGATCAAAGCCCACGGCGCGATGGCGGCCCTGTTGAAGGATGCGGTGAAACCGAATCTGGTGCAGACGCTGGAAAACGTGCCGGCGATCATCCACGGTGGCCCCTTTGCCAATATCGCCCACGGCTGCAACAGCGTCATGGCTACCAAAACGGCGATGAAGCTGGCGGACTACACGATCACGGAAGCAGGCTTCGGCGCTGATCTGGGTGCGGAAAAATTCTTTGACATCAAATGTCGTTATGCCGGCCTGAAACCGGACGCAGTAGTGCTGGTCGCAACTGTACGCGCCCTGAAGATGCACGGCGGTGTGCCGAAGACAGAATTGACTGTGCCGAACGTGGAAGCAGTGAAAAAAGGCATCGTCAATCTGGAAAAACATATCGAAAACATCAAAAAATTCGGCTTGCCTTTAGTGGTAGCCATCAATATTTTTGCGCAGGATACGCCGGAGGAGCTGGAAGCTGTACGCGCTCACTGCGCCGCACATGGCGTCAATGTGGCCTTGTCCGACGTCTTTGCCAAAGGCGGCGCCGGCGGCGTCGAGCTGGCACAGGAAGTCGTGGCGCTGGCCGAAAGCGGCAAGGCAGACTTTGCCCCGATCTATGCTTCCGAGCTGCCGCTGAAAGAAAAGATCGCTGCTGTGGCGCGCGAGATCTATGGCGCCGGCGATGTAGTTTATGCCAAAGAAGCAGAGACGGCTTTGAAGGATTTTGAAAGTCTGGGCTATGGTAACCTGCCGATCTGTATGGCTAAGACCCAGTATTCGTTCTCGGATGATCCGACCTTGCTCGGCCGTCCCAGCGGTTTCACCATGACGATCAAAAATTGCAGGATCTCTGCCGGCGCAGGCTTTGTAGTCGTGCTGACCGGCGATATCATGACGATGCCGGGACTGCCAAAGGTGCCGGCGGCAGAGAAAATCGATGTCAGTGATGACGGCGTCATCAGCGGCTTGTTTTAAGGAGAGTTGCAGCGATGAAAACTTTGTTGATGAAGGGCAAACCCGTTGCCGATGCTTACAGAGAAATTATTTCAGCTAAGATCGCGGCCGCCAGGGCCAAAGGCGTCAAGGTGACGCTGGCGATCATTGTAGTCGGCGATGACCCGGCTTCGCATGTTTATAAGGACCGGCTGGTCAAGCTGGTCGAAAGTCTGGGCGGTGAGGCCAAGGTGCTGGAGCTGCCGGAAACAGCGACCCAGGATGAGGTCATTGCCATGATCAAAAGACTCAACCATAACCGCTATGTTACAGGTATCCTGCCGATGATGCCGATGCCGAAGCATATCGACGGCGATGCTGTTGGTGCGATCATTACCACGAGCAAAGACGTGGACTGCCTCAATCCCAAGAGCGTCGGCGAAGTCTTTTTGGGACGCAGCCGCTGGGCTCCGTGTACGCCGCGGGCCTGTATGGCTACGCTGGCCCATTACGGGATCGAGCTCAAAGGAAAGAACGTCGTCGTTGTCGGCCGCAGCAATGTAGTTGGCAAGCCGGTAGCGCTGCTGCTTCTGCAGGAGCATGCTACAGTAACTGTCTGCCATTCGAAGACGAAGGATCTGGCCGGTATTTTAAAAACTGCCGATGTGATCGTGGCGGCCGTGGGCGTGCCTGCTTTCATCAAACCGGAAATGGTCAAAAAAGGTGTCGTGATCGTCGATGTAGGCATCAATGCTGTCGAAGGCGGACTGGTCGGCGACGTAGATCCTGCTGCCTGCGCTAAAGCCGGCGCGTTCACGCCTGTGCCCGGCGGTATCGGCGTCGTCAGCAATATGATGGTCATGGACATGCTCAGCAGAAATTTATAAGGCGAGGTAAGTAAGACCGTGAAAAGATTTGTATGGCTGCTTTTACTGGTCGTTTTTGTAGCGTTTATTTTCTATAATTCTTCCATGCCGGCGGCTGAATCGCACCGGGCCAGCGAACTGGTCGGTTCGATCCTGACCGGTATGGGCAAATGGTTCGGTATCGATGTGCCGCAGCAGAATTTGGATCATAACATCCGCAAGCTGGCGCACTTTTTGGAGTTTGCCCTGCTGGGAGTGATCCTCTGCAATGTTTATGCCGCCTTTGGCGTCAGCCACCGGACGGCGACCGGCTATATTCTGTTTTTGGGACTGGCGGTAGCCGTGACCGACGAATACATCCAGCTGCACGCGCCGGGACGCAGCGCTTTGGTGACGGATGTGATCCTGGATTTTTCCGGCGTCTTCTTTATCTGGCTGACACGTGAGGTGTGGAGCTGGGCCAAGCATTAGCAGGTTATAAAAAAACACTGTTACGTTTTGCGTAACAGTGTTTTTTTCATTTTTTTAGATCTTTATTAGTTTCAAGCCCCAAAACAACCCGCTGTGAAATTTACTTCACAGCGGGCGTTGTATTTTTGGGTATTCAGTTCAGCGCAGATACGCTGCCAGCGTTTCGTACAGCTTCTGCGGGTCGATCGGTTTGGCAACGTGAGCGTTCATACCGGCGGCCAGCGCGTTTTTGATGTCTTCGGCAAAAGCGTTGGCAGTCATGGCAATGACCGGGACCGTTGCTGCCTGTGGATGCTGGCTGCAGCGGATAGCTTTGGCTGCTTCGTAACCGTTCATGACCGGCATCTGAATGTCCATCAGGATTGCGTCGAAGCTGCCCGGCGCGGAAGCAGTAAAGAGTTCTACGCCCTGCGCGCCATTTTCAGCAATGCTAACAGCTGCTCCTGTTTTTTCCAGGATCAGTTCTGCTACTTTTTGATTGATCGGATGATCTTCTACCAGCAGAAAAGACCTGCCTGTAAAGTCAAAGTTGGCACTGCCGGGGAGCTGGGCCGTTTTTTCTACCGTGACGGCGGCAGCAGTATCAAAATGCAGCGGCAGCGTGACGGTAAAGGTAGTGCCTTCGCCGTGCTGGCTGGCAACGGAGATCGTACCGCCTTTGTAGTCGACGATATTCTTGACGATGGCCAGTCCCAGGCCGGAACCTTCGATATGCCTGCTGACAACGTCGCTGCTGCGGTAGAAGGGTTCAAACAGCTGCGGCAGGCTGGCGCTGTCGATGCCGATCCCGGTATCGCTGATCGTAAACTGATACCAGCCGATCCGGTCGCTGGTAGGCGGCAGTTCGCGGACGCTGAAGGTGACTGTGCCGCCCGGCGGCGTGAATTTGCAGGCGTTGCTGACAAGATTGTCCCAGATCCGTTGCAGCTGGGAGGTATCGCCGAGACAGTTACAGTGCAGCAGAGCGGTATCATGCAGAAAGTTAAGGCCGTTTTTATCCATCAACAGCTGGTAACGGCTGCAGAACCTGTCTATTTCTACGGACAGGTTGAACGGGGCCTGCGCTGATTCCAGCTGGCCTTTTTCGATACGGCTCATGTCGAGGATGTCATTGATGAGCGTCAGCAGATGTGACGATGAGGTTTTGATGATTTCCAGATATTCGCAAAGCTGCTGACGGTTGTCAAGATTGCCCAGCGCCAGATCCGTCATGCCGATGATGGCGTTCATAGGGGTGCGGATGTCGTGGCTCATCGCCGAGAGAAAATCGGTTTTGGCACGGTTGGCTTCCTGGGCCAGATCCAGCGCGTTTTGCAGCACGGACCGGGAATTTTTCTCGGCACTGATGATATCCGTAACATCACAGCGGACCAGGCAGATCGTATGGTGGCCTTCATCACCCCAGAGGACGTTGATCTGTTTGTGTTTTTCACTGCCGTCGTTGGCAAGGTAAGGCAGCGTCAATTCATAACCCTGCGGTTTTTCGGTCAGTCTGCTGAGGATAACAGGCAGCGAGAATGACGCCGCTACACTTTCGTCAGCTGCTGCTTTAACATAGGGAGCAGCAAGCTTTTGCAGCGCTTTGTTAAAATCGGAGCATTTATAAGGCGACAGGTTCTGCAGTACCGATCTGCGGGTGTACATCGTGAAATCTCTGGTCAGCAGATTGATGATGCTGAGCTGTTCAAAGGTATAGGCCAGCGTATTGAGCAGAGCCCGCTGCTCTCGTACATAGTCGGTAATATCGGCCCGGGCCATGCCGACCTTGTTCAAACGCTGATCGATCAGAAAGACGATCATATTTTTAGTATAGATATGTCCCTGCTCATCCTGCAGTGAATAATGGAAGGAATAAGAATTTTCCTGCTGCAGACGCCGCTGCATATTGACAGGATCAAACATTTGCAGACAGAATTCCCGGTCCTTGGGAACAGTGAATTCCTGCAGGAAAGCGACGATATTTTTGCTGTAGCTGCCCTGGTCAGGCGGCAGCAGGCTGGCTTTGCCGTTGGTGAAAAACAGCTGGTAGCTGTCATTGCTGAAGTCGCAGGCAGCGATAAAATCATAGTGGGCGTGCGCCAGGTGCATGGATACCTGCTCGTTGATCCGGGACTGCGTCATATCCAGGATGGAAAGCACGCCGATGGTATGACCGTTATCCGGCGATTCGATCATATTGATGACGCATTTCAGGTAACGGCCGCTGTTATCCTGCGGCATGCGGATAAAACATTCTACTTCCTGCCGGGTGATGCCCTGAGCAAATTTTTCCAGCAGCGGCGCATTGAGAAATTTACTGAGGAAAAGCTGCTGTTCCTGCGCGTCTTCGATCAGTGAAGACAGCCCTTTGAAAAAGGCCTGCCGCTCAAAACCGAATTTTTGCAGCGGATCGATACCTGTTTTATCGTAAATGCGCAGGATACTGTTGGCTGTTATATCACAGTAACCGCTGAGGATCTCGTTCGAGAGCGGATAATTTTGCTGGCGCAGTAAAATATCATTATATTTTTGCCGCAGTTTGCTTTGCGATTCTATTTCTTTGGTAATATCGCTGTACACGGCGTAAACGAGAGGTGATTCGTTCTGGCGGATAATAAGCGAAGAGTTGTTTTTGACCCAGATATAACTGCCGTCTTTTTTGCGCAGCCTGTAAATGCTTTCGCAGGTATCCAGATGTTTGTTAAGATGGCTGCACAGTCTGGTCAGGCAATAGTGTACGTCGTCGGGATGAACGCCTGCTAAAGCATCGTTTTGATAAAGCGCATAGGCTTCGTCCAACGACATGCCGGTCATAGCGGCAAAGCCGTCGGAAAGATATTCGGGGATCATCCTTCTGGCTGCAGGATCGAAATGCAGCATGGCGATGCCTCCCGGCAGGTTATGGACAAGCGTCTGATAAAATTGCTCCAGCTGGTCGGCTTTGCGCGAGGCTGATATTTTATCAGTGATATCGTTGACGAAAAGGGTATAGGCGGGCATACCGTTCCAGACGAGCTCTTTAGCGCGGAGCTCATAGCTTTTGCCGTTGGGGAAGGTGAGCTCCTGCGGTGTGCCGATGTTTTTGCTGTCGGTCAGGGGGCAAAAGTCGCAGGGCTGCTGCTGATCGTGCAGGGCGGTGTAACACTTCTCACCCCAGAGATTACTTTTACCTGCCAAAAAGAGCTCTGTATTTTCGTTGTAGTACAGCAGGTCGTAGTTCGTTTTGTCAATAACATAGATGCCCTGGGCCGCTTCGTTGCTGATCTGCTGAAAAAGCTTGGCTTCTTCGGACATGCCGGTAAAAACAGCGTAAAAAATGCCGTTGATGGCTTTGCCGTTTAAACGTATCCATTCAAGCGTCTGCTTTTTGCTGTTGATCCTGTAAGAAAGATCGATCGTTTCACTACTGGTGAACATATGCTGGAAAGCATTGTAAACCCGGTGATAATCGTCTTTAAAGACCATGCTCCAGGGATTGGGGGCATAGCGCTGCAGATCGGCAGCATCACTGCAGCCGAAAAGTCTGGCGACGCCGTCGGAACAAAGCAGGCGCTGCGGGTTATGCGGATCAGTAAAATCATAGGCGGCGATACCGCCGGGGATAGAATTGATAACGTGGGCCAGCTCTTCCTGAGACTGTTTGAAGGCGGAGATATTGTGGAACACACATTGCAGCAGGGGATAACCGCCGTCATCGCCGATTTTTTTGGCATAGACATTGACCCAGACGATATGGCCGTCACGGTGCTGTTTGCGGAAATCGAAACTGACAGCGGTATTAGCAGCCAGCGCTGCACGGATCTTGCCGACGACCATCTCGGTATCTTCATGATAGGTGAGGTTGGCTGCATCCTGTTTGATGAGCTGTTCGTATTCTGCACGGTCATAACCCGAAAGCTCGGGAACGCCGTCAGAGTAATAAACCGTTTCGAAGATATCGGAGACTTTATAAATTGCGACGCCGCCGGGAATAGCGTTAATGATATCCTGGGCGTTTATTTTTGTGTCAAAGCGTTCCATGGCAGAACCTCCCCTTTGATACCAAGAATGACAATAAATGATCTTTGATATTAAAATTATAGCATTTTTTAAAAAATATAAAAATAAAAAGCTGAAAATATTAATTAATAAAAATATAAAAACCGGATCGCTGTTATTTTTCGCAGCAGTGATCCGGTTTTTTAGTGTTGCTTGGGTGAAAATCAAAATCAAGCCTGCCGGGAATTTAAACTATCTTGATGCCCAGTAGTCTGGCAATATCAGCGGACTGCAGTAAATTGATCTGCATGCCCCGCAGTTCTTTGAAGGTTTCCGAAACAGTAATACCGTCGATTTTGCAGTCTGAAAAATCAAGGTCTTTGAGCGGTGTTTTAAAGAAATCGGCGCCGCTGAAAACAGAAGCTGCCAAAGTAAGTTTTTTCAGGCGTACTTCGGCCCAGAAGGATTCTTTGAAAGAGCAGTTGCTGACAGCAGAGTTTTCCCATTGTGATTTGGAGAAATTGGCATAAGCAAAGGAACTGTTACGCAAGGTCAATTCCTTGCAGCAGCTTTGCGAGAAATCGGCGCCGTTGCCGCGGCTGTCGGTGATAGTGACTTGTTTCCAAAAGCTTTCACTGAAATTACAGTTGGAAAAATCACAGTTTTTTATAGTGACTGACAAAAAGCGTGATTGTGAGAAATCACAGCGTGTAAAGCGGCATTTGCTGAACTGGACGTTGTGAAAAATGATTTTACTGAGGTCTTCGTTATTCAGAGTTTCGTCATTGAAAGACATATCGGCGATCTGGCCGTCGTCTTCGCTGCGAGATGCAATAAGTTGTTGGGTTAACATGTTTTTACCTCGTAATGTTGATGTGTAGATTACTGCTAGAGCACATAAGGAACCACAGCGCGCAAAAATCCCCGGCATATCAGCGATAATGCCGGGGATCACAGCAGTTTATTTAATTAGATCCATGCCGACCTGCAGGGCCTGTTTATTTTTTTCTTCAGTGCCTTTCGGTACACGGTTCAAAACGGCTTTGACCAGCGATTCCTCGCTGACGATGCCGGTCAGTCTGACCAGCGCGCCCAGGGCGATGATGTTGGCAAAAAGCGCTTTGCCCAGCACTTCTTTAGCGCTGTGGGTGATCGGCAGCTCGTAGACTTTGCCGCCGAAGTCGGGCACTTCGCTGACGAACAGACTGTCGGTGACCATGATGCTGTCAGCTGTCAGATCGTGCGAGTATTTGGTAGCCGCTTCCTGGCTCATAGCGAGCAGCAGGTTCGGGTCGGTGACCTTCGGGAAGTGGATCGCTTCGTCGGAGATGATGACCTCGGCTTTAGATGCGCCGCCGCGGGCTTCCGGGCCATAGGACTGGGACTGGATCGCCAGTTTGCCGTCTAAAAGCGCTGCTTCAGCCAGAATGATGCCGGCCAGGATCAGGCCCTGACCGCCGGTGCCGGATAAACGTAATTCCTGTTTCATGATTATTTACCTCCCTGCGCTCTGGCGATCAGCTCGTCGTAGGCGGCTGTGTATTCTTGTCTGCCTTCGGCCTGATAGAGTACGCCGATGGGGAATTTGCCTTCTTTTTGTTCGTCGGTCATTTTCTCCCAGGCTGCCAGCGGTACTGCATGGTCGCGCTGCCATTTCATCATGTCGGCCGGGCCGCCCATTTTGTTCTGGCGTCCAAAGGAGATGGGGCAGGCCGTTACTGCTTCGATGAGGCTGAAGCCTTTATGCTCGATGCCTTTGGCGATCAGGTCAACGAGGATCTGGGCGTGGAAAGTAGTGCCGCGGGCGACGAAGGTCGCGCCGGCTGCTTTTACCAGTTCGGCTACGTTGAAGTCCTGCTCGATCGTTGCATAAGGAGCGGTAGTTGCCTTGGAGCCGTGCGGCGTCAAAGGCGAATACTGGCCGCCGGTCATACCGTAAATGCTGTTGTTGTACAGTACTACCGTCATGTCGATGTTGCGGCGGGCAGCGTGGATCAGGTGGTTGCCGCCGATAGCGGTGGCGTCGCCGTCGCCGGTAACGACGATCACAGTCAGGCTGGGGTCAGCCAGCTTGACGCCGGTTGCTACCGGCAAAGCGCGTCCATGTGCCGAATGGACGGTGTTGAAATCTAAATAACCGGAGGCACGGCTGCTGCAGCCGATGCCGGAAATAACGGCTACGTTGTCTTTATCAAGGTCCAGCTTGGCAACTGCCTTTACAATAGTGCCGGTAACGACGCCGTTGCCGCAGCCGGGGCACCAGATATGAGGCAGGCGGCCCGGACGGAAATATTTATCGATCATTGCTTCCATGTTCATAATCTAATCTCCTCTCCTTCTCAGGCCATAGCCTTTTTGATCTCAGCTAAAAGCTGGGCGGGGGTGGCCGGTTCGTTGTCGTATTTGGCGTACAGCGCAACGGGGACCTTCCCGGCGACGACGCGTTCTACTTCCAGTACGTACTGGCCATAGTTCAGCTCGTGCACCAAAATGCCTTTGACCCTGGAGGCCAGTTCCCTGATCTGTTTATCAGCCAGCGGCCAGATGGTGATCGGGCGCATCAGGCCGACCTTGAGGCCTTCTTTGCGTGCCATATCGACAGCTTCGTAAGCGGTACGGGCGCCGCCGCCGAAAGCGATCACGGCATATTCCGCGTCTTCCATTTTATAGTTTTCGACCTGGACGATGTCGTCCAGATTATTGTAAAGCTTGTCGTGCTGACGGTTGGTAGCGGCCAGGGTAGCTGCTGGGGTACCCTTCGGGAAGCCGGTCTCGTCATGGACCAGGCCGGTAACGTGCCAGCGGTAGCCGCTGCCGAAGGCGGGCATGGCCGGAACCAGGCTGTCGTCGGTAGCATAGGCTTTAAAGTCTTCCGGTTTGCAGTCAGGCTGTTTGCGTTCAGCCTGCGGGATCTCGCTGTAGTCGTCGGGCAGTTCGATCTTTTCGCGCATATGGCCGATGACTTCATCCATCAGCAGGATAACGGGCACACGATATTTTTCGCTGAGGGCGTAAGCTCGCAGCGTCAGTTCAAAGCATTCGGGCACGCTGGCCGGGGTCAGGGCAATGAGCCAGTGGTCGCCGTGGGTGCCCCAGCGGGCCTGCATCAGGTCGCCCTGGGAAGGCGAGGTAGGCTGGCCGGTAGACGGGCCTACGCGCTGCACGTTGACGATGACCAGAGGGATCTCGGCCATGCAGGCATAACCGATCAGCTCCTGTTTTAAAGAAAAGCCGGGGCCGCTGGTGGCGGTCATAACTTTTTTGCCGGTCAAAGACGCGCCGATGACAGCGCCCATGGAAGCGATCTCATCTTCCATCTGGATGAATTTGCCGCCGACGAGGGGCAGACGTTCAGCCAGGGATTCGGCTACTTCGGTAGAGGGTGTGATCGGATAGCCGCCGAAAAATTTTACACCGGCAGCGATGGCGCCTTCGACCACTGCCTGGTTGCCTTGTAACAAAAGGATCTTGGACATGATTTCAACTCCTCCGTTTTACTTTTCTACAAAAATCGCAAAGTCAGGGCAGCGTGTTTCGCACTGGCCGCATTGGATGCATTTGTCCTCGGCGACCACCTCTACTTTTTCGATCTCACTGATCGCCAAAACCTGTTTGGGGCAAAATGCTACGCAGATGCCGCAGCCTTTGCAGCGGTTGGTATGGACCTTAAGACTCATAATCGCGACCTCCTTCTTTCTTTAAACTATCCGCCGCTGGCGGAAGCAAAATGATTAGAAAAAATAAATAATAGTTTTCTGTGATTTCAACTCTATTATATAGGAAAGCTCCGGGGATATAAACCCCCAAAAGTGTGAAAAAATAAATTAACTGATTTTTTAATGGACTAAAGCGAAGTTTGGTAAGATAAATTTGTAAAGTTCGTCTAAAAAACTTATAATATATATAATAATTGGGAAAATAGAAATATTTACTGAAAGGAAGTTTGATTTATGCGCGAAATAGACAAGGCCTTACCCAAAGATCAGAGGATACTGCTGGCTGCAGAGGACGTTTTCAGCCGCCGCGGTTATGTGCAGGCGACATTGGACGAGATCATTGCGCTTGCTGATACCGGTAAGGGCACGGTCTATAAATATTTCGGCAATAAGGATAACCTGTTTTATACGCTGGTCGCCGGTAAGATCGAACCGTTCATGCAGGCGCTGCAGAAGATCGTGGAGTCGCAGGCAGACACTAAGGAAAAGATCAGGCGCTATATGCTGGAACTGCTGACGTTCCTGCGGGAAAATAAAGATCTGTACAGGATCCTCTGGTACGAGGTGAGCGGCAATCAGCGCGGCTTCCATCCGGTGATCCTGAATGACGGGTCCTGGGAAATGAGTTCGCTGTATGGCGATACCCTGTCAGAAGAAGAATATAACCGGATCTTACGTTATCGGAACCTGATCAGGGACCAGGTACAGTGCCTGGTCGCCATTATCAGTGAAAGTATGGAACAGGGCTTTATGAAATACGGACAGCCGACTGTCACGGCGCACCACCTGTTCGGCGGGGTGGCGATGTCGGTGCTGCATTATGTGGGTGATCAGGAATTTACCGACGCTGAACTGGCAGACCTGATCGTCGACAGGTTTTTGTATGGTCATGCTGTAAGATAACATTGGATTTGGCTGCGGAAGGGTGAGAAAGCTTGGAAAAGAAGCTTTTATTAGAACAATTCAACAGGGATTTTGCCGCCATGCAGCGGGGCATGATGCTGCAGTTCGACAAGCTGCCGCTGCCAGTGTACGTGCTGCGGGTGGAGGCTGACGCCAGCGGTCAGCCGCAGGATTTTATTTTTGTGTATGCCAACAGCGCCTGCGCTTCTTTTTTAGACATCGACGGCAAAAATTACCTGCTGGGAATGTCTTTCAGAGATGTTTGGAACGATAATGATGAAAGATGGTTCAATGTTTATAAGAAAACGGCGCTGGAGGGAATGACCCAGAATATTGAGGATTACAGTGCCAAATTAGGAAAATACCTTTCGGTAGACTGTTATCAGCCGGTGTACGGTTACTGTGGCTGTTTTATGCGCGATGTCACGAAGCGCAGGGATATGGAGCGGCAGCTGTACGAAGAAAAGGAACGCTACCGGGTAGCAATGGAAAGCAGTATCGACCTGCTCTTTGAATATGACATCAGGTCAAAAGTGATGTATTCCTGGAGCAGTATATCGGCTGAAAATTCTTTGGAAAAGACACAGCGCAGCTATATTCCCGACTATCTGTCTGTGGCGGTCAGGGAAAATCTGGTCGATCCAGCTGAACGGGCGGCGTGGCTGAGCCTGCTGAGCGGCGAGCGCAGCGGAGAAGCCCTGGAGATCAGGATGCGCCGCTACATTGATAAGCAGCTGGATACCAGGTGGTATCTGGTGCAGGCAACGACCGTTTATGGGCAGGGAGAGCCGGTGCGGGTCGTGGGCACGATGCGCGATATCGATGCCTGGAAACGGATGCAGCAGGAAAAGCAGCTGGTCGAAAGCCTGAATTATGAGATCAACTATGTATTGGGTGATATTTATTATGCCGTAGTCCATTTTGACCTGGATGCTGGCACTTATAATTTTGTGGAACTGACCGGGCAGAAATGCGTAGATTATCCGTATCACGGCACCTGCGAAGAATTTTTGGCCTATACCAGAGATGTCCTTCCCCGTGAGGACTGGCACAAATTCAGGCAGCGTTTCGATCTGCGGGAACTGCGCCGGGTCTTGACGAAAAATGGCGATAAGCTGGAAATGGAACTGCGCCGTAAAAACGGCGGGGGCTATAAATGGATCAGCCTGATGGTGTCCTATCTGCCGGATTACAGCGGCTCGAAAAAACAGCAGGCGGTCCTGGTGGCATGCTTTATTGACGAGGAACGCCGCCGTGAGATGGAGCAGCAGCAGGAACTGAAGGACGCGTTAGTGGCGGCACATACTGCCAACGAAGCCAAAAGCGCTTTCCTGTCGCAGATGAGCCACGACATCCGCACGCCGATGAATGCCATTATCGGGATGACGACTATTGCCAGACAGAATATCGATAATAAAGCTAAAACGCTGGACTGCCTTGATAAAATAGGCAGGAGTTCGGCCCATTTGCTGGAGCTGATCAACAGTATTCTGAGTATGTCGAAGATCGAAAGCGGCAAGGTGATTTTAACAGATGATGAACTGAGCCTGCCGCAGCTGCTGGAGGATGTACTCACTATCATTCGCCCGATGGTGGGAAAGAAATGGCAGCAGCTGCAGCTGGAGCAGGCAGAACTGTTCCATCCAGAGGTTTTGGCTGACGGCACGCATATCAGGCAGATCCTGCTGAATATTTTGGGCAATGCGGTCAAGTATACCCCGGAAGGCGGCGAGATCATTTTAACTTTGCAGGAGCTGCCGTCGATGATACCGCAGCGGTCGCAGTATGTCTTTACTGTCAGCGACAATGGGCGGGGGTTATCGGAGGAGCTGCTGCCGAAAATTTTTGATATGTTTGAGCGCGGCGAAGACAGCCGCACCAGTAAAATTGAAGGTACAGGCCTGGGACTGGCGATCTGTAAAAACCTGACGAATCTGATGGCGGGCACGATCGAAGCGGCCAACAGGCCGGAAGGCGGGGCCAGATTCACTTTGACGCTGCCTCTGCGCTGGCTGAGCGATGATGAAAGAAAACCTGCCGCTGCGGCCAGGCCATCGGGCAGAAGTGATTTTACGGGCCGCCGGGTCCTGATCGTTGAAGATAACGACCTGAATATGGAGATCGCGCTGGAATTTCTGCAAAGTCTGGGCGTGGTCTGTGAAGGGGCCGAGAATGGCCAGCGGGCGGTAGAAATGTTTGCCGCGTCGCTGCCGGGATATTACGAAATGATCCTGATGGATGTGCGGATGCCGGTGCTGAACGGTTACGAGGCGACCAGGGCCATTCGCAGGCTGGAGCGTGAAGATGCCCGGCAGATACCTATCGTGGCGATGACGGCCGACGCTTTTTCGTCGGATATCAAGATGGCCCTCAATGCGGGCATGAACGAGCATCTCAGCAAGCCGATCAGTATCGAACGCCTGCAGGAAGTTCTGGGACAATGGCTGTGATGATGCAGTGAAAGAAATGGAATAAAGTTAAAAAACGCCCAACACTTGATCGTGTTGGGCGTTTTTGTCAGTTCTGCTCATTTCAGCAGACGGATATGCTTATAGCCGTCTGCAACTGTGATTTTAGTTTTGACGCTGTACATCGCGTCGATAGTTCCTTCCTGCAAAACTTCCTGAGCCTCACCATACGCAAAAACGCGAGTATCTTTAAGCATCAGGAGTTTGTTGCAAAACATTGAAGCCAGGTTCAGGTCGTGGATCGTCATGATAACAGAGAGCTGTCTGCTGTGTGCTAAAGCGGCGATCGTATGCAGGATAAACAGCTGATTGTGCAGGTCCAGACTGCTGGTCGGTTCGTCCAGAATGATGCAGCGGGGCTGCTGCGCCAAAGCACGCGCGATCAAGACCCGCTGCCGTTCACCGCCGCTTAAGGTATTCAGCGTGCGGAAAGCCAGCGCTTCCAGCTGCAGCTGTCGCAGAAGTTCAAAAACTACAGCCTGATCCTTCTCTGAATATTGCCTGGCGGCGTAGGGCAGGCGTCCCATCATGACGGTATCGATGACCCGCAGGGCAAAATAGTTGCCGGTGTATTGCGGCACATAGGCGATGATCCTGGCCAGTTCCCGGGCCGTAAGCGCGGCCAGATCCTGACCATCAAAGCAGACTGTGCCGCTGGCAGGCGTCAGCAGATGATCGATACATTTGATCAAGGTCGTTTTTCCGGTTCCGTTAGGTCCTAAAATACCAAGGATCTCTCCCTGCCGCACGGTCAGGGAAATATTATCGAGAATTTTTTTACCGGCGTCATAGCCGAAGGATAAATTACTGATTTCTAAACTCATAAAATGCTCCTGCTCATCAAAGCTGCAGGCTCGGATCGCCATTGCCTGCTCTAAGGGGATAAGTGTAAAAGAAAGACGTCATTCCAGCCCGCGGCCTTTGGCAAGGATCAGGTGAATGAACAGCGGCACGCCTAAAAAGGAGATGACGATGCCGACGGGAATGTTGACCGGATACAGGATCAGCTTGCCAACGGTGTCGGATGCCAGCAGCAGCAGTGCGCCTAAAACGGCCGCAAAGGGCAGGCAGAAGCGATGGCTGCTGCCGACGATAAAGCGCGCCATATGCGGGGCGATCAGCCCGACAAAGCCGATGACGCCGGTGAAGCTGATGATTGACGCCGTAAGGAAAACAGCAATCAGGCCGATCAGCGTGCGCAGACGTTCAGGGTCGATGCCCAGACTTTTGACAGTTTCATCGTCGCTGGCCGACATGGCGTTCAGCGGCAGGCAGTACAGCATCAGCGCTGCAAAGCAAAGCAGGGTGATGACGCCGGTGATGAGCACGCTGTCCCAGGCCGCGCGGTTGAAGGAACCGAAGGTCCATTGCACAACGGCTTCCAGCTTGTGCTCTTTGGCAAAAAATTCAATGGTAGCGGTCAGGGCGCTGAAAAAATAATTCAGGGCGATACCGACTAAAACAAGGGAGCTGGGCTTGACGCCGATCTGGCGCGAGATAGCGTAGACTACCAGGCCGCAGCCGCAGGCAGCGGCAAACGCGCAGGTGATGATGCCAACGTCGCTGGTGAAAAACAGCCCAGAGCCGAAAACGATGCAGACGGAAGCACCGAAGGCTGCTGCTGACGAAATCCCCAGCGTGAACGGACTGACCAGATAATTGCGGGTGACAGACTGCATGACGGCGCCGGCAACGGCCAGTCCCACGCCTGCCAACAGCGCCAGCAGGATCCGCGGCAGCCGCAGCAGCAAGATGATCTTATTGACGGCGGCGTCCGGACCGCCGTTAAGTGTGCCGTCAGCCCAGCTGCGCAGGGCGTGCAGTGTTTGCCATGGCCCGGCATTGTGCAGGCCGATAGTAGTGCAGCAGTAAGCGGCCAGCAGTGTCAGCAGCAAAGTGCCGCAGATCAGCAGATATTTTTTGCGTGTGTCTTGCGCGTAGGCTTTTTCTAACATAATATACCTCTGTCAATCAGTCAAAGCAAAAGGAGGGTGGGTGTGTCCGGGACGGTAGTCCAGATGCTGGTATTTGGTTACCCAGTCTTTAAAAACCTGCTCCGGGTGCAGGTCGGGCAAATATTCAGGATAAAGGAATTTGGCGATATACATGGTGCCGACCAGCTTGGACGCGCCGCCGTGGGCGTAGTGTGACAGCAGCAGGATCCGGTCGTTTTTGACGGCGTCGATGTATTCCCAGCCAGGACGGCTGGTGATGCCGCTTTTGATTTTCTGCATCTCTGCGGCTGTCGGTGGCAGATAAGAGGAATAAACATCTGTGTCGGAAACCTTAACGATGTCCTGGGGATTTTGGGAGACGACCGCTTCGATGTCGATATTGACGTTGGGAGCCGTTGCAAAAATATTGCTGCCGTGGGCATAATCTACCATTTTATAAAAGTAGTCGCCGGGAACAGTGGTTTTACCAGCCGAGCGATATTCAAAATAAACGCTGCGGCGGGGCACGTTCTGCAGCTGCGTGTCTATATAGCGCAGCCAGTCGGTAAAATAGGCCGCCAATTCACTGGCGTCGCCTTCCCGGCCGAAGATCTGCCCCAGCAGGCGTACGTTAGATGCAAACTGGCCGGTATAATAAGCATCGACAGTGACGACAGGGATACCAAAGGGACGCAGCTTTTTTTCTGCTTCCTGCCAGCCGCTGTTACCGGTCATGATCACAACGTCAGGCTTTAAGGCAATGATTTTTTCGTAATTCAGGCCGCCCTGGCTTTGTCCAACCAGCATATCCTTGTTAAAGCGGCGCCGAAAGCCTTCCTGATCCTGATAGATATAGTAATCGACGCCGACGACCTGTTCAAGTGCGCCGATAGCGTTGATCAGCTCGGCATTGTAGGCGTTGACGACCACCGCCCGCTTCACCGGCTGGCGCAGCTGTACATGACGGCCGCTGCTGTCGGTAACGGTGAACATGGCCGCAGTGTTGCTTTCTGCCTGTTTCTGCAGGCTGCAGCCACCTGTCAGAAGTAGGCTCAGCAGCAGGAACAGTGTTAAAGAGAATATTTTTTTCATTGTAAATACCTTTTTTGCAATGGAAAGAGGACTGCTGCTTGCAGCAGTCCTGCGGATGAATTTTTAAATCTCAAAGGTAGCGCATACGGCTACAGTCCTGGGGTTGCCTAAAATACCGTAATTGTAGGTAGCGCGCGGCAGCCAGTAATCCTTGTTAAAGACGTTGAAGACCGTAGCGGTAAAGGTGACTGGGGTATTATTGATTTTAGTTTTGTAGTTGGCGCCAAGGTCGAACACCGTTGAAGACGAAACGGTCAGTTCTCTGCCAGCTGTAGTGTAAATAGGGGCTTTGCCAGTGTAGACCATGCGGCCAAAGATACTGCTTTTCTCGTCAGGCGCATATTGCAGGGTGCCAACGGCGCTGAATTTGGAGGTGCCGATCACCTGGCTGCCGTCAAGATAGGCGGTATTATTGTTGTTGTATTTGCTGTCGGTATACAGGAAGCCGCCGGTCAAAGACCATTTAGGAGCGATCTCGCCCCCCAGCGTCAACTCCAGACCTTTATATTTCAGGTCGCCGTTCAGCGTCAGGTTACCGCTGCCGTCCTCAAATTCAGCCTGTTTTTTCATATCAAAATATGAGAGGCCGGCTATAAATTTACTGGTGCCGTATTTGATGCCGATCTCGTTGGATTTTGTTTTGGCAGGCGAGAGGACGTTGCCCCTGTTATTATAGGAATTACCGATGATCTTGCCGGCCTGGAAGCTTTCCGTATGGTTAGCGAACAGGGAAACGCGCTCTGTCGGTTTGTAGACGATGCCGTATAATGGCGCTGTAGCGTCGGTTTTGGTTTTAAGGCCCGCAGAGCTGGTCACCGAAGAGGTGTGGCGGTGAACGCCCAAAGTAACGATAGCCTTGCCGAGCGTGGATTCATTGATCGCCGACCAGCCGTAATATTGCGATTTGCCGCTGGGCAGTGGTCCGGTCAGGTTTTCGGTAATTTTATCGACGGTTACGTTGCCGGTAAAGATGTTGCCGGTAACAGTGCCTTTGCTGGAATTGCTGCTGCCCCACTGGGCCGCATACCAGTCTTTATCATAAGCCAGGACCAGCTTGTTTTTGACGCTGCCGGCCTCCCAGTCCTGCTTGAGCCCGAACTGGATATAGGAATTACGGATGGCAAAGGGTTCGTTGTTGATGGTCCTTGTAAAGTCGCCGTTATCATTGATAACGTCCAGGCGTGTTGAAGCCGGTACTACATAATCGTAACCGTCGTTATAGGTGGAGCCGGCGTTGAGAAAGAGGCTGGTTTTATCAGTAAGTTTCTGCAAGTGGTTCAAGGTGAACAGATAAGTTTTCATTCCGACTGTTTCGCCGTCAAAACCATAATTATTACTGTTTTTGGGAGCTTTGGGCATATGGGTGATGGCCGCATTGGAAAAATCGAAATAACGCTGGGCCTGCGAAGTTCGGGTATCCCTGTAGCCAAGGAACAGATTGGTTTCAGCGTGTCTGGTTTCCCGGTCGTAGTTCAGGGAAAAAGTGGTGTTGCGCACTTCTTCGCTGGCAATACCTGTATCGCCGTCGACATGGGAAGCGTTGATACGCAGCCCGTTTTCCTTATTGCGCCCGAAACGGTTGGAAATATCGATATAGTTGGACCAGGTGCTGCGGCCGGAGAAGCCGGTCGTGTATTTGATACTGTTATCATGGGCCCGTTTGGTGACCATATTGATCGTGCCGCCTGCCGATTCCTGCGCGGTAACGCCGTTGAGGCCGACGCTGGCACCGGAAGTGACGTCTACCGCTTCAAAGAAATTCATAGGGATGTTGGTCTGCGAAAACATACCGGGAATACCGTTGATACGGAACTGATAAGCATTGGCAGCCTGGCCGCGGATCGAAAAATCGTTATAAACGGTGCTGCCTGCCGTACGGATCGAAGGCACGCTGACCAGTACCGAAGTCGAAGCTTCACTGGGATTGGCGCTAAAAACAGCAATAGTTTTAGCGGTCAGATTTGTTTGCTGGAAAGGGATATCCATGATATTTTGGCGGCCCAGCAGGCCGACCTGGCCGCTGGATTTGATAAAACCGCCCGGCAGGGCGTTCCTGTCGGCTTCGACGATCACTTCGTCAAGATCCTGCGTCATGGTTTCTTCGGCGCTGGCAGGCAACACGAAGCCAACGCTGGCAATAGTACATAATACTGCCATTGCTAAAAACTTTTTGTTTACATTCATCAAATAAACACTTCCTTTAAGTTTTTTAGTTATCTTTGTCCTGACCATTCCGAATCGGGTACCCGTACTGGAAAGGTCAGGAACAAAGATAGAAAAACGAAGCTTGCATTAGCTTTCAGCAGGCTCAGATGTCGAACTCGGCGGACATATAGATAGTCCTGGGAGTGGAGGCGTAGATCTGATCACCGCGCGATACCATCCAGTAATCTTTGTTAGCGAGGTTATAGCACATCAGTGATAATTTGGTGGGGATACTGTTGATTTTGGTTTTATAGGTCACGCCCAGATCGAAGGTCATATAAGAGGGCGCATAGAAATGTCTGCTGCTGTCAGTGTTATATAAAGGGCTGCTGCCAGTATACAAAGCCCGGCCGATAATGCTGAAGTTTTCGTCAGCCTTGTATTCCAGTGCCGCAGAACCGCTCCATTTGGGCTGTCCGGACTCCTGTACGCCATCTTTAGAGCCTTTGACGGTTTTTTCGTATTTGGCATCCATATAGGCAATGCCGGCCATTACGTTCCATTTGGAAGCGATAGCGCCGTTGAAGCTGAGCTCGATGCCGCGGTGCTTGACTTCGCCGTCCTGACGGAAGAAATCTTTGCCGCCGGCAGGATTAGTGACAGCGATATTATTGGCCTGCTTGATGTCGAACAAAGCCAGCGTCGTCAAAAATCCTTTGTTCAAATATTTTACGCCCAGCTCACTTTGCTTGGTTTTAGAAGGCGGCAGGATCTCGCCGGCATTTTCATAGGTGCTGCCGGCAACAGCGCCCAGGTCGAAATTCTCCGAATGGCTGCCGTACAGCATAATTTTCTCGTTGGGATTATAGGTCAGGGCATATGTGGGGCTGGTAGCGTCCGACGTGACCGAGGAAGTAGCCTGTCCGGTCGTAGGGCTGTAGGAGGTGGAAGTGCCCTGATGCTTATGCACGCCTAAAACGGCGCCCCATTTTTCATATTTCAGGCTGTCAACAAAGGAAATGCCCCAGATACTGGTCTTATTGTTCAAATAGGTTTTGTAGCTGCCGTCGGGCATTCCGGTCTGGTCGATCGCGCCGGTATAAATATTGCCGGTGCCCAACTGGCCAAAGCCCGAGTAGCCCAGCGGCGTGCTGGCGTCGCGGTTGCGCCAGGCTTTGTCGATCGCCAGCGTGGCTTCATGCTTCACAGCGCCGGTCGCAAATTTGCCGGAGGTGCCGATCTGCGCGTAGTAGGCTTTTTGCGGCGTCGCCGACGACTGGTAATTCAGGTCATAGTTGCCGGCGTCGTCTTTGATAGTGAAAGCGCTGCTTTGGCCCATGACGTTTTTATTCAGCTTATTGTTGTTCAGGCCGCCGTTAAAGAAGAGCTTCCAGTCATCATTCAGCTTTTGTTCGTGGTTCAAAACCATGAAGTAGCCGTAAGCGCCTTTTTCCATACCGTCAAAGGCGTAATTTTTGCTGCCGTCGATAGTGCTGGGGAAATTTTTGACGTTAGGGCCGATCTTGAACCAGCGCATACCGTTTTTAATATCAATATCCCTGTACCCGGCCAAAAAGTTGGTAGTGCTTCTGTCATCGCGGTGGTCAAGGTTCATATAGATGCCTTTGGCTTTGATGTCGGTTTTATCAACAGAGGTTTCGCCGTTCAAAAGCTCGGTGTTGATCCGCAGTCCCCAGGCTTTGTCTTTGCCGAAGCGGCTGCCAAGATCCAGGTATTCGCCGAAGGAACCTTTGCCGGAAAAAGTTTGTTTGTAGCGGAACAGCGGCTGCTCGCCTGCTTTTTTGGAGATCAGGTTGATAATGCCGCCAGCAGTCGAGGATTCGTACTGGACGCCGCTGCCGCTGATACCGGTATTGGGGCCGGCGGTGACGTCGACCCTTTCAAAAGCCGCCATCGGCACGTTGAACTGCGTCAGCATTCCATGGACGCCATTGACGTACATACTGGTGCCGTTGGCCCGGAAGCCGCGGATAGTAAAATCGTTGTGCAAAACGCTGCCGGCCTGCCTGATAGCGGGGACGCCGACTAAAACATTATCTAAGGGCTGCGTCGGCCCGCCAAAAAGATCTAAAGTTTTGGCTGAGATATTTGTCTGGCTGAAAGGAACTTCCATAATACTTTTATCGCCTAAAATACCGATGCTGCCTTTGGTTTTGACAAAGCCGCCGGGCAGGGCATCTCTGTCGGCTTCGACGATGACTTCGTCCAGATCGTGCGTCAGTGTTTCTTCCGCACCGGCCGGCAGTACAAAGCCGACACTGGCAATGGCGCACAGCACGGCCATTGTCAAAAATTTTTGCTTCCCATTCATCTTGTTCAACACTTCCTTTTAGTTTTTTATCTGTAATTGTGTTGACCGAGCTGTCCGAGTTTCGCGTGTCAAAACAATCAAGAGCAAAAAAAGACGCTTTTCTGCGCCTAAAGGCAGAAAAGCGTAAAACGACTTACAACTCTCTGGCCTGTCGTTCGCAGGATGGAGCAGACTATGATCAGGCAGTTCTTCTGGCTCTGCGTCATCGCTTGCCTCGCCTTCCCGGTTTCCCAGTGGCATCGTGAGGTTTGCTCGGCATTACAGCGGCGGGACCGCATCGGTATTGCACCGATTTCTCTGTTAGGCAATAATGCACCTGATCACTTATATTAGATTAAATAGAAATTTATAAGCTGTTGAAAATTTAAATTACGTGATGTATTATAGCATTCGTCACATTCCTTAGCAAGTAAAAGTTTTTAATAAGAATGTTATAACAACTTTAAAGCAATATATATAAGCATAAAAGAAATTAAAGCTGGCGCTGGTTTTGCTGCTGCTGCTTGCTTAGTGCATAACAGCATGGTTTTTTAAGAAACGTAGAGCATATATCCTATTGGGAATAAATACTTGCCTGTCTGATGAAAATATTAAACTTTCGCTTTGTATTATAGCATTTTGCCCCCCCCCCGCAAGCAAAAGTTTTCTGTAGACGCATAATTTGAAAAATTAACAGTTAAAGGGCAAAAAAATACAGCGTCCGGGTTGACCGGACACTGTGGTAAAATTGTTAGGTGATATATTTGTCAAACGAGTTTGCCGCCGCGCATTTGCAGCTGACGGTCACACATATAACGGATCACATCGTGATCGTGGGAGATAAAAAGAAAGGCCATCTGCTGCTGTTGTCGGATACTTTTTAACAAATGCAGGATCTGCGCCTGCACGGAAATATCCAGCATCGAGGTCGGCTCGTCTAAAATCAGCAGCTGCGGTTTGAGCAAAAGTGCCCGGGCGATGCTCAGGCGCTGTACTTCGCCGCCGCTGACCTGATGCGGATAACGGTCCAGCAGTGCTGGTGACAGCTTGACTGTTGACAGGGCAGATTCAATGATCTCGCTGTTGTCAGGCAGCCCGAAGATCTGCAGTGGTTCACGCAGGCTGGCGCCTAACTTCAGCAGCGGGTCAAAAAAGCTTTCTGGCCGCTGCGAGATAAACTGTACCTGCTGGCGAAAGGGTTTCAGCTGTGCCTGTGACAGCGTGGTCAGGTCCTGCGACCGGAAGATGATCCGCCCGCTATCTGCCGGCAGCAGCCGCAGCAGGATTCGTGCCAGCGTGCTTTTGCCGCAGCCGCTGGGGCCCATCAGTCCCAGCGCTTCGCCGGACTGGATCGTAAGGCTGCAGTTTTGCAAAACGTCGTAGTGCTTGCCGCTGCTGCGGTCCCAATATTTTTTGGAAATGTCTACAGCTTCAAGCATAGAGGAAGCACCTCACTTTCGCAGTGCCGCTGTCATAGACCGGCGGCACTGCCTGCAGGCAGCGTTCATGGCAGCTGGCGCAGCGCGGCGCAAACCGGCAGCCGGGCAGTTCCTCCTGCGGTAACGGCGGCAGTCCCGGCAAGGGCTGAAAGCCGTTTTCCGGCAGGGCGGCCAGAAAGGCCTGCGTATAGGGATGCCGCGGGTCGGTGAGGACCTGAGGGCCGTATTCGACGATCTGCCCGGCATACATCACGGCGATGTCGGCACAGATAGAGCGTGCCAGCTGCAGGTCGTGGGTGATGATGAGCATACCCAGCTGCTGGCCGGTTTTTATTTTCTGCAGATTTTCATAAACAACGCCGCAGGCTGTTTCGTCCAGTCCTTTGGTCGGTTCATCGGCCAAAAGCCAGTTGGGAGAGCAGCAAACACTCATGGCGCACAGTACGCGCTGCAGCATACCTCCCGAAAGTTCGTGCGGGTAGGCGGCCAGCACGCGTGTGGCGTCAGGCAGTCCGAAGAAGTCCAGCAGCTGTTGTTTGCGCTGATCGGTTTTATCCTTGATCCCGGCGGTCTGCAGAATGTCGTCAAACTGTCTGCCGATACGGCGCAGTGGGTTGAGAGAGTCGCCGGGATTTTGAGGTATGAGGGCGATTTGCTGACCGTAAAAACCGGGCAGGGCAGTGTTGTCTGCCAGAATATCCGTGCCGCGGTAAAAGATGCTGCCGCTGCGGGTGACATAATCAGGCAGGATGCCTAAGACTGCCTGCCCCAAAACGGATTTACCGCAGCCGCTTTCGCCGATGATCCCGGTGATCTGGCCGTGGCGGAAACAGATGTCGACGCCGTCGACGGCCCTAACCAGGCCGCCGGGAACGGGAAAGTGCACGTATAGCTGCTGCAGCGTCAGGTCAAGCGTGGCTGTGGAGTTTAAAGTTACCATTTGCGCACCTCGCTAAAGCGTACATCCAGCCTGTCACGCAGAAATTCGCCCAGATTGTTGATGGCATAGATCAGGAAAAAGATGCAGGCACCGGGAATCAAAATCAGATGCGGCGAACTGCGGTAATATAAAACGGCGTCGCTGACCATCACGCTCCAGTCAGGCGTCGGCGGCTGTACGCCCAGGCCGAGAAAGCTGAGCCCGGCGATAGAGAGGATGCCGCGGCCTACCCTGATCGTGAAGAGGATCAGCAGCTTGTTGACGATATTGGGAATGATGTGGCGCAGCAGCAGCCGTCGGTCGCCGCAGCCCAGACAACGCAGCCCTTCGATGAAAGGCTCTTCTTTAAGCTGCATCACTTCGGCGCGCACGATGCGGGAAAAACCGGCCCAGGAGGTGATGACCAGCGCCAGCACCAGACTTTTGATGCTGGGACCGAAAATGCCGGCGATAGCGATCATAAAGCAGCTGCCGGGGATACCCTGAAAAATATTGCTCAGGACAGTGAAGAAAAGATCCAGCTTGCCGCCGTAGAAACCACAGCAAAGACCAATCACAAGGCCGACGCCAAGCGACAGGACCGCAGAGGCCAGTGACAGCAGGATCGAGGCCCGGCCGCCGTAAAGGATGCGGCTGAACATATCGCGCCCCAGTGCGTCCGTACCAAAAAAATGCTGCCAGGAGGGCGGCTGCAGCCGGCTTGCCATATCCGGCTCAAAGGGATTGTGAGTGACCAGGAGCGGAGCCAGCAGGCTGGCGCCGATGATGAGCAGCAGGAGTCCGGCGGCGCAGTAAAATTGCAGGTTTGATTTTTTCATGACCGCTCACCCAGCTTCACCTTGGGATTGAGATAGGCGATCAGCAGATCGACCGCCACCATTACCAGGATCAGGGTGCAGCCGCTGACCAGAACGTAAGCCTGCAGCACCGGGTAATCACGGTAACGGATCGCTTCCAGCGCCATGCTGCTGATACCGGGGATCGCAAAAATACTTTCGGCGATCACGGAGCCACCCAGAACGCTGGCAAAATAATTGCCCAGCAGGGCGATAACGGGGATGATGGCATTAGGCAGGGCATAGCGGGTGAGCAGATTGACCTTGCTGATGCCGCGTGCTTTGGCTACCAGAAAATACTGCCGGCCGAATTCGGTCAGCAGAGCGCCGCGCATAAAGCGGCAGACTGTGGCCAGCGTGGCAAAAGCCAGAACGAAGGCCGGCAGCAGAAAATATTTCAGGCTGCCGGTGCCGCTGGTAGGCAGCCAGCGCAGCTGCTCGCTGAAAACAAGGATCAGGACCAGCGCCAGCCAGAAGCCGGGGATCGAGAGCATGATATTAGTCAGGCTTTTGACGAAATTATCAAAAAAACTGCCGCGGTAAACAGCGCAGACGCTGCCCAGAAAAATGCCGCCCACACCGGCCATTACAAGTGCCAGCACGGCCAGTTCCAGCGTCACGGGCAGACGCTGCATGATCTCGGCGGCGATGTCGCGCCCGGTGATATAACTGGTGCCCAGGTCGCCCTGCAGAACGCCCAGCAGCCACAGACCGTAGCGCAGCCACAGCGGTTTGTCAAGGCCCAGCTCGGTACGCATGGCCGCTATTTGTTCTTCTGTGGGGGCATACAGTCCGTCCTGGTTCAAAACGAATTCGGCAGGATCACCGGGCGATAAAACGCCCAGAATAAAGGCCAGCAAACTGATGCCCAACAGTACTGGTACGGCAGTCAGGAGCCGTTGGCAGCAATATCTGATCATGGTTCGCTCAACTCGATTCTTGCTAAATTAACGCCGTAAACCAGCGCGTCGTAATTTTTTAAGCGTTTGCTGTAGGCCACGATGCTGCGATCATTGAACAGCGGCACTACAGGCTGGTCTTCTATGGAAATCAGCTGCAGACGGTCATAAATGGCGCGGCGTTTATCTTCATCGGCGCAGTGCTTGGCCTCCTGCAGTAAAGCGGCGACCTCGGGATTGGCATAGCCCAGGCAGCTGATCTTATTGCGGCTGCCGTCAGGCATCATAAAGGTGTAAAAAATGCTGTAAGGATCGCCGTTGGGCAGGCCCTGCTGCACACGGGCCATATCATAATCGCCCCGGCGCATCTGCCGGGCCATGGTGGCGTATTCCAGCGACTGGATCGTCACATCAAGGCCAATCTTTTGCAGCCAGTAAGCGATCAGTTCGGCTTCGCCCTTTTGCAGCGGTTCGCCGCCGTTGATACAGTAGACGACCTCACAGCGCTTGTCGCCCAACACCTCGCGGGCCAGACTGCGCGCTTTGGCAGGGTCGTATTCCACCGGATGATCCTTATAATAAGGACTGGTATAGTTCAAAATATTGGCAGTCGGCTCGGCATAATTCAGATATAACGCCTGCACCAGATCTTTTCTGTCGATCGCCAGGCTGACGGCCTGACGCATCCGTACATCGTTAAAGGGAAATTTGCTGCCGTTCAGGGCCAAAAAGCGGATCATCGTTGATTTATTGGTCGAGATAGCAAAACGGTCGTCCTGTTTGATCTCCTCCGCCAGAAAGGGCGGAATAGCGTTGATGTCCAGCACACCTGCGATCTCGCCTGCCTTTAAGGCCGCATAGCGGACGTCGGGATTGGGAATGTTCCTGACGATGATCTCAGGCACATGGGCCTTGTCACCGTAATAGGTGTCGCTGCGGGTCAGCCTGACATATTTGTTCAGCACGTTTTCCGTGATCTTATAAGGGCCTGTGCCGATAGCAAAGCCCTGAAAATTGCCGTCGGGGGCAAAACATTCCGGGGCATAGACAGGGCTGCCGAAATCGATCATTTTGTAAAGCTGGTTGACGTTGGGCTCGGCAAAAAGAAACCGCAGCGTATAGTCGTCGATTTTTTCGTAACGCAGCAGCGAAGGATAAAAGGTTTTGATGTCCAGTCCGTAAAAGGAAGAACGCTTGACGCCTAACTTCATCCGTTCAAAATTTTGGATAACGGCATCGGCGTTGAACGGGCTGCCGTTATGAAACTGCACACCCCGGCGCAAATGGAAGATCCATTCTTTACCGCCGTCCTTCATTTCCCAGCTTGTGGCCAGGCTGGGCTTGGGCCGGCCGTTTTCGTCCTTGGTGATCAGCGGTTCCCAAACACCTAAAATCTTGCTGCAATAATAACCGTCCTTTTCGCCGGGGGCCAGGTGCCGGCCGGCGGCCAAAACGACGGCGCTGCTGTCTGCTGTGATATTTTTTTCCTGATCTGCGGCAGTTGGCTGCGTGCCGCAGCCGCCCAGTAAAAGTACGGCGGCCGTGAGCAGCAGCAACAGCGGCTTGCAAAAATGCTTCATAGTTTCATCTTTTCATCCCAAATTTATTTTTTTTACGGAAATAATAACAGTAGTTCGCGGCTGGCTGATTTGCTGGGCGGAGTCCTGCATAAGGGCCTGCTCTTGAAATCTTCGCAGCAGCGGTTCCCTGTAGGTCAAAAAAGTTTTTTTACTTAAATCATAGCACATCTCTTGTGATACTGCATCTATATCAGTAAAAGATTTTATTTTAGTGTAATGTAAAAATTCTACGTCGGCCTTTATTCCCTGCTGCCATAAAAGCAGGGGCAGCAGCTGATAATCCGGACATTCAGCGCAGTCGAGGCCGCAGTCCCGGTATAGCCTGTAGAAGAAGGGACGCTGGATAGTGCGGACAATGATGAAGCCGCGCCGGCTGTAAGCGTTCATTTTGTGCAGTGCGGCTGCCATATCGCGGATGCGGTAGAGGGAGTTGACGCTGACGATATAATCGAACGCTGCGTCGGTTGTAAAATCTTCCCATTTGCCGGACTGGGTCTGAACATTGCCGATACCTTCGGCAAGCAGACGCTGCTGCAGTACGGCCAGCATGGCCGGTGAAAAATCCAGCCCCAGGATATTTTTTGAATAACGTGCCATCAGCGCAGTAAAATTACCGCTGCCGCAGCCGATCTCCAGAATGCTGTGACCGCTGCCCAGCAACTGCTGCAAACGCTGGGCTATCAGCGGCGTATCGTGATTAAGGTTGTATTCTTCAGTATAACGCGGAGCCAGCTTGACCCAGAAATCACTTTCGACCCGGTCGTCGAATTTCCTGCCGCTTTTATCGTCAGTATTCCAGCCGAAGGTTTCCTGCCAGACGGCATTGAAATCGATGTCAGTAAGTTTAAGCATAAATACCTCATGATAAAATGCAAGAGGGTACCGGAAAGCACCCTCTTTAAACATTGCAAGATAGAATTTTAAATGTCGAAGGTTGCTGAAAGCATCAGCGTGCGTGGACTGGATAAATGCAGTCCGCTGCCATAGGCGATCCAGTAATCTTTACCGGTAATATTATAACACATAGCGCTTAAAGTTACAGGAGTGCTGTTGAATTTGGTTTTGTATTTAACTCCCAGATCGTAAGTGACATAAGAAGGAACAGTCCATTTTATATCATTGCTGGCAGGGAAAATAGGCGTAGAACCAACATAAACAGCTCTGCCGATGATGGACCAGTCTTTATCGGGGTTGTACTGCAAGGCAGCAACGCCGGTCCATTTAGGGATACCGGCAACGCTATAACCGTCATAGGTGCCTTTTTCAGTTCTGGTCCTGGTTGCGTCAAGATACATCAAGCCGCCCATGATGTTCCATTTATCGTTCAGACGGCCGTTTACGGATAACTCGATGCCTTTATATTCATTTTCGCCATCTTGAGTATACCATTTTTTAGTAAAGTCATTATTGTAGACGGTAATGTTGTTTGCTTCTTTATTTTGGAAGAAAGCCAGAGTCGCAAGGAAACCTTTGTTTTCATATTTTACGCCGATTTCATTGGATTTTGCTTTGGAGGGGGACATAATATCTCCCTTATTTTCATAATAGAGGTTATTGCTGTCTTTATTTTCCGATACCCGTTCGCCGCTGTCGAAAAATTCAGAGTGACTGGCATATAATGCGACATTTTTATCCGGCTGGTAGACAAAGCCAAAAGCAGGGCAGGTAGCGTCGGATTTGACAGAGGTAGCTTTTACAGCGCCTTTACTGGGATCAGTATAGGAAGTGGAAGTAGCGTTATGCTTATGTATGCCCAGCAATAGCTGCGATTTACCCAATTCCATGGTGTCCATCAGGGAAATACCCCAGAAACGTGCGGAGCTGCTGTGGTAATTTTCGAAGTCGGGAATAGTAACGCTTTCATTGGGATCTACGCCGGTAAAGATGTTGCCCCCTAAACCTGTGAAGTTGGTCAAGCCTGTGCCGCCTACCACACCGGTCCAGGATTTAGACCAGGACTTATCGGCAGCAAGGACCAGGTTATGTTTGACAGTGCCGGTTTTGAATTCGCCGTTGACGCCGATTTGTCCGTAATATTTATGTGAAGGGGTACGTCTGGTGAAATACTTGCCGGCGTAAGTCCCGTCGTCATTAGTAATGGTCAATTTACTGCTCATGCCGGTAATATTCTTTTTCAGGTTGCTGTGCGTCCAGCCGCCGTTGAAAAAGGCTTTCCAAGTATCATTAAGCTTCTGTTCATGGTTCAGAACCATGATCGTGCCCTCATGGACTTTATCCATACCGGGGAAGCTGTAATTGTTTTTAGAGTTGGGTGCAGAGGGCAGGTGGGTAAGTTTGCCTGCTTTAACGCTTGTGGCATCCAGCCCAAACCAGCGCATACCGTCTTCTACTTCATAATATTGATAACCGATAAGAAAATTGGTTTTACTTTTATCATCCTGATGATCGATATTAGCAAAAAAACTCTGAGAGTTTTTATCTGATTTATAGTGAGTTGGATTGCCGTTCATGAATTCGGCGTTTACCCTGATGCCCCACTCATTGTTTTTGCCGAAGCGGCGGCCTACGTCAAGCGCTTCGCCGAAGCCGCTTTTGCCGGAGAAGATTTGCCTGTATCTGGTTACCGGAACATCTGGAGCTTTAGCGGTAGTCATATTGACAACTGCGGCAATGCCTGTGCCTTCACCTGCTGGGAACGAGCCGGAAATGGCTTTATTGGGTCCGGCGGTGATTTCAATGCTTTCAGCAGCGAAGGCTGGCACCATAAATTGACCAAGCATACCGGGAACGCCGTTAAGATAGAAGAAAGAACCATTGGTAGATTTGCCTCTGACAGAAAAATCACCGTGCAGCATGGTGCCGGTCTGGCGTACAGAAGGCATATTGACCAGTACGTTGTCTAACGCCTGGTTAGGTCCGCCGAAATCTTCGATATTTTGTCTGGTAAAATTCATTTGTGTATAAGGAACATCCATAACGTCTTTTGTACCGAGAATACCGACGTTGCCTTTGGTTTTGACATATCCCCCCGGCAGAGCGTCTTTGTCAGCTTCGACGATAACTTCCTCCAGATCGTGCGTCATGGTTTCCTCAGCGGCGGCAGGCAGTACGAAGCCGACGCTGGCAACGGCGCACAATACCGCCATTGCTAAAAATTTCTTGTTTCCATTCATCAAATAAACACCTCGTTAAATTTTTGTGGATTTTGGCAGTCTTTACCCGGCACACGTTAAGCAGTATGCCAGGTATTGTTTTAAAGCAGTATAATAAAGCTGATCTGTTGAGAGTCGGTCAATTAAATGTCGAACTGCGCTGACAGCATCATTGTGCGCGGCGCTCCGAGCGCTACGGACGTGCCGCGGGAGATCCAGTAATCTTTGCCCAAAACATTGTAGCACATAGCTGTCAAAGTGACAGGTGTGGAATTGATTTTTGTTTTGTGTTTATAACCTAAATCGAAGGTCATATAATCAGGGGCCATGACGCCGTTATCGTTGACGTGGGATTTGCCGACATAGTTCATGCGGAAAATAGCTGAATTATTCTGGTCGGCTTCGTATTCGGTAGCCAAAACAGCATTCCATTTAGGTGTGCCGGTAGCATACCAGCCGTCTTTGGAAGTAGCTGGTTTTAGTTTTTTATTTGTACTGTCCCAACTAACACTTGGGGTATCAGTGCGTTCTCCATGCAAATACATCAAGCCGCCCATGACGTTCCATTTGGGGGCTACTTTGCCAGTAAGGGAATACTCAATTCCTTTAAACTCATTTTTACCATTTTGTGTATAGTAAGCGTCTGCAGGATTGGCTGTATCTCCTTCTACCATGTAACTTGCCTGATCTAATTGGAACAAGGCGAAGCTATGCAAGATGCCGGAGTTTTCGTATTTAACGCCAATTTCTGTTTGTTTATTTTTGATTGGATCAAAAATTTCGCCTCTGTTGACATAATCTTTGCCTACTTCTACCGGTTTAGTGTAAGATTGAGCGTGGCTGATGTAAAAAGACAGGTTTTCAATGGGTTTATAAGCCAAAGCAAAGGTCGGATTGAGTGAATCTTTGCTGACTTTGACGCCGCTGGCGCTTTCTGTTTCGGTATCACGGTACTGCAGGGCTGCATATAATGAAGCTTTACCAAATTCAAAGCGGTCTGCCAAAGTTGCAGCATAAGCGTGTTCCTTGCTGTAACCAAGGTCATCAAAGCTTTTGCCGCTACTGTCAACACCAAAAATTGGTGTCCCAACGATATGGACGCCGTCCCACAGGTTGCCGGCGATAGTTGCCTGTCCGGCATTACTGCCGGTATTCAGAGCTTTGCTTTTATACATGAAATAATCTACGGCAAAGGACAAATCATTTTTGACGTTGCCGATAGCTGCTTTGTTAGAAACGCCGACCTGCCAATAGGTACTGGTACTGTCGGAGATATAGTCGCGGAATTTACCGGAGAGCTTGCCGTTGTCGCCAAGAGTTAAAGAACCGCTGTTAGGATCGTATTTATGTTCGGAATAGTGGCCGTAACCGCCGTTGATAAAACCGCTCCATTTATCACTGAATTTTTGGATGTGATTCAAAGTGAACAGCATACCGTGATTATATTTGGTCTGGCCGTCAAAGCTGAGGTTGCTTTTACCGTCAGGCGCATCGGCAAGTTTGCCTGCTTTTACGCCGCTGGCACTGAGCCAGCGCTGTCCGCCGTTGACCTTCCAGTCGTAGTAGCCGCCGAACAGATTGGTTGTACTTTTGGCGTCCTGATGATCTAAGTTGATATAAATGCTTTTGTCGCGTACGTCGGCACCTTCCATAGAAAGGCCTCCGTCTTCATTGTGAGCATTGACGCGCAGGCCCCACTCGTTGTTTTTACCGAAGCGGCGGCCCACGTCCAGGTCTTCCGTCCAGGTACTGCGGCCTGAAAATCTTTGCGTGTAACGTGTTACAGGATCATTGGTGGCACGTTTTGTGGTGCCGTTTAAAAGGCCAGCCGGCGCATCGGTGCCGTTGGTGCCGTTATTGGAGAAGGTGGCGCCGTTAAGGACGGTGTTAGGGCCGGAAACGATATCTACACTGCTGAGCACGTAAGTTGGTATGCTGCGGGTCTGATTGAACAGATTGGGAATACCGTTGATGTAGTAATGGGCAGCGTTCATATTGACTCCGCGCATATTGAAATCTGTATACATGGGTGAAGGGCTGCCGACACGAATTGAAGGATTATTTGCTAAAACACCATTCAACGGTTGATTAGGGTCATAAAAAGTCATGATAGTTTTTTCGGTATATTTTTTCTGTGTAAAAGGCACATCGATCGCTTTGATATTGCCCAAAATGCCAACTCTGTCGTTGTTGGCTATAAATCCCCCCGGCAGAGCGTCCCTGTCGGCTTCGACGATGACTTCGTCCAGATCGTGCGTCATGGTTTCTTCAGCGGCGGCAGGCAGTACGAAGCCGACGCTGGCAACGGCGCACAATA
>UQZN01000005.1 GCA_900545535.1 uncultured Phascolarctobacterium sp.
AATTGTGTTGGTATCTCTTCCTATTTTCCAGCTTGACTTTTAATAGTTAATCTTTCCAGCGGACATAGCTGCCTGCAAAGGCGGCTATGCGCTTAGTTAGTGTCAGTTCATTGCCGGTTTGTTACAAGCAATGGACTGGCCGGGGTCATTCTGCTTTGTCCAGCTCGGCCTTTTCGGTAACGTAGACGTTAACGACAGCGTGGCTCATCAGTTCGCCGATAGCTTCGGCAACAGCCAGGCACTTAGCGGCATCGGCGTCCAGACGGACGCTGCCGACAGAGGTGGATTTGGTCTGCATGGAGCCCATGGCGTTGGTGCCGTTTTCGACGTCCATCGAAAGTTTAAGGGACGTGGGATTTTTGCTGACGGTCATATTTTCGCCTCCTTTCCTGTTTAATTTTAAAATCGTAATATTTTCACTCCCTCGGCAGTGATTACGGCTCATATCTGGCCTGCGGCCACAAATCGCCTTTAATCACCTGCCTGCGGTCGTTTTATTTACTGAAAAGTTTATAAGGCGGCCGGAGGGAGTTTTTTTTATGCCTTGTTACAGGCATACCACAGGGCTTTGCCCCTGATGATCTGCCCGCCGGGCTTCATGAACCCGTCGCCGGGTGAATCGCGCAGATACCATAAGTCCCAGCGTGTTTCGGCGTCGCCGCTGTAAGGGCCGTAGCCGTCGATGAGCGCTGCTTCGCAGTGGGTCAGTACGTTCCAGCGGTCAATGGGGATTGCCAGCCCCTGCGCCAGTTGGGCTACCAGTTTACCGGCCGCATCGATCTGCTTCGGTGTGGGTGGATATTTGCCAAATTCAGCATCTTTGCCGTTATGCGGCAGCGCGCCGTGGGCGCAGCAGAGGGCGATACCGAGGGCGCCGGTGTTGCGGTGCCAGGTGTGGTTTTTAAGCTGGGTGAGCTGGGTGCAGGTCTGGTAAACGCTGCCGTCGGCGTCGATGTTGAAGTGGTAATCGTCGTAAAGCTGGCCGTAGCGTCCTGCCGTCCAGTGCAGGTAGATCTGTGAGATGCGGTTGCGTCCCAGGGCGACAAGTTCGGCGAGTGCTGCCGCAGTCAGCAGCGGTGTTGATGATGTTTGCATTTGCATAGTAGTGATGCTCCTTTTTGATTTGATCGGCAAGGGGGTGAAACCCTCACGCTATATATAGGGCAGCGAGAGGCTTAAAAGTTTACATCGTTTTAAAAAAATTTTTTGTAGGGTGGTTTGAACTGGGTAAGCCGACTTCGTCGGGATAGGAAATCCACGCCGCTCCTTATGCAGTCGCGTCTTTTGGATAAGCTCGCAGGAGATCTGCCCGCTTCGCTGGCGCTCATAGGCAGCTTATGCTCGGCTTAATAGTTTACATCGGCTCGAAAAAATTTTTGTGAGGTGGTTTTTAACAGCAGCTCATAACATTTTAGTGATATTTGTGAATAGTATGTGAAAACTTATTTTGGCATGTAAACTTTTCCGGTGTTCGCTGCCCTATATATAGTGACAGTATTCAGTACTGAATTTGTTAGCAGAATTTTTAAGACTTATAGGGTTTTACTGCTTAGGACTTTGACCTTGAATCTAACAAAGAAATACTTACAGCAAAGTAAAGCAATACTTATTTAGTAAGTACTGAATACTGCCACAAACATTTGCACGACGAAAGGATGGTCATGATGAACGAGATCGTTACATCAACAGAAAAAATGGAGGAGAAGCGTATGAGCCTGGGGCTGCAAAGCAGATTGTTGTATCTGCTTTTGAAATGCCCTTTGCTGCAGCAAGGGCAGGGAGGTGCCTGCCTTTGGCGAAGTTAAAAAGCGGCAGTAATGCTGCCGGCAGCACAGGAGCCTGTGGATTATGAGACAAATAAAAAACGCCTGCGCCAGCTGATCGAGCATCTGACGAGGCGTTGAGACGGTAATTAAAAAAGGGCTGATAATGTTATGGAAGATTGATGTTTAAGAAAAATAAACAAAAACATTTGCAGGGCTAATCGCAGCACCATAATGAATATCATGTTATGGAATTACAGCGTTAATTGACAGTGCCTGGCAGATGCGATACAATCGTTATGAATAGATTGCAGTCAGTATATTTTAAAAGAGAGGGCGGATCGAAATGAGGATAATAGATCAAGATAAATGGTTTGCTGAACGCAGAGCGATGTTAGTAAATTTAAAACCGTCGTTACGTCCTAAAAAATCAGAAAGACCGATCAAATCACGTTCGCCTGAAAAATCACGCGCTTTAGGTCTGGCTTGCAAAAGAGCATGGGAACGGGCATTAGAAACCGGAAAATACGTTAAGACGGAACGGGGCTATCGGATATGCGAAACCGTGATAAAATAAATGAGATACTTAAAAATTATGATGATAATACAGCTGTAGCGCGTTTAAACATAGCTGCTGTTATTTGTGATGAATTAAAAAAATATGGCAATGATTTAGTGATCGTTGGTGGTTCTGCAGTAGAATTTTATTCTGCGGCAAGTTATATGACCAGAGATGTAGATTTTATTCCTCGTGATATCGAGGGGTTAAAGGAAACTATGGTAGAGTTGGGCTTTAAAAATGATGGTAATGCAATTTGGTATCATCCGGATGCGGCTATTGTTATTGAGTTCCCTAAAGGTCCTTTAGATGGTTCATATGACAAGGTTTGTATAGTAGAAACGCCTTACGGGAATGTGAACATCATAGGAATCGAAGATATTATTATTGACAGAGCTTGTGGGGTGCAATATTGGAATGATTCTTCGGAATGGACAAAATATCTTTTGATGGCGCATTTTGAGAATATTGATTTTGAATATCTCAAAAAACGTGCTGCAGAGGCTTGTTGTGAACAGGTTTTGGAAAAGATAATCGAAGATGTAAAAAAAGATTTAAACTTGCGGTAAACTTAAAAGTGCGGATGCTGGTTTTGACCAGTATCCGCTTTAATTTTTTGCATCGTTTGCTTATAAAAGAAGATGACATAAGAAACAAAAACAGGCCCGACATTCAACACGAATGTCGGGCCTGCTCTTTTTTTTGCGTATTATTTTTTCTTGTGGCGTTCGTAGCGCAGGCGTCCTTCTTCAAAGGCGCGTTTTTCTTCTTCTGTTTCCAGCGTCAGCTCGGGTACTTTGGTGGGACGGCCTTTTTTATCGAGGGCGATCATGGTAAAGAAGGCCGAGAGCGCGCGTTTTTTACCTTCGGTTTCCAGGTCTTCGACTTCGACGACAACGACGATCTCCATGGAGCTGTGCCCGACATAGACGACCTGGGCTGTACAGATGACCAGATCACCGATAAAAATGGGCAGATGGAATTCCACTTCGTCGACCCTGGCGGTGACCACATTGGTGCGGGCATAGCGGCGCGCCGTGGCATAGGCGGTAGAGTCCATCAGTTTGATGATCTCGCCGCCGTGGATATTGCCGGCGACATTGGCCTGGTGGGGCATCATGACTTCACTGATGACGAGCCTACTTTCAGAGGATGTTTTTTTCAAGGTTAGGACCTGCCTTTCTGGGCGCGCCGGGCCTGAGCCGGAGGCGCGGGATGTATATGTCTGCAGGCGCACTTGAAGTGCGGCTTGGGGTGCAGATATTTGCTGCGCTTATTATAACCTTTCCGCGGCTGGGGTGCAAGCAGGCAAAAGTAAAGTTTCTGAAAATAGTTCTTGCATAGCTGTGGGGTCTGTGGTATACTTTATAAGCGTTAATCTAGAATTATGATGTATAGTCATATAATAGTTAGAGAGTAAAGTGAGGTGCAACCAGCATGAAACAAAACATCCATCCGAAATATGGTGAAGCTAAAGTAACCTGCGCATGCGGCAATTCTTTTATGAGCGGCAGCGTGAATCCGGAATTGCGTGTTGACGTTTGCTCTAAATGTCATCCGTTCTTCACCGGCCAACAGCGTAATTTAGCTGCTCGTGGCCGTATTGAAAAATTCAATAAACGCTACAATGTAGAAGAAAAATAATCACACCACAGCAGAGCGAAAGCTCTGCTGTGTTTATATCCGAAACTTTTAGGGAGATACTACTATGGAAAAGAAACCTAATGTTGGCGGACAAGCTGTTATTGAAGGCGTGATGATGAGGGGCAAGGATAAGATCGCTGTTGCCGTCAGGCAGCCGGACGGGGAAATCGCCATTGATGTGGGCCCGGCTAACAGTATTACCGATAAATATCCTTTTTTGAAAAAACCATTGCTGCGCGGCGTAGTCGCTCTTTGTGAATCGTTATATCACGGCATGAAGGCACTGGCTTATTCGGCACAGGTTTCCGGTGAAGACGACGAACAGCTGGATGGTAAGGAAATGGCTCTGACGATCGCTTTTTCGGTTGTTCTGGCCGTAGTTTTGTTTATTATCATTCCTACCTGGTCGATGCGGTTTTTAAATGCCTGGACCAGTGACCATATGATTTTGAATTTAGCCGAGGGCGTGCTGAGAATGCTGATTTTCCTCGGATATATAACTGCTATTTCTTCAATGAAGGATATTCAGAGAGTATTTCAGTATCACGGGGCCGAGCATAAGACGATCTATACTTATGAGGCGGGGCTGCCGCTGGAAGTGGCCAACGTGCGTCAGTTCAGTACGCTGCATCCGCGCTGCGGCACTAATTTTCTGATGATCGTGATGCTGATAAGCATGTTTGTATTTACTTTTTTGGGCTGGCCGAATCTGTTGGAACGGATCATGTCGCGGATCATTCTGATGCCGGTGATCGCCGGCGTGAGCTATGAGATCATTCGTTATGCCGGTTCGCATATCGATTCAGCCTGGGTGAGAACGGCTATTTTTCCCGGTCTTTGCCTGCAGAAGCTGACGACCCGCGAGCCTGACGATGACCAGATCGAAGTGGCGATAGCCTCGCTGAAGGCTGTGCTGCCGCCTGAGGAATTGGCAGAAAAGCAAATTACAGGAGAAAATAATGCTGGATAAATTACAGGCACTTGAAGATAAATATCTTGATCTGGAGGCGAAGATCAGCGATCCTGATGTCATTGCTGATCAAAAAGAGTGGCAGAAGTGTACTAAAGCCCATGCCAAGCTGACGGATATCGTAACGGTCTTTCGCGAATACCGCGATCTGATGCGGGCGAAAGCCGATGCGGAGGAGATCATTGACGCCGGTGATGATAAAGAGCTGACGGAAATGGCTTACGAGGAGCTGAAGGAGCTGAAGCCGCAGCTGGCTGTTTATGAGGAGCGGCTGACGATCTTACTGCTGCCTTCCGATCCAAACGACGATAAGGACGTGATCGTGGAGATCCGCGGCGGCGCTGGCGGTGATGAGGCTGCTCTGTTTGCCGGCGTGCTGTTTCGGATGTATACCCGTTATGCCGAGGCCAGAGGCTGGCGCACGGAGATATTGGATGCCAATCCGACGGAGCTGGGCGGCTTTAAAGAGGTCGTTTTTCAGATCAGCGGCGACGGCGTTTATGGCCGCATGAAATTTGAAAGCGGCGTCCACCGGGTGCAGCGGGTGCCGGAGACCGAGTCGCAGGGGCGCGTGCATACTTCTACTGTTACGGTGGCAGTGCTGCCTGAGGCGGAAGAGGTGGACGTGGAGATCAATCCTGCCGATCTGCGGGTGGATACTTACCGTGCCGGCGGCGCCGGCGGGCAGTATGTCAATAAGACCGAGTCGGCGGTACGCATCACGCATTTGCCGACGGGGATCGTGGCGCAGTGTCAGGACGAAAAATCGCAGCTGAAAAACCGCGAGAAGTGTATGCGCGTCCTGCGGGCCAGGATCTTGGAGCAGGCGCAGGAAGAGCAGCGGGCGGCTACGGCTCAGGACCGTAAAAGTCAGGTGGGCACAGGCGACCGCAGTGAGCGTATCCGTACCTATAATTATCCGCAGGGCCGCGTTACCGATCACCGGATCGGGCTGACTTTGCATAAACTTGATATCGTGCTCAACGGCGAGATGGACGAATTACTGGACGCGCTCCTTACGGCCAAACAGAGCGAGCAGCTGCAGCAGGTGAAATAATATGGAAAATAAACCCTTATGGACGATTACAGGGGTTTTGGAATGGACAAAGCAGTATTTCGCAAATAAAGGGATCGAAAATCCGCGTTTAGATGCTGAAATACTGCTTTGTGCTGTTCTGAAATGCGAAAGAATAACTTTATATGTACATTTTGACCAGCCTTTGTCGGAGGAGGAGCTGACTGAATACCGCGGTTATGTGGCGCGGCGTGCTCAGCAGGAGCCGCTGGCGTATATCCTGGGGGAGAAGGCTTTTATGAAGCACAGCTTCAAGGTAAATCCTGCGGTACTGGTACCACGTCCGGAAACGGAGCTGCTGGTGGAGAGTGTGGCGAAGGCTGCCGCCGGAGCTGGCGCGGCCAGTTTGCTTGATCTTGGCACAGGCAGCGGGGCGATCATCGTGTCGCTGCTGGAGCTTTTGCCACAGGCTGCGGGCACGGCGGTGGATATTTCGGCTGCCGCTTTGGCCGTTGCCGGCGAAAATGCGGGGGCGATCGGCGTCAGCTCCAGGCTGACGCTGGTGGAGTCGGATCTGTTTGCCGGGCTGCCGGCGGGGCAGACTTTTGATATCATCGTCTCCAATCCACCTTATATCCCGGCAGCGGATATTGCCGGGCTGGCTGCCGATGTGCAGCGGGAACCGCGGGGTGCTCTGGACGGCGGTAGTGACGGACTGGATTTTTACAGGCGCATCGCCGCCGGGTGCGGGACATGGCTGAAGCCGGACGGGCTGCTGGCTTTTGAGGTTGGCATCGGTCAGGCGCAGCAGGTGGCGGAGCTGTGCCGGCAGGCCGGGCTGACCGTGACGGCGCTGCGGAAGGATTATGCTGAGATTGAGCGCATGGTGTTTGCGACGAGAGAAGGTACTTATTATGCAGACCATTTATTGGAATTTACAAGCTGATGCTGATAGTGATAATAAAGCGGAGGTTTTACAGGCGGCAGGCAGGCTGCTGCGCCAGGGAGAAGTAGTAGCTTTCCCGACGGAGACTGTTTACGGTCTGGGTGCGGATGGGCTGAATGGCGCGGCGGTGGCGAAAATTTTTGCGGCGAAGGGCCGGCCGGCTGATAATCCTTTGATTTTGCATATCGCCAGCAAAGAGGATATCCTGCCGCTGACGAGCGGGCTTACTGCCAATGCCAGGGCGTTGATGGAGGCTTTCTGGCCGGGGCCGCTGACTTTGATTGTCGACAAGTCGCAGCTGATCCCGGACGAGGTGAGCGCCGGCCTGGCGACGGTAGGCGTACGGATGCCTTCGCATCCGGTAGCCGCCGGGTTGATCGCGGCGACAGGGCGGCCCATAGCTGCTCCGTCGGCCAATATCTCCGGCAAGCCCAGCCCGACGGACGCGCAGGCTGTCTGGGATGATATGCAGGGCAAGATCGCCGGCGTTATCGACGGCGGCAGCTGCGGCATTGGTGTTGAATCCACCGTTGTCGATACTACTGCGGCTGTGCCGATGATTTTGCGTCCAGGCGGCATTACCCGGGAAATGCTGGAGGCAGTTTTGGGAGCGGTCGAGGTCGATCCGGCTTTGGCAGGCCAGGGCGATTTTAAGCCGAAGGCTCCGGGCATGAAATACCGCCATTATGCGCCGCAGGCAGCGATGTATTTATTTGAGGGCGAGGCTGCAGCCCAGATACCGGCGGCAGCGGCGCGGGCCGCCGCGCAGGGGATCAGGACAGGCGTTTTGTGCAGTGAAAAGATCGCCGCTCAGCTTCCGCAGGCTGAAAATATGCTGGTGAGCGCGTGGGGACAGGATACGCAGGCCCTGGCTGAAAAACTGTACAGCTTACTGCGTGGTTTTGATAAACAGCAGGCAGAGCTGATCGTGGCCGAAGGCGTGGGCGAAGACGGTTTGGGACTGGCGGTGATGAACAGGCTGCGTAAGGCGGCCGGTTATCAGATCGTGACAGTTTCCGATGGCCGGCTTTGTGCAAAAAGCGGTACGCTTTTGCCGGAATTTATGTTAAAATAACACTATGAGTTGTAAAAATAAAAAAATGTAAATAAAAACAGAGGTGACTTCTATGAAAATCGCGGTCGGCAGTGATCACGGTGGTATCCATTTAAAAAATCATATCAGGGAATATCTTAAGGCTAAGGGCATCGAGGTTGTTGACTGCGGTACTTATACGGAAGAATCCGTCGATTATCCTGATTATGCGGCTAAGGTCTGTCAGGCTGTCAATGACGGCGAAGCGGAACGGGGTATTTTGATCTGCGGGACCGGCATCGGCGTTTCTATTGCCGCCAATAAGATCCACGGGATCAGAGCGGCTTTATGCGGCGATGTTTTTTCTGCGCAGATGAGCCGTGAGCATAACAATGCTAATATACTGTGTATGGGCGAGCGCGTTATCGGCTTAAGCCTGGCGGAAATGATAACTGATACCTGGCTGAGGAGTGAATTTGCCGGTGGGCGCCATCTGCGCCGGATCGATAAGATTACGGCCCTGGAGGCGATGCGGTGATGCAGACTGCGGAAATAGCCGCGCAGGTAGCTGCGGCGGCGCAGGAGCTTTTGCAGGCCGGGGCGGTCCAGACCGGGCAGGTTTTAGTAGTGGGCTGCAGTACCAGCGAGGTGCTGGGCGATAAGATAGGTACTGGCGGTTCTGCCGAAGTCGCCGGGGCGATGTTTGCTGCCCTGCGGCGGGTGACCGAGGCGCAGGGTGTTTTTTTAGCGATCCAGTGCTGCGAGCATTTGAACCGGGCTCTGGTCACGACCAGGGCGGCTGCCGAAAAATACGGCTGGCAGGAAGTAACTGTGCGGCCTGTGCCCCATGCGGGCGGTGCTATGGCAGCGGCGGCTTACGAAAATTTTGAGCAGCCTGTCGTTGTTGAAGCGATCTCGGCCCATGCGGGCCTGGATATAGGTCAGACGCTGATCGGTATGCATTTAAAGAAAGTTGCCGTACCGGTGCGTTTGTCAGAAAGCAAGATCGGCGAGGCTATACTCACCGCGGCACGGACACGTCCGCCCTTGATCGGCGGCGAGCGTGCCAAATACCCAGTGTAAATTATTTGACTTGGAGGGAGTAATCATGAATTTAGAGAAATTAGCCGTTGTTGATCCTGAAGTGAATGCCGCTATTGGCGAAGAACTTGGCAGACAAAGAAATAAAATAGAACTGATCGCATCCGAGAATTTTGTGTCTCCTGCTGTGATGGAGGCCATGGGTACTGTCCTGACTAATAAATATGCCGAGGGGTATCCGGGACACCGTTATTATGGCGGCTGTGAATATGTCGATAAGGTGGAAGTACTGGCGATCGAGCGCGCTAAAAAATTATTCGGCGCCGATCATGTCAATGTGCAGCCTCATTCCGGCGCTAACGCCAACACTGCCGTTTATTTTGCTTTCCTGAAGCCCGGCGATACGATCATGGGCATGAATCTGTCTCAGGGCGGCCATTTATCCCACGGTTCACCGGTAAATATTTCCGGCAGCTATTATAACGTGGTCCCTTATGGTGTGGATCACGAGACGGAAACTATAGATTATGATGCTTTGGCGCAAACTGCCGCTGAAACGAAGCCGAAAATCATCGTTGCCGGCGCCAGCGCTTATTCCCGGATCATAGATTTTGAACGGATGGCGGAGATCGCGCACAGCGTTGGGGCGCTGCTGATGGTGGATATCGCCCACATCGCCGGTCTTGTGGCTGCGGGTCTGCATCCCAGCCCGGTGCCTTATGCCGACATCGTTACTACGACTACGCATAAAACCTTGCGTGGACCGCGCGGCGGCCTGATCATGTGCAAAGAGCAGTATGCCAAGGCGATCGACAAGGCTGTGTTCCCTGGTATCCAGGGCGGCCCCTTGATGCATATCATTGCTGCCAAGGCGGTGGCTTTTGGTGAGGCTTTGCAGCCGGAATTTAAAGTATATCAGCAGAATATCATCGCTAACTGCAGAGTATTTGCTGAAGCTTTGCAGCAAGAAGGGTTCCGTATCGTTTCCGGCGGGACTGACAACCATCTGATCCTTGTCGACGTGCGCGGTCAGAAGCTGACAGGCAAGGTAGCTGAACATTTATTAGATGAAGTAGGCGTGACCTGCAATAAAAATACGATCCCCTTTGATCCTGAAAGTCCTTTTGTGACCAGCGGTATCCGTCTGGGTACGGCTGCCGTTACCACGCGCGGCTTTGATCAGGAGGATATGCGCGAGGTGGCAGCGATCATTGGCCTGGTTTTGAATAATCCTGAAAATGAGGGCAAACATAAGGAAGCGGCAGCAAGGGTAGCGGCTTTATGCGCTAAATATCCCATGTATCCCGGCTTCTGAATTCAGGAAGGAGATTTTGACGATGCAAGTTACAGTTGTTGATCATCCGCTGATCAAACAAAAAATCACGAAAATGCGTGCGGAGCATACCTCGTCCCGTGATTTTCGCGAGTGTCTTGATGAAATAGCGATGCTGATGACGTATGAGGTGGCAAGGAACCTGCCGCTGCAGGAGGTCGAGGTCACTACTCCGGTAGCGAAGACTACCGGTTATAAAGTAGCCGGCGATATTTTTGTCGTGCCTATTTTAAGGGCCGGTCTGGGTCTTTTGACGGGCGTGCTGAAAATGATCCCGGATGCCAGGGTGGGCTTTATCGGTTTGTACCGTGATGAAGAAACCTTGAAACCGATCGAATATTACTGCAAGCTGCCTGAGAATAAAGACGGCGTGACGATCGTAGTCGATCCGATGCTGGCGACTGGCGGCAGTGCCGCTGCCGCGATCTCGATGCTGAAGGAGCGCGGTTTGAAAAATATTCGTTTTATGTGTCTGGTAGCGGCCCCTGAAGGCGTGAAGGTGATGAACGAGGAGCACCCTGACGTGCCTGTTTACACAGCTGCTTTAGATGAAAAATTGAATGAACACGGTTATATCGTGCCGGGCCTGGGCGATGCCGGCGACCGTATTTTTGGTACAGACTGATGTTTGATAACAGACCTGAATGGGACAATTATTTTATGGAGATCGCTCAGGTAGTCAGCAAGCGCTCCACTTGCCTGCGCCGCAGCGTCGGCGCCGTTATCGTCAAAAACAGGCAAATAGTGGCCACAGGTTATAATGGCACGCCTTCCAAGCTTGAGCATTGCTCGGTGACAGGCTGCCTGCGTGAACAATTGAAAGTACCCTCGGGACAAATGCACGAGTTATGCCGTGGTATCCATGCCGAGCAGAACGCAGTAGTGCAGGCGGCTTATCATGGCGTATCCGTCAACGGCGGCACGCTGTACTGCACGCATCAGCCCTGCGTTGTCTGCACTAAAATATTGATCAACGCCGGTATCGAGCGGATTGTTTATGCCAATCCTTATCCGGATAAGCTGGCAGAGGAGATGCTGCAGGCTGCCGGGATGCAGGTGACGATCCTGCACGGGGAAGATTAAAATAAATACAGCATTGCGGTGCTTTTTTTGGGCATCGGCAGTTGCTGTATTTATTTTTTCTGAAAAATGTTGCTTTCGCAACAAAAAAATCAAAGAAAAAATGTTCAAAATGGTATTTTTTTGATATACTAATACACAAGAATGACCTTTTAAGAAAATACAGTGATTTTTGGGGTATAAATAAGCGGCTTTGAACGCTATGAGGTGAATAATTGCAAGTGTATATTTTAGCTTTTGTGATAGCGCTTTTTACCAGCTGGCTTTTGACGCCGTATGTCAAAAAACTGGCTTTCCGTATAGGCGCGCTGGATAAGCCGGACGGAAGAAAGGTTCATAAGGGCATCATGCCGCGCCTGGGAGGGCTGGCCATTTACCTTGGCTTTGTGGCCGCTGTTTTGTGCAGCATGCATTTATCCAGGGACGTGCTGGCGCTTTTGCTCGGCGGCACGGTGATCCTGATCGTCGGTATCATCGATGATGTCTATCAGCTGCCGGCTAAGGTCAAGCTGTTGGGACAGATCGCTGCCGCGGCGGTTTTAGTGTTGTTTGATATTCGCATCGAATGGCTCAACAATCCCTGGGGCGGGTATTTTTATCTTGAGTATCTGTCGATACCGTTCACGATTTTCTGGGTGATCAGCTTTACCAATGTCGTCAACCTGATGGATGGGCTGGACGGACTGGCGGCTGGCGTGGCCGGGATCGCGTCGATAACGGTGATTCTGGTAGCTATTCAGCAGGGCTTTTATCCTGTGGCTGTGATCACGGCTGCTCTGGCTGGCGGTATTGTCGGCTTTATGCGTTATAATTTCAATCCGGCCACCATTTTTATGGGTGATACCGGCAGTATGTTTATCGGCTATATGCTGGCGGCGATCTCTATTTTCGGCGCGGTTAAAAGCGCGGCTACTATCGCGCTGATCGTGCCTGCCATCGCTTTGGGCTTACCGATCATGGATACGGCTTTTGCGATCGTGCGCCGCTATACGAATGGCCGACCTATTTTTCAGCCGGACAAGGGGCATCTGCATCACCGCCTGTTGGCGATGGGCATGACGCAGCGTCAGGCCGTGCTGCTGATGTATATCATCAGCGCCGTGCTGGGCATCGCCGCGGTACTGCTGACTGAGGTCGGCGGCTATTATGCGGCAGTGATCATCGCACTCATTATTACCGCCGTGGTCTTTGGCGCTAAGAAGATAGGTATTTTGAACGATCGTTGATTGGCAATGACAGTTATTAATGATTGAAAAACCGTATGAGACCGTGTTATACAGTTGGGAGACGAAGTCGTGAAAAAAATCAAGCTAATGACAGTTTTCGGTACGCGTCCGGAAGCAATCAAAATGTGTCCGTTAGTTTTGGAAATGCAGAAATACCCTGATTTTATTGAACCTATCGTAGCCGTGACGGCACAGCACCGTGAAATGTTGGACCAGGTGCTGCAGCTGTTTGCGATCAAACCGGATTATGATTTGAATATCATGACTGCCGGACAAACTTTATATGACGTTACCGGCCGGGCTTTGGCAGGATTAAAGGACGTATTGGCAGAGGCACAGCCTGATATGGTGCTGGTGCATGGTGATACCACTACGACCTTTGTCGGAGCTTTGGCGTCTTTTTATGCCCAGATCCCTGTAGGCCATGTGGAAGCGGGCCTGCGGACGGGCAATAAATTTTCACCCTACCCGGAAGAGATGAACCGCAAATTGACCGGCGCTATTGCCGATATCCATTTTGCGCCGACGGCGACAAGTAAAAGCAATTTATTGAAAGAAAATATCGATCCGGCGGCGATCGTAGTGACGGGTAATACGGTGATCGATGCTTTGCAGACTACGGTCAAGGCTGATTACCGGTTTACTGACGCGGGTCTGCAGCAGTCCCTTGCCAGCGGGAAGCGGCTGATCTTAGTGACCACGCACCGCCGTGAGAATTTAGGCAAACCGATGCGTCATGTTTATCAGGCGCTGCGTAAGGTTTTGGAAAACCATCCGGATACCGAAGCGATTTTTCCGGTCCATAAAAATCCTAAAGTCAGAGAGATCGTCAATGAAGAACTTGGCCATCTGCAGCAGGTCCATTTGATCGAGCCTTTGGATTATGAGCCTTTTGCCAATCTGATGGCTAAAGTAGATATTGTGCTGACTGACAGCGGCGGTATTCAGGAAGAAGCGCCGGCGTTGGGTAAGCCGGTCCTGGTTCTGCGTGATACTACCGAGCGTCCTGAAGCTGTAGACGCAGGGACAGTCAGGCTCGTAGGCACTGCTTACGATGATGTGCTGCGGGAAACAAGCAGACTGCTGGATGATGCGCAGCATTATCAAAGTATGGCTGAAGCCGCTAATCCGTATGGTGACGGCAGGGCCTGCGCGCGTATAATCAGAAAGATTTTACATGAAAATGGTTACGACATTCAAATTTTATCTGAATTCAGTACTAATTAAGATAGACAAAAATTGTGAAAAATATTAAAATTATTATGATTTATTCTTGATTTTTTCAAAAATGCCTATTTGGTTTTTGTTTTAAGTGGAAGCAGGACAGTTTTATGAGGTAGCAAAACGCTGATGAAAATGATTGACTTCACCCCTTTGGTAACGACGGGGTATAAAAAAGTTCTGGCAAGGCTGGCGGTTGCGTCTTTTGCCATAGCTTTTGCCGTAAAAATGGCCGGTTATCAGGAGCTTGCCTCCGGGCTTGCTTTAGGCGGCGCTGTAGGACTGCTTGATACCCTGATCATGTTTCTGGGCATCCAGAGATCCCTGCCTGAGGGCGAGCCGGAAGCGGCGCTGAAGATCATGAAGCGCTTTCGCTGGATCAGAAGGCTGGCTGCCGGCATCCTGGTTATTGTGATGTTAAAGTTGAAATACCATGTTTTTGGTGTATGCATGGGGTTTCTGCTGATACATATATTTTTAATATTTAATCTAATATTTATCGCGTACCAGCTCAATAAAAAGCAGGGCGTGAAGAAAGGAGTGTGAGAGAATGGGAACAGAAACAGCTGCTATGGCTCAAGAGGCTGAAAACGCAAAAGAGATCATCCATTACTTTGCGCAGGAATGGGCACCTGGTGTCGTAATTCATATGCAGACCATGTATATGACCTGGATCACGATGGCGATCGTCTTTTTACTGTTTTTTATTGCTTCTAGAAATCCGAAGCTGGTTCCAAGTGGCTTGCAGAATGGAATGGAGTTTTTTATTGATTTCCTAAACGGATTGATGGAAGAGACCCTGGGGATGAAGGGGCGTAAGTATATGGCTCCGTTTATGATCACCTTGTTCATGTTTATTTTCATTGGCAATGAACTTGGCATGCTGCCGCAGTTCGGTGTACATTGGACTTCCCCGACCAATGATATCAACACTGTTTTTGCATTGTCTTTGATGGTAGCCATTGGTGGTTATGCAGTTGGTGTGCATCAGCAGGGTATAGGACATTTTAAACATTTTATCAGTCCTAAACCGGGCTTTTTACCGATCCACCTTCTTGACGCTATCACAAAACCGCTGACTATGGCCCTTCGTCTATTTGGTAACATCCTGGCAGGCGAAATTCTGTTGATCGTTTTGTATCAACTGACTCCGTGGGTCATCCCGGAACTTTGGGTAATGTTCAGCTTGTTTATCGGCTTCTTGCAGGCCTTTATCTTTACGATGCTTGCTTTGAGCAGCTTTGCCATCGCATTCCATGATGTGCACTAAGCATCAATCGATTCTAAAATTTTTCTTATTTTGAAAGGATGAATGAAATGACTGAAAATGCAATCATTACCGCTGCATCTTTAATCGGCGCGGGTCTTGTTTGTTTAGGCGCTGCAAACGGCGCTGGTACCGGTAACGGTCACCTCTGCGGCAGAACTATTGAATCTATGGCTCGCCAACCGGAAGAATCCGGTAAATTGATGACTACTATGCTGATCTGCGTAGGTTTGGTTGAATCCATGCCTATCCTCTGCTATGTTATCGCTATCGTTCTCGTATTTGCTAACCCCTTCATTAAATAATTTCGTAAAGGAAAACTAGAAAAGGAGCGTGCTATAATTGGTTAACTTTAACGCTACATTTATCGCGCAGGTCCTGAACTTTTTGATTCTCGTTTTCGTTCTTGCGAAATTTGCTTACAAACCCCTGATGAAAATCATGGATGACCGCAAGAATAAAATTGCTAACGATTTAGCAGCCGCAGAAACCGCTAAAACTGATGCCGAAGGCATCAAAGCTGAATATGCCGCTAAATTGGCCGCTGCACGTCAAGAAGCTCAAGCTATTATCGACAATGCGCGTAAAACCGCGCAGACTGCGCACGATAAGATCCTTGCTGAAACTAAAGAAGAGCAGGATCAAATCATCAAAACTGCTAAAGAAGCTATTGCTCTTGAGAAAAAGCAGGCTCTCAGCGAAATCCGCGCCCATGTTATCAATCTCAGCCTGGTTGCTGCCAGCAAGATTGTTGAACAAAAATTAGGTTCTGAAGAAGACAAAAAATTAGCAGGCGATATTGTTGACGCTGTTTTGAAACAATAATTTGCTTGTTGCTCAATAGGCCGGACGAAATCAGGACCGCCCTTTAGCGAAAGGCGGCAATGACGAGAGCCGGTATACGGAGGTGATTGGTACAATTATGAAGAGTGAAGAAAATATTGCTTTGATTAAGCAAGAATTGTCCGACTTCAAAATTGATCTGGGTTCTATTAAAGAACTTTTAGATGTAAAAGTTACTACGGCTAAAAAATTAACTGTAGATGAGTATCAATCCATTTCTGCAATTCTTACCGAAAAATTAGGCCGCGACATTTTCCTCAATAAAAATGTTGATCCTTCTATTCTCGGTGGTATCATCGTGCAAATCGGCGACAAGGTATATGATGCTTCCGCACTTCGTAAACTGAAGAAAATGGAAGTTGTTATGAACGGCATCGACGTTCATGACTATGCTTTGGAAAAACCGGAAGCAATGACTGATGCTCTCAGCGAAAAGCTGGAGAATTACAATGTGGATGTTAACTTGGAAGAGGTCGGTATAGTTGAAAAGATCGGTGACGGCATCGCTACCGTTATCGGTATGAAAAACGCTATGGCCGGCGAATTGGTTGAATTGCCGAACAATGTTTCCGGCATGGTTCTGAACTTGAACCCTGACTCTGTTGGTATCGTTTTGATGGGCGGGGAAACGCTCATTAAAGAAGGCGATCTGGTTCGCCGTACCGGCAACATCATGGACGTTCCCGTAGGCGAAGCTTTGCTGGGCCGCGTTGTCAGCGCTATCGGCGCTCCTATCGACGGCAAAGGCGAGATCGCTTATGCTGAAAAACGCCCTGTAGAATCTGCTGCTCATGGTATCGCAGATCGTGAATCCGTTGATACTCCGCTGCAGACCGGTATCAAATGTATCGATGCGCTCGTTCCTATCGGACGCGGCCAGCGCGAACTTATCATCGGTGACCGCGGCACCGGCAAAACTGCCGTTGCTATCGATACTATCATTAACCAAAAAGGCCTCGGCGTGATCTGCATTTATGTAGCTATCGGCCAAAAGGCTTCCAACGTAGCCCGCATCGTTCGTACTCTGGAACAACACGGCGCTATGGATTATACTATCATCGTTGCGGCTACTGCTGCTGATTCTGCTCCGCTGCAGTATCTGGCTCCTTATGCTGGTGTAACGATGGCAGAATACTTTATGGATCAGGGCAAAGACGTACTTTGCGTATATGACGACTTGTCCAAGCACGCTGTTGCGTATCGTGCCATGTCCCTGCTGCTCCGCCGTCCTCCAGGACGCGAGGCTTATCCTGGCGATGTATTCTACTTGCATTCCCGTTTGCTGGAACGTGCTGCTAAACTGAACAAAGAACTCGGTAACGGTTCTATCACCGCATTGCCTATCATCGAAACACTGGCTGGTGACGTTGGCGGCTTTATTCCTACTAACGTAATTTCTATTACTGACGGACAGATCTTCCTGGAATCCGAGTTATTCTATTCCGGTATCCGTCCGGCGATCAATTCCGGTTTGTCCGTATCCCGTGTAGGCGGCGCGGCGCAAATCAAAGCAATGAAATCCGTTGCAGGTACTCTGCGTCTGGACTTGGCACAATATCGTGAGCTGGCAGCATTCGCTCAGTTTGCTTCCGATCTTGATAAAGCTACCAAAGCTCAGCTGGACCGCGGTCAGCGTTTGACAGAGATCCTCAAACAAGGCCAATATGTGCCGCTGCCGGTAGAAAAACAGGTTATGGCTATCTACCTCGGCACTAAAGGTTATTTAGATGATGTTGCAGTAAAAGACATCACTCGCATGGAAAGTGAATTCCTTGATTTTATGGATGCCAACCATCCTGAAATTGGTGCTTCCATCCGTGACGAAAAGAAAATCACCGACGAAAATGAAGCAGCTTTGAAGAAAGCAATCGTTGAGTTCAAGGATACCTTTATTGTCAGTGAAGGTAGGTGATTGACTGATGGCTACTGCACGCGAGATTCATCGCCACATGAAAGGCATCAAAAATATTGGTCAGATCACTAAAGCTATGAAAATGGTTGCCGCTGCCCGTTTGCGCAAAGCGCAGGAAAAAGCAGGCTCCAGCCGTCCGTACGCTTTGAAGATCAAAGAAGTATTGGCCAATATTGTTTGTGATAAGGGCATGGTGGCCGGATTAGACGCCAAAAAGCATCCTTTGCTGCAAAAACGCGAAGTGAAAAAAGTTGGCTATTTGGTTGTATGTTCTGATAAAGGTCTTGCCGGTGCTTATAGCAGTAACGCGTTAAAAAGGGCAGTTGCCGAGATTTCTGAAATTGAAGGTGACGTAGTTATTATTACCAGCGGCCGCAGAGCGAAAGATTTCTTTACGCGCCGTGGTTATAATGTTATTTCCTCGCATCTTGGCTTCTCTGATAAACCAAGTTACAACGATGCTGTGGCTATCGCTACCGATGCGGCTGAACGTTTCGGTGATATGCAGTTTGATGAATTGCATATTGTTTTCACTTTATTTAAATCCGCTTTGTCGCAGATCCCGACAAGCGATATCATCCTTCCGGTAGAACCACCGGAAAAAGAAGCCGGTGCAACTAAGAAAAGTGTCGAGTACCTTTTCTTACCCGAAGCTGAAGAAATTTTGAAGGTTTTGGCACCGCGTTATCTTGAAACTATTGTTTATGCCGCGCTGGTACAATCTGCTGCCAGTGAATTGGGCGCCAGAATGACTGCGATGTCTTCTGCTACTGATAATGCCGGCAAGCTGGTTAAGAATCTGGAGCTGTCTTATAACAAGGCGCGTCAGGCACTTATTACCCGCGAGCTCAGCGAGATCTGCGGCGGCGCCGAAGCATTGAAACAACAATAAGAATAATTCGTAGGGAGGCTAAAACCTTGAATACTGGTAGAATAGTACAAGTTGTTGGCCCTGTTGTTGACATTGAATTCCCTCCGAAAAGTATGCCTGCAATCCTGAACGCTATTAAAATCGATGGTACTACTGATGACGGTAAGGTGCAAATCCATCTTACCTGTGAAGTTATGCAGCATATCGGCTACAATGTAGTCCGTGCAGTTGCCATGAGTTCTACCGACGGTCTTGTTCGCGGAATGGAAGCTGTTGATACCGGCGCACCGATCAGTGTTCCGGTTGGTCCTGGTACTTTGGGCCGCATATTTAACGTATTGGGTGAAACTGTTGACCATGACGAGAGAAAAGTCGATGCTGCCGATTACTGGCCTATCCATAGACCGGCTCCGACTTTCGACCAACAAGCTACAACAACTAAAATTTTAGAAACCGGAATCAAAGTCGTTGACTTGATCGCTCCGTACGCTCTTGGCGGTAAGATCGGTCTGTTCGGCGGCGCAGGTGTTGGTAAAACAGTTATTATTATGGAGCTTATTCATAATATCGCTACCGCTCATGGTGGTTATTCCGTATTTGCAGGTGTTGGCGAACGTACACGTGAAGGCAACGACTTGTGGTGCGAAATGAAAGAATCCGGCGTTATCGATAAGACCGCTCTTGTTTACGGTCAGATGAACGAACCTCCTGGAGCACGTATGCGCGTTGGCCTGACTGGTTTGACCATGGCGGAATATTTCCGTGATATCGGCGGACAGGACGTACTGCTCTTTATCGATAACATTTTCCGTTTCATTCAGGCTGGTTCCGAAGTATCCGCTTTGCTCGGCCGTATGCCGTCCGCAGTAGGTTATCAGCCTACTCTGGCTAACGACATCGGTGCCTTGCAAGAGCGTATCACTTCCACCAAAACTGGTTCCATTACCTCTGTACAGGCCGTATACGTACCTGCGGATGACTTGACTGACCCTGCTCCTGCGGGAACATTCGCTCACTTGGACGCTACGACCGTACTTTCCCGTCAAATTGCAGAGCTTGGTATTTATCCGGCAGTTGACCCGCTTGACTCCACCAGCCGTATCCTTGATCCGCTGGTTATCGGCGAAGAGCACTATAACGTAGCTCGTGGCGTACAGGCTATTTTGCAACGTTATAAAGAATTGCAGGACATTATCGCAATTCTTGGTATGGAAGAATTGAGCGAAGAGGATAAGATCACTGTTGCCCGCGCTCGTAAAATCCAAAAATTCCTCAGCCAAGCATTCTTTGTTGCTGAACAGTTCACCGGTACTCCCGGCCAATATGTTCCGCTGAAAGAAACTATCCGCGGCTTCAAAGAAATCCTGGAAGGCAAACATGACGATTTGCCGGAAGGTGCTTTCTACATGGTTGGTACCATTGATGACGCTGTAGCTAAAGCTGAGACTATGAAGGCTGAATAATGGCTAATTGTATGCAATTGGAAATTGTCACTCCGGATAAATTGCTTTTCAGCTCCGATGAAATTGTATACTTGGGCCTCCGCACTAATGACGGCGGTATCGGCATCGAGGCTAACCACATTCCCGTTATTGCCAGCTTGGATATTGCTCCGATGAAATATCGTCTGGCTGACGGCACTGAAGGTTACATCGCTATTTGCGGTGGTTTTATGGAAATGAACGCTAATAAATGCACGATCCTGGCAACTATTGCCGAAATGGCTGCTGATATTGACAAAGCCAGAGCAGAAGCTGCTAAAGAACGTGCTGAAGAACGTTTAAAAAATAAGACCGAAAACCTGGATGTCGACCGTGCTCAGCATGCGCTGAGAAGGGCTGTCGCCCGCCTGGGTGCATACAACAAAGCAGGACGTTGATAGCATACGACAATTAAACAAAAAACCCACTGTGTAAAAACAGTGGGTTTTTTACTTGCTAAAAGAAACTTTCTATAGTATCCTGTTGATAAAGGAAGGTGATCAGAAGTGTCGGATCCGATCATGGATATTTCGGGAAATAAAATGCTGCATCTGAAACAAGATCTTGCTTTTCTGCGCCGGCGTTTGGCAGAATGTGCTGATGAAAGTGCCAAACAAAGCATCCGCAGAGAGATTATGGAAAAAGAAACTTACTATAATATTCTGGCTGACCGCCAAAGATTAAGTAAATAAAAAACTACCAATCAGCTGATTGGTAGTTTTTTTACGTTAAACTCACTCTTTGATGATTTTGCCGTTTTGCATCTTGTAACAGAAATTTTTAGTCTGATCCCAGAAGTTGATACAAACTGAGGACCCGGCTTGCAGTTCAAAGCGCAGCTCACTTTCGTTGAGCAGATTTTTGTTGATGCAAAGACGTGCCAGCTGATCAAGGTCTGCTTCCGGCAATTCTTCCACGTGTACAAGGCGGTCGCGCGGATAGGAATTGTTGCTGGAACTGATAATATCCATATAAACGATTTTGCCTGTAACATAATCGGAAATGGCTTTGAGCAAAGCTGCGATACCATCCTGATTAGAGGGGAAAAAACGCGGCGTTTTGAAATAAACTACCTTGAATTCGTGGTCGAAATCATTGGAAAAAATATTGACAGGCAAACCGCCGTTAGGGTTATGGATAGTGATTACTGCTTCATTGGCAGCAGGGACTTTGAAGTCGATCTTTGCTTCCGGACAAATGTGAGTAAGTTTATCCTGAAGTTCGCGGGCTTCTATTTCTGCATTTATCATAGTTTTTCATCTCCTTTAATCAGTATTATAACACTTTGACGCAGGAAACTTGCGAAGAAACTGTGATAAATGTGAAATTTTTCAAAACAGGTAAAAGTCATTGTACAAGTACCTCAAAAATGATAAAATATTACAGTAAGTTTTACTTCATGTAATTAATTCGTTTTGTATAAATATAGAACTTCTTAGGGGGCTATCTGGGTGGAGAAATTAGTTGTCAAAGGCGGTAACCGTCTGACAGGCTCTGTGAAAACTAGTGGAGCAAAAAATGCTGTCTTGCCGATCATTGCTGCGTCGATCTTGGGGAATACTCCCAGCCGTTTAGAGGAGATCCCTGCTCTTGACGATGTGCGTACGATCTGTGCTGTTTTGAATTGCCTGGGCATCAGGGTAGATGCCAGTGAGCCCCATGTACTGAATATAGATAGTACGGAAATAACTTCCTGCGAAGCGCCATATGAATTGGTGCGCTGTATGAGAGCTTCCTTTCTGGTCATGGGACCGTTGCTGGCACGTAAGGGCAAGGCCCGTATTTCTCAGCCGGGCGGCTGTGCTATCGGCACGCGTCCGATCGATTTGCATTTAAAAGGTTTCGAGGCCCTGGGGGTAAAAATAGAACAGGGACATGGCTATATTGAAGCTACCGCGCCGAATGGCTTAGTGGGAACTACGATCTATTTTGATTTCCCCAGTGTCGGCGCTACTGAAAATGTAATGATGGCAGCGGCTTTGGCCGAAGGGACCACTATTCTGGAAAACCCTGCGGAGGAACCGGAGATCGTAGATCTGGCCAACTATCTGAACCAAATGGGAGCCAGGATCCGTGGCGCGGGTACGAATGTGATCAGGATCGAAGGCGTGAAAGAGCTGCATGGTGCGGACCATACGGTGATCCCTGACCGGATCGAGGCCGGGACCTATATGATCGCTGCAGCCATGACCGGCGGCGACATAATTGTAGAGAATGTTTTGACAGAGCATCAAAAACCGCTGATTGCCAAACTGCGGGAAGCAGGCGTAACGGTAGAAGAAGATATTGACAGTGTGCGTGTGACAGGCGAGGGCAGGCTCAAGGCCATTGATGTCAAGACTTTGCCTTATCCCGGGTTCCCTACGGATATGCAGGCGCAGCTGATGGCGATGATGACGATCGCTGAAGGCCGCAGCAAGGTAACGGAAACGGTATTTGAAAACAGGTTCATGCACGTGGTAGAGCTGAACCGGATGGGCGCCAATATTACTGCTGAAGGCCGTAGCGCGGTCGTTGACGGGCCGGCGAAGCTGACGGGCTGTCAGGTACGGGCGACTGATCTGCGGGCCGGTGCGGCAATGATTTTAGCCGGGTTGGTAGCCGAAGGGACGACAGAGATCTGTGATATTTATCACATTGACCGTGGTTATGAAGAGATCGTAACTAAATTACAGGGCTTGGGCGCTGATATTAAACGTGTTGGCGGGAATGATTAAAAGCGGGTGAAAAAATGGTTTTTAACAGTATTGATATAGGTATTGATTTAGGAACTGCCAATATTCTGGTTTTCGTCAAAGGTAAGGGCATTGTTTTGAACGAGCCTTCCGTTGTGGCGATCGACCGGGACAAGAATAAAATTTTGGCAGTTGGTGAGGAAGCCCGGCAGATGATCGGCCGTACTCCCGGTAATATCATAGCGATCCGTCCTTTGAAAGAGGGCGTTATCGCCAACTATACGATCACCCAGAAAATGCTGGAATATGTCGTTAATAAAGTTGCCGGTAAAAGTTTTTTCAGTAAACCGCGGATTATGGTATGTATTCCTACGGGTGTAACTTCGGTTGAAAAGCGTGCTGTTTTAGAAGCAACGATGCAGGCCGGGGCCTCCAAAACTTATCTGATAGAGGAGCCGTTGGCGGCGGCGCTGGGCGCAGGCTTGGATATTGCGGCGGCGGCAGGCAGCATGGTCGTCGATATTGGCGGCGGCACTACTGACATCGCTGTATTGAGCCTGGGCGGAGTTGTTGTGGACGCCTCTTTGCGTATTGGCGGCGATGCTTTTGACGAAGCCATTATCAGGCACGTCAAACGGATCCATAATGTTCTGATCGGTGAACGTACGGCAGAAGAAATAAAAATCAACGTAGCGACGGTGCATCCTGAAGGACGCCAGGTAGAGCATGAGGTTCGCGGACGCGATCTGGTGACAGGTCTGCCGACTACGATCAAAGTTACTTCTGAGGACGGTCGCAAAGCGCTGAGAGAGTCAGTCGCAGCCTTAGTGGCGTCGGTAAGATCGGTGCTGGAAAAGTGCCCGCCTGAATTATCGGCGGATATAGTGGACAAGGGTATTTACCTGACTGGCGGCGGCGCGCTGCTGGATGGTATTGCTCAAGTACTGAAGGATGAGACCGGTATTGATACTTATATCGCGGAACAGCCGCTGGATTGCGTTGCGCTGGGTACAGGCAAGGCTTTGATCGATTTGAATAAACTGCGCCCGGGGACTATTGTGGGAAATGGCAGTTTGTAAGTGCTGATACACAGCCCTTGTGGCTGTGTATTATTTTTTAGGAGGAGTACAGGAATGTTGCAGAAGAAATATTTTTTTAAAATGATCTTGACGGCGCTTTTGGTTCTGCTGCCGGTCCAGGCCTGGGCGGCGACAGTAAATAAAATGCGTTACAGCAGCAGCCCTACACGGGTAAGGATCGTACTTGATACTGATGAAAAGGTCAAGTATCAAGACGAGAAACAAGGGACGTCAATAGTGTTGAATATTGATGCCGCTGTAGCCCGGGAGATGAGTGAAAAGGTCAAGGACCCGATCATTAAAAGCGTGGTTTTAAAGAAGGATGGGCGCAAAGCGTCCAAATTAGTAGTGACGCTCAACAAAGAGCAGCAGTATAAGGTCTTTGCTCTGCAGAAGCCGGACCGTATCGTTTTGGATATTTACCGTATTTTAGTGACTAAAAACACGGTGAACCAGGGCAAAGGCCTGCAGTATACTTTCTGGCAGGATGACATGGAAGGACTGCCGATACAGATGCATATTTTAGAAGTGGATCCTGACAGCGATTATAAATTACTGCCTTTTTCGGGCGCTGTCGACAGGAATGGCCGCGGGACGCTGCTGAAGGCGGCTAATGCCCTGGGCGCGAAGGCGGCTGTCAATGCTTCCTACTTCGATACCAGCGGCTGGATCATCGGTAATTTAAAAATCGACGGCGAATGGCTGGGTATGGAAGATAAGGCCCGCAGCGCTTTTGTTATCGCCGGCGGTAAACCGCAGATATTGAAGGATCTGGCTTATGACGGCAGTGTCATGCTGCCGTCGTTGGGCGTAAAACTGCCCGTCAAAGGCATCAACCGGGAACGTATTGCCGAGGATGTCGTTGTTTATACACACTACTTTGGTCCCTCGACACGGACTAATAATTTTGGCTGCGAGGTTCGGATCAAAGACGGCAAGGTTGCGGAAATCAGCAAAGCCGGGAATATGCGCCTGGATAAAAAGAGCGTGGTAGTTTCCGCACACGGAGCTAACGCCAAAATACTGGAACAGCTGCGTATCGGCGACAGGGCCAGTGTTCAGCAGACCCTGGGCAATGCTGTCGCAGATCAGGCCGAACTGGTTTTGGGAGCAGGTCCGCTGCTGGTAGAAGCCGGTAAGCGTAATGTCCGCTCCGGCAGTGAGCAGATCGCCGGAGATATTGCCTATGGCAGAGCTCCGCGCACAGCCATAGGTGTCAAAAAAGACGGCACTGTGGTGCTGCTGGTTGCCGATGGCCGCCGTACGGATTCTGTCGGCATGACGTTAGAGGAAGCAGCACGTTATATGCTCAAACTGGGAGCGGTGTCAGCGCTTAATTTTGACGGCGGCGGCTCCAGTGAGATGGTGCTCAATAATAAAGTCTTAAACAATCCTTCCGATGGAAGAGAACGGTCTGTAAGTGTAGGCTTAGGCTTATTCCCCAAGAAGAACTGACTTGTCAAAGCCAGGTTAGAATAGTATAATACAATATAGGGAGATATGCAGAAATCCCGATGCTTCCTCTTGGAAGGAGTGAAAACTATGAAAAAAGTCAATTGGAAAATTATTGCGCTGCTGACAGTGCTCTGTATTTTAGGCGGAGCGTATACTTTAGCATTCGCAGATACTGCTGTAGATCAGAAAACTACTTTGAATGGCGTTGTTTTGGCAGACGGACTGGCGACTGTAGGGATGCAGGTCAGTGAAGGTCAGGTGTTGGTCAAAGTCAAAACTATTGCCGGGCCTGCGCCAGCAGCCAGAGCTAATATTGCCGGTAAAGTAACTGCCGTTTTGGTCAAACCGGGCGATACTATCAGCAACGGACAAACTGTAGTGCGTGTAGCGGCTCACTAAGAATAAAATTGAAACCGGCGTGCTGCTCTGCTCACGCCGGTTTTGCACTATTATGGAGAGTTATGAAAAAACAGATATTTATTTTAAACTTAATAATATGGTGTGTCAGCAGTGCGCTGGCCTGGGCCAATGTGCCGCTGATGCCGGTAGAAGATATCGTGCCGGGTATGCGCGGTGTGGCTAAGACCGTCATCGTGGGTGACACTATCGAAGAATTTGATATAGAGGTTTTAGGCGTGATCGGCAATGATGCGATGGGCCATAATATCCTGATCAAAGCCAGCGGCGACGTTATCGACCGCAGCGGCGGCATTGCGCAGGGCATGAGCGGCAGCCCGGTCTACATCAACGGCAGGCTTGCCGGTGCGGTGGCTTTTGGTAAGGCTTTTACCGACCCGCAGTATTGCTTTTTGACACCGATAGGCCGGATGCTGGATCTTTTAAATGAGCCTGCGCCGCGTCCTTCAGAATTTTTACCCAAAAACACACCGTTGATGGCGGGCGGCTTTACAGAGTCCGGCATCAGGTATTTAAGTGAAAAATTGGAACCTTTTGGCCTAAAAGCAACAGGTGTTGGCGGCAGCGGTGTTTTTACCAGCACGCAGCCTCTGCAGCCCGGCAGCGCCGTGGGCGTTTCTTTGATGCGTGGTGACATTCAGTTAGGTGCTTTGGGCACTGTCACTTGGGTCGGCGACGACGGCGAGATCCTCGCTTTTGGCCATCCTTTTATGCAGCGCGGCGATTCCTGCTATTTTATGAACAAGGCCTGGATACTGGCTTCGCTGCCAAATCTGGAATCAGCTTATAAAGTCGGTAATATCGGTGAAACTATCGGTACGATCACTCAGGACCGCAGTGCCGGTATTGCCGGTAAGATCGGACAGGGACCGCCGGTGGTCCCGGTATATGTTTCGGTCACCGATGGCGCCAGGGGCGTCAACAACAGTTCCCGTGTAGAGATCATCGACGATGAAGTTTTACTGCCGGCCATGCTGGACGCAGTGGCCTATAACACTGTTGCCAAAACTATGGACCGCGAAGGCGGCGGCACGGCCAGATTTTCCTTCCGGATCGATGGCAGAGGCGCTGTCAGCGGCCCGATCAATGTGCAGCGTGAAAATATGTATTATGCAGCGGCAGGCATTGGCAAGCTGATCAATCAGGAGCTGGTAGAAGCGGGAACCATCCTGACGCAGAATAAATTTGAAAAAGTTGATATTTACGGCGTGAATATCAATATCGTTCTTGATGATAAGGCTGAAGTGGCAGAGATCATCAGCGCTTCGGCAAGAGAAAAAGAAGTGGCTCCCGGTGGTACTATCCATATTGATGTGCAGCTGCAGCCGTACAGGGCGGCAAAGATTACGAAGACCGTACTGTTCAAAGTGCCTAAAGATCAGCGGGAGGGCAAATTACCCCTGACTGTCCGCGGCGGCAGTTCACTGGCCTGGATCCAGAACCTGCTGCGTAAACAGCGGGAAGAGGGTGTGCCGGCACAGCAGAAGGATAATCGCAAAACGTTAAATGACTTTATCAAAAGCATCAACGATGCGGACCAGAATAATGATCTGATCGTGGATATTGCTGCCGGGCAGGAAGCTCCCAATGCGGCAATGCAGTCTCAGGCCGGCGGATTTGCGTCCATGCTGGAGGGCAGCCCGATGAAACAGAAAACCACAATGAATTTTATTGTTGACGGGACTACTGATATCGTGGTCGATGTAGTAAAATAATATTTTGGCAAATGGACATAAAAAAGTCATAAAAATAAAGTATATTTAAACGCAGGTAAAGTGAAGTTTGAAATGGAAATATAGATACCTATCGTTCCATAACGTAGAAGAAGGGGGATTTCGTAATGCTGCAGACTGTATGCAACGACATAGGCAAGATCATGCTTGACGGCTGTGCTAATGCCGGTCGGATGATGCTGCTCTTTACGGATACTCTTAAGCGGATCGGTCAGGCCGACTGGAAGGAAACTGTCCGGCAAATGGCAAAGTTGGGCGCTGATTCGCTGCCGATCGTCCTGATGACCATACTTTTTACGGGTATGGTATTTTCAGTGCAGACGGCGAAAGAGTTTGTACGTTTTGGCGCTTCTTCTTCTGTTGGCGGTATCGTCGCCATCGCGATGGGACGCGAGCTGGTGCCGGTGCTGACAGGTGTAGTCGTGGCCGGACGTATTGGTGCGGCTATTGCTGCTGAGATCGGTACGATGAAGGTAACAGAGCAGATAGATGCCTTAAAAGTGATGGCTACCAATCCTACGACTTATCTGGTCGTGCCCAGATTTCTGGCCATCGTTTTTATGATGCCGGTGCTGATCGTTTTTGCCAATACCATTGGTAATATTGGCGGTTGGCTGGTTTCACACTATTATGCGGGGATCAGCACTTTTACTTATGTAAATTCTATCAAAATGTTTGCTGAGCCATTTGATATGGTGGGTGGTATGCTTAAAAGCGCGGTTTTTGGCGGCATCATTGCTATCGTAGCCTGCCATAAAGGACTGGGAGCCAAGCAGGGCGCTGAAGGCGTTGGCATTGCTACTACTGGTTCAGTGGTTTTATCCATTGTGCTGATCTTTATCACGAACTACTTTTTGTCGATTTTACTGTACGTTTAAAGGAGGTACTGCCTGTGGCAGAACCGATTATCAGTTTGCGAAAATTAAATATCGCTTTCGGCGACAATGTTGTTATAAATGATATCGATCTGGATATCGTGCAGGGGGAGACCCTGGCCGTTTTGGGCCCTTCGGGCAGCGGCAAAAGCACTATTTTACGTGCCATGATCGGGCTGCTGCAGCCCAGTGCCGGAGAAATTTTTGTTAAGGGCGAGCAGGTAAGCACGCTGGACGAAGACGGCTGGAACAAGCTGCGGCAGAAAATGGGCATGGTGTTTCAGTATTCGGCGTTGTTTGATTTTTTAACAGTCGGCGAAAATGTCGCTTTCGGACTGCGTCAGCATACTGATAAAAGCGAAGAAGAGATTCAGGCTATAGTCATGGAGATGCTGGAACTGGTAGGTTTACCGCAGGCCAAAGAACAGTATCCGGCGGAACTGTCCGGCGGTATGAAAAAAAGAGTTGGCTTGGCCCGGGCAATCGCCAACAGGCCGGAAATTGTTTTATATGATGAACCTACGGCTGGTCTTGACCCGATCATGTCAAATAATATCAGCCGGCTGATCAGAAAAACTCAGCAGCAATTGCAGGTGACTTCGGTTTTGGTAACACATGATATGGAATCGGCTTTTTATGCGGCCGACAGAATAGCCATGCTTTATAAGGGCAAAATTGTCGCTTTGGGGACAGTTGCAGAGATAAAGAGTGGCCATAATCAAATCGTAGACGCGTTTATTCGCGGTAAAGAAATCAGAGAGGAGGCGGAGCAGTAATGAGTTCAAACGAAGTAAAAGTTGGCGCATTAACTTTAGGCGGCGTAGGTCTTTTAGCGGGAATCATTACTTTTCTGGGAGCTTTCAGCTTCTCCGGCAGCGGCTATAAGCTGCAGATTTCTTATCCGCAGGTCGGAGGCCTGATGCCGGGCCATGTCGTAAGGTATGCCGGTGTACAGGTCGGCACTGTCAAAGAAGTCAATGTACAGGGTGACAGTGTTGATGTAGTGGCTGATATCAACAAAGACATCAAGATCCCGAAGGGGGCCATTTTTTCCCTGGGGTCCGATGGTATTTTAGGTGAGCGGTTTGTAGATGTATTGCCACCTGCCAAAATAACGGGACAGTATATTCATCCCGGCGATAAGCTGGAAGGCAACCAGGGGGCCGGGCTGGATGAATTCATGCAGGCTTCTTCCAAGGTGCTGGCAAAAGTTGAAGGTATCGCCGAGGCACTGAACAATGTTTTCGGTGATCCCGAGGTGCAGCGGTCAATGCGTGATGGTTTTGTCAATGCCCGTGATATCAGCAATAATATGAACACTTTTAGCAAGGTCATGGCCGATGTGGCAGTAGCCAACCAGCAGGAGATCAACCTGATGGTGCAGCAGATGAGCGCAATGGCCGTAAGGATGAATAATGCGGCCAGCCAGATGGAAAACATCATGGTCGAGACTAATAAGGGCGGCGCCGGTCAGAATATGGCGAGGATCATTGAAAACCTTGCTAATGCCAGCGGCAGGATCGAAAAAGCTACGGAGCTTTTGGAAAAGGTGGCAACTGATCCGCAGACCGAGTCTGATATCAAGGCTACGCTGCATAATGCCAGAGAAGCCAGCGATAAGGCTAACCGGATGCTGGGAGTACTGGATACGGCGAAGGTACAGGCTGATGTGACCCGCAGTATGAAGGGCAGCGACTGGCGCAGTAATCTGGGCGTTACCTTTACTCCTAAAGAAGATACTTTTATGTATGTTGGCGGGTACGATATTGGCGGTGCCAATAAACTAGATCTTTTGTTAGGTAAAAATTTTGGTCCGGCTGCTGTAAGCATGGGAGCGATGCAGGGTGAATTCGGCGTCGGCTTCGATTACAAGCTGGGCAATGCTTTTAAGCTGTACAGCCAGGTCTATGACTTTAACGACACGAAGGTTAAGGTAGGCGGCGAGCTGAAGCTGACAGATAATCTTTCATTGTTAGGCGAACAGACTGACGTACGTAATGGCAACAAAAACAACACATATGTTGGATTGCGCAGTTATTTTTAAAAAAATGTTTGACTTTTGGGTTATAAAAAAATATAATTTTCTTATACTGACTAGCCAGTCAGTTGATTGGAGGTACGAAAATAATGTTCAATTATAAAAAGAGCCAAAAGGTGTTGGTGCTTACGGCTGCGTTAAGTTTATTATGCACTCAGTCCGTTTTTGCTGAAACCCTGGAGCTTGATTTAGACGATGCCGTACAAAGAGCTTTGACGACGAATCCGGCTGTTAAGATCGCCATCTCGCAAAAGAAAGGCTCAAAAGCAGAACTTAATGCTGCCCGTTCTGGACGCGGTATCAGTATCAGCGTCAATCATCAGTCAGGTCGCGGCGGCTATGCCGATGACCAGTACAGCAAATCTTTGGGCATGATAAGTGGGGTTCCAAGTATTGTTGAAGAAAATGTCGGTAAAGGTATCGGCAATTCTCACAGCAACAGTATTACCGCTTCGATCCCTATTTATACCGGCGGACAATTATCAGGTACGATAGATCAGGCTAAGGCCAATTATAAAAGCTATGCTTTAGGTGAAACCAAGGCTTATATCGAAATGAAAAAGACGGCTACAGACGGTTATTTCAGTTTGCTGCAGGCCGGCAATATGGAAAATCTGTATCAGGATTCCGTTAACCAGCTGGAAGAGCATCTGAAAAATGTTCAGGCCCAGTATGACGTAGGCGTTGTAGCCAAGGTAGACGTACTGCGCAGTGAGGTTTCTTTAGCCAATGCGCAGCAGCAGCTGATCCAGGCCACTAATAACTATGATGTAGCTGAGGCTTCTCTGAACAAGATTATTGGGACTTCTTTAGATACGACTTTGAAATTGAAGGATAGTCTGCAGTATACTCCTTATGAGAATGATATGCAGTATTGCCTTGATTATGCTTCCATGAACCGTGTGGATCTGGAGCAGAGCCGTCTGGCTGTTGATGCGGCCAAAGGTGCTGTTAAGGTTGCTAAAAGCGGCTTTTTACCCAAGGTCAATGCTTCTGCCGGTGAAGCCTGGGGCGGCAGCGGCAGTAACTGGCCCGGCGATGATAAAGAAAACTGGACTGTAGGCATCAGTGCCTCCATGAATATTTTTGACTCCGGCGTTACCTTATCTAAAGTGCATGCAGCCGAAGAGAAACTGCTGCAGGCCGAAGAAACTTATCGTGATACCGTGGATACCGTAGAACTGGAAGTCCGCAGCAATTATCTGGGGCTGCGCGAAGCTGAGAAACGCATTTCCACTACGCAGGTAGCGGTTGCTAAAGCTGAAGAAGACTTCCATATCGCGCAGGTTCGTTATATGGCCGGTGTCGGTACCAATCTGGACGTTATTGATGCGCAGGTTGCTTTGACCGAGGCCAGGACGAATTTTGTCAATGCTTTGTATGATTATAATACTTCGAAGATCGCTCTGGAAACTGCTATGGGTGTACCTGTGGCTGTTGCTCCAGCTGCCAATACTACCAATCTGCCGACCATGTCCACTGCGTCAGCAGAAGAATAATTATAAAAATCCCGCTTTGGCGGGATTTTTTATTTTACAAGAAAAATGCAGGAGGTTTCTATCTTTTGTCGAAGTAAAATAAGTTGTATTATGAATTTTACTGCGGAGGCAGAATATGAATAAACTATTTCGTTGGTTGCTGGGAATTATGGCAATAGTCGGTATAGTGTATTACAGTATCATAAAATTTGTTGTGCCGGGGTATTTGGCTCAGGTTCCGCCGCTGGTGTCGAATCTGGCCGGGGATTATATCACCGGTTCTGTTGATATTGCCCGTGTAGAGTGGAATGGGGCTTTGGAGCTGTCCGTATTTGATGTGCAGGTAAAGGATAAACAGCAGCAGCTGATTGCTGTTTTACCAGAGGTCCGGCTGCATATCTCGCCCTGGCATGCCCTTTTCAATACTAATAAAGCCCTGGACAGGGTTACTTTGGAAAAGCCTGTTATTTATTTGACGCTGAATGAAAAAGAACATTGGAACGTACAGGATTTTTTGAAGCCATCTGAATCTGACGAAACGCCGTTTTATGGCCTTTTAGCCATTAAAGAAGGAAAGATCATAACGGAAACCCCTTATGGAAAATGGGATTTTGCTTTAGCTGGAACGGTCGACGGCAGCGGCAATCCAAAATTTGCTGTTGATGCAAAACTGGCTCATGCAGCAGACTCGTTGCAGCTCAAAGGCTTGATCGATATGAAGGCCGTGGGAAATTTAACGGTAAAAAGCGAGCATTTTGCTTTGGAGGCTTTTGCCCCGTTGGCTCAGGAGTTTGGTAAAGTAAAAGATTTCCGCGGCGCTGTTCGTAATGTCAATCTTTTGTGGACGAACAGCGGTAAGGATGTTACGATGGCAGGCGCGGTTGTGTTAGAGCAGCTGACAGGCACTGCGATCTATGAAGACTGGGAAATTCCTGTTGGGATTGACGGGAAGGTTGCGTTTAATGATAAGGCTGTTAAAACAGACAAACTTTTACTGACTGTAGATGGACAAACAGCGCAGCTTACTGGCGACGTTGATTTTAAAGACCAGAATAATATTCAGGGCCGCGGATTATTGACGGCGGAGCTGCTGAAAATAAAAAATGAAGAATTTCACAAGCTGTCTGTGCCTTTCAGAATTATCGACAACAAAGCGCAGATCAATACGGCGCGGGCTGAATTTGGCGGCGGCAAAGCAGATTTTCTGGCAGAATATGATCTTGGCAGTGGTGCTCTGGTGGCAGCGCTTGATCTGGAACAGGTCAAGACTGCGCCGCTCAGTGACCGGCCGGAGGATATTTTTGCCGTAGACGGCAGCATCGCGCTGAAAGGCATAATTAAAGATGACAAGTTCGAAGTCAATTTGGCGGCAGACACTGTACGTTTAGGTTGGCGTGATTTGTTATTGCATAAAGTTGACTTTGATATCGATCTTGATCAGGCGGGCTGTAAAATCAATAATTTTTCGGCGTTTACGGAAACTGGCGCGATGCTGGCCCGGGGTACGGTTACCAGTGAGGGCGCATTTAAGCTGCAGGGCTCTGTAACTGATTTTCCGCTGGCGCCTGTTCTTGAAGCTTTAGGGCAGCAGGGCAGTGGCCTGGTAGCCTCTCAATTTGATCTTTCCGGTACGATTGATGCCGTGAACTTTACAGGTATTACCCAGTTCAAACAGGTTGATCTGGGTGGTCTTACAATCGAGGAAGCTTATGGCGGCATGAGTATGCAAGACAGCATTGTCTCGTTGCGGGACTACAAGGTCAAGATGGCGCAGGGGGAAAGCGTTTTAAACGGCAGCATCAATCTGCAGAGCGAAGACCCGGCCTTTGATCTGGAAGTCGAGACGACGGGGGTAAGGGCAGAGCCGTTTGTGAAGGTGTTTGCCCCGGAAGTAAAGCTGACCGGTAATATCAATAACAAAATGCTCATAACAGGAACCTTATCGATGCCTGATGTCAGCGGTAAGTTTTTACTGACAGACGGCAGCGCTGAAGGTTATCTCATTGATAAGATCGCAACGGATTACAGTTATCAGAAAAATGATTTAGTGATCAGCGACTGCGATATTGTGGCTTTGTCTACAGAAGCTAAACTGAATGGACGCATGGATGCGCAGCAAAATCTTGATCTTAAAGTAGATATCAAAGATATTAATCTCAGTACTTTGCCTATCAATGACGATACAGTTGATTTGGATGGGTATGCTGACGCTCAGGGAACATTGACGGGTACTTTGTCGAAGCCGTTTTTCCATGGTGATGTCAGCAGTAAAGCTATTTTTATCAACGGCGAAGAACTGACGGATATCCAGTGTAAACTGGATAGTGACGGCGGGATTAAAAATCATTTGCTGGGCTCTTTTAAACAGGCCCCCAAGGGTGTGCTTTCAGCAGAGCTTGATTATGACCACGAGCAGAGATTGCTGCAGGGCAATATAGTGGCTGTCTATGGCAATGTCAGATCGATCCTGAAAATGGCAAAAGCCGATTATAATGTGGACGGTCTGGCCCAGGGCGAGATCGCGATCAATCCGCATGGGCCCAAATCAGGGATTTTCGTTGATGTCTGGGTAGATGATATTTCTATCAATGACCTGAAATATGAGGAAATGAAGTTCAAGGGTCATTTACAGGATAAAGTCTGGTATTTCGATGATGTCAAACTGATGGAAACCAAGGACATTACTGATAAGGGCATCGTTGCCGTTGGCGGTAAGGTCAATCTGGCTGATGGCAAGCTGGAGCTTGAGGCCGGCGCTATAGATGCCAATCCGGCGCTGGTAACAGCCTTTATGGCTGATCCTGTTGCAGTTACAGGCGATTTGAATATGTTTGTACAATTACAGGGGACGCTGAAAGATCCGGAAGGCAACGGTTCCGTGGAGGTAAAAAATGGCAGTGTGGCCGGCATCGGTTTCGATGACTTTACGGCGATGCTTTCACTTGCCGATGACAATTTAAAAATCGAGCAGGCAATGCTGAATAAAGATATTTATAAGGCCAGTGCTTATGGCGATGTGCCGCTGGATCTATTCCGTTCGAAAGAACAGCGGCGGGATCCTAATGCCCAGATGAACGTGCAGCTGAATCTGGATAACGCCCGTTTGGGTATTTTGCAGGTCATTTCACCCATGGTAGAATGGGGCGTCGGTGAAACACAAGGCCAGGTCAAACTGGCAGGCACACTGGAGGAACCTCTGGTATACGGAGCTGTAAAAATCCCGGAGGGCTCGCTGAAATTTAAGCATGTGCAGACGGTGATTGAAAATATCCATACCGACATAGAGTTTGCAGGCAATAAGGTGGCCCTGAAAGATATCTCAGCCAAGCTTGGCAAAGGCAGCTTCAAGGGCAGCGGCACTTATGCGCTGCGCTCTAATGAACGCGACGCTTATCAGCTGGATCTGGTTGCTGATAATGCGGAAATCGCTTCGGATATTTTTACAGGCCGCATCAATGGCAGTCTGACTATGACGCCGCAGCGGTTTATTGTAAGGCAGGAAGCTGGCAGCACGCCTTTGGGTAAAGGTCCGCACTTTAGTTACCGGCCGCTGCTTAAAGGTACCGTACGGTTTGACGATGTCCTCGTCAATATGCCGACCATACCTGAATTCGGTGAAGGGGAAAGCAATATCGGACTTGATGTACAGATAGCCCTGGGACCGAAGATTCACTTATACAATAAATATTTATATGACTTATGGCTTGCCGGAGGATTGCATATTCAGGGCAGTACATTGTATACTAATATAGGCGGTACGATCAGTGCCGATCGAGGCTCGATCAGTTATCTGCGCACACAGTTTAAAGTACGTGCTGCTTCTGCGGCCTGGCCTATCCCCGGTAGTGTTTTGCCTACAGTGAATCTGGAAGCCACGGCTAAATTCCAGCGTTATGATATTGGCATGCATATTTCCGGTCCGCTTGAAGAAATGGACTTACAGCTCAATTCTTCACCACCGCTGACCAAGGACCAGATCGTGCGGATGCTGACGCTGCAGCGCGAGGCTACCGGCAGTGAAGGCGTCGATAGCGACGATTTGCAGAATTTGATGACTGCCGGATTGGAAATGGCTGTGTTCGGTGATGTGGAGCAAATCTTTAAAGAGGCGCTGGGACTGGACGAATTCAGGGTCTATTCAGGAAAACTGCGTTCCGGTATCGAAATGGATACGCGGCGCAGCCGTGAGTTCACGCCTGACGAACGTAATCAATATAATGTTTTATTCAGTAAATATTTGACGGATAACTTTATGGTTGGGTATACTACCAGTATGGATAACGAGCATCACAGTGTTTTTGGTCAATATGAGATCAGTAAACATTTGAATATCAATTATTCTTTGAACGAAGATCATGAAAACTGGTATGGTCTGGAATATCGGGTGACCTTTTAAAGGAAAGGAGGGAAGCAGATGCTGCAGCAATATTTAGCAGAGTTACAGAAGATAGATTTACTGGAACTGGAAGAAGAGCTTGCTTTATGGCGTTCATGGGCTGAGGGCGATCAGGGTGCTTATAGAAAAATAATCACAGCGTATCAGCCTTTGGTTTTTAAAATAGCCATGGCGTTCCGGCTGGCTGAAGCGCAGACTCTGGAATTGATCCAGGAAGGCACTGTCGGCCTGCTCGAAGCAGCTGAAAAATTCGATTATGAACGCGGTGTTGCTTTCAGCATTTTTGCTTCTCACCGTATTCGTGGTAGGATGCTCGATTTTCTGCAGGCTGAATATGGCAGTCAGATGCTGTCTTTGGATGGCGTTAACTCTGTCGGCCTGGCCTGGTCTGAATGTCTGGTTTCCGATGAAGCGTCTCCATTTGAGCTGGCCGAGCGGAATTTTTTAAACGACAAGATAACACAGGCAATGGAAAGACTGCCGCAAAAAGAACAGCAGGTCCTGACCGGTATTTATCTGGAAGATAAAAGTGCCGGCGATCTGGCGGCGGCTATTGATGTGAGCCTGGGGCATATTTACCGGCTGCAGAAGCAGGGTGTACGCAGAGTTCGCGGTATGCTCTCACGGCTGATGAGCGAGTTAAATAAAAGCTAATAAAAGAAAACAGGCATTATTTAAAACAAGAACTGCCTATACAGGCTTTAATCGTCGGATATGGCAGATATCAATAAAATTTGCCGGGTGAAAAAACTTTTTAGAGTAGTGACTATATATGTATCCTGTATTATTTTCAGTCGCGAAAGGGGGTTTTTACGGTGACAAAATCTATTTGTGAACGTATTCGCAATGTTAAAAGCAGTCTGGAAAATGCTGAACAAAGTTTCCGTGAAAACAACGGTATGCGCGGCGAACTTGATTTGATGCTGGCCGAAGCGGAGATCAAGCATTTGCGGGAAAAACGCGGCTGGCTGTCTGTCTGGAACAGGCAGCGTCTGGCATTACTGGCCGCAGTGATAGTAGTATTGGCTGGTTATGGCGGCTGGTTATATGCCGGCATGGCTGAAGATGAGGCGGCGGTGAAAATGCAAGATCCTGCTGCTGTAATAGCTTCAACAGAAATACAGAAAAATTTGCCTCAAGCAGAGGTGGTGCCAGGTAAAACGGTGCCGACTTTTACAGATAAACCAAAACAGGAACAGCAAACGGTAGCGATACCGTCAGAGTACCCAAAAGAAGAGCAAGTGAAAGAACAGCAGCGTAGTGTAGAGCTGCCAGCTGCAGACATGCGGCAGCTTGTGCGTGAAGCACGCAGAACTTTACGGGATGCTAACTAGTTTAGGGAGGATTTTTGGATGAGAAGAAAAAATATGTTGCGGCCCTTATCTTTGAGCCTGGCAGCGCTTTTGCTGACAACTCCTGTATGGGCACAGGAAAACAGTGCGGCCGATGTCGTGGAGAATCAGACTATGACTATCGGCGGACAGGAACAGATCGTCACCAGAGCTGCTCTTGAAAAGGCACAGAAGGCCCAGAAGGGTAAAGGAAAAGATAAAGGCGGGCTGAGCAAAAAGGGGAAAAAGACGGTTTACCGTATGCATAATAACCCGTCAGAAGATATTTCCGATCCTCGCTATAAAGGTCCTGCTAATGGGCAGCAGGCGGCAGCTGATGCTGATGAAACGGCGCAGGCAGAAGCTAAGCGCCCGGTAAGCAGGCAGGAAGCAGAAAAGGCAGCTGCCAGAGAAGAAGCGGAAAAGTCTGCTCAGGAAGCAGTAGCCAATACTCCGCAGACTAATACTACGGCTGCCCGTGAAGAAGAACCGCCGATGCGGCCGCCTGCAGAAGTGGAAAAAGCTGCGGCACCATATTTTGGCCAGCTGGTGACTAAAATCATGGTCAGCGGCAATAATGTGACGCCTACTGAAGAGATCATCAGTGTTTTAAAAACTAAGCCTGGCATGACTTTGACCTCTGAAGGTTTAGGCAAAGACCTGTATGCGATTTACAATATGGGCTGGTTTTATGATTTGCAGCCGGAATTTAAGCAGGTCCCGGAAGGCGTGCAGATAACCTATCATGTTATGGAAAATCCTATTTACCAGCAGCTGGCGGTAGAAGGCAATACCAAGATTTCTACAGAAAAAATTGAAAGCTTACTGGATCTTCCCAAAAATCAGCTGATCAATATCAGAGAAGTAAATGCGAAAGTACAGCGTCTGGAAGCTGAATACAATAAAGAAGGCTATATTCTGGCACGTGTGGCGGATATCAGGATGCAGCCTGACGGTACTTTGCTGCTTGTTGTCAATGAAGGTATCGTTGAAGACTTTAAAATCAAAGGCAATACCAAGACCAAAGATTATGTTATTATCCGCGAAATGAAACTCAAAAAAGGCGAGCCTTTCAATGCGAAGGATGCCCGCCGCAGTATGCAGCGTATTTATAATTTAGGTTATTTTGAAGACGTCAATATTAAACTGAATCCCGGTCAGCAGCCTAATGCTGTTGAAATTGAGATTTCCGTTGTAGAAATGAATACGGGTACTTTTGGTATCGGCGCCGGTTACAGTGATGCGGACGGCTTTATCGGTATGGTTTCCGTGGGTGATAAAAATTTCCGCGGCACTGGTGACAAAGTCAATATCCGCTGGGAATTCGGCGGTGCGGATAATAAGAACTATGAGTTCTCTTATACGAAACCATGGATCGACAGTAAAGAAACAAGCGTGACCATTACTTTATACGATGTTACTAACGAATATGCGGATTATGACCGCAATGCTGATGAAATTGCCCGTTACGACAAAAAACGCCGGGGTCAGGAATTGACCTTCAGCCGTAAGACCAATAACGAGTATGTCAGCAATTATCTGACCTTAAAGAACCGTGACGATATTTATAAAGGCGCTGTCGATGGCTACAGCACGCAGTATTATGAAGATTCATATAATAGTGTAATAAAGGATGGATCAACAGCAGAACAACGTCGTAAAGAAAATTTTGGCTTGACACGTAGTATTGGTGTCGCCAGAGTCTATGATTCCCGCGATAATATTTATGATCCCCATGAAGGTAAACGTAATGCCTATACGATAGAATATGCCGGCTTAGGCGGCGATTTTGACTTTACGAAATACTCTGTCGATTACCGTTATTACTATCGTCAGGGCGCGGAAAACGTTATTGCCGTACAGCTGGGAGCCGGTTATGCTTCCGGCAATATGCCTTTGAGTCAGCGTTTTACAATGGGTGGCAGTGATACACTGCGGGGTTACAAAGATGACCAGTTCAAGGGTAACAGCATGCTGAAGGGTACCGTTGAATACAGAATGCCGATCGTGAAAAAAGTGCAGGGCGTTTTATTTGTCGACAGTGGTTATGCTTGGGACAAGAAAACAGAAACAGCCTTCGATTTAGGTGAGATGAAATACAGTTATGGTGTCGGCTTGCGCATCAATTCTCCGCTGGGACCGGTTAAGCTGGATTATGGTTATGGCGATCAGGGCGGACGTTTCCATTTCAGCTTCGGCGGTCAATTCTAAAACAGGCGGTAGTATGCCGTGAAGATTGTAAGAATTTTAGCTGCAGGCTTGTTGGCGTGTTTGCTGCCGCAGGCAGCAAATGCAGCTGTTATTGAAAGTGTCAGCGTTAATGTTTTGGACAGAGGGTCTACCAGTAATATTTTGTTAGAGCGCATGTCGGCAAGTATGCAGACTGTAGCTGAACAGCTGCTGCTGGATAAGGATACGGAGAAAGTGGAACCTGTGCGCGGTGAATATGTGCGCCTGCTGGGAGAAGTTGGGGACAGGGTCCTGAACGGCTACCAGATGGAAAACGTCGTGCTGCAGTTAGGACCGCAGACGCAGGTGACAATGGTTGTTTCACCCTGGAATGAAGTCATTGATAATGTTTTCGTTGACCTGCAGTTTTCGGGTGTGGAAGAAAATACGGCTGCTTTACTGGAGTCGAAGCTGCCGGAACTGCAAAAGCAGCTGGAAGCTGTCTTGCGGGGATCTTCTGCAGATGCTTCTGACTGGGCAGGAGGCGTATTGCGCCGGCTGGTAAGAGCAGAGGTTGAGACTGCGCTGCCGGAATTCAGAGCTGCCGTTGATGTGGTTCGTGAAGACCGGCGGACTGTGATCCAGGTGGTCATCTATCCGGTGGGACAGCTGGTGCAGAGCCTTGAATATGAGATGGTTTCTCAATCCATCCCCAATCTGCTGCTGCTGAATATCAAACAGCGTTATGCACAGAGGACGCAGGAGCTTCGAGGTCTGCCGGTAACGTATGTCAGCAGGCATAAAGCAGAACTGGAACAGGAGCTTTTAACAGAGCTTAGTGCAGAGCCTGAGGTAAAAAGGCATAATCTGCGTCCAAGTGTGGTTTTGACGCCCGGTGTCAATGCCGGTGTCAGAATTCGGCTGGAATCTGATGAGTATAAAATCTGGTTCGAAGGCTACGGCGATATAGGACGGAATGAGAACAACATTTCCGGGCGGGCCCATTTTGGCAAATATATCTCTAAGCGAGATGAAATTTTTGGCGAAGTCGGTGTGGTTTTTGACGATGTCAGCTGGGATTTTTCTATCGGTTATGCACTGCATCACGGTAAAACAACAGCCAGTTATATGCGGCGCAGCCCTCTGGGTGAAAATGTTTACCGACTGGAACAGGATATAACGCCGAAATGGCGGTTGCGGGCAGAATATTTTTCCGGCAGCAATACTACGGAAATCGGGGTCAGGTACCGCATTCATGAATTCCTGAGCGCGGAATATGTTTATTCTAACGATAAACCGTATTTCCGTATCGTTGGAAATTTGTGATAAAGGTTGAAAGAAAAGATTCTGACTGATATAATTATTTAGTATAATTAGAACTGAAAGCAGGGATTTTTATTATGATGCAAAAATTACGTGATCCAAAAAATGTAAAAATGATATCTTTGTTTGTTGCAGCGATCTTTGTTTTAGGGTGCTTTGCGCTGACCTTGACTCAAAGCGGCGCTCATGGTGTGGCATCGGCTGCTTCCAGTGAATCGGCTATTGGGGTGGTCAATTATCAAATGCTGCTTTCTCAGGTGCCTGATCTGCAAAATGTACAGGCCAGTATGAAACAGGAGATCGATAATGCCCAAAAGGATTTTGATGAAAAAGGCAAAACCATGAATGATACCGAGAAACAGCGTTATTACCAGCAATTACAGGAGCGGTTATCCAATAAAGAAAAAGAACTGATGGATCCTGTTTTGAAAAAAATTGACGCGACGATCAAGAAGATCGCTGATAAAAAAGGTTTGTCCGTAGTTGTTGACAAAAATACCGTTGTTTACGGTGGTCTCGATATTACTGACGAAGTATCCAAGGCTTTGCAAAGCGGTAAATAATGTCGGACGAGGCCCTTTATTGTAAAGGGCCTTGTTTCTGTTTAACTGCAGGAGGTAAAGTATGCGCTGGTTGACGCCGATAATTTTGATAGTCGTATTACTTACTGCTGCCTGTGGTCATGCTCCGGGCGGCAAGGATAAAATTGCCGTTATTGACTGGGATAAGGCTGTCAGTGCTCATCCCAGGCAGACTGCTTTTAAGCAGGGTGAAGCTGAGCTGCAGAAACTGCTGCGTTATCGTGAAGAACAGGCGGAAGTTGCTAAAACCCAGATAGCCGGGTTGACCAGACTGCAGCAATTGAAACAAAACAGTAAGGCTAACTTTCTGGATGCCGATTTTCAGACACAAATGTATGCTGCTGAGGCCAGTGAAAGAAAAAAGCTTTTGGAGGCTTATGATGCCGTTGTCAAAGAGGCTGACGCTGCTTTGGCAGAGCAGGAGCAGGAACTGGAAGATGCTTATCAGCTGAAAATTTTAAATTTGCGGTTACGGCTGGAAGCCATAAAAATGCGGTCTAAAGAACGTGAAGCTGTTCAAAATGAACTCAATCAGGTACAGTCTGAACGGGAACAGCAAAGGCAGAAGATTTTAGCAGCAAAAAATCAGATCATCAGCGCGAAAATGGAGCCTTTGGTAGCAGCGACACAGGCCAGGTTAAAACAACAGGCAGAACAGCTGCATCAGAAGCTGCAGGGCGATATGGCTGCCGGATTGTCCAAAGATCAGGCTGATTTGGCCCAGGTCCCGGAAGCATTGACTAATGCAATGGCGGCGATTGACAAGCAGATTGATAAACTGCAGGAAAGTAATGAAAGGCTAAAAGAAGACATTCGTAATGATATTGAAAGTAATGTGATTAAACTTGCTCATGAGCGGCAGTATACGGTTGTCTTTCATAGTGTAAAAGTCAATATCAAAGCTGATGACATTACCGATGATGTTATTAAGGCTTTGCAGAATATGAAATAACAGGAGCGATAGATTATGAAAAAACAAGTAGTAGCAGGGTTAATGGTGGCAGTTGCGATGTTGTCTTTTGGCTGCAGCGGACGGAATGCCGAATTTGGCGTAGTTGATATGAAAGCTGTTGAAAGCAAAGCTGAAATAGTAAAAACAGTGAAGGAAGATGTCGCTGCTAAAGGCAAAAGCCTGCAGGAAGAAATGACTAAAGAGATGGAAGGCAAATCTCAGGAAGAGCAGAAAAAGATTGTGGAAGATAAGACTGCTGAAATGCAGCTTGTTCAATCAGAAGCGCAAAACAAATTAAAAGCTAGTTTGGATTCCGCATTAAATGCAGTAGCTAAAGAAAAGGGACTGGGAGCAGTACTGATCAAAGAAGCCGTGCCTCAGGGCGGTGTGGATGTTACTGACGCAGTAATTGAAAAAATGAAATAAGATGCGGCGGGCGGTTGATCTGCCCGCTTTTTTAAAACCGCGGGAGGCAGAGTTATGGAGAAGACGTTGAGGGAATTGGCAGAATATTTACAGGGGACACTTGAAAATGAGGATCAAAATCTGGTAATTACAGGAGTAAACGGATTGGTTGAAGCCGGGCCGCAGGATATTTCTTTTGCCGTGCCGCCGCATGTGGAGCACTGTCATCTCAGTAAAGCCGGTGTAATGGTCTTAGCACCGGAAGATCCAACGCTTGACAGACCTGTGATCAGAGTTGAAGATCCGCGTGCCGCTTTTGCAGCCTTACTAAAGCTTTTCCGTGCCAGAGAGGATGTCGAACGGGTGATCAGCCCGCTGGCTTCGGTCGCTGCCAGTGCCAGGATCGGCAAAAATGTTGCGATACAGCCGTTTGCTGTTATTGAGGAAGATGCTGAAATTGGCGATGATTGTGTGATTTATCCGCATGTCTATGTTGGCAGACATGTTAAAACAGGTAAAGGGTGTATTTTCTATCCGCAGGTCACTATAAGAGAAAACTGCGTTATCGGCAGCAATGTCGTTTTGCAGTCGGGTTGTGTTATCGGCGGTGACGGGTTTGGTTATATCACAGATAAAAAGACCGGCAGGCACAGCAGTGTGCTGCAGGCCGGCAATGTAATTTTAGAAGATGAAGTTGAAATAGGAAATAATACCTGTATTGACAGAGCTACTGCAGGCAGTACGATTGTTGGTGCGGGTACCAAAATAGATAATCTGGTACATTTAGGTCACAACGATGTTTTAGGGAAAAATTGTCTGGTTGTCGCCCATGTCGGGATCAGCGGCAGCGTAACTGTTGGCGATAATGTAACCTTTGCAGGCCAGGTCGGCACGGTCGGGCATATCACGATCGGCGATAATTGTGTTTTTGGCGGCAAAACAGGCATTACCAATAATGTGCCTGCCAATTCGTTTTATGCAGGTTTTCCGGCCCGTCCCCACAAAGAATGGCTGAAGCAGGAGGCAAATCTCAGAAAAATCGGTGAGCTGCTGAAAAAGGTCAAAGTACTGGAAGAAACTGTAGCCAAATTAGAAAAATAAGAAATAAGGCGGTGCAAAACAGTGCTTGCTTACTATATAGTTAAGTTTTTCAGCTGGGTCATGTGTATTGCGCCCAAGTGGCTGCGCAGCTTAACGGCTGCAATACTGGGAGGCCTTGCCGTTGTTGCTACCCAAAAATGGCGCCTGCAGATGGCTATGGCCAATATACGCGAATGTCTTGGCGTAGACGAGACGAGAGCCAGGCAGATAGCCGAGCAAAGTCTGCGCAGATTTGGTAGAATGGTAGTAGAAGTAATGCGCTTTCCTTTGTTAAATCGGGAGAATATAGATCAGCTTGTGAAAGTAGAAGGTCTGGAATATTTGGCAGAAGCCTATAAGCAGGATAAAGGTGTTATTATTGCAACAGGCCATTTTGGCAACTGGGAGCTTTTAGGTGCGACGATCGCTTTGCACGGTTATCCGATGCTGTCGATAACAAGAAAGCAGAATAATAAATATATGGACCGTTTTATCAATGAATATCGCGAAATGGTGGGGCAAAAAGTTGCCTATAATCGCGGTGGACATGGCTTATTGGCGATCAGCAGGATTCTGAAGGAGAAAAAGCTGCTGGGTGTGCTGTATGATCAGGATACCAATGATGATGGTGTAGAGCTGGATCTTTTTGGCAAAAAGTCAATAACGCCATTAGGCGCTGCGGCGCTCTCCCGGCTTTACGGTTCGCCCATCCTGCCAGTTTTTATGCATAACAACGAAGACGGTACCTGTACTGCTAAAATACATCCACCGCTCTATACATCGAAAAGTAAGAATAAGCAGCAGGATTTTTATGATGTGACACGGGAGCTGATCGTTATTTTAGAGCATGAGATTATCAGTGACCCGGCGATGTGGTTTTGGGTACATGACCGTTGGAAAGACGGACGCGAGAGATTTGCGGCTAAAAAATAATCGGAAGGGCAGGCGGAAGATTTGAAAGAAATAATGCAGCAAACGCTGGCGGCACCTATTGCCTATTCTGGCATAGGTCTGCACTCAGGCAAAGAAGTTGCAATAAAATTATTGCCCGGCAAAGAGGATACAGGTGTTGTTTTTGTACGTACAGATCTGCCTGGGCAGCCTGAAATACAGGCCTTAGCAGAGAATGTAAGTTCTACGGTTAAGGCTACTACCATCAGTGAGAACGGAACAGAGGTCTTTACAGTAGAACATTTAATGGCGGCGCTTTCAATGATGGGCATCGACAACTGCCGGATCGAAATGTCAGCCCCGGAACCTCCGGTAACCGACGGCAGCGCCGCGGTATTTTGCGAGCTGATTTCACAGGCGGGGAGAAGAGAGCAAGCTAAGCCAAGAAAGATTTATGCTGTCGACAGGGCGTTTTCTGTTTATGAAGGTGATAAATATATCACGATCCAGCCGTATGCTGGTTACAGGATTTCTTTTGTATCAGTCAATGCGCATCCTGCTTTGGGTACACAGTATTTTGATATTGAGCTGACGGAAGAGTCCTTCCTGCAGGAGATAGCTGCAGCCAGAACGGTCGGCTTTATGAGTGAGATCAAGCAGATGCAGCAGATGGGCCTGGGACTTGGCGGCAGTATTGACAATGTCGTTATTTTTGATGATGATAAAATTTTGTCGGAAACAAGGTTTGACAATGAACTGATCAGACATAAGATTTTAGATGTGATCGGGGATCTGTATCTGTTAGGTCATCTCCGTGGCCATATAATTGCCGTAAAATCAGGACATGCTTTTAATTCTTGTTTGGCAAAGCAAATTCAAGCCTATAGAATCGAGGAGGAGAAATGATGATTACTTTAGATGCTATCGAAATTCAAAAAATTATTCCGCATCGTTACCCAATGCTCCTGGTAGACCGTATTCTGGATTTGGAACCGATGAAAAGAGCCGTCGGTGTCAAAAATATTACCATGAACGAGCTGCAGTTCTTAGGGCATTTTCCCGGCGAACCGATCATGCCCGGCGTACTTTTGATCGAAGCTATGGCTCAGGTCGGCGGTGTAGCAATGCTGTACCCGGAAGAAAACCGCGGCAAAATTGCGGTTTTTGGTAAAATTGATAATGTACGTTTTCGCCGTCAGGTAGTACCTGGGGATCAGGTTATCACTACGGCAGAAGTGGTAAAGATACGCGGGAATATGGGGGTTATTCACTGCGAAGGCAAAGTCGATGGCCAGGTATCCTGTGAGTGTGATTGCACCTTTGCGATTATGGATCCTAAAAATTCCTGATTAATGGAAAGGGGTCGATTTTTGCAGTAAAATGATGAAATAGGAAGTTTTTTGCACGTAATCAGTTAAAACAACCGAATTCAGCGTGCGAAAAAATAAGGGCTTTGGAAGAGTATAGGTAATATAGTATAAGCTGTTTAATTGTCTGATTAAAATTGAGGAGTGAAGGAAATGAGTTCGGTTGTTATTCCTATGCCTAAGATTCACGAAACAGCAATCATCCATCCCAATGCTGTTTTAGGAAAGAATGTTGAAATAGGCCCTTATGCCGTTATCGACGAAGACGTAGTCATCGGCGATAATTGTAAAATAGGAGCTCATGCGGTGATCCATAAATATACTACAGTCGGGAAAAATTGTAAATTTTTCCCCGGGTGTTCTATTGGTGCTGAACCGCAGGATTTAAAATTTGAAGATGAAAAGACTTCCACTGTTATCGGCGATGGCTGTGTTTTCCGTGAATGCACTACCGTCAACAGAGCTACCGGCGAAGGCAACAAAACTATTATTGGGAATAATATCCTGATGATGGCTTATACGCATGTCGCCCATAACTGCATCGTAGGCAATAATGTTATTATGTCTAATGTGGCAACGCTGGCTGGACATGTCATCGTGGAAGACAGAGCTGTTATCGGCGGTTTGTCGGCAGTACACCAATTCTGCAAGATCGGCCGTAATGCTATGATCGGTGGGATGGCACGTGTTGCCCAGGATGTTCCGCCGTTTATGATCGTTGCAGGCGACCCTGCTTTTGTATCGGGATTGAACAGCGTGGGTCTTGCCAGAGCGGGGATGCCTCAGGATATCCGCAGTCAGCTGAAAAAAGCTTTCCGGATTTTATACAGATCCGGTCTGCCTTTGCAGGAGGCTGTGGCGACAATGGAACAGGAGCTGGACAGCAGTGAGCCTGTTGAGCATTTAATGCGTTTTTTGCGTAATGTAGAACGCGGTATTATTCGTACCCGCAGAGATTAAGGTGGTGACCTGGTGGAGACTTTAGGCTTATTGTCAGGCATCGGCCATTTGCCGGTGGACGTAGCTTTATCGGCCAAAGCCATGGGCTATAGAGTTGTCGCTGTCGGAGTTGTTCCAGATATAGATCCGGAGCTGTCCGAAGCTGTTGATGCTTATTATGATATCCATATAGGAAAAATCGGGAAGATCATCAGTACTTTAAAGAAAAATGATGTAAAAGCTGTGACGATGATAGGCAAAGTCACCAAAGAGCTTTTATATAAAGCCGGAGCCGTTGTTCCTGATCTCAGAGCCATCAAGATCCTGGCTTCTGTGCCTGACAGGAAAGACGATACCATTATGAACGCCATTGTCAAAGAACTGGAAGGCGAAGGGATCAAAGTCCTTGATCAAACGCTTTTGATCCAGCCGCTGCTTCCTGCCGCCGGTGTTTTGACCAAAAGGCAGCCTACGGAAGCGGAATTGGCCGATATGGAGTTTGGTTTTGCCATGGCCAGGGAAATAGGACGTTTGGATATTGGGCAGACAGTAGTAGTAAAAGATCGCGCTTTAATGGCGGTTGAAGCTATTGAAGGAACTGATGCCTGTATTTTGCGTGGCGGAACGCTTGGTAAGGGCGTTATTGTTGCCAAAACTGCCAAGCCGGCGCAGGATAACAGATTCGATATGCCCAGCGTTGGTACGAAAACTCTGGAGTCGATGATCGCTGCAGGGGCGACAGGCTTAGTGATAGAAGCCGGCAGGACCTTGCTTGTAGAAAAAGAAAAAACTCTGGCGCTGGCAGATGCGCATGATATTACTATTGTGGCCAGATAAATGAAAAATAATTGCTAATTATGCAGGCTGAGCGATACGTTCAGTCTGTTTTTGTGTTATAATATAAAATGAATTGTTATGTAATAAAATAAGAACGATAAAACTTTTTTTCATATTTTTGATAGCAGGAAGGGAGCACTTATGGTCAGAATACTTATTTCTGCCGGAGAAGCTTCGGGAGATATTCATGCTGCGGCAGTGACAAGAGAATTGAAAAAAATTGCTCCTGAGACTGAAGTTTTCGGGATGGGCGGCGATTGCCTGCGTGAAGCCGGCGGCGAAGTGTTATTTGACATTAAGGAACATGGCGTCATGGGCTTTGCGGAAATAATTTGCAAATTACCGGCCTTGTTTAAATTGAAGAATGCTTTTGCGAAAGTAATGGAAGAACGCAGGCCTGACTGCCTGGTAGTTGTAGATTATCCGGGGTTTAATATGCGTCTGGCCAAACTTGCGAAATCGATGGGCATTCCTGTCGTTTCGTATATCAGCCCTTCGGCCTGGGCCTGGCACAAAAGCCGCGCAAAAAGTGTTGCACAGATCGTCAACAAGGTGGCGGCGATTTTTCCTTTTGAGTATGAAGTTTATAAAGCAGCCGGAGCGGATACGGAGTTTGTAGGGCATCCGCTTGTAGATATAGTGAAACCGCATCTGACTCAGGCGGCCGCCTGGGAAAAAGCTGGGAAGCAAGCTGGACGTGATCTGATTTTATTGATTCCGGGAAGCCGTCTGATGGAAATACAAAAAATGCTGCCAACGATGCTGCAGGCTGCTAAATTGATTTTAGAGAAGCGGCCGGACACCGATTTTACAATGCCCAGGGCTAAAACAATTCCGTTAGAGATGCTGGAAAATATGGTAAAAGCCGCGGGTGTGCCGGTAAAAATAATAGAAGGCGACAATTATGATGTGATGTTCAGTGCTGACCTGGCACTGGCAACCAGCGGTACTGTAACTTTGGAAGCGGCTCTGTGCGGTTTGGGTTCGGTGATCGTTTATAAAACGTCGCCGATCACTGCGTTTATTGCCCGCAGAGTGATCAATATACCGGACATTGGTTTGCCCAATATTGTTGCGGGCAGACATATCCTGCCCGAGCTGCTGCAGGAGGATTTTACGCCGGAGCGTTTACAGCAGGAGGCGTTGAAACTACTGGAGCCGGAACGGAACGCACAGATGAAAAAAGATCTGGCATATGTCAAAGAGCGCCTGGGAGCTTCCGGGGCTGTACATAGAGTTGCAGAACTGGTTCTGCGTATTGCTGAGGAGAAATAATGACACTATATTTGCGGATTTTAGGTTATATAAAACCATATATGAATAGATTGCTTTTTGCCATGTTTTGTACGATCATGGCGGCGGCCGGTAATCTGTATATCCCCTGGATCATTAAAGAGATGATCGATCAGGTACTGGCCGATAAGAACGGCGCGCTGCTGAACTGGATCGCTGCAAGTATCATTGCCATTTTTATTGTGCGCGGGTTATTTTGGTACGGGCAAAATTATCTGATGAGCTATGTTGGACAAAGAGTAATTATTGATATTCGGGCGGCGGTTTTTAAAAAGCTGCAGCGGCTCAGTGTATCTTTTTATGATAAAAATAAAACCGGTACGATCATGAGTTATGTTACCAACGACGTCAACGCATTGCAATCAGCTATGGTCGAAAATACCATTGAAATGATTACCGAAGGCTTTATTTTGATTGGTTCTGTAGTGGCCATGATCTATCTTGACTGGCGTCTGACGCTTTTTACGGTCTGTACCTTCCCACCGGTGCTGTGGTTTATGGAATTTTTTGGTAAAAAAATCCGTAAAACAGGCGGGAGGATCCAGGAATGTACTGCGGATATTACTTCTGTCCTGCAGGAGTCGGTAGCATCTGCCAGAGTTATCAAATCATTTGTCAGGGAAGACTATGAGGTTGATCGCTTTGATGTGGAAAACAAAGCTAATTTCCGGGCCAATATGAAAAACGCACAGCTGATGGCAACTTTAACGCCTGTCGTTGAACTTGTAGCCGCTATTGGCGTGACGATGATCATCTGGTACGGTGGCAATAACGTCATCAACGGTACGATCACAGCAGGTTCGCTGGTAGCGTTCCTTACTTACGCCGTTAATATTTCCAATCCGATCAAACGGCTGACCAGAGTCATTGGCAATATTCAAAAAGCTTTAGCCGCAGCGCAGCGGGTATTCATGATCATTGATATGCCGGAAGAAATTGTTGAAGCAAACAATGCCAGGCTTCTGCCGCAGGTTCAGGGCAAAGTTGAATTCCAAAATGTTACTTTTGCCTATAACGAGAAAGGTGATGTAATCAAGGATCTTTCTTTTACTGTAGCCCCGGGCGAAGTAATTGCTATCGTTGGTCCTTCCGGCGCCGGCAAATCGACTATTGCCAATTTGCTGCCGCGTTTTTATGATGTTAATAAAGGCGATATCAAAATTGATGGCTACAGCGTGCGCGAGGTAACCTTAAATTCTTTGCGGGAACAGGTCGGTATCGTCCCTCAGGAAACGATGCTTTTCAATGGCTCCGTTTATGATAATATTCTTTACGGCCGGCTGGACGCGACTCGGGAAGAAATCGAGACTGCAGCCAAAGCAGCTAATGCCCATGACTTTATCATGCAGCTGTCAGACGGTTATGCAACGAAGCTGGGCGACCGCGGTGTGAATCTTTCCGGCGGGCAGCGGCAGAGGATCGCTATTGCCCGGGCAATATTGAAAAATCCACGCATTTTGATCCTGGATGAAGCTACTTCCGCTCTGGATACAGAGAGTGAGAGGATCGTGCAGGAAGCCTTGGATAGATTGATGGTCGGCAGGACTTCTTTTGTCATAGCTCACAGGCTGTCGACGATTAAAAATGCCGATAAAATCTTAGTGCTGGAAAAAGGCTGTCTGGTTGAAGCAGGAACACACGATGAGCTTATAGCCCTGGATGGTCTGTACGCACATTTGTATAAAATTCAGTATCGCAACAAAGAAGCGAAGTGAGGTTAAAGAATGTATATTATTTATAATGTTTTGGTGGTGTGCGTTTGCTGCTTATTCGTACTGCCTTACTTTATCTATCGTTGCATCTGTGAAGCTGGTTTTACTACAAGAATGCGGCAGAGTCTGGGCGGCATTCGTGATGAAGAGATAGAGTCAGTGGCACAGCGCGACTGTATCTGGATCCACGGCGCTTCAGTAGGTGAAATTGTTGCTACGAGCCCGTTGGTCAAAGAAATTCGCAAGGCTTATCCGGATTCGCCGATTCTCGTTTCCGCAGTTACTGTAGGCGGGTATAATATGGCGAAGCAGATCATCAAGGAAGCGGATGCCATTATTTATTTCCCGCTTGATCTGCCGTTTGTTTCCGAGTCATTTGTTAAACGGATTCAGCCGCGGATTTTTATGCCGGTAGAAACTGAGTTATGGCCTAATTTTTTCAGGGCTATCCGTGAACGCAATATCCCCGTAATGATGGTCAACGGCCGTATTTCCGAGAAATCTGTTAAAACCTACCGTTATTTGTATGGTATTTGGGATGATATGCTGGATACAGTGAGCAGATTTTGTATGCAGTCGAGTATCGATGCGGATTATATCAGCCATTTAGGTGCCGATCCCAAGAAAATTTATGTTACCGGCAATACGAAATTCGATCAGACTTATGCTGAAGTTACGCCGGAGGATCTGGATAATTATAAAAAAGAGCTGGGCATTGAAAATGCCTATCCCGTAATTGTGGCCGGATCGACACATCCAACCGAAGAAAAAGCATTGTTTGATGTTTTTCAGGAAATCATTAAAAGTTATCCCCAAGCGCGTCTGGTCATTGCGCCTCGTAAAACAGGACGGGCTGACGAGATCAGCAAGTTGGCCAGGCAGTATCACTGGGAATCGGGCCTCAGGTCAAAACTTTTGGAAATGCAGGGCAAGCGTCCTGAATACCCTGTATTGCTGATAGATACTATTGGTGAGCTTGGGCGTATTTATTCTGTCGGCGATGTGGTTTTTGTCGGCGGCTCACTGATCAAACACGGCGGCCATAACGTTTTGGAGCCGGCAGCACATGCCAAACCGATTTTGGTTGGGCCGAATATGCAGAACTTTAAAGATTCCTATGCTTTGCTGAGTAAACTTGGCGCTTGTAAAATGATCAATAACAGCGCGGAACTGACGAAAGAAATTTTCGATATAGTTGGCAATGATGAGAAGCGTCTGCAAATGGGGGCAGCTTCTTTGCAGGTCATCCGGGAAAATCGCGGCGCGGCAGTGCGCAGCATTGAATATTTGCAGGACCTGCTGACCTTGACTACTGTAGACAGCAAGGTCGAAGTCTCCTATCCTACCAATATCAGGAACCTGCACGACGAAGGCGGCGGCCGTCTGCGTCATGGTGATGCCGTTATCCAGTATCTGTATCAGCTGGCCCACGGGCCAAATACTCCCTTTTTTGGCTGGATCTTGCTGGGGATCTTAAGAATGTTCTCGTACTTGTACGAGTTTGGTGTTTGCTGTAAATTGGACTTTTATAAATCTGGGATCCTGAAACAGAAAAAACTGGATTGCTGCGTTATTTCTATAGGTAACATCACTGTCGGCGGTACTGGTAAAACACCTACCGCGCAGAAGGTTGCCGTTATTATTAAAAATATGGGCTATCGCGTCGTGATCCTCAATCGTGGCTATCGTTCACATTGGGATCAGGAAATGGGCGTCGTCAGCGACGGCAAGAAAATTTTTATGACTGCCTATGAAGCCGGTGACGAAGCTTATTTGATGGCTAAAACTCTGCCGGGCGTGCCGGTAATCATTGGTAAGAACCGGGCGTTGACCGGGCAGTTTGCCGTGGATAAAATGAACGCCGAAGTTATTATCATGGATGACGGCTATCAGCACTGGCATCTGCATCGTGATCTGGATGTGGTTTTGGTAGACACCTTCAATATGTTCGGCAATGGCTGTCTGTTGCCGCGCGGTACTTTGCGCGAGCCGCTGACTCATTTGGACAGGGCGGGGTTGTTTCTGCTGACTAAAACGGATCAAAGCTCTCAGTTCAGCAGGCAGGAACTGCGGGCCACGTTAAACAAATATAACGGGCAGGCGCCGATCATTGAAAGTATCCATAATCCGAAGAATTTTGTGGAGATCGCTGACTGGTACAAGGGCATCCATGAGAATGCCAAAGAGCTTTCAGAACTGCAGGGTAAAAAAGTTATGGTTTTTTCGGCTATTGGTAATCCGTCTTCGTTTGAACAGACGCTGGCCTGTATCGGTATCGAGATAGTTGAAGCCATCCGCTATCCTGACCATCATGATTATGGGATGCTGGAAATGCAGTACATCAGCGAAAGAGCCATCAGCAAGGAAGTTGTGGCTATGGTGACGACGGGCAAGGACGCTGTTAAAATACCAACGGAATTTATTTATTTTAACAGGGAAATGCCATTGTATATTTTAAATATGGACATAAAAATCACTGAAGGACGCGAAGTATTTGAACAGACGATTCTGAACGCCATTCAGAAGGAGACGAAGAAGTAATGAAAGTTTTATGTGTGATACCGGCACGTTATGCGTCAACAAGACTGCCGGGTAAACCTTTGGCACTTATCGCAGGCAAGCCCATGATCCAGCATGTTTATATGAAAGCCTGCGAAGCAGAACTGCCTGATGATGTTATCGTAGCTACTGATAACGAAAAAGTTTTTGAAGCTGTGCAGGGGTTTGGCGGTAAGGCAATTATGACCTCGCCGGATCATCCCAGCGGTACTGACCGTCTGGCAGAAGTTGCGTTGAATTTCCCCGATGTTGACGTTATCGTCAATGTGCAGGGCGATGAACCGATGATCCCGCCGGAAATCATCGACCGCCTGGCTAAAGCCTTTGAGAATGAAGCTGATTTAAAAATGGCAACGATGAAGGTTCTGATGCAGGAGGAAGACTATAATAATCCGGCCGCAGTTAAGGTAGTTACCGATAATAATGGCTATGCTCTTTATTTTTCGCGTAGCTTACTGCCCTATCCGCGCAATAAAACTGAACAGTATAAGGTGTATAAGCACGTCGGTATCTATGCGTACAGACGGGATTTTCTTCTGCAATACGCTGCTTTGGCGCCTACCGAATTAGAAAAGACAGAAAGCCTGGAACAGCTGAGAGTGCTGGAAAATGGCTATAAAATAAAAGTGCTGGAAAGTGATTTTCAGGGTATCGGAGTTGATACTCCTGAGGATCTGGCAGCGGTAAACGAGCTGTTGAGTAAATAGCAGCCGTATCCATAAGGAGGTTGGACATGAATATTGTAAAAGTTGGTAACTATGAAGTGGGACAGGGTCAGCCGCTGCTGCTGATGGCAGGCCCCTGTGTTCTGGAAGGTTATGAACACAGCCTGATGATCGGTCAGACTGTGAAGAAAATTGCCGATAAATTAGGTATACCCTATGTTTTCAAAGCCTCTTATGACAAAGCAAACCGTTCTTCTTACGGTTCTTTCCGCGGCCCGGGGCTGGAAGAGGGCCTGAAGATCTTAGCGCAGATCAAAAAAGATCTGGGTGTTCCTGTGGTCAGCGACATCCATGAAACGATCCAGGTGGAAAAAGCCGCCGAGGTTTTAGATATTTTGCAAATACCGGCCTTTCTTTGCCGGCAGACAGACTTAGTTTATGAAGCGGCCAAAACAGGACGCGTAGTGAATATTAAGAAGGGTCAGTTTCTGGCTCCCTGGGATATGAAAAATGTAGTCAAAAAGGCTGAAGAGGCAGGTAACCATAATATTATGCTTACTGAACGCGGAGCCAGCTTTGGCTATAACGCGTTGGTCACTGATATGCGCAGCTTGGCCATTATGCGCGAGCTTGGTTATCCGGTAGTGATGGACGCTACTCACAGTGTGCAGATCCCCGGTGGACAGGGAACTACTTCCGGCGGGCAGAGCCAATATGTGCCGCATATGGCCAGAGCAGCTGCCGCTGTAGGCATTGACGCTCTTTTCCTTGAGGTACATGACAATCCGGCGGAAGCGTTGTCTGACGGGCCGAACATGGTGCGTCTGGACAAGTTGGAAAAACTTTTAACAGATGTTTTAGCTATTGATAAAATAGTTCGCGGTTAAATCTGGCTGACGAGAGGGAGTTGGAGCATGGAACAAATGTTGGAACAGGCGCGCAATACTTTGAAAATGGAAGCGGAGGCTATTTTAGAGCTTGTGCCTCGTGTGGACGAACATTTTTCAGCAGCGGTGACGATGATTTTAGAGTGCCCGGGCCGGGTCGTTATTACCGGTATGGGTAAATCAGGGATCATTGGGCGGAAAATGGCTGCTACGTTTGCCAGCACTGGTACACCTTCGTTTTATCTGCATCCTGCCGAAGGTATTCATGGCGATTTGGGTATGGTAACGGAAAGTGACGTTGTGATCGCATTATCTAACAGCGGCGAAACAGGCGAAGTACTGCATATATTACCTTCCTTAAGGCGTATTGGGGCAAAATTGATCGCAATGGTCGGTAATGCTGATTCCGCTTTGGCAAGAAATTCTGATATCACCTTAAATGTCGGTGTTTCGCAGGAAGCCTGCCCCCTGGGGCTGGCGCCTACTTCCAGTACTACCGCTGCTTTGGCGTATGGCGATGCGCTTGCTCTGGCTCTGCTTTCCAGACGTAAATTTACCGCCAGCCAGTTTGCCGTTTTCCATCCGGGTGGTTCTTTGGGACGCAAGCTGCTGCTGACTGTCGAGGATATTATGCACAGCGGTGCTGATAATCCTATAGTTAATGGAGCGACAACGGTGCAGGATGCTTTATTTGTGATTACCGATAAAGGACTGGGTGCTGTTTCCGTAGTCGATGATAATGAAATTATGATTGGTGTTCTGACTGATGGAGATATTCGCCGTGGTCTGAGCAAGGGGATCGATTTCCTGCAGCGCCCGGTAACCGAATTGATGACTAAAGCTCCCAAAACTATTACGAAAGAGAAACTGGCAGCCCAGGCGCTGCACCTGATGGAAAGCAACAGTCCCAAACCGATCACTGTACTGCCGGTTATCGATGGAGAACGTCATGTTATTGGTTTGCTGCATATGACTGACTTAGTACGTCAGGGTGTGGTATAATGAAGAACGTAGAAAAAGCTGCTCAGGCAATTAAATTGTTGGTTCTGGATGTCGATGGCGTTATGACGGACGGTTCGATTTATCTTGATGCGGAGCAGGAGCTTTTTAAAAGCTTTAATGCCAAAGACGGCATGGGGATCAGCTGTGCTGTAAGATGCGGTCTGCTGGTGGCGATCATTACTGGCCGCTGCAGTCCCATTATCCGCCGGCGTGCCAGCGAACTGGGGATTGTCGAAGTTTGTGAAAATGTCAAAGACAAAAGAGTGGCTTTGGCACAGCTGCTGCAGAAATATAATTTATCTTTAGATGAAACTGCCTATATCGGGGACGATCTGAATGATCTGCCTGTGCTGACGCAGGTTGGTCTGGCCTGTGCCCCGGCAGACGCGGTGGCAGAGGTAAAACGGGTATGTCATTTCGTTGCTGAAAAAAATGGCGGCTGCGGCGCAGTTCGTCAAATCGCAGAACTGATTTTAAGCGCCCGTGGTGATTGGGAGAAAATTGTAAACAGTTATTTACAAGAAGGACAGGGAGACGCTCAATAATGTGGCTTTACTATTTACTGAAAACGATCAGTACACTGGTTTCATGGCTGCCTTATAAGCTGGTAGTAAATATTGGTATCGGCATAGGGCACCTTTATCATAAAATTGCAAAAAAACAGAGACTCCGTGCGGAAGCAACCATCAAGGAACGGCTTGGCTATTCTGATGCGGAAGCCGAACGCACGATCAAGTCTTTATTTGTGAAATTGGGCATAACATTTATGGAAATAATGTATATGCCTGCACTCAATAAAGATAATATCCGTGGTCTGGTCACCTTTGACCGCCCGGATGTTTTGTGGGAAGCACTGAACGAAGGGCATGGAGTTGTGATGCTGGCCTGCCATATGGATAATTGGGAATGGCTGGGAGCAGCCTTATCCCTATATGGCTTTCCCATCAGCGCGGTCGAGAAACCGCAGCCGAACAGAGTTTACAGCGATTTTATGAACGAACTGCGTAAAAGCGTTGGTCAGGAAATATTCTCGCGTGGTACAAGTGAGATCCTTGGCTGCGCCAGAGCTATGAAAAAAGGCCGGATGCTGGGCTTGATCGCAGATCAGGATGGTGGTTACGACGGTATTTTCGTACCGTTTTTTGGAAAAATGGCAGCAACGCCTTCCGGACCCGCATATTTTGCCAGAAAGTTCAAGGCCCCCATCATACCCATCTTTATTGTCCGTAAGGAAGGCTATTATGGGCATCAGGCGCTTGTCAAAGATCCTATTTACTATGAAGATACCGGCGATAGACAAATGGATGACTATCGCGTTACATTAGAAATGACCAGGATTGTAGAAGAGGTTATCAGAGAATACCCTGATAACTGGCTGTGGTTCCAGCATCGCTGGAACACACCCTATACGCCTGCAGGAAAGGAGCAGGAGCATGTTAAGGAATAAAGGCTTCCAGATGATCGTAGGCGCGATAGTTATCGCCGGCGTTATTATTGCCTGGCTGATGCTCGGCGGCGAGGCTCCTTCCAATGATCCGGTCCAGAAAGAAACTGCCGGAGCCAATGCAAAAGTCAGAAATACCACTCTTGCCAGAGAGGTAGACGGTAAGAAAGTTTGGGAATTTACTGTTGAAGAAGTGGAACAGATCAAAAGCAGCGGCGAGGCCGTCTTAAAAGGAGTCAAAGGGAAAATTTACCGTGAGGACGGCAGCGTTTTAGAGGTTGTTGCCGGCGGCGGCAGGGTAAAAAATGAAGCCAAGGATTTTGAGCTGAACAATAAGGTGGTAGCTGTGTTATCGAGCGGCGGCAAGCTGACGGCTGAAAGCGTACGCTGGCAGCAGACTGAAGATATTATCACGGCTTCGGGCAATGTACGGCTGCTGAAAGACGATACTTTAGCGACTGGCGATAAAGCTATTACCAGCAGTGCATTCGAAAAATTGAAATTAGAGGGCAATGCGGAAGTTCAGAAAGGCGGCGATTATAGTGAATAAATTAAAAATGACCTTCGTTATGATGCTGGGGATATTTTTTATGGCAGGTATGTTTGGTACTGCGCATGCTCAGGCCTCAAATTTCAGCGTCAAGGCTGACACGATCGAATATGATATGCAGTCCGGCAACGGTACTGCCAAGGGCAACGTAGTCCTGCAGCAGGATGGCGGTACTGCGACTGCTGCTGACGCCGAGTTCAACAGCAAAACAAAATCAGGCAGACTGACAGGCGGCGTAGTTGCCGATCGTGATGATTCACATGTTGTTTGCGATACATTTGTAATGCATAACGAAGATTATTCTTCGGCAATAGGTGACGCACGTTTGACTAAAGGTGATAAAACTTTAGCTTCTGAACGCGTTGATTATTATAAGAATCGCGAATATGCCGAGACTATCGGCAGTTGGGCCCGTTTATCCATGACTGATGGCAGTGTCTTAGACGCTGTGAAAATTACTTATGATGGTAAAACAGGGGTGGCTAATGCTACCGGCGGTGTCGAGATTTCCAGCCCGCCGCGTGATCTGACTGCTTCTGCTGATACCGCTGTTTATGAAACCAACAACAGCGGTTATATCGAATTGATCGGCAATGCCAAGGCTACCCAGGATGGCAATACCGTAGAAGGCAACCGTCTGCGTTTGAACAATACTTCTAATAAAGCGGAAGCTGCCGGCAATGTGAAAATAGTTTATATCCCCAAACCGGCTCAGACTCCGGGAACATCAGCTACAGAAGAAAATGCGGCACTGCCGGCTGCCAAAGTATCGGCGGAGGTCGCCTAGTGATTATAGAAACAAAAGATCTTGTAAAAGAATATTCGGGGCGGCGCGTTGTTAATCGTGTCAGCATCAAGGTTGAGCAGGGTAAAGTTGTTGGCCTGCTCGGACCTAACGGCGCCGGTAAAACAACGACCTTCTATATGATCGTTGGTATCGAACGGCCTGACGAAGGTGTCGTGACGCTGGAAGGCCGGGATATTTCAGCTCTGGCCATGTATGAGCGTGCCCGGGCAGGGATTGGCTATCTGCCTCAGGAAGCTTCGATTTTTCGTAAAATGACAGTTGAGGAAAATATCCTGGCTATTTTGGAAACGACGGCCTTGTCAGAAGAAGAACGGCTGGCCAAAATGAATTCCCTGATCGAAGAATTCCATATCGATCACATAAGGAAAAATAAAGGCACAGAGCTTTCCGGCGGTGAACGCAGGCGTGTTGAAATAGCCCGCGCTTTGGCTACTGATCCGGCCTTTATCCTGTTGGACGAACCCTTTGCCGGTATCGATCCGATTGCGGTAGCGGATATTCAGGGTATGATCGCCCATTTAGCCAATCGCGGCATCGGTATTCTGATAACAGACCATAATGTGCGGGAAACTTTAAGTATAGTCGATAAAGCATATATCTTAGCCAACGGTGAAATTTTGATTCATGGTGACAGCGAAACTATCGCTAACGATCCAACGGCACGTAAATATTATCTTGGCGAAAACTTTAGCATGTAGGAGGAAGAAGAATGCGTTTACGCTTACTGGATCGTTATGTCTTAAGTGAATTACTGTATCCTTTTATTTTTGGTATCGCTTCGTTTTCCAGCATTTTTATTGCCAGCTCCATGCTGTTTAAGCTGACGCAGTACATGACTAAATACGGAGCCTCAGGAGAGACTATTGCCAGACTGTTTATGTATAGCCTGCCTGAAGTCGTAAATTATACCTTCCCGATGTCGATGCTGTTGGCGTCGCTGATGGCTTTCGGTAAATTGTCAGGCAGCAGCGAGATCGTCGCGATGAAATCAGGCGGGATCAGCTATTACCGCATTGTTGCACCGGTATTGATCGTAGCTTTTGTTGTCAGTATGTTTTCCGTTATCTGGGCGGAAAAAGTTGTGCCGGCAGCGAAAGTGCAATATGGCAGGATTCTGGAATATGAGATCAAAAAAAATACCAAACCGCGAACGCAGGACCATGTCATCATCAAAACCTTAAGCGGCAGTACCCAGAGGATCACCTATGCCCGCAGGTTTGATGAAGCAAAAGGCCTGATGGAAAATATTACGATCGAAGAGTTTGAAAAATCCCATCTGGCGAGGATCCAGACAGCCAAACAGGCCTACTGGGAAAACGGTTCCTGGCGTCTGGAAGATGGTACGGTTTATACAATGAATGAAGCGGAAGGTATCAAAAGCAGCGCTAAATTTACAGAACAGATCATTCCGCTGGACGTAACGCCGCGGGAGATCTCCTGGGAACAGAAAGAACCTGAGGAAATGACTCTGAGGGAATTACGCGAGTATATTTCTGTTTTGGAAAGGCAGCACCAGCCTACTTCCCGTCAGTGGTGCGAGATCTATATGCGTGTTTCGATTCCCTTAGCCAGCTTCTTTTTTGCAATGATCGGCGCGCCTTTGGGGACGCAGAAGCAAAGAACAAGTTCCTCGATTGGTCTTGGTATCAGTATTATCGTCATTTTCATTTATTATGCGATAATGACTCTTACCACAGGTCTTGGTAAAGGCGGAGCAATGAACCCGCTGCTGGCGTGTATTATCCCGAACCTGATTTGTCTGGGGGCCGGTGTATATTTGCTGAGAAAGAAAAATGCCTGACAAAGTTTAGCATAAAGGAGGTGTGTTCATGTTCGGTTTACGGTTGATTTTGATTCTGGCGGTAGTTGGCGGTTTGATCGCGTTTATCGGTGATAAGCTGGGAAGCAAGATCGGCAAGAAGAAGCTTTCAGTTTTCGGCTTGCGGCCTTATCATACTTCGGTGCTGATGACTGTTATAACCGGAATATTGATCGCCTCCATTACTTTGGTAACGATGGCGATTGCTTCTGATAGTGCCAGAACGGCAATGTTTGGTATGGAAAAATTGCAGAATGAATTAGCGGCTTTAAACCAGGAAAAAGAACAGGCCGCTGTGGCGCTGGAAAAAGCACAGGCTGATGTTGCTGATAAAAATAAAGCTATTCGGGATTTGGATCAGCAGATAAAAGCCAGTGCGGCAGAAAAAGCAGTGATCGAGAATCAATTAGTTGCTGCGCGGCAGAATTATGAGCAGGCCAAAGGACAGCTGCAGCAGGCACAGACTGCTGTGGGTGAATTATCGCAGGCTAAACAGTCGCTTGAAGGCGAAGTAACTAATCTGGAACAGATGACAGAACGGCTGCGGCGCGGTATTTTAGCTATTCGTGAAGGGCAGGTCATTTTCCGCAGCGGCGAAGTGGTGTATGCTGGAGTGCTGCGAGGCGGGTTGAATAATGAGGAAAACAACCGTCAAATGCAGCTGTTTTTAGCTACGGCTAATGAAGTGACGCTGCATCGTATGGGCGTAGAAGCCAAAGAACCGGTACAGGCGATCTGGATGCCCAACGAGGTCATTGAAGAAGCCCTGGCCCGTATCCAGGCTGCGCAGGGGAATGTTTTTGTCAGAGTAAGGACTGTCGCCAACATTATTGCCGGTGAACCGGCTGTCTGTACGCTGGAACTGGCATCAGACAACCGCATTTACAAAAATAATGAGTTGATCTTCAGCAAGGAAATAGATCTTACCCAAAGCGCAAGCAGTATGAACGGTGAGATATTGGGCTTCTTGTCCGATATCAATCGTGTCGCCGTTGCTGCCGGCGTTATACCCGATCCTTTGACAGGTAAAGTCGGTAATATGGATGCGGGAACAATGGTCGAAACAGGGGAAAAAATGGCCAGGTATGGCGGCAAGGTCATGCTGAAAGCCTATGCCAAAGGCGATATCAATGCTTCCGGACCGGTTTTGCTGCGGTTAGAGGTGGAAAATGCCGACAAATGAAGCATGGTACTTAGGCGTTGACCCCGGTAGTGCCAAAACTGGCTTTGCCTGGGTAGCGGCTGATGGTAAAATCCAAAAGGTCGAGGTGCTGGCAACAGCAGCTTTAACAGAGCTGCTGCCGCAAATCCTGGCGGCTGCTCCGGCTGCGGTGATTTTGGGCAACGGTACCAAAAGTGACAGCATCAGGCAAATGCTGTCAGCGGCAAATCCTGCAGGCAGCATCATAATGATAGAAGAAGGTTACAGCACAGAAGAGGCCAGAAAACTGTACTGGCAGGAAAACCCGCCGCATGGCTGGCGCCGGCTGCTGCCGTTAGGACTGCAGGTGCCGCCGGTAAATCTTGACGGTTACGCCGCCGCTGTTCTGGTGCGGCGGTATTTAAACAAAATATGAGTTGAGGAAAAAGCACAGAGGCATGCCTCTGTGCTTTTTAGCAGGGAAAATATTGCGCTGCGGCGAATAAAAACAGGTCAGATAAAATGGAGGTGGCAGAGTGGGAAGGTCAAAAAGCTTTGGTGTGATAGTGCTGACGATACTGCTGCTGGTAACAGCTGCGGTAAATGCGGCAGAAAAACCATTTGTTGAGATAGATATTTACAGCGTCAATGATTTTCACGGGCATCTGCGTGCTGAAGCCGCTGATCCAGGCATGGCCGCTTTAGCAGGCGCTGTCAGCGAGCTGATGAAGCAAAATCCTGAGGGAGAGCTGCTTGTGGGCGCAGGAGATATGTTTTCAGGAACGATCGATGCCAATGAGTATCAGGGGCAGCCGGTGGTCATAGCAATGAATAAAATGGGTTTTGCTGCCAATGCGGCAGGCAATCATATTTTTGACTATCCGCTGGAGATCATCAAAAAACAGGCGGCTGCCGCTGAATTTCCCCTTTTGGGAGCGAATATTCTTACAGCGGCTGGCGATAAAGTCGCAGAGCCTTTTCGACCCTATACCATGCTGCAGAAACAGGGCCTGACGATAGGCATCATTGGGCTTACTACCCTGGAAACAAGGGACAAAGCCTCGCAGACTAATCTCCAGAAGGTAAAAATTCTGCCGCCGGAACAGGTAGCGCAGAGTTATATTGATGAGTTGAGAAATAAAGGGGCGCAAATCATTGTTTTACTGACACACATCGGCAGCAGCCAGGGAGAAAAAACTGCTGTAGAGGGTGAAATAATACCGCTGCTGCAAAAAATACAGGGAGTAGATGCCGTTATTACTGGCCATTCCCACTTATGCGTCAGCGGTGAGTATAATAAGATCCCGATAGTACAGGCAGGCTGTTATGGCGAGGCTGTGGGCTGCATCCACCTGCTGTATTCGCGGGCGGATAAAAGAGTCGTTGCTGCTGGCTCACGTGTCTATAAGCTGGATCAATTGCCGAAAGTCCAGGATGCGGCGATGGAAAAGCTGTTGGCTCCGATCTTCAAAGATATAGATGCCCGGTATAATGCGGTGTTGGCGCTGAATGATCAGCTGCTGACCAATGACCGTAGTGGAGAGTCCAGGGTCGGCGATTATTTTATGGACCTTTTAAAAAGCGGCTTTAAGGCCGATGCAGCTTTATATAACGGCGGGGCTGTGCGTGCTGATCTGCCGGTGGGAACGGTAACGATGCGCGATTTAATAAAGATATTCCCCTTCGACAGCACTATTTATGTGGCGGAAGTTCAAGGCAGCGATCTGCGGCAGGTGCTGGAACATGGTATCGGCAACCCCAATATCAGCAGGCTGCGCTTTTCCGGTCTGCAGGTCACTGCCGACACCGGTAAGCCCGAAGGACAAAGAATAAGCCGGGTTCTTTTAGCCGACGGCAGTGTGCTGGCAGATGAAAAATATTACAAGGTAGTAAGCAACGACTTCATGTTCAGCGGCGGCGACGGCTTCGCCAGTCTGAAAAATGCGCAAAATTTGCGGGCCTGTGGTAAAGCCAATACTTTCTTTGCTTTTGCCTTGCGCAGCTTCAAAACTATCAACTATCCTGCTGCCGACGACAGGCTGCAAATAAAAAATTGAGGAGTACGAAATGGATAATTTAATGAAACTCAGCTGTGAGGAATTTTTAGAAAAACTGGCTTCGAAAGAACCCGTACCGGGCGGCGGCGGGGCTGCCGCTTTGGGTGGAGCCATAAGCGCGGCGCTGGCTTCAATGGTGGCCAATCTGACCTTGGGAAAAGAGAAATTCTTATCCGTTGAAAGTGAAATGCTGCGATTAGCCGCTGCCAGCGAATATTTGCGGCAGGAGCTGTTGCAGCTGGCGCAGGAAGATGCCAGTGTGTTTGAGGCTTTTATGAACTGTTATAAAATGCCCAAAGCAACAGATGCAGAAAAAGCACTGCGGCAGGCCAAAATTCAGGAAGCAGCCAAAATGGCGGCTGAGATACCTCTGAAAATAGGCGAGAAGTCTCTGGCAGTTTTGCTTCTGGCCGCCGAAGCGGCGGAACTTGGAAATCCCGCCGTGATTACAGATGCCGCCGTAGCCGCTTTGATGGCAAGGGCAGCGGTACGCAGTGCGGTTTATAATGTCAAAATAAATCTTAACCTGATCAATGACCGGGATTATTGTTCTGTAGTTGCTGGCCGGATAACGGCACTGGAGCAGGAAGCCCTGGCGGCAGAAAAAAATATTCTGGAACATACTGATAAAGTTTTAGCATAAGCAAAAAGCAGCGCTGTCAAACAAATACAGAGAATTATCTGAAAATTCACAAACAGTTCACTTTTTAGCCTAACTTAGGACAAAGGCTTTTGGTATCCTATAAGTGTGAGCAAGGCACTAAGAAAAGCGAAGGTGATGTAAATGCATATAAAGGTTTTAGGGCCGATGACAAAACAATGTGAATTGTTATTGCAAAATGCAGCCATCGCGGCCAAAAAACTTAAATGTCATGCCGAGTTTGAACGTGTGAATGATTTGCGGCGCGTGGTCGCTTATGGAGTTATGGCCTTACCTGCTTTAGTTATTGACGAAAAAGTTGTGTCAGGCGGCAGTGTGCTGCCGGTTGAAGAAATAATGGAGATCATCAGACATTTGAATTGAGTGGTGTCAGATTGACAGGCTTGAGTATACAAATGTTATCTTGATTTTTTATCCCGTATCGTTTCGATATGGGACTTTTTTTATTGTTGCGCCAAAAGTCCCGCTGGGACGGCAAAATAAGCTGTTTCAGCAAAGTTTTTTTCTTGTAAGCATCTTGTAAAATCTAGTATAATAAAAGTTAAGGAAAAAATAAAAAGGTGAGAACTGGGGGCAATTATGGTATATTTCTTTGGCTTTCTGGGTGGTCTGGCATTGTTTTTATATGGCATGCAATTGATGGGCGATGGCCTGCAGCGTGCTGCCGGTGAAAAATTGCAGAAGATACTGGAAGCACTGACCGGGGTTTTGATCGTCGGCGTAGCCTTAGGTGCCGCAGTAACTGCTGTGCTGCAGTCCAGCAGCGCTACAACAGTAATGACTGTCGGGCTGGTAAATGCCGGCTTGATGACGCTGAAGCAGGCTTTTGGCATCGTCATGGGCGCTAATATCGGTACTACGATTACAGCTCAGCTGATCGCTTTTAAGCTTACGGATTATGTTACCTTGATTTTAGCGATCGGTTTTGCCATGCAGATGCTTGCCAAACGCCGCCGCGGAAAATATCTGGGGCAGGTCCTGCTTGGCTTCGGTATCCTGATGCTGGGCATGAGCATGATGGGGCAGGCAGTGCTGCCTCTGCGTGAATATCAGGGCTTTGTCGATTTTATCGGCAAATTCTCGCATAACCCGATTTTAGGTATCGGCGTCGGTATCGTGATGACGGTACTGATCCAGTCCAGTTCTGCCACTATCGGTATTCTGATCGCCATGGCGGGTCAGGGACTGATCCCTTTAGAAGGCGCGATCCCCGTACTGCTGGGCGATAACATCGGCACCTGCATTACAGCGATCATGGCAGCGTGGCGCGCGAATATTACTGCTAAACGTGTTGCTTTGGCACACGTGCTGTTCAATCTGATCGGCAGTATTATCTTTGTGACCTTTATGGGCCTGTTTGTCAAACTGGTGCTGGAAATTTCGCCTGCGCACGATATCGCGCGTCAGATCGCCAATGCGCATACAGCCTTCAATATCATTAATACGCTTATTTTTCTGCCTTTCGCTACACCGTTTATCAAACTTGTGGAACGGTTGATGCCCGGCAGCGACGGCGTTATTTCGCGTAAGCCGATCTATCTGGATGTGAATATGCTTAAAACTCCGTCTATCGCCATGACGCTGGCCGGCAAGGAAGTTGTACGCATGGGCAGTATGGCCCGTCATAATGTTGAACTGAGCATAGCGGCAATGGAAGATATGGACAGCAAAAAAATCGCCTATGTTTTGGAGCATGAGCCGGTCATAGACGCGCTGGAAGAAGAAGTTACCAAATACCTGACGCAAATGAGTGAAACGCAGATGAGCAGGGAACTGTCAGCCCGGCATACAGGCCTTTTGCATGCCTGCAACGATATCGAGCGTATCGGCGACCACGGTGAGACCCTGGCGAAAAAAGTGCGGATGATCTATGAAGATAACGTCAAATTTTCGGACGAGGCCAAAGCAGAACTGCGGCAGCTGGGTCAGATGGTGCTTGATGCCAGCGGCAAGGCTCTGGAAGCGTTGGAAAAGGACGATAAGAAACTTGCCGAAGAAGCCTGGGCCCTCTGCCGGCAGGTCAAGCAGTATCAGAAAGAGATCAGGAAAAACCATATCGTACGCTTAAATGAAAAACGCTGCGATCCGGTGGCGGGTTTTGTCATGCTGGAATTACTGATCAATATGAAACGTGTTTCCGATCATTCCAAAAATATCAGTCAGCTTGTTTTGGGAATTTTTTAAAAGTGAAAAAATATGGAAATTTTTTCAAAAAAATGTTGACAAAGATGGCGTTCTGTTTTAAAATACATCTTGTTGCTAATTGATGCGGAAATAGCTCAGTGGTAGAGCACCTCCTTGCCAAGGAGGGGGTCGCGAGTTCGAATCTCGTTTTCCGCTCCATCTGAATATTGACCCGGCAGAACACTGCCGGGTTTTTTGTTGCTTCTTGTCAACTTTAAATCCTTGTGATATGATATTATGAGCGATTTATGTCAGTATCTTTTGATATTGATCTTGAACAAGCTGTTAATTTTGTACACATATAAAACCTAAGGGAGGATTTTTTAATGAACGTATCTGTTGAAAGAGTTGTGAATGACGCAACCCTCAAAATTACTTTACCTGCTGAGGAAGTGAATAAAGGCTTCAAGAAAGCCATAAGCAAGATCGCAAACAGCGTCAACATCCCCGGTTTCCGTAAAGGCAAAGCACCCCGCAATATCATCGAAATGCATTATGGCAAAGACGCCATTAAACAGGAAGCTTTTGAAATCGTTGCCAACGATTGCTATACTAAAGCACTCGATCAGGAAAGCCTGATCCCCGTTTCTGACCCTAAAGTTGAAGAATCCGTTTTTGAAGAAAACAAAGATATGGAACTGACCATCAAAGTAACTTTGAAACCGGAAGTGGAATTAGGCGACTACAAAGGCCTGTCCGTAGAAAAAAAAGAAGTTGCTGTTGAAGATGCCGACGTTGATGCTGCTGTAGAAGAACTGCGTAACCGTCAGGCTAAAATGGTAGTTGCCGAAGACGGCACGATCATCGAAAAAGGCGACTTTGCCATTATCGACTTTGCCGGCACTGTAGACGGCGAAGCTTTCAGCGGCGGCGAAGGTAAAGGCTATCCTCTGGAAGTTGGTTCCAACTCCTTTATCCCCGGTTTTGAAGATCAGCTGGTAGGCCTTAAAAAAGGCGACGCTACTGATGTAGAAGTAACTTTCCCTGAAGATTATTTCGTAAAAGAGCTGGCCGGTAAAGAAGCTGTGTTCAAAGTTAACGTTCAGGATGTAAAACGCAAAGAGCTGCCGGAGCTGAATGATGAATACGTTGCAGCCAACAGCGAATATAAAACTGTTGCCGAGCTGAAAGCAGCCTACAAAGAGCGCATGCAGAAAAATGCTGAAAACAATGCTAAAGTAGAGTATGAAAAAGCATTGATCGACGCAGCTGTTGCCAATGCCAAATTTGAAGTTCCCGAGATCATGATCGAAGACCGCATCAGCCAGATGGTGGACGAGATGCGTATGAGCCTGGAAAGCCGTAAAATGACTTTGGAAATGTATATGCAATATACCGGTATGGACATGGCCAAGATCCGTGAAAACCAGCGCGCTACCGCTGCTGAAAACGTAAAAACCGATCTGGTTCTGGACGCTATTGCCAAAGCTGAAGGCATCCAGGTAGCCATGGAAGACGTTGATGCCGAATTATCTGCTATTGCAGCTCAGCATGGCGCAACTTTGGAAGAAGTTAAAAATATCATCAAATCCAACGGCAACATGGGCCTTCTGCTCGCAAACATCCTGCGCCGCAAAGCAGCTCACGTTGTTATCGACAACGCAAAATAATTGCATTTTGCCGCCGACGCTGCAGGCTTCGGCGGCAGATGTGACTTTATCAAAAATTATAACCTTAAAGAAAAGGGGTGTAAGACATGAACTATGTGCCTATCGTTGTAGAGCAATCCAGCAGGGGTGAGCGCTCTTATGACATCTATTCCCGCTTATTGAAAGACAGAATCGTATTTGTGACCGGCCCTATCGACGACGCGATGGCGAATGTCGTTATCGCCCAGCTGCTCTTCCTGGAATCCGAAGATCCCAATAAAGACATCCATCTTTATATCAACAGCCCGGGCGGCAGTGTCAGCGCAGGACTGGCTATTTATGACACGATGCAGTATATCAAACCGGATGTTTCTACTATCTGCATGGGTATGGCTGCCAGCATGGCTTCCGTACTTTTAGCGGCGGGAACTCCCGGCAAGCGTTATGCGCTTCCCTATTCCCGTGTGATGATCCATCAGCCTCTGGGCGGAGCACAGGGTCAGGCTACGGAAATTGAGATTCATGCGCGCGAGATTCTGCGTATCCGCGAAGAAATGAACGGCATTTTAGCCAAACATACCGGTCAGTCTAAAGAAAAAATCGCTCAGGATACTGAACGCGACTATTATCTGACCAGCGAAGAAGCAAAAGCTTATGGGCTCATTGACGAAGTTGTGACCCGTAAGCCGGCAGCTGAAGAAGCAAAATGATGCAGACTAAGGAGATAACAATATGAACTTTGGCGAGGGGAACGACAGCAATATAACCTGTTCCTTCTGTGGGAAAAGAGAAGGTCAGGTCCGCAAGCTGATTGCCGGTCATAACGTCTATATCTGCGACGAATGTATCGAACTTTGCAATGAGATGCTGACTGAAGACCTGAAGGAAACAAATGCTGATGTTGTAAGTGTGAACGAACTGCCGAAGCCGAAAGAGATCAAAAACATTCTTGACGAATATGTAATCGGTCAGGAAGAAGCAAAGAAAACTTTGGCCGTAGCGGTTTATAACCACTATAAACGGATCAACTATGAACTGAATAATCCTGTGCAGGATAAAGAAGTAGAACTGCAAAAATCAAACATTCTGATGCTGGGGCCTACCGGCAGCGGTAAAACTCTGCTGGCGCAGACGCTGGCCAGGATCCTGCAGGTGCCCTTTGCAATAGCTGACGCTACTGCTTTGACAGAAGCCGGTTATGTAGGTGAGGACGTCGAGAATATCCTGCTGAAATTGATCCAGAATGCTGATTTTGATATTGAGCGCGCTCAAAGAGGGATCATTTATATCGACGAGATCGACAAGATCTCCCGTAAATCGGAAAATCCGTCCATCACCCGTGATGTATCCGGTGAAGGTGTACAGCAGGCGCTTCTGAAAATTTTGGAAGGAACTGTTGCCAGTGTTCCGCCGCAGGGCGGACGTAAACACCCGCATCAGGAATTTATCCAGATCGATACAACCAATATTCTGTTTATCTGCGGCGGCGCTTTTGCCGGCCTGGAAAATATTATCGGCGCCCGTATCGGCAAAAAGAATCTTGGTTTTGGTGCCGACATCAAAACTAAAGAAGAAGCAAAAGCGGATACGATCTTTAAAAAGGTTTTGCCCGAAGATCTGATGAAATTCGGTCTGATCCCTGAATTTGCAGGTCGTCTGCCTGTTGTAGTAACTTTAGATTCTCTGGATAAAGACGCTTTGATCAAGATCCTGCAAGAGCCTAAAAATGCTTTGATCAAACAATATCAGCATTTCCTGGCTATGGATAATGTGGAACTGGAATTCGAAGACGGCGCTTTAGTAGCTATTGCAGAAGAAGCCCTTAAACGTAATGCCGGAGCCCGCGGTCTGCGTTCTATCATTGAAGAGGTAATGCGTAATGTGATGTATGAGGTTCCTTCCCGTGTCGACGTTGTCAAATGCGTAGTTACGGAAGCTGCTATCAGAGAGCACATGGAACCGAAAATGGTAGTTGCCAGTTAAGCAATTAAAAAAAGGGGAAGGGGCATAGCCTTTTCCCCTTTTTATGTTAAAATAAAGTTAAGTAAAAAAATAATTTGAAAATATCGTTTGCCGCAGCAAAGACTGCCGGCAAAGGAGGGGAATATATGGAAACAAGGCCACGCCTGATGCCATTGCTGCCTTTAAGAGGTATGCTGGTATTTCCGGGCATGATTATAAATCTTGATGTAGGCAGAGAGCGTTCTGTCCATGCGGTAGAAGCTGCCATGACATCCGACAAGCAAATCCTTCTGGTATCCCAGAAAGAAGCCGTAACAATGGAGCCGGGGCAGCAGGATCTGTTTAAATATGGCGTCGTGGCAGAAATCAAACAACTGCTCAAATTGCCGAGCGGTGCGCTGCGGATACTGGTCGAAGGCTTAGCGCGCGCTAAAATAGAAACGATCATCGAAGCTCCGGCTGTCGATACCTATTTTCAGGCCAACGCGCTGCCGGTGGACTCTGTCGTCAGCGAAGATAACGAGGTAGAGGCCCTGCGTCGGATGCTGATCGAAACCTTCGAGCAATGGATCATCGCCAGTAAAAAAGTCAACAGCGAAGTGCTGCTGACCTTCAAGGATCAGACCGATCCCGGACGCGTAGCAGACATGATCGCCGGTTACCTGTCCATCAATATCGAAGAAAAAGAGCAGCTTTTGGAAGCGGTCGATGTCAAAGAACGCATGAACAAGCTCTATACCTATCTGTGTAAAGAACTGGAGATTGCCGGACTGGAAAAAAATATTTCCCAGCAGGTGCGCAAACAGATCGAACAGAACCAGAAAGAATATTATCTGCGTGAGCAGATGAAAGCCATCAATAAAGAACTTGGCGAAGGCGACGAACGCCAGGCTGAAATTGACGAATATAAAAAACAAATGGCGGAGCTCGACCTGCCGGAAGAAGTAGTCGAAAAGATCAACAAAGAACTGGACCGTCTGTATAAGATGCCGCCGATGATGGCTGAAAGCGCCGTCATCCGCAACTATATCGACGTGCTTTTAAGTCTGCCCTGGGGCAAATTTACCGAAGATAATTTTGATCTTGAAGTAGCTGCCAAAGTGCTGGATAAAGATCACTATGGTCTGGAAAAAGTCAAAGAACGTATCCTGGAATATCTGGCGGTACGGGCACTGACCAAACAGAGCAAAGGACCGATCCTGTGTCTGGTCGGACCTCCCGGCGTAGGTAAAACCTCCCTGGCACATTCGGTAGCCAAGGCCATCAATCGCAAATTCACCCGTGTTTCCCTGGGCGGCGTGCGTGATGAAGCCGAGATCCGCGGCCACCGCCGCACCTATATCGGCGCAATGCCGGGACGGATCATTCACGGTATGCAGACCTGCGGCTGTATGAATCCGGTTTTCCTGCTGGACGAAGTCGATAAAATGGCGTCCGATTTCCGGGGCGATCCTGCTTCCGCACTGCTGGAAGTATTGGACCCGGAGCAGAACAATACGTTCAGTGACCACTATATCGAATTTCCTTTTGACCTATCGAACGTCTTCTGGATCGTGACCGCTAATACCGTGGAAACTATCCCGCCTGCTCTTTTAGACAGGATGGAAGTGATCCAGCTGACCAGCTATACCGAAGATGAAAAAGTCAAGATCGGCGAACTGCATTTATTGCCGAAGGAACGTCAGGCTCATGGCCTGACAGCGAAGACCCTGAATATTACGGAAACCGCGCTGCGTCACGTTATCCGTGAATATACCCGCGAGGCCGGTGTGCGTAATCTGGAACGCAAGATCGCCGCTATTTGCCGCAAAACAGCGCATCGCATTGTCACCAAACAGGTCAAAAGCGCTAAAGTTACCGAAAAAAATCTGACTAAATACCTGGGCCCTGTTATTTTTCTGGAAAGCGATCTGACCGCCAGAGCCGAGATCGGCATCTGCACAGGCTTGGCCTGGACCAGCGTCGGCGGCGAACTGCTGAAAGTGGAAGTGCTGGCTACCAATGGCAAAGGCGGGCTGGTGCTTACGGGCCAGCTGGGCGACGTGATGAAAGAATCTGCTCAGGCCGGTTATACCTATATCCGTTCCCGTGCTAAAGAATTGCAGCTGGACGAAAAATTTTATGAAACCACCGACATCCATATCCATTTGCCGGAAGGCGCTATCCCAAAAGACGGCCCTTCTGCCGGCATCACTATGGTAACGGCTATGGTCTCGGCGCTGACCAAACGCTGCGTCAAAGCCGGTCTTGCCATGACGGGCGAGATCACACTGTCGGGCAAGGTACTGCCGGTAGGCGGCATCAAAGAAAAAATGCTGGCGGCGCACCGTTACGGCGTCAAAACTATCCTGCTGCCGGAACAGAATATGCAGGATCTGGAAGAACTGCCTGCTAACGTGCGGGCGGCCATAAAATTCATTCCTGTCAATCATATGGATCAGGTGCTGCAGTTAGCTTTGGAGGAATAAGATGAATAAAGGAATCTGGGATATTATCCATGCCCAATATATCACTTCTGCCGTTCGGGCAGATCAATACCCGACCCCGCCTTTGATAGAAGCTGCCTTCATAGGACGCTCCAACGTCGGTAAATCTTCACTGATCAATTCCCTGTGCCGGCGCAACGGTCTGGCTCGGGTAAGCTCGACCCCGGGCAAGACCCAGACGATAAACTTCTATGGCCTGCAGGCTAAACGTACCGCCGAAGGGCAGGAAGAACGGGCTGATTTTTATTTAGTGGATCTGCCCGGGTATGGTTTTGCCAAAACAGCCAAAACCAACAAAGACAAGTGGTCCGGTTTCATCAGTAAATATCTTTCGGGGTCTGATAATCTGGGCCTCGTCTGCCAGCTGATCGATATCAGGCATAAGCCTTTGGACAGCGACATCGAAAGCTATCACTGGCTGTTGGACTGCGGTCTGCAGGTACAGGTTATTCTGACTAAAGCTGATAAATTGTCGAAAAATGCGGCCATGGCGCAAAAAGCCCTGTTCAAGCGCGAGCTGGGGCTGGACGACAGCCGTATCATGACCTATTCTGTAACGCAAAGCACGATGCGCAGTGAACTCATCAACCGCATCATGACAGCATTGGAAGGCCATTACTGAGTGAGGTAAATATGCTGAATCGTTTGCTGCTGTTTATCATGGCAGCTTGTTTGGGAACACTGTTTTTAAAAATGGAACTGCCGATACCCTACCTTTTAGGCGGTATTTTTGCAGCAGTAGCCTGTAAAGTAGCAGGCTCATCTGTCACCTGGCCCAAAAACTGGCGCGAAGTGGCTCTGCTTGTTGCCGGCTATGGTATCGGCCGTAACTTTACGGCTGACACCTGGGATAAAATGACCCATCAGACCTTCGGCGTACTGGAAGCTACGCTGATCGCCGTCGCCGTTGCGGTTGTCATAGCCTGGTGGACTGCCCGGCATACGTCTGCCAACCTGATCAGCTGCGTCATGGGCATTATGCCTGGCGGTCTGACGCAGATGATGCTGATGTCAGAAGACGACCCGCGGGCCGACGCCAATGTCGTTGTTGTCATGCAGACCCTGCGTCTGGTAGGCGTCATCGTAGCCGTGCCGTTTCTGGTCATCCACGGGCTGGGGGCTCAGGTGATCCAGGGCGGCGTCACTGTAGCGGCCACTGGCGGAATCAATTGGCTGATCATGCTGCCGCTGTCTTTTTTAGGCGCTTTTCTAGCCACAAAGTTCAATGTACCGACCCCGCGTTTGCTGGGGCCGATCCTGGCGACCGCAGCCGGCTCGTACTTTTTGGGCAGCCTGCAGCCTGTGCCTGATCTGTTGATGATGGCCGCACAGGTCAGTATCGGCCTGTATATGGGCGTTATGTTGGAGCCCAAAAAACTTTCTGCCACCAGAGAACTGATGCCGTACATTTTCTGCGGTATCGTCCTGATGATCGGTGTCAGCGTCGCTGTGGCCTGGTCACTGTCGGCGCGCTATGGCTTCTCGCTGATCACGGCCTTCCTGGCCATGGCTCCGGGCGGCATTGCGGAAATGTGTCTGGCAGGCATGAGTATGGGCGAAGATGTTTCGATCATTCTCACCTATCAGCTGGTGCGGCTGCTGTTTTTAAATATCTGTGTTCCCTTAGGCATCAACCTGTATTTTAAAAATAAAATAACTGGATAAAAGCGGCCTCATACCCTGCAGTATATTGCAGCAGGGTATGAGGCCTTACTATTTATGGCGGACGATAGATAAAAAAATCTACCAAAAGGCTTGACAAAAGAAATAGTAATAAATATAATTAAGACATCAAATGAATATTGGAAGCTAAAGGTGCTCTACGGAGCTTAATAGAGAAGTCGGTGTAATCCCGACGCGGTCCCGCCGCTGTAACGAGGAGCGAACTTCAGATACCACTGGTAGCAATACTGGGAAGGTGAAGGAAGCTGTGAATCGGAGTCAGAAGAACTGCCTTAGCCACCATCGCTGATTGACCTGCGAGAGACGGGGAGGAGATGCTGCAGAGTTCGTATTTTGGGTAAATACGAAGTGCGAATCTTTTGCTATGAATTTCTGACCGTTTTTCTTAATATTATTTTAAGAAAACGGTTTTCTGTTTTTCTGCGCCCTACGCGCGCATTGAGGTCGAAGTGTGATGGCTAGACCTCGGGATTAAGGTCAGCCATCAGTGGATATATTTATTTGTGACAGGACTGGACACCCTGTCAGGTTTATTGCCATTCTCAAGTTCTTTTGTATAAGAACCTTCTTTTCCTTTGCCTGCGTAGGGGTGCGCGGCAAAATAACCATCACAAAAACAGTGGTGGTTTATTTTTTTAGGAAAAGAGACACTTAACAGATGCAGTTTAGGTAGGAGATACTCGAACCACTCTGCGATACGTAAGTAAGCAAAATACAGGAGGTGAATGGTTTTACTGCCCCGGCACAGGAAATAATCAATGAAAGGATGCCGTATATGGAACAAGATAAAAACCTTACAGCAGAGCTTCACAAGGAAGAAGCTTCAGAAACAGCTTTTTCTCCAGTGACATTTGATGAATTTACGCCGCCGTCCTATGAGGAATGGAAGCAAGAAGTAGTTACTGCTCTTAAAGGCGGTTCTTTTGAAAAAAGTATGTTTACCAAAACTTATGAGGGCATCACCCTGAATCCTATTTACAGATTAGAGGATCAGGAAAAGATCACCCACAATAAAACCTATCCCGGTATGGAAAGCAACCTGCGTGGTGCCAATGCCGGCGGGTACATCCATAAAGTCTGGACGATAGCCCAGGAATGTGATGGCAAAACTCCTGCCGAAGCCAATGAAATGGTCAAATACGAACTCTTGAAAGGAACCACCGCTGCCAGCGTCGCTTTAGACACCGCGACCCGTAAAGGCTGCGACCCTGACAAAGCAGAAGAAAAAGACGTTGCCGACATCGGCGTTTCCCTGGCTACCGCGGCAGACGTAGAAAAACTGCTCGACGGCGTCGATCTGGAAAAATTTGAGATCGACATTTACGCCGGCGCTTCCAATATCGCTCTTTTGGCAGCTGTTGCTGCTGCCTGCGATAAAAAAAGCCTGCCCCTTACCAAACTGCATGGCGCTATCACCGCCGATCCTATTGGGGAACTTGCTTTGGATGGCGCATTAGTTCGTCCATTGGACGAATATTATGACGAAATGGCACACAGCATTGCCTGGGCTGAAAAAAATGCTCCGCAGCTGAGAACAGTAGTAGTCAATACCGATGTTTATCACAACGGCGGCGCTAACGACATTCAGGAAGTAGCCTACGCCATGAACGAAGCAGTAACCTATATGCGCGCTATGGAACGCCGCGGCATCGACATCAATGCCTTCTGCCGCCACCTGCGTTTCCATTTCAGCATCGGCGCCAATTTCTTTATGGAGATCGCCAAACTGCGCAGCCTGAAAATGGTTTGGGCACAAATCGTTAAAAACTGCGGCGGTGACGAAGAAGCACAAAAGATCAATCTTTATGTCAGCACTTCCACCTTCTGCCAGACTAAATACGATCCTTATGTAAACCTGCTGCGTGCGGCTACTCAATCCTTCTCCGCCGTTGTCGGCGGTATGGACGGCATGTATGTCAAACCCTTTGACCATTGCATCCGCCCCAGCGACGTGTTCTCACGCCGTATTGCCCGTAATATCCAGATCATGGAGCAGCATGAATTCAACTTTATTCAGCCGATCGATCCTTCCGGCGGCAGCTGGTATATCGAACCCCTGACCGAAGAATTTACGGAAAAAACCTGGGCTAAATTCCAGGAGATCGAAAGCCATGGCGGCTTGCTGGCAGCACTTGAAAGCGGTAAAGTACAGGCTGCGATCAAAGAGATTCTGGAAGACCGTTTCAAAAACCTCGCCACCAGAAAAGACCGTGCGGTTGGCAATAACATGTATCCTAACATGACCGAAGAACTTTTGGAAGTGCCTGAAGTAGATTTCGCTGGAATCCTGAAAGCACGTAAAACTGATTTGGAAGTCAACGTCAAAGTACGTGATAACGCTTATGTTGAAGCTGTACTCAGCGATCTTGGCAAACGTGATGCCAGTGAACTGGGTTCCTTGATCGCTGATGCTGAAAAAGCATTGCTGGCTGGCGCGACGATGGGCGAAATCTCAGCAGCTCTTACCGGCAGCGCTCAGGGCGAAAAAGTGGAAGCTATCGCTCCGCACCGCTGGACTGAACGCTATGAAGAACTGCGCATGCGCACAGAAAGCTTTGTTGCTAAAACCGGCGAAAATGTTAAAATTTTCCTGGCCAACATGGGTCCGATTCCGCAGCATAAAGCACGTGCCGACTTTGTTACCTCTTTTATGCAGGTCGCAGCCTTTGAAGTCATGACCAATAATGGGTTCCCGACTGTAGAAGAAGCTGTCAAAGCTGCTCTTGAGTCCGGTGCCGATGCCACCATCGTCTGCTCTACAGACGCTACTTATCCGGAACTTGCCCCGGCTGTTACCAAAGCCATCAAAGCAGTTAATCCGGCTATGAAAGTCTTTTTGGCAGGCGCTCCCAGTGCAGAACTGAAAGAAATCTGTGATGCCGCAGGTATGGATGATTACATCAGCGTTAAATCCAACTGCTATGAAACCCTGCTCCGTATGCAAAAAGAAAGGGGGATGTTCTGATAATGTCCAGAATTCCTGATTTTAGTCAAATTCCCTTTCAACAGGCACCAGCACAAGGTGACGCCGAGTTTGCTGCCTGGAAGGACAAATTGAAAACTGAAACCGGTAAATCCTTTGATGAAAATTTTTACCGGACCATGGAACAAATAGACGTAGCGCCTTTATATGACGTCAACACCTACAATAACTGCACTCATCTGCAGTACATGGCAGGTATCCCGCCGTTCCTGCGCGGGCCATACTCCACCATGTATGTAACCAAACCCTGGACGGTACGTCAATATGCAGGCTTCTCTACGGCAGAAGAATCCAATGCTTTCTATCGCCGTAACCTGGCAGCAGGCCAAAAAGGCCTCTCTATCGCGTTCGACCTTGCAACTCACCGCGGCTATGACTCCGACCATCCGCGCGTTGTCGGCGACGTAGGTAAAGCAGGCGTTGCCGTTGACTCCATTCTGGATATGGAGATCCTCTTCTCCGGTATCCCGCTGGATCAAATGTCCGTATCCATGACCATGAACGGCGCCGTACTGCCGGTACTGGCCTTCTATATCCTGGCCGGCGAAGAACAGGGCGTAGATAAATCAGTTATGGCCGGTACGATCCAAAATGATATTCTGAAAGAATTCATGGTTCGTAACACCTACATCTATCCGCCGACAGCTTCCATGCGGATCATCGGCGATATTTTTGAATATACCTCGGCTTATATGCCTAAATTCAACAGCATCTCCATTTCTGGTTATCATATGCAGGAAGCCGGCGCCACCGCCGACATCGAGCTTGGCTATACACTGGCTGACGGCTTCGAATACCTGCGTACCGGCACCGAGCATGGCCTGACGATCGACCAGTTCGCACCGCGTCTGTCCTTCTTCTGGGCTATGGGCAAAAACTACTTCATGGAAATCGCTAAAATGCGTGCAGGCCGTATGCTGTGGGCTAAACTTGTTAACTCCTTCGGCCCGAAAAAAACCAAATCCATGGCTTTGCGTACGCATTCGCAAACCTCCGGCTGGAGCCTGACAGAACAAGATCCGTTCAACAACATCACCCGTACCTGTATCGAAGCAATGGCAGCAGCTCTGGGGCATACCCAGTCCCTGCATACCAACGCGCTTGACGAAGCGATCGCCTTGCCGACCGACTTCTCAGCCCGTATCGCGCGTAATACCCAGCTGTACATTCAGGACGAAACCAAAGTCTGCAAAGTTATCGATCCGTGGGGCGGTTCCTACTATGTAGAATACCTCACCAATCAACTGATCCAAAAAGCCTGGGGCCACATTCAGGAAATCGAACAGCTGGGCGGTATGTCCAAAGCTATCGACACCGGCCTGCCGAAAATGCGTATCGAAGAAGCGGCAGCCCGCCGTCAGGCGCATATCGACTCCGGCGCTGAAAAAATCGTCGGCGTCAACGACTACCGTCTGGAAAAAGAAGATCCGCTGGATATTCTGGAAGTCGATAACACCGCCGTACGTCTGGCACAGATCGAACGTCTTAAAAAACTGCGTGCCAACCGCGACAGCGAAAAAGTTGAACGCTGCCTGAACGCGATCACCCACGCCATGGAAACCGGCGAAGGCAACCTGCTGGAACTGGCTGTTGACGCAGCCCGTGCTCGTGCTTCCAAAGGCGAGATCTCTGACGCCGTCGAAAAAGTCTGCGGCCGTCATAAAGCTATCATCCGTTCCATCTCCGGCGTTTACAGCAGTGAATTTGCCGATGAGGACGTTATCAAAGAAGTACGTCAGATGACGGACGACTTTGAACAGCGCGAAGGCCGCCGCCCACGTATCTATATCGCAAAAATGGGCCAAGACGGACATGACCGCGGCGCGAAAGTTATTTCCACCGCCTTCGCAGATATGGGCTACGACGTAGATATCGGCCCTCTGTTCCAAACCCCGGAAGAAGCCGCACAAGACGCGGTAGACAACGACGTACATATCGTCGGCATGAGTTCGCTGGCAGCAGGTCATAAAACACTGATGCCGCAGCTTGTTGAAGAACTCAAAAAACGCGGACGTGAGGACATCATGGTCGTAATCGGCGGCGTAATCCCTGCCCAGGACTATGATTATCTCTACGAACACGGTGCAGCAGCTATCTTTGGACCCGGCACCATTATACCTGTCTGCGCTAAAAAAGTACTGGAAGAGCTGAACAAACGCCTGGCGGATTAAGCCATGACAGATACTTATAAACCTTCGTGGGTGCCGGAAGAAGACAACGATAAATTTGCCTGCCGGGTGATGTACGGTGTGACAGGCGGTCATGAAGGAACTCCTGGTGTAACTGTAGACAAAAAAGATAAAGTAGCCCCGACCATCAAACGTCGTAAACTGACGGTAGATGATTATGTGGACGGTGTACTCAAGTGTGACCGCGCGATCCTTTCGCGCGCCATCACCCTTGTTGAAAGCAACGCCGCAGCCCATTTTGAAACGGCTCAGCAGGTCATTCAAAAGCTGCTGCCCTATACAGGTAAATCCACCCGTGTAGGCATCACAGGCGTACCCGGTGCCGGTAAATCAACTTTTATCGAAGCACTGGGCACCAATCTCTGCCGCAGCGGCCATAAAGTAGCGGTACTGGCGGTCGATCCGTCCAGCACCGTCACCAAAGGCAGTATCCTGGGTGATAAAACGCGTATGGAGCAATTATCACGCGAGCCCAACGCCTTTGTCAGGCCGTCGCCTTCAGGCGGTACACTGGGCGGTTTGACCCGCAAAAGCCGTGAAACGCTGCTTTTGTGTGAAGCTGCCGGCTACGATACTATTTTGGTTGAAACTGTCGGCGTAGGCCAAAGTGAAACAACGGTACGCTCGATGGTAGATTTTTTCCTGTTGGTAGTACTTACCGGCGCCGGCGACGAATTGCAGGGGATGAAAAAAGGCGTCATGGAACTCGCCGATGCGATCGTCGTCAATAAAGCCGATGGTGATAACAAGCAAAGAGCCATGGTCACAAGAGCGGAGTATGAGCGTATCCTGCAATTTTTACGCCAGGCTACCGAACACTGGACCACTCATGCCTTCACCTGTTCGGCGTATACAGGCGCAGGGATCATGGAACTGTGGCATGATGTTATCGAGGCTTTCATGAAGCAAGGTTGGGAAAACGGTGTGCTGGCTGAACGCAGAAAACAGCAGACGCTTTCCTGGGTCTATACGATGGTAGAAGAACATCTGCATAATCTGTTTTATCGTTCGCCTGCCATCGTTAACTGCAGAGAAGAAATCGAACACGAAGTCATCGGCGGCAAAATTTCTGCCACCATGGCGGTTCAGGATCTTATCAAAAAATTTGCCGCTGCCGAGCTGAGCGGCGTTAACGTCAACGACAGCTCGCCTTTTGAAATCAAATAATTTTACTTGCCATTGAGGCGCGGCCTTCTATGGGCCGCGTCCATCTTTATAAGGGGGCTGCAGCTATGAATGATAATCCGGCCGTTAAAAGTCTGATCGAACTGATCGAAAAACGCTATGGTTTGGAGATTCTTGACTCTCACTATATTCTTGTGGATGAAAAATTCCAACAATATAATATGATGTTATATGTTAAATTGCCCAAAGAGATGCTGGACGAATTTAAACGCTTATACTCGAATAAAACCAGCGCCATGCACGTTGCGTGGAGCGTTGATGATAAAGAAAACATTAAATTCTACGCTGCCATAGGCAATAATATTCTTTTACTTTTAGATTCACTGCTTACCAAAAAATAAAAGAGGTGAAAAGATATGAGTGAAGATTTTACAGGCGTAGGCGGAAAACTGGAAGAAGAATTCGTCTATGCACCCAATAACAGCCTGAGGACAGAAACATTTGTCAAATTTGAGCAGCGTGCAGTCAGTGAAAAACCTGCCTTACTGCCCGGTCTGCAGGCGTTGAAAGCAGAAATGGGCGAGTTCGATTTTGAAAAATATATCAACAGCCTTGAAAACATCAATGTCAGCGGCAAAGCTATGATCATGCTGACGGGAGATGAAAAAGTACGGACGATTCTGGTCAGCCGCTGGCTGCCCCAGATTAAGGCAGCTTTTGCCGTAGATAACGTACGCATCGTCGGCGGCGGACGCGGCGGAATTGACGCCTATTAAAAAATACGCTTATCCCGATCCTTTCCGGTGGGATAAGCGTATTTTTTTAATTGACATATCCCCCATAGGGGGATAAAATAAAATGCAATGAAGGTAAGGAGGACGCTGCAATGGAACTTACTCATAAAAAATATCTGCAAATCACGCTGCCCTTTATTTTTTCCTCTATCGCAGTGCCTGTTATCGGAGCAGTCGATACAGCCGTAGTCGGACGTCTGGGCTCAGCTGACTATATCAGTGCTGTAGCGTTGGGAGCGGTTATTTTTAGTACTATTTACTGGCTGTTGGGTTTTCTGCGCATCACTACCGCAGGTATGACAGCTCAGGCAGTAGGCAGGGCAGATCAGCAGGAAGTGCTGTTGACATTACTGCGCGCGCTTTTGCTGGCGTTACTTTTGGGACTGCTTTTATTTACAGCGCAGCATTTTATTTTTGCAGCGTCGCTGTTGGTTTTACAGCCAGAAACGGCAGTTGCCGTGCTGATGAGCAAATACTTTGCTATCCTGGTCTGGGGCTTTGTTCCTTTCCTGCTCTATCAGGCGCTGGCCGGATGGATCGCCGGACTTTTGCAAGTCAAAACCTTAGTGATAATAGAACTTGGTATCAGTCTGCTCAATTTTATTTTAGACCTTAGCTTCGTCAATATCTGGCATTTAGATGTAGACGGAGTTGCGTATGCTTCGTTGCTGACGCAGCTGACAGGCTGCGGTGCAGCGGCAGTTTATGTTTTTTTCAGGCAACGGCAGCGCCTGACAGCTGTGCAATGGGAACTGCTCTTTGATAAAACAGCTTGCCTCAAACTTACAGGCTGCTGCACGCATTTGTTGATCAGAACTTTGTGTATGCTGCTGATGGTCAACACCTTCATGAGTCAAAGCGCTGTTTTTGGCGGAAGTATTTTAGCTGCTAATGCTATACTTTTTCAAATCCAGTATATTATGGGTGACGTTTTTGCAGGGATGTCACAGTCAGCAGCCCTGTATGCCGGTGTTGCCGTAGGCGAAAACAGCGGCAGTTTATTCGCTGCCAACCTGAAAATCAGCGGCTTTTGGGCACTGCTTACTGGCGGCGTATTATCCTTGAGCTATTATCTGCTGCGCGTGCCTATTTTATACTGCTTTACTGATCTGCCGGAAGTACTGGCTGCAGCTTATGAATATGATGTTTATATTGCTTTTTTCCCTTTTATTGCCGCGCTTGGTATCGTTTATTATGGCGTTTTTAACGGAGCACTGGTCACTGCGCCTATTTGTTATTCCATGCTACTTACAGGAGCTGCCTTTCTGACGACAAAAACAGCCCTGGTACCGCTTTTAGGCAATACAGGGCTGTGGCAGTCATTTTTAGTTTTTTATGTTGTCAGAACAGGTTTTTTATTGGTTTTTCTGCCTTTTCTTTATCGAAAACTTGGTTTTACTAAAGCTGGCAGTGTCTTTTAACGCAAATAGCGGTCAATAGCGATCTCCAGATCAGCGACGGCCTCGACCTCACGGCCCTTCTGTACAGCGTGCAGGATACAATGCTCCAGATGATCTTTAAGAATTATTTTGGCGCAGTTATCTAAGGCCTTGCGTACTGCAGCGATCTGGATCAGCACTTCGGGGCAATCGCGATCGTCCTCGATCATGTTTTTGACTGCGCGGATATGCCCTTCGATACGGGAAAGCCTGTTGGCCACAGCTTTTTTATTTTTATGGATATGCGGATGCGGCATTGTCATAATATCACCTCACCTGCATTATAACTGTTAGACGCTTGGAATGCAAATTTTGCTATATACTACTTATTAGTAATGATTAACGCAAAAAATATTTTGAGATTTTTCTCCTAGAAGTATTGACAAGATAATTAGTAATGGTTATAATTAATACAACAAATCAATATTTCATATGGGTGTTCTATGAACTTAAATGTCGATCGGTGCAAATCCGATGCGATCCCGTCACCGTTACAGGTCAGTCCCCGCACAAGCCGGGGTAATATCTGAAGCCGGACAACAGCCTGTATAAGCATCACTGCTTGACCTGCGAGAGACAGGAAGGAGATGTTTTTAACCACTGAGGTTCTGTTTATGTGAGAGTGGCAGAATCGCTTTGACTGATAACATTTGACCGTCTTCTTGCCTTGAGGAGACGGTCTTTTTCTTATGATTGTCATTTATTCTTGTTGGTCGAAATATTGATTGTTGTACAGAGTAAAGATGCCGGACACATTTTCACTCTGTCCGGCAGATATATTCTGGTTTATTTGCTGTTTTCAAGGCCTTGTTAAAGAATTGAAAATCCTTTCTCTCCTCCTTCGTTGGCAGGCGTAGGGGTGCGCCTGCCAAAACCATCACTGTTTCAGTGATGTTTTTTTTCTTTTACAGCAATTCCCGCAGCCTGTCCAGCGCCTTCAGGCGGTGCTTAGTGATATTGCGCACCGTGCAGTGCAAACGTCTGGCCGCTTCCGCAGGTTTCAGGTCATCTATGAACAGCAAGAGCAGTATCTTACGCTGCTGTTCGTTCAGCTGTGCCAGTGCTGCCTGCAGGTCCAGCGACAGCAAAAGCTGCGCCAGCTCGTCCAGAGCGCCGGCTTCACTATAGCCGCTGTCCAGCAGGTCGATACCGGCCTCGCTGCCCGTATCGATTTGCGTTTCGTTCTCCCAGATCCTGCCCTGCTTTTCCATGGCGTCAAAAAGGGTAAAATGCACCTTGCTGCGGGCATAACCGGGCCAGTTCAGGTAATCGGCGCCCTTATATTTTAATACCAGCTCGATAAAAGCCAGCACGGCAATACTTTCGGCGTCGCGTCCCATCGATTTATAAAACATTTCCCGGCGGGCCTCGCTTTGCAGCAGCGGCTTAAAATCTTCGCATAACTGTAAAAGCGCAGCCTTATCGTTGTTTTGGGCGGCAGTTATCAGCCGCTGCAAGCGTGCTGCTTGGGTTTCGTCCGTAGCGGTATTGTTGAAATCGTTAAATTTATTTATGGTGATCAAGTCCCTTGGTTTTATGATAACCGGTTATACTGTCAGTCGTCGTGCACAACAGTAGCTAGTGTACGCCTGTTTTGAGCAAAAGTAAATAGGGAAAAATGGCACAAAAACTTTTAGCCCCTGAAAGGGGCTAATTTTTTTAAAAATAAAAAAATAAACCCGGCCATAACTGACCGGGCAAAAATATTTTCTGCAAGAATAAAAAGTGAACTATTGTTTGTAAATTTAAATGTAAAGTGCTATACTAAGGCGAGAGATAGCTGGTGTGTCGGTTTTCCCACTCCCAAAAGAGTGGGGGTGATAAACTATGACAGTTTTCGAAGCATTATCATTGATGATAGGCTTTGCGACTTTAATAGTGCTTCTCCTATCGTTTTACCGTTTACGGTAGAATGACAAAAGCCGCATAACCAAGTGGCTACGCAGCTTTCCGTCAAATTTTTAATTTAGAAGGGGAGAGCTGACGTCGCACCACCAGCTATCTCTTTTACTATTATAACGTACTTGTCAAGTAAATTCAAATTCCAGTTAGACTGCATTTGATGCAGTCTAACTGGAATTTTTTCTTTAGATGTTTTGAATTTAGGTTTTCTTTTTTCCTTATGCAGCTTTCTTCCAGAAGCAAGCTGCGTGAAGATTTTCTTTAAATGTTCATTTCTTTTAGCGGTAAAAAAATTTTTAGACTTTCTTGAAAGAAAGTCAACAAAGAACTCTGCGCACGGTGGCAAGTCCTGTTTAGCTTTGCTCGCTGTCCGGCTTCCAGGTAACTCGGCATTGCAGAACAGAGAAAATCTTTCCCACAAAGAAGCAATGCCTCAAACAAACCTTCCAGCGCTTACAGCTCGCAGCGCACACAACGGACTGACCACAATGTGCGCTCAAAACCCTGCATCGTACTATTCAGCTATGAATTTCATGAGCAAAGTATCGGAGACTGATGTTATCAATGCTTAGTAACTAAAGAAGTGGAACGTAGGGTGTTAGGGCACATTGAGCAGATTTTGTTATGTGCGATGCGAATAAGGCGAAAGCGGAGTGACTTGTTTGAGGCATTGTTGCTCAGATGATTTATCTTCGGCAACAATGCCGAGTTTCGCGGAGCCGCCGTTGAGCGAAGCAAAATAAAAATCTGCGACGTGCCGGTTTTTCTTTGGTTCGTTTCTTTTGCCGCGAAAAGAAATGAACACTTAAAAAAGTCTAAATAAAGAAAAAACAAAAACCTAAATTTAAAAAGAAAAAAGTGAAAAAACAAAATAACCATTTGCCGGGCAAACCGCAGCAACGTGCGGTTTACCTCATTCTTGCGGCGGCTATCAAACCGTAAGGGCAATAGATAACCAAGCTGCGTCGAAAATATCCGTTAGTATGTCTTGTGGGGGGGTACAAGTGTGCTATAATAGGTGCGAATATTATTTTGATAAATATTTTTAAATTTTGTGTAAAAAAATGCGTGTTTAACAAATGTCCGCGCCGGCAGAAAAATATTTTTAGTATCGCAGGAGTAAGGGTAAAAAGGCGTACAAGGGAAACAATTGACACGCAACATTTGAGAAGGGAGTTGTCGGGATAATGAAAAACAGAGAGGAAGTAAGTAAAAAAATTGCCAGGACTTTACTGGCAATGTCGCTTGTATATGCGGGGGGGATGTTTGCAAGCTGTGAAAAAGCAGATGCGGCTAATCCTGTAAGTGAAAAACCAATCACAACAGATTCGACAATCTCAGAGGAGTTTAATATCCAAAGTGCTGATTTTGCCGGCGGCAAGGACACCGGCCTGCTGGTGACGATGCCTATGTGGGATAGTAGTGCTTCCAGTGTAACTGCAGATTTCACCGGCAAGATCGCGGTCGATGCCACCAATACGACGGCGGATGCTTTGGTAGTAAATGCTGGGGGTCTTGGTGCAGATTCTTCTGATCAAAAAACAGGAACTGTGAATCTCAAGCACGATGTTGTTCTGAAGGCTGCGGCGGGCCACTATGCTCTGCTTTTAACTGGCATTTCAAGTTATCAGAATGCTATGCTGAAGGTCAATACTGACGGAAATCACACAGTACAGCTGCTGGGTGATGTTGGTGTCGGCAGTAGCCAGTCGGGGACTAAGAAAAATCTGCTGGAACTGCACCTGACTAATCCGGAATCTTATCTGGCAGGCGAGCTCAAACTACCTTCAAGTGGTGTTGCACAAATCAAATTTAATTTAGCTAATGGGGCGACCTGGTATCCAGTTTCTGATACTTATACAGCCAATGTGCTTCCAGATGACACGACCAGAGGAATGGAATTTGCACTTGACGGCGGCATCATCGATTTGTATCACAGCCAGCCGGGCGTGGCAAGGGCGTCAGGCAGCGCCAGAACTTTTACTTTAAACGAGATTAATAATGATGTCAGCGGCACTAACGGTACTACCTTCCGTATCGGCAGTGATGTTATGGGCGTCAATAACGGCGGTACGGGCACTGCTGATAAGATCGTTTTAAATGGCGATACCAGCTACAGCGGTGTAGACAAATATTTTATCCAGATCGTGGCCGATCCCAGTATCTCTTCGTCTGTACCGGTTATGGACGTAGCAGATAAAAAGATCGTGGTGGCGCAGCTGAACGGCAATATGACCAGCACTAATACTACAGTAACAGGCAGTACGTATAAGGATCTGGATCTGGATGCGGGCTTGACGCTGGCTGATGTGAAAACGACATTGGGTGCTGGCGATACAGCAGGCGAATATATCATTGAGAAAATCGATTTAGAAAATATCCGTTCTCAAAATTCATCAGGCGAAAAAGGTTCGGCGCTGACGCTGGCGGAAATCGGAGCCACAACGATGCTGAACGTGGCCTCGGCCTGGCGGGCAGAGAACAACGACCTGCTGCGGCGCATGGGCGACCTGCGTACAAGCAGTGACGACGCCGGCGTCTGGGTAAGGATGTATGGCGGCAAGAACGAAGTCGTCCAGGGCCAGCGGAGCGACTTGAGCTACAAAGCAGTGCAGGGCGGTTACGACTTCCAAAACAATTTGAAAAACGGCAGGCTGTTCACCGGTTTTACGGTTTCGCACCTGGACGGCGATGTCAGCGGCAGCCGCACTGACGGCGACATCAATTCCACAATGTTTGGCGTTTATAGCAGCTATGTGGGCGATAAAGGGCATTTTGCCGACCTGATCGTCAAATACGGCCGCATCAACAGCGATTTTACTACGATCAAAGGGACTGACCGTTATGGCGCTGACTACGGCAGCAATGGTTTCAGTATCACTACGGAATATGGCTACCGTCAGAACCTGAAAAATAATTTCTACATCGAACCCCAGGCCGAGCTGACCTACAGCCGTATCGGCGGCAGCGATTACACCATGAACCTGAACGATAAAGACGGCGCAAAAGTCAGCAACGATGCCTTTAACTCGCTGATCGGGCGTATCGGCTTTACGGCAGGGCGTCAGCAGGAGCAAAGCAATGTCTATGCCAAACTGTCGCTGGCCCGTGAGTTTAAGGGCGAAGTGGCGACCAGCGCCAGCTATGGCGATGTTACCAGAAGCTATGCAGGCGGCGGCAGCGATACCTGGCTGGAATACGGCATCGGCTTCAATGCCAAAATGAGCAAAGGCACGAATTTGTACGGCGAGATCGAAAAAACAACAGGCAGCGTCATCAGAACTAAATGGCGCGCGAATATGGGCTTGAGATACAGCTTCTAAATTATAAATGTCGGGCAAGCAATACGGCGGTAAGGTGATTATAAACGCAGGGAGTTTTACTATGGAGAAGCGGACAATGCATTTTGGGTTTGGCGTCGATGCCAATTATGTCAAATATGCCGGTATCCTGATGACGAATCTTGCTATGCTGCACCCGGACAGGCCCTTATATTTTCATCTGGCCTGCGACGGCATCGAGGCTGCCGACCGGCAGAAGCTGGAGGCGTTAGTGCATAAGCATAAGAATGTCAGAGTAGACGTGTATGACCTGCGCCGACAGCTGGACGCACTGAAACCGATCAGCAGTAAGGTGCCGCCGCGTCTGAACAGGTCGATGCTGCTGCGCATCCTGCTGCCGGCAGCAGTACCGCAGCAGGTAAGGCGGCTGGTGTATCTGGACGTGGATGTGATCTGCATCAACCGTCTGGACGAATTGTTCCGGCTGGCGCTGCAGGGGCAGGCCATAGGGGCGGTCAGGGATACGAAAAGCGCTGAAAATGCGGTGGCGTTGGGATTGACCGGCAGTAAATACTTCTTTTCCGGTGTTCTGGTGATCGATGTGCCGGTGTGGCGCAGCTTGCAGCTTACAGAACGGGTAGCTGCTTATTATCAGCAAAACAGTGAACAGCTGCTGCTTGCGGATCAGGATGCCCTGAACGCCGTTATCGACGGCAGTTTTACAGAACTGGATAAACGCTATAACTTTTTAATAGAAGTCAATAATCCGCTGATGTGCGCTTATCCGGCTAATGCGGCGATCCTGCATTGCGTCAATGAGACTAAAGCCTGGACGCAGGGCTGCCTGAAATCAATACGTGAGCTGTACTGGCGCTATGTGCGGCAGTCGCCGTGGCATGACCTGCAGCCCAGCGAGCCTGCGACGGTGAAAGCGGCGTTTTTAGCGGCGACGACGGCGGAGCTGGAGGGCGAGCACGGGCAGGCCCGCAGGTATTATGCGGCAGTGATCAACCGCTTTACAGAATACTACTATGATAAAGCGCCGCAGTTATTACAGGCGGCCCAGCAGGACTGTCTGGCGGCAGCTGCGGCTGAAAAGCAGGGCGAGGCTGTGCTGGCTGTCAGGTGTTATGGCCTGGCGGCGCGGCGTCTTATGGAGCAGTATCTGCGGGAGAACCCGGAATTTGTGAAGAACTGAAAAATCGTTGTTGTGTAGCAGCTTGTGCAGAAAAATGTTTTTAGGCGGCAGCAAAGGGGTATAAATATGTACGATGAAAAATGCCTGCAAAATATCGGCGGCAATATCCGTTTTCTGCGCATGGCCTGCCAGATCGGCCAGCAGGAACTGGCCGAACATATCGGTATCAGCCAGACCCACATGAGCAATCTGGAATGTAATCGTGTGAAGGTCAGCCTGAAACTGCTGCTGCGTATCGCCAATGTTTTAGATTGTAAAATAGATCAGCTTTTAGATAGCAGGGCAGCGTTAGAGTGGGTCAATGTGAAGCGGGCGCCTGAGCCGCAGCAGCAGGAGTATACGCTGGAGGAGGTGCGGCAGCTGTTGGAACTGCTGCGGGTGACCTCTAAGTAAAACGCCTTAACTGCAGTGTCTGCAGCAAGGATAAATGATCAAAAAATAAAGAAAGAGGGATGGAAATGCAAAAGCAACAAGCTTTAAGTAAAAAGGTAGTGCGGACACTGCTGGCAATGTCGTTTGTATATTCGGGGGGGATGTTTGTCGCTGGTGAGGCCGATGCTGCACCGACGTTTGCAACTCCTGTTAAGACTATAGATTGTGATAGCGCGTTTACTAATTCTGAAGCAATTACCATTACTGCGGCGGACTTTGCAGCTAAAAGTGCAGACGTAGGCCTTACGTTAGATATGAAAACATATTATAACAGGGACTATGTATTTAATGGGGATGTCAATATCGATGCCGGGACTGGGGGCACGGCGCTGTATGTCAACAATCATGCAACTAGTGCTTCTAGTTCCAACGGTGGCCATATTTCTTTAAATGGCAATGTGACGCTGAAGGCCGCCCTTGGTAATTATGCTATTTATGTTGATGATATCGGCTGTGGTGCAGCTGATAGGTCAAGTTTGAAGATAAATACTGACGGGACTAAGACGGTACAGATAGAAGGCAAGATCAGAAATATCAATTATGGTGATGGCGTATCTTTAAACTTGGCAAATCCTCAGTCCTATTGGGCCGGAGATAGAGATACACAGAGGAGTAGTCAGATTAATTTAAAATTGTCTAACAGCGCTGTCTGGTATCCGTCTCTTGATGAGCATAAATATGATTTATATATCAACAGTGACGGCGGTATTATTGATATTTATCATAAGCGGCCGGGCGAGGCACGTGACGATACAAGCAGAGGCAGAGTGTTTAAAATCGACAACATAAGAAGTTCTGGTCATCAATTAAAGAATACTACCTTCCGTATCGGCAGTAATATAGAAGCCGGCTGGTCAGATAAGATCGTACTGATTGGAACTGACACCGTTAGCGGAAATAATACGCAGTATATTCAAATCGTCGCCGACCCCAGTCTCAAATCGAGTAATGCCAGTATGGATCTGGCAGCTAAGAAAATAGTTGTTGCCCAGGTCGATGGCATCTACCTGACGAAAGATAATACATCTTTTGCAGGCCAAAAATATGAGGGTGCAGAGGTAGACGCCGGCCTGACGCTGGCTGATGTGACGCCGGAGCTGGAATATGACAGCTCCGTGGATAGCAATAAGGGCGGCTGGATCATCAAAAATGTTACTGCAGAAAATTTCCGCGCCGCAAGTGTGGATGGGGAGAAAGGTTCGGCACTGACGGCGACATCAATTCCACGATGTTCGGCGTTTATGGCAGTTATGTGGGCGATAAAGGGCATTTTGCCGATCTGATCGTCAAATACGGCCGCATCAACAGCGATTTTACTACGATCAAAGGGACTGACCGTTATGGCGCTGACTACGGCAGCAATGGTTTCAGTATCACTACGGAATATGGCTACCGTCAGAACCTGAAAAATAATTTCTACATCGAACCCCAGGCCGAGCTGACCTACAGCCGTATCGGCGGCAGCGATTACACCATGAACCTGAACGATAAAGACGGCGCAAAAGTCAGCAACGATGCCTTTAACTCGCTGATCGGGCGTATCGGCTTTACGGCAGGGCGTCAGCAGGAGCAAAGCAATGTCTATGCCAAACTGTCGCTGGCCCGTGAGTTTAAGGGCGAAGTGGCGACCAGCGCCAGCTATGGCGATGTTACCAGAAGCTATGCAGGCGGCGGCAGCGACACCTGGATGGAATACGGCATCGGCTTCAATGCCAAAATGAGCAAAGGCACGAACCTGTATGGTGAGATCGAAAAAACTACAGGCAGCGTCATCAGAACAAAATGGCGCGCGAATATGGGCTTGAGATACAGTTTCTAAAGTTTCGGCGGAAAAGGCGCAGACGGAGGGCGGATATGTCTGAAAAAGTATATCACTTTGGTTTTGGCGTCAACGCCGACTATGTCAAGTATGCCGGTATCCTGATGACCAATCTGACGGAGCTGCATCCTGAGCGGCGGCTGTGTTTCCACTTCGCCTGTGACGGTATCGAAGCCGGTGACCAGAAACGTCTGGCTGCTTTTGCACGGCGGTACCGTAATGTGAAAATAAAAATCTATGATGCGGCGCAGCGGCTTGATCAGCTGAACCCGATCAGAAGTGATGCGCCGGAAAGATTACATCGGGCAACCCTGATCAGGATAATACTGCCGGAGCTGCTGCCGCCGCAGCTGGAACGGCTTGTGTATATGGATGTGGATATGGTTTGCCGTCAACGTTTGGACGAATTATTCACCCTCAAGCTGGAAGGATGCGCTGTAGCTGCGGCAGAATATCCTAACGAATGCCGGGCGCCGGCCCTGCTGGGCCTGACGCAGGAGCGATACTTCAATGCGGGGCTGTTGGTGCTGGATCTGCAGCGGTGGCGCAGTGAAGGGCTAACTGGCCGGGTGCTTGAGTTTTATCAAAGGTTTGGGAACAAGCTGCCGTTGTTGGATCAGGATGCCCTGAATGCTGTTATTGACGGCAATTTTTTAACATTGGATAAGAGGTATAATTTTCTGGTAGAAGCAAATAATCCGCTGATGGCGGTTTATCCTGCCGATACAGCGGTGCTGCACTGCATCAACGAGAGTAAACAATGGATGGCAGGATGCCTTCCGGAAATAAGCGGGCTGTACTGGCGCTATGTGCGGCAGTCGCCGTGGCATGAACTGCGCCCCAGCGAGCCTGCTACGGTAAAGGCGGCATTTCTGGCGGCGACGACGGCGGAGATCAACGGAGAGACCGAGCAGGCAATAAAATATTATCTGCTGGTGATCGACCGCTTTTTTGAGCATTACCAAAGTAAAAATCCCGATTTATTGCAGGCAGCAAGGGAAGAATGTTTACGGGCTGAGGCAGCCGAAAGGCAGGGCGATCTTGCACTGACCGCCAGATGTTATGGCCTGGCGGCGAGCCGCCTGAGCAAGCAGTATCTGCTGGATAACCCGGAGATTATGAACCGTAAAAAGTGAAGCCTTAGAAGTCGGTATTTATGCTGTTATATAAAAGTAAGGCCCTGACAGTGACTGCTGTCAGGGCCTTACTTTTATATTTGATCATATTCAGTCGTGATGTACTTCGCTGCACGGATTGACGTGGACCATGCAGTGCTTGACGTCTGCAAAATTACTTTCGATCGCTTTATGGATATTTTCGGCGATAGTATGCGCTTCCAGCAAAGTCAGGTTATCGTCGGCGCTTACTTCTACATCGACATAGATGCGGCAGCCGAATTTGCGGGTTTGCAGCACGTCGATGTGGTCGACGCCTTTTTGCGCCTTGATCAGGGCCGTCATGGTGTTGATCGTCACTTCGTCGCAGGAGCGGTCGACCATTTTATCGATGGCGTCTTTAAAAATTTCGTAGGCTGCGTAAACGATCATCAGGCAGATGACGACGCTGGCAAGGGGGTCCAGCACCGGGTAGCCCATGCGGGCGCCCAGGATACCGATGAAGCTGCCGACGGAAGAAAGGGCGTCGCTGCGGTGGTGCCAGGCGTCGGCCATCAGGGCGCCGGAGTTGATCTTGAGCGCTGCTTTTTTAGTATACCAGAACATACCTTCTTTAATGATAATGGAAATAACAGCGGCGGCCAGTGCCAGACTGCCGGGGATTTTGAGATCATCGGCGGAGGCATGGAGTATTTTTTCCAGCCCGGCATAGCCTATGCCTAGGCCGGTGAGGGCCAGGACGATGGCCAGAATGATAGCGGCGACACATTCCAGCCGTTCGTGTCCGTACTGGTGCTCGGCATCGGAGGCTTTGTTGGAGATCTTGACGCCGGCCATAACGATGAAGGTGCTGAAAACGTCGGAGGCGGAGTGGATAGCATCGGAGATCATGGCGGCAGAATTGGCCAGGATGCCTGCGGCCAGTTTGCCGACGGAAAGGATGAGATTGACGATGATGCTGTTGATGGAGACCTGCATGGCCAGACGTTCGGCCTGGGCAATTTTATCTTGCATGGTGGATAACCTCCCCGGTGTTACTCTTGCAGCGGCCCAGGTATAATAAAAACACCTGCGGAACTACTTACTGTCCCGCAGATGTTTGCTGATCTATCTGCTGCCCTGAGGGCCCGGCCGCTAAAACCAAAGGTTTACCGCCTGTTCAGTTTGTACTGTAGCGATATGCAGTGCAAAGAGATTATTTTGATTGTAATTGGTTAGCTGCGGCTTTGTCAAGTGTAAAATTTATTCGGTCGGCTTGCCGTAAGCCAGCAGCACGTTGCCTGCCGGCACTGCCAGCGAGGCGCATTGATAAAGGATAATACCGTTCTGTTCTGCGTGATAGGTGGCAATAGTAGTGCCAAAAAGGTCGGTCAGACGGCCAAGCTCATCTCCCTTGGCGACTTTGCTGCCGCTGCGGAAGTTGGGCAGCCAGCAGCCCTGGTCGGTATTTTCCAGATAGATGACGTTGGTCAGGTCGCGGGGCGTATGTCGGCGTGGCTGTGGCGGTTCAGGCAGGAGGGTGAGCTGGCGCATGATGTTGAGAATGTCTTTTTTATAGGCTTCTATATCTTCACGCAGGCACAACCCGGCGCCGCCGCGTTCGATGAGCAGAGAGGGGAGGCCTGAGATGGCGGCATAGTTGTAGGCGCCGCTGGTGGCTGTGGAACGCACCATATATTCCATGTCCAGCACCTGGGCCACAGCTCGGGCTGTGGCGGCTGTTTCTTCGTTGGGCAGGCCGGGATAATAAACGTAAGGATAGAGTTCTTCGTGAATGTCCCCGCTGTGAAGATCTATATAAAAATCTGCCTGCGGGAAAAATTTTTGACTTAAAACATGAGCTATTTTTTGTGACAGCGCGCCGCCTGCATCGCCGGGAAATTCACGGTTGAGGTTTTTGCCGTCTTCAGGGACGATAAAGGCGCTGCGCGCCCAGAAGCTGGGCGTATTGACAGGATGGATGACGATCAGGCAGCCGCTGATGTTTTGTGGTTCCAGATCACGGCCCAGTTCGATGGCTGCGGCGATGCCGGGGTATTCGCCGCCGTGGATGCCGGCAGTGATCAGCAGTGTCGGTCCGTCGCCTTGTCCATTAATAATGGTGACAGGAATATGGGAGGCAGTGTCGGGAACAGGGAGGAAAGTACGTGATTTTTGCCCGCGGCTTGCTTCTAAGCCGCAGATGTTGACATTATCTGACATGGTTACAGCTCCTTTATTTATATAAATTTTATTTTTGTAAAGTTTGATACGATTATTTTGATTTTATTCTTGTCAACCAGTATAACATATGATAATATATTCATACAATAGCTGTTATCAATTAAATTTAAGAGTGTTTTAGAATAATAGACAAAATACTAAATCATATCAGTGAAGGGGATTGCAGCGGTGCGGACAGAGGTTTTGACAAACAGGGAATATTTGGGGCTCACGATCCCTTTTATGCTTTCGACGATGACGCAGCCTTTGATGGGGGCTGTTAATACTGCGGTGATGGGACAGTTGCCTGACCCCAAGTATATAGCTGCTGTAGCCTTGGGGGCGATCCTTTTCAACAATATTTACTGGTTTTTTGGCTTTCTGCGGGTCAGTACTTCCGGTTATGCGGCTCAGGCTCTGGGTTCCGGGGTCAGGGAAGCAAGCCTGCTGGCTTTTCTGCGGCCGCTGTTTATTGCGATGCTTGTCAGCTGCGGCTGCATTCTTTTGCAGAAACCGATCCTGTCCGCTTATTTGGCTTTGGTTGCACCTGCTGCCGATGTGGCGGCGCTGTGTACGGCTTATTATGATATTCTGATCTGGGGCGCACCGCTGGTGCTGTTTAATTATGTGTCGCTGGGTTGGCTGATGGGGCAGACGAGGGTGAGAGCCTCGGTGTTTATGCAGGTTTCCAGTAATGTTTTGAATATGGCTTTAAGTATGTGGTTTGTTTTCGGGCTGCATTTCCATATTGAGGGAGTTGCCTGGGCGACGCTTCTGAGCCAGCTATACGGCGCTGTTGTGGGCTGCTGGCTGATGTATGTTTATGGCGATTTTGACTATAGGCATTTTGATTATAAAAAAGTTATCGAGCCGGGGAGTTTGTTAAAGATGCTTTCGGTGAACGCCAATCTGATGATCCGCACAGCCTGCCTGCTGACGGTGAATAATATCATTGCTGCTGCCGGTGCGGCTTTGGGGACTGTAGTGTTGGCAGCCAATGCTGTACTGTTTCAGCTGAAGGACATCATGTCCTATCTGGTCGACGGCATGGCCAACGGCGCGGCGATTTTTTCGGGGCGGGCTCTGGGCCAGAAAAACAGGGATTTATTCTGGCAGACCTTGCGGATGACTTATAAATGGCTGTTCGTACTGGTTGTGGTGCTGATGGCAGGCTTTGGCGCCAGCGGTACGTTCTGGATCAGGTGTTTTACAGATATCGGCGAGGTGGCGGCATTAGCCGGGGCTTACAGATATTATGTGCTGCTTTATCCTCTGATAGCCGGTATTGGCTTGGCGCTTTACGGTATGTTTACTGGCGCTACATATACAGCTCCGGTACGCAATATGATGATGGCTGCACTGGCCGTATTCTGGCCTGCGGAACGGCTGTTGGTGCCTTTGTACGGCAATGATGGCTTATGGCTGTCATATCTTTTATTTGTTGGTACTCAATCGTTAATATTATTTTTATCATTGAAAAAACTTAGAAAAAAGATTTGAAAAATTATTTAAAAGTGTTTACTAAGTATATACTTTGTGCTAATATTGTTATAAGTTAATAATTTTATCAAAGGTGCTGCAAGGTTAAATAAGGGAAGCCCGGTGTAAATCCGGCACGGTCACGCCACTGTAAGCGCATATTGCGTAAGTCAGATCGCAGCCTTTGGTATTGCCATATCCGCGGGTGACGGATCAGCAGTTAGTTCTTAAAAATTGTATAGATGGAGTAGTAGTCTTATTCCGTTGTGCAAAAATTTTATGATCTCCTGCAACCGTGGTTCATGGCTGCAGGAGATTTTTTTGTAAGGAGATGGGAAGCATTGAAAAACAAACAGATTTGGAGCAGACTTGGGCAGATCCTGCTGGTGCTTTTGGGGATAAGCTTTCTGACTTTTGCTTTGGTGATGCTGTCGCCTGGTGATCCGGTCCGGCAGATGATCGCCGGTAATGAGGACATTATGGTCAGTCAGGCGGAGATAGAAGCGCTGCGGCATGAGCTTGGTTTAGACAAACCTTTTATTTTCCAGTATCTGGATTGGCTGGGGCGTGCTGTGCAGGGGAACCTGGGTTTTTCCTATATGGTCAAAAAGCCTGTTGTTGAAGAACTGATGCATTGTTTGCCGGCGACGATCTATCTTGCGTTAGCTTCGCTGCTGTTTATGCTGGTAGTATCGCTGCCTCTGGGCATTTATTCGGCGGTTAAGCGTAACAGCTGTTTTGATTATTTTGTCAGAGGTCTTACTTTTTTCGGTGTTTCAGTTCCTAACTTTTGGATGGGCCTGCTGCTGCTGTGGATTTTTGGTTTACAGCTGGGCTGGCTGCCGATAGTAGGCGGCAGGGTAAGCTTGGAGACGATCATTTTACCAGCGGTGACGCTGGGAATAGCAATGGCGGCTAAATATACGCGGCAGGTGCGGGCAACTGTTCTTGAGGAATTGCATCAGGATTACGTTGTCGGTGCCAGAGCCAGAGGCATGAGCGAGAGCTATATCCTTTGGCAAGAGGTGCTGCCGAACGCGATGCTGCCGTTAATGACGCTGCTGGGGTTATCATTGGGTTCCCTTTTAGGCGGGGCGGCGGTTATCGAAATAGTTTTTCAGTGGCCTGGACTGGGCCGTTTGGCTGTCGAGGCTATCACCTATCGTGATTTTCAGCTGGTGCAGGGCGTTGTACTTTGGATAGCGCTGATGTATATGGTGATCAATCTGTTGGTAGATATTTCCTATAATTATTTTGATCCACGCTTAAGAAAGGCAGGCAAGTAATATGGAAAATCTTATCAATGGTTTAAAAATGAACCGGCAGTTTGCTGTTTCCAGCCTGCTGGTGCTGGCGCTGTTTTTGATTGCCGTAGCTGCGCCGCTGTTTTCGCCTTATGATCCTGTGGAAGCGACGATGAAGAACGCTTATCTGGCTCCTTGTGCCGAGCATATCTTTGGTACCGACAAGCTGGGGCGCGATGTGTTCAGCCGTATTTTGTACGGCGCCCGTTATTCTTTGAGCGGAGTCTTGCTTTTGGTTGCGGTGATATTTTTTGTCGGTACTTCTTTAGGAATTATTTCCGGTTATTACGGCGGCAAGGTCGATGCGGTGATCATGCGTATTTCGGACATGATGATCTCTTTTCCGGGTATGATCCTGGCGATAGCTATTGCAGGGATACTGGGCGGCAGCTTGGTCAACGCGGTCATTGCGCTGACTGTTGTCAGCTGGACTAAATATGCCAGGCTGGCCCGCAGCATGGTGCTGAAGATCAAAAAACGTGACTTTGTGGAGGCGGCGATAGTAAATGGCGGTAAACCGGCGCATATCCTTTGGCAGCATATCGTGCCGAATATCCTGCCGCTGATGGTTATTACGGCGGCTGCTGATATTGGCGCGATGATGATGGAGCTGGCCGGGCTGTCGTTTTTGGGTTTTGGCTCGCAGCCGCCGGCGCCGGAATGGGGTTTGATGCTGAACGAGGGCCGGCAGCAGCTGCAGACTGCGCCCTGGCTGATGATTTTCCCGGGTCTGGCTATTTTTGTCACTGTGGTGATTTTTAACCTTTGGGGCGACAGCCTGCGCGACGTGCTTGATCCGCGGCAGGAAGACTGATGATGGTGGTCAGGTAAAATTTTATTATATACAAATGAGTTTGAAAGGGAGATGTATTATGAACAAAAGTATTAAATTTACAGCAGCAGCCGCAATGATCGGACTGCTGGCACTGGCAGCTGCCGGCTGCGGCGGTGGTGATAAAAAAGCTGCCGCGGCGAAGGATACTTTGAAATTCGGCGTTACTAATTTTGCCGATAATCTGGAACCGACAGATAACTTTTTCAGTTGGGTCGTTATGCGTTATGGTCTGGGCGAATGTCTGGTAAAATTTGACGATAAAATGAACTCTACTCCGTGGATTGCGGAAAGCTGGAAAATCGGCGATGATAAGCTGACCTGGACTTTTAAGATCAATGATAAAGCTAAATTTTCCAATGGCAATAAGGTAACTGCCGAAGCGGTAAAAAGTTCGCTGGAGCGTGTTTTTGCAAAATCTAATCGTGCAAAGACATTTTTTGAATACAGCGAGATTTCGGCCGACGGGCAGAACCTGATCATCAAAACCGTTAAGCCGGTTCCTTCTTTGCCGGGGATGCTGGCAGATCCGCTCTTTATAGTCATCGATACCAGTGTCAAAGATCGTGATTATGCTAAGCAGGGGCCTATTTGCACCGGGCCGTATGTGGTGAAGGAATACAGCAAGGCTAAAGCGGTAATGGAAGCTAACCCCAATTATTGGGATGGTGAAGTACCGTTTAAACATGTCGAGATCCCTACTATCGACGATCCTAATACCCGTGCTATGGCGCTGCAGTCCGGTGAGATCGATATGGCGATCAATATTGCCGCGGGTGATCTGTCGCTGTTTAACAAAAAAGACAAGTTCAATATTTCCGAGATCGCTTCCCTGCGTACAGTTTTGGCACAGATCAATATGAATGAAGGGCGCCCGCTGCATGACATTCGCGTACGCGAAGCTCTGATCAGTTGTCTGGATCGTGAGACCTATAACAAAGTTTTGTTGAAGGATACTTTTATCCCCGGTAAGGCGCCGGTTCCGCCTTCTCTGGATTACGGTTTTGATCAGCTGAAAGATCCTAATACCTATAATGTGGAACGCGCAAAAAAATTGCTGGCTGATGCGGGCTGGAAGGATACAGACGGCGACGGTATCGTCGATAAGGACGGCAAACCGCTGGCTATCGACTTCGTGTATTACAGCGGCCGGGCCGAACTGCCTTTGTATGCGGAAGCAACTCAGGCTGATGCGAAGAAGATCGGTATCAAGGTCAATATGAAAAATGTTGATTATAATGTGCTTGATCCGATGCGTCAGCGCGGTGAGTTCGATTTATGCATTTCCAATATCCTGACTGCTAACAGCGGCGACCCGGAAGTATATTTGAACTGGTACTGGAAAACTAATGTCAATGGCAGTCAGCCCCAAAACTCTACCGGTTACAGCAATCCTGAATATGATGCGCTCAGCGACAGGCTGGCTGTCGAATTCGACCCGGCTAAACGCCGTGAGCTGATGATAGCTATGCAGCAGATCCTGCTGAACGATGCGGCTGCCTTGTATTTCGGTTATCCTAAGACTAATATGGTCAGCAATACTTCTATTCAAAACGCAGATATCAAACCTGCTGATTATTACTGGCTGACTAAGGATATTAAGCCTGCTCAGAAATAATCAGCGGGAAGAAGGGACACTGTAATGCTTTTAAAAGTTACAGATTTGGACATCAGCTACGGCAGTAAAGCCACAGTAGCCGGTGCCAGTATCGAATTGGAAAAAGGCGAGATCTTATCTATCGTCGGCGAAAGCGGCAGCGGCAAAACTACCGTTATCCGTGCGATCATGGGCTGCCTGCCCGGTAATGGCCGTGTCAGCGGCGGCGGGATAATGTTTGACGGCAGGGATCTGCTTGCAAATACGCCGCAGCAGTGGCGCGAGATGTGCGGTACGGAAATTTCCATGATTTTTCAGGACAGCGGCAATATGATCAATCCTATCAGAAGGATCGGCGAGCAGTTTATTGCGTACATACTGACCCATGCGCCGCAGACCTCCAAACAGGAGGCCTATCAAACGGGGGTAAAAATGCTGGCAGACGTGCGCCTGCCGAATCCTGATGTTGTGATGCGCAGTTATCCGTTTGAATTGTCGGGTGGTATGCGTCAGCGTGTTGGCATCGCTATGGCGATGACCTTCAGTCCCAAGCTGCTTTTAGCCGACGAGCCGACCAGCGCGCTGGATGTTACGACCCAGGCGCAGATCATCAGGCAGATCGTTGACGTGCGCAACGAATATAATGCCGCTGTGATCATCGTGACGCATAATCTGGGCGTGGCGTCGTATATGTCGAATAAGATCATAGTCATGCAGAACGGCAGGGTGGTTGAAAGCGGCCCTCGTGAAAAGATCATCGGTGATCCGCAGCATGAATATACTAAGGAACTGTTGGCTGCGGTTCCTGTTGTGGGAGGTAAACGCTATTATGCCTGAGAAAGTAAGCTTACACCCGCATGAGAATTGTACCTGCGCCCATGATGGTGTGCCAGTACCGGCTGAGGTAGTGCTGGAAGTAAAAAATCTGACGAAAAAATTTACGGTGGATGGCGGCAGAGTGCTTACCGCCTGTGATAATGTCAGTCTGCACGCTTATAAAGGGCAGACTTTGGGGATCATCGGCGAGAGTGGCTGCGGTAAAAGCACTTTGGTCAGAACGATCCTGCAGATCCATCCGGCGACGGCTGGCGAGGTGATTTTTGAAGGGCAGGATATTCTGATGTTAAAAGGTGAGGCTTTGCGCCAAAACCGACGCAAGATCCAAATGGTCTTTCAGGACCCCAGCGCTGCTTTTAACCCTAAAATGCGCGTCAAGGATATTTTATGTGAGCCGCTTCTGAATTTTGGCCTGCTGAAAAATTCCGAGATTGATGCCAAAGCAGCTGAACTTTTACAAATGGTAGAGCTGCCTGCGGAGTTCAAGGACAGGTATCCGCATAGCATGAGCGGCGGCCAGCGTCAGCGTTTGGGCATCGCCCGTGCACTTTCGCTGGAACCTCAGATCATTGTCTGCGACGAAGCTACTTCTGCTTTGGATGTTTCTGTGCAGGAGAAAATCTGTGAGCTGCTGGTGCGTCTGCAGAAGGAAAAGGGTATCACGTATCTTTTCATCTGTCACGATATAGGTCTGGTCGATCTGATGAGCCATCAGGTCGCCGTCATGTATTTGGGTAATGTGGTCGAACTGCTGGAACAGGGACGGTTATCAGTTGATGGGGCACATCCGTATACCAGGGCTTTGATCAAGTCTATTTTTAAAGTCGATTTTAAACCGGGCGAAAAGATCCAGCCTTTAGAAGGCGATATTCCCAGCCCGCTGGACCTGCCGCAGGGCTGTCCGTTTCAAAGCCGATGCGATTTGTGTCAGGCTGTGTGCCGCGAGGTGAAACCTGAATTGCGTGAGCTGCACGAAGGGCATTTTGTGGCCTGTCATTTTGTAAAGTGAAATTTTTTATATTGCAGTAATCTTGCCGGTTACTGCAATATAAATTGATTATCGCATGAACGATTGCTTATGTGTAGACATTTTAAAGTGATCAAATAAATACACTTTTGCTAATGAAAATTTTAGCGGCGGGTGTGTCAGATAAAAATTTACAGGAGTTGATTTATGATGAAAAAATCTTTAGTACTTGCAATGGCGGTGGCTTTGGGCGTAACTGCTTCTGCCTATGCCGCCAATCCTTTTTCCGATGTGCCGGCAGGCCACTGGGCTTATGACTCTGTCAACAAACTGGCGGCAGCCGGCATCGTTGACGGATATGGCAACGGCACCTTCGGCGGCGATCGCCTGATGACCCGTTATGAAATGGCGCAGATCGTGGCCAAAGCTATGGCTAAAGGCGCGAATGTAGACCGTCTGGCGGCAGAGTTTGCCGATGAACTGGACAGCCTGGGCGTGCGTGTTGCCGCTTTGGAGAAAAAAGCTGATAATGTGAAGATTACCGGTCAGATCCGTTATGAGTATGCCGGACGTGACGGAGATTTTAAAAAAGCTAAAGGCAGCGTTGCGGTAAACCGTCTGCGTACGCGTTTGTTCCTGAATGGTCAGGTCAATGAAGACTGGACTTATACTGCCCGGATTCAAAATGATCAGAAGTTCAATAATGATTCAGGTGATGAAGATACGAAACTGAATCAGGCTTTTGTCACCGGAAGATTGGGCGGCTTGAAAGTTATGGCTGGTAAAGCGCCGCAGTATCTGGCTGATGGTAATCTTTATGATGATACGGCAGAATTTGTCGGTCTGACTTATGGTAAGGATGTAAAATTCAATACTTACTATGGCAAACCTACTGATTATGGTTACGAAAAATTTTATGGCGCTAATATCAGCGGAGCAGTTGGTCAATTGACTTTGAGTGCCGGTTATGATAAATTTCAGGATTCTTTAGCCAATGATTATTCCAGCTGCACAGCCGTAGGCAAAGATAATGCTATTTGGAATGTAGGGGCGAAATATGATTTTGGCGGTTTTATTTTGGGCGCGATGTATCTGAACTCAGATATTGATGACGATAAACTACAGTCTGGCGCCGATACAGATGGTTTTGTCATCAGTGCTGCTTACAAAGGCGCTAAAGCCTCTAAACAGGGTTCCTGGGGCTTGTGGGGCAATTACTACGACCAGGGTGCAGGTGCTTTTATTGCCCATACCATGAAAACCGGCGACTGGAATTATTTTATGGATGAGGGCTTCAAAGGCTATGGTGTAGGCGCAACTTATACTCTTGCCAAGAATATGGTTTATAATCTGGATTATTATGACCTGGAAGGTAAAGTTTCCGGTCGTGATACCCAGATCATCTGGAATCGTTTGCAGGTGACTTTCTAAAGTAAAGGGCAGACGTTGGCAGATCGTTTATTAAAAAATCAGAATGTCTTACAGGCCGTTTCCATTGATTATGGAAGCGGCCTGTATTTTTTTAAAAAATTTTCAAAAATTTTAAAAAAACTATACATGAATATTTGCTCATATGTTATAATAAGACAACGGTAAAAATAAGGAGGCTGAAAAATGACTAAATCACAGCATGATTCAGAGCATTTACATAAGCATGATCATATAGCGGCCTGTAGCTGCGGGCACGATCACGGACATGAGCATGAGCATCATCATGAGCACGACGGACATGAACACGGACATGGTGAAGATAGCTGCGGCTGCGGTCACAGCCATGGGCATGAGGAAGCTAAAGACGAATGTGGCTGCGGCCATGAGCATCATCATGCACACGGCGGACAGGAACATCATGTCCCCGGGCATCCTGCTGATTGTCAGTGTGAGCTGTGCCATCCGCACGAGGAATATTGCGATGTCTGCGGCGAAAGTCTGGAAAATTGTACCTGCCGGATGCCGGATGCTGATTGCGTCAAACGGGTCTATACTTTAAAAAATCTGGGCTGCGCTAATTGTGCGGCCAAAATGGAACATAAGATCAAAGAGCTGCCGGGGGTGGAATATGCCGCGGTCAGTTTTGTGACGAAACAGCTGCGTTTGTCGGCCAAAGATCATGAGGCGCTGCTGCCTGCGATCCGTGAGATCTGTACTGCCATAGAATCGGATGTAGAAGTGGTGCCGCGCAGCGGGACGATGCCCTTTAATTTTGCAAGTAAGGTCTATCTGCTGGAAAATCTGGGCTGCGCCAACTGTGCCGCTAAAATGGAAAAAGCGATCAACGAACTGCCGGGTGTTTCGGCGGCGACGATAACCTATGCTACGAAGCAGCTGCGTTTGACGGCTAAGGATCACGCCCAGCTGCTGCCGCAGGTGCAGGCGATCTGCAGTAAGATCGAAGCGGACATCAGGGTGGTCGAACGTGTTGGCAAACCGGTATTGGCCGAGAATATCAACTGGCGTAAAAAAAGCGGCGGTATCCTTTCGATGTTGGATGAACAGCGTTCGCTGGCAGAAATAGTGCTGGGCGGTGTTCTGTTTATCATCAGTGAGATCGCCGGTATCGTGCCGGAAACTTATCATGTTTACTGCCTTGTTGCTGCCTATATCCTTTTGGGCGGCAGGATCGTGGCAACGGCTGTCAGAAATATTGCCAAAGGCCAGGTCTTTGATGAAAACTTTTTGATGACAGTGGCTACTTTAGGCGCTTTTGCTATCCGGCAATATGAAGAAGCTGTCGGGGTAATGCTGTTTTACCGTATTGGCGAATATTTTGAGCACCGGGCGGTGGAAAAAAGCCGCAGTCAGATCATGGAAGCTGTCGATATGCGTCCGGAAGTCGTGAATCTGCTGATTGGCGAGGAGGTGCGCGTTATTCCGGCGGAGGAAGCCAATGTAGGTGATATTCTGCTGGTGCGTGCAGGCGACCGTATTCCTTTGGATGGTGTCGTTATCGAAGGCGAAAGCCTGCTTGATACTTCGCCTGTGACCGGCGAGCCGGTACCGGTGCAGCGCGGTTTTGGCGACGAGGTAGTTTCCGGCTGCGTCAATACTTCGGGTATGTTGAAGATCAGGGTCGAGAAGGTGCTTGCGGAATCCATGGTCACTAAAATTCTGGATTCTGTAGAAAATGCTGCGGCCAGCAAACCGCAACTGGACAGGTTCATAACGCGTTTTGCCCGTATCTATACTCCGTTTGTTGTTATTGTGGCGGTTTTAACTGCTGTGCTGCCCGGCTTGATAACCGGAAATTGGGAATACTGGATCTATACAGCTTTGACCTTCCTGGTTATCAGCTGTCCCTGCGCTCTGGTACTGAGCGTGCCGCTGGCCTTTTTCTCCGGTATCGGCGCCGGCTCAAAGTATGGTATTCTTTTTAAGGGCGGCGTGACCATAGAAGCCCTGAAAAATGTTAAAGCAGTGGTCATGGATAAAACAGGTACTGTGACTAAAGGTAATTTCGTCGTGCAAAAGCTGGTGCCGGTCAACGGCGTTGGTACAGATGAGCTGCTGCGGCTTTGCGCTTCTGCCGAGCTTGTTTCCAGTCATCCGATAGCAACCAGTATCGTCAATGCTGCCAAAGCACGTGAGCTGAAGCTTGAGCGGCCGCAGTCTTTTGAAGAAATTGCCGGCGAAGGTTTAGTTGCTGCGGCTGCTGACGGGAAAATTTTGTGCGGCAATAAAAAGCTGCTGCAGCGGTTCGGTATCGATTTTTCGGCCCGTGAAGAAGGCAATTACGGTACAGAGGTACTGGTCGCCAAAGACGGCAGATATTTGGGGCAGATCATCATTGACGATACCTTGAAAGAGGATGCGGCAGCGGCAGTTGCCGCGCTCAAAAAGATGCGGCTGACGACGGCGATGCTGACGGGCGATGCTGAAGCCAGTGCCCGTGCGGTAGCGAACGCTGCCGGTATCGATGAAGTAAGGGCCAAGCTGCTGCCGCAGGATAAACTGAACGAGCTGGTCCGGCTGCGCAAACAGTATGGCGGCGTGATGTTTGTTGGCGACGGCATCAATGACGCTCCCGTTCTGGCAGGCGCTGATGTTGGCGCCGCTATGGGCAGCGGTGCTGATGCCGCTATCGAAGCTGCGGATGTAGTGTTTATGAATTCGGAGATGCGGTCCATTCCTCAGGCTATCGCCATTGCGAAGGAAACTGCCAGGATCGCCTGGCAGAATGTATTTTTTGCTTTGGTGGTCAAGCTTATCATTATGGCGGCAGGCCTGGCCGGGTTTGCTTCCATGTGGGCGGCGGTTTTTGCCGATACCGGCGTTTCCGTGCTCTGCGTTTTAAACTCCATTCGTATCCTGTATAAAAAAATCTAAAAGTATTTTCTGGTTTTTAGATGAACAGCAGTTTTTTACTGCTGTTCATCTTTTTATAAGCAGCTGTTTTTTTATGTAAGGCATTGATAAAAACAATGTATCGGTACATAAATCTGCTGCAATATTGCGAAAATATCAGAAACAGGAAAATGTTGTTGACAAAATGAGTTAGCGGTAGTAAACTTTTAAGAGGTTAGCGAGAACTAACTTTTTGAAAATGGGGTAGTTAGTGATGGCTAATATAAGGGGGTAAAAGCATGATGACATTAAAAGAAGTTCCTATCGGTTCTACTGTAACGATCAAAAAAGTTTGCGCTGCAGGATCTTTGAAACGCAGGATCGTTGATATGGGTTTGACAAAGGGAACGCCTGTAACTGTTAGAAGAGTTGCGCCATTGGGCGATCCTTTGGAAGTGACTGTGCGCAGCTATGAGCTTTCACTGCGTAAAGCAGATGCTCAGAATATTTTAGTAGAATGATTTTTGATTTAAAGTGAGTGAGAGCTGATTTGAGGAGGAACGATTTTGAGCAGGACATTAGCATTAGTTGGTAATCCCAACAGTGGGAAAACTACATTGTTTAATAATCTTACAGGCAGTAAACAGTATGTTGGTAACTGGCCTGGTGTAACGGTTGAACGCAAGGGCGGCAAACTCAAAAAGCACGAAGGCTTTGAAGTTATGGATCTGCCCGGTATTTATTCTTTATCTCCGTATTCTCCGGAGGAAGTAATAACCCGTAATTATCTTTTGGAAGAAAATCCTGATGTTATTATTAATATAGTTGACGGGTCTAATTTGGAGCGGAATCTGTATTTAACGATGCAGCTTTTGGAAATGGGCTGCAAGGTCGTAGTTGCGCTCAATATGATGGATCTTGTCAGAGCGAATGGCGATGTTTTGGATACGGAGCTGCTTGCCAAAGAGTTGGGCTGCCCTGTAGTGCCGATCACTGCTACCAGCGGCGAAGGTGTGCAGCAGCTCGTTAGCAGGGCCGTTCAGATCGCGCAGACGCAATGTGATCCCAAAGATCCTAACGCTTTCCCTGAAGAAGTAGAACGTGTTCTGCAGGAAATTGGTGAAATGGTAGCGCCGCTGCCGCAGGTTGAACGCCGCTGGCAGCTGGTCAAGGTTTTTGAACGTGACGGACAGCTGCTGGAAAAATTAAAGCTGTCTCAGGGCGTACTTGATAAACTGGAAGTATTGATCACCCGTTTTGAACAGCAGGCTGATGACGACGCGGCAAGTATCATTGCTGCCGGACGTTATCAGAAGATCGATGCCATGCTGCGCAGCTGCTATAAAAGCGCAAATGTTGATTATTCAAAGACTGTTTCAGAAAAAATCGACCGGGTCGTAACTAATCGCATTTTGGGACTGCCGATCTTTTTGGGGATCATGTGGGCTGTCTATTATATTTGCATCCAGACCTTGGGTGATGAAACTATTGGCTGGATGGAAGGTCTGTTTGAAGGCATCAGCGAATATGTCGGAACTTTGCTGGAGGCGGCAGGTGCGTCCGAAGTCATGTCGGGTCTTGTGCTTGACGGCATTATCGGCGGCGTTGGCGCGGTACTTGGCTTTGTCCCGCAGATCTGTTTGCTGTTCTTGTTCCTGTCGTTTTTGGAAGACTGCGGCTATATGGCGCGCGTAGCTTTTATTATGGACCGTATTTTCAGGCAGTTCGGGTTGTCCGGCAAGTCGTTCATTCCGATGCTGATCGGTACCGGCTGCAGTGTTCCCGGTATCATGGCTGCCCGTACTATTGAAAATGAGCGTGACCGCAAGCTGACGATCATGCTGACGCCTTTTATTCCCTGTAATGCCAAGCTGCCTGTTTTTGCTTTATTTGCAGCGGCCTTTTTCCCCGAACAGTCCTGGGTCGGCCCTTCGATGTATCTCTGGGGTATAGTGATGGTAGTTGTTTCGGGTATTTTTTTGAAAAAGACTAAGGCCTTTGCGGGTGAACCGGCAAATTTTGTCATGGAATTACCTGCTTATCACTGGCCGCGTGTCAAAGATATTCTTATTCATACCTGGGAACGTGCCCGCGGCTTTATTGTTAAGGCCGGTACGATAATTTTCCTGGCTTCAGGCCTGGTATGGGTCCTGCAGTCGTTTGATTTTTCTTTTGAAATGGTAGAAGCGCAGGATAGTATGATGGCTGTGATCGGTCATTATCTGGCCCCGGTGTTTGCGCCGCTTGGTTTTGACAGCTGGCAGACAGCTTTTGCGGCTATTACTGGTTTCCTGGCTAAAGAGGTGGTTGTTTCCACTTTTGGTGTTTTGGCTGGTGTTGCTGAAGCGACTGAAGAAGATCCGACCTTGATCACTACTATTCAGAGTATGTTTACGCCTGCCAGTGCGTATGCCTTTATGATTTTTACTTTGCTGGCATCTCCGTGTTTTGCTGCTATTGGTGCGATCAGGCGCGAAATGGGCAGCTGGCACTGGACTTTCTTTGCCCTCCTATATCAAACAGGCCTGGCATATTGCATGGCATTGCTGATATACCAGATCGGCAGCAGGATGTAATAACTGTGCTGTAGTTTGATGTTTACTTTAAAAAACGCAGGCGATGCTGCCTGCGTTTTTTATTTTTTGCAGATATTTCACAATCGCCGCAGCCGCAGCAGGCATGGGGAGTTCGGGCCTAAGAGCGCTTTGTTTTTATACAAAAATCTTTGTAGTGGATTGTATTTTTACGTTTATTGTGGGAAAATATTAACTATTGATTGAGAAAAAAGTTTTGATACAGGGAATAGTTTTGTAAGGGGAGTAGGCTTGTGGAACCGATAAAACGACAAAAGAAAGAGACCGATCCAATATACACAGTCATGCTGATTCCGCACAAAGGGCGTGAACCCAGAAGTATTCATTTTCGCGTCAGTTTCTTAAAGAAACTGGGCGTTGTCTGCGGTATCGTTTGTCTGATTGGCGCCGGGGTTGTGCTGAAATCGTCGCACACTGTTTACAAAGCGCAGCAGAATGAACAGGAATTGCTGTCCTACAGAAGCGAAAAAGCTGTTCAGGAAGAGAAAATAGGTAAGCTGCTGCAGGAAAATGAAGCTATCGAAAAAGAAATGGCTGAGATTTCCAAGCTGGAAGAAGCAGTGCGGCGGGAGTTGGGAGAAAGCGGCGTCCAGCCGTCCCGTTCCGGTATCGACCGCAGCCAGTATCTGGGGCAGGGCGGACCGCAGTCGGCTAAGGTAGAGGCTGTTGATGTTTATGCTGCACAGAACAAAGTGCTGCAGGAAAAGGTCAAAGACAGAAAAGCGACTCTCAGTGATCTGCTGGGCAGATTACGCGAGCTGAATCAGCGTAAGGCGGCGATGCCGACGCTTTGGCCTACGAGTGGTGGTACGATCACTTCGTATTTTGGCGGCCGCAGCGATCCTTTTGGGAACAGGTCTTATGACTGGCATCCCGGTCTTGATATTGCCAACGATTATGGCGCTCCGGTCTATGCCAGTGCGTCCGGTACGATCGAAGAGGCCGGTTGGGTTTCCGGCTATGGCCGTTATGTAAGGATACAGCATGGCTATGGCTATGAAACTGCTTATGGGCATATGAGTGAGATCGCTGTCCAGTCAGGACAAAGCGTTACTAAAGGCGAAATCATCGGTTATGTTGGCAGTACTGGTTACAGTACTGGTCCGCATGTGCATTTTGAGGTACTGGTGAACGGACAGGTGACTGATCCGCTGGAATTAGTAAGATAATAAAAGGAGAAGGCCATGTTTGGAAAAAATAAAAAAGATGTAGTTGCAGTCAGTACTTTACCTTTGGAAGAGTTTGAATTTCTGCTCGGGAAAAATTCCATTTTATGCGGTAATTTGCAGACGAAGGGCGCGTCCCGTATCGATGGTAACTTTAAAGGGATTATCGTTTCGGAAAACGATGTCCTGATAGGTACGAGCGGCATGATAGAAGCAAATATTTTTGGGGAAAATGTTACGGTTGCCGGGCACGTCAACGGTAATATCGTGGCGCGCGGGACTTTAGAGATCCTGGCCTCCGGCGTTCTGAACGGAGATGTCAAAGCGGGTAATCTGGTGGTAGAGACCGGCGCCGTTCTGCGTGGCAATATTGGCGGTATTGAAGGCATCGAGAATCCGGAGCCGCCGCAGGCCCCTGTTACTGAAGAAAAATAAAGTGCTGTCCCTGATGTCTGCTGTAGATTTAGAAGAAATACTTGACACTGTAAGCTGCAATTGATAATATTATAGCTGTCTAAATTTATATTTTTAATGACGATGAACGGAAGTAGTAAAAGTACGGAGTTTACAGAGAGGATATGCCCGGCTGCAACATATCCAGCTTTATGGCTTTGAAGTCGTCCGCGAGTCGGTGAGCTGAACAGAAGTAGGTTCATCCGTAGGCGCACGTTACGCGTTTCAAGTGTCCGGATCGGTTTTTGGCTTTAGATTCGGGAAAATAGGTGGTACCGCGGAATTTTTCGTCCTGTTCTTAATATGGAACAGGACGTTATTTATTTTTAGGAGGCTGTAAAATGGCAGAAGAACACAATATACCAAAGGTTTATGATCCGGCGTCAGTCGAGAAAAAATGGTATAAATATTGGGAAGAGCATCGTTATTTCCATGCTGAAGTAGAAGCTGACAAAAAGCCGTTCAGCATCGTGATCCCGCCGCCGAATATTACCGGTCAGCTGCATATGGGCCATGCGCTGGATAATACGCTGCAGGATATTTTGATCCGCTGGCATAGAATGATGGGCGATAATACTTTGTGGATGCCCGGCTATGACCATGCTGGTCTGGCTACGCAGATCAAGGTAGAGGAAGTTTTGAAAAAAGAAGAAGGCAAGACCAGGTATGATCTGGGCCGTGAGGAATTTATCAAACGCGTCTGGGAATGGAAGGACAAGTACGGCGACCGTATCATCGAGCAGCTGAAAAGTCTGGGTGTTTCCTGTGATTGGGAGCGCAAACGCTTTACGATGGACGAGGGCTGTTCACAGGCAGTACGCGAGGTTTTTGTTTCTTTGTATGAAAAAGGGCTGATCTACCAGGGCAGCCGCATCACTAACTGGTGTGTCAACTGCAATACCGCTTTAAGTGATATTGAGGTGGAACATGAAGATGATGCCGGCAATCTGTGGTATGTCCGTTATCCTGTTGTGGGTGAAGCTGATACCTATCTGACTATTGCCACTACCCGTCCTGAGACGATGCTGGGCGATACTGCCGTCGCGGTAAATCCTGAAGATCCGCGTTATGGGCATCTGGTCGGCAAAATGCTGCAGCTGCCGCTGACTGACCGTCAGATCCCTATCATTGCTGACAGCTATGTTGACCTGGAGTTTGGTACCGGTGCTGTTAAGATCACGCCTGCTCATGACCCTAACGATTTTGAAATGGGGATGCGCCATAATCTGGAGAGCATCGTCGTTATCGGCATGGATGGGAATATGACTGAAGAAGCCGGGAAGTTTGCAGGGCAGGAGCGGTATGAATGCCGCCGCAATCTGGTCAGCGAGCTGCAGGAAAAAGGCTATTTGGTAAAGATCGAAGAGCATAATCATGCTGTCGGGCATTGCCAGCGCTGCCGCAGCGTCATAGAGCCGTTGGTTTCCAAACAGTGGTTTGTGAAGATGGAGCCTTTGGTAAAGGCGGCTGTGGATTGCGTCGAGGATGGCAGGACGCAGTTTGTGCCTGAGCGTTTTACGAAAACCTATACCGGCTGGATGGAAAATATCCGTGATTGGTGTATTTCCCGCCAGATCTGGTGGGGACATCGGATCCCTGTATGGTATTGCGATGATTGCGGCGAGGTTATTGCGTCGCGTGTCGATATCGATAAATGTCCGAAATGCGGCGGCGCCGTGCATCAGGATGAAGATGCGCTGGACACGTGGTTCAGTTCGGCTTTATGGCCGTTTTCCACGATGGGCTGGCCTGAAAAAACGCCGCTGCTGAAGCAGTTTTATCCCACCAGTGTTTTGGTGACCGGTTATGACATCATCTTCTTCTGGGTAGCACGGATGCTGATCATGGGGATGGAATTTATGAAGGATATTCCTTTTGATAAGGTCTTTATTCATGGTCTGGTGCGTGACAGTCAGGGACGTAAGATGAGTAAATCGCTGGGCAATGGTATCGATCCGCTGGAAGTTATCGAAAAGTATGGTGCGGATACTTTGCGCTTTATGCTGATCACAGGCAATACACCCGGTAATGATATGCGTTTTTACTGGGAACGTGTGGAAGCGACACGTAATTTTGCCAATAAGATCTGGAATGCGTCGCGCTTTGCGCTGATGAATATGGAAGGCTATGATGCCGGTGCCAAACAGGCTCCCTACACGCTTGCTGATCAGTGGATACTTTCGCGGCTGCAGCATACGGCTAAGGATGTTACCGAACTTTTGGGACGGTTTGAACTGGGCGAAGCAGGCCGCCTTATTTATGATTTTATCTGGAGCGAGGTTTGTGACTGGTATATCGAACTGGCGAAGCCGCGTCTTTATAATAAAGAGGACGCAGAGGCCAGAGCTACGGCGCAGCATGTGCTGGCAGAGGTGCTGACTTCGGCCATGAAATTACTGCATCCGTATATGCCGTTTATTACCGAAGAGATCTATCAGTGCCTGCCGCATGAAGGCGACAGCATCATGATCGCGTCCTGGCCTGTTGCTGACGAGTCTTTGATCGATGATAAGGCGGAAGCAGGGATGACGGCCATTATGGAAAGCATCAAGGCTATCCGGAATATGCGGGCAGAGGTCAACGCGGCGCCCGGTAAAAAGGTGCCGGCGATTTTGCTGGTAAATGCCGAGCTGCGCGAGGTCGTAGAGGCTAATAAGAGTTATATCAGGCTGATGGGCAGTATCGATGAGCTCACGATCGCTGATATTGGTGCTGATAAGCCTGAAAACGCCATGGCTGCCGTTATTGTAGGTATCGAGGTATATTTACCTCTGGCCGGGTTGATCGATGTAGAAAAAGAGACTCAGCGTCTTAATAAAGAACTGGAAAATATGGATAAGGAAATCAAACGTGTTACCGGGAAGCTGAATAATGCAGGCTTTTTAGCGAAGGCTCCGGCTGACGTAGTTGAAAAGGAAAAAGCTAAAGCAGAGGAACTGAGCGGCAAAATGGAAGCTGTAAAAGAACGTCTGGCTTATTTGGCGACTTTAAAGTAACAGCCGAAGCGGCGCGGATACTCCGCGCCGCTTTTTGTGTGTTGATCATTGGAGGTTAATATGAATTATCAGGAAAGTCTGGCCTATCTGGACAGCTTGGGCAAATTTGGTATTCGTTTGGGTATGGAGCGTATTGAAGGATTACTGCGGGAGTTAGGCAATCCGGAACAGCAGATAAAAACAATCCATGTAACAGGAACAAATGGCAAAGGGTCCGTCAGCAGTATGATCACTAATATTTTACTGGCGGCCAATTTAAAAACAGGTAAGTTCACTTCGCCGCATTTGGTCAAATATAATGAACGGATCACTATTAACGGGCAGGACATCGACGATGACAGCTTTGCAGATTTGCTGACCATTGTTAAAACAGCGGCAGACAGCGTAGTAGCAAAGGGAGTTTGTGAGCAGCCGACACAGTTTGAGGTTTTGACTGCTGCTGCTTTTTTATATTTTGCTTTGGAAAATGTTGATTACGCAGTAATTGAAGTGGGGATGGGCGGACTTTGGGATTCGACAAATGTTATTACTCCAATAGTTTCGGTTATTACCAACGTCAGCCTGGACCATACTGACCGCTGCGGAAAAACTGTGGAGCGTATCGCGATGCAGAAAGCCGGCATTATTAAGGAAAACGTGCCGGTAGTGACTGCGGCAGAAGGTGACGACGCGCTGGGACCGATCAAAGCCGTTGCGATGTTCAAGCAGGCCAAGCTGTATATTTATGGCCGTGCCTTTTGGGGTACGGAAGTAGAAAGCTCGATGGAGGGACAGACTTTTACCTTGCATGCCGGCGAGTATTACAGCTCTGATTACAGCATCAGACTGCCGGGAGAACATCAAATCGCGAATACGTCCGTAGCTATAGTAGCGGCCAAACTGGTCTCCAAGCAGGATGACAGGATCAACGAGCTGGCTTTGCATATAGGCGTTGCCAACACTGTCTGGCCGGGAAGATTGGAGCGGATCGCTCAAGCGCCTGATGTGATTTTAGACGGCGCGCATAATCCGGCCGGAGCGGAGGCTCTGAGAAAGGCTCTGGATAAGTATTATCCTGAGGGCAAAAGGATCTTTGTTTTGGGAATGATGGGTGACAAAGATATGACAGGAGTTATAAGCAGACTGATCAGACCTATGGACATCGTCTATACAGTAAAAGCTGATGACGGAGCCAGGGCTGCTGCGGCCGAAGAACTGGCAGGACTTGTGGGAGTGCAGGCTTTAGCTATGAGCAGTCTGGCGGATGCGTATGAAGCGGCCGTAAGCAGGGCTGATTCCGACAGCGTCGTGTGTATCTGTGGTTCTCTTTATTTAGTAGGCAATTTTAAGAATCTGCTCCTGAACGTGAAAGCAGGGTGTCATTGATGGCTGCTGCGGCTGAAAAATATGCCTGTCTGGAAAAATATGTGTATTGGCTGTTATTGTTTACGATAGCGGTCATTCCTTTGCAGCAGGAGGTGACGGCGGCGCTGGTTGCGGTTACAGGTATCTGTGGCCTGGCTGTTGCGTTTTTGCGGCGTCATGTTCCGAGGCAGCCTGTTCTGCCGCGCGCGGTACAGCTTTTGCTGTGGCTGCTGTTACTGCTTGGCTATTGGTCGCTGCACAATTCAGCTGATGAGGCGTTGTCTACCTACAATTTTATTTATGTTGTGGGACAGTATACTGTGCTGGTGTGGCTGCTGCTGCACTATGGTTCAGGACCCGACCGGGACGGTACGTCGGTGCTGGATTGGCGGCAGTGGCAAAACTGGCCCCGGCCTCTGCAGATACTAAGCGTTTTTTTAGGGATGTCGCTGCTGGTTTCCGGTTATGGTATTGTGCAGCATTTTACCGGCGTTGTGCCGACTGAGGCCTGGGTCGATAATGACGCTTTTCCTGAATTGAAAACACGGGTTATTTCTACTTTGGTCAATCCTAATATTTTAGGCGGATATTTGGTACTGGTCATTTCTGTGGCGATAGGGCTGCTGAGCACCAGCCGGGAAAAATCGTGGCGGCTGGTGCTGGGCGTCTGCGTTTTGGCAGCGGGTCTGTGCCTGCTTTATACATATTCCAGAGGTAATTGGGTCGCTTTCGCTGCGGCGCTGGTGTTGTTTTGCCTATGCTTCTGCCGGCGGGCGTTGTTACCGCTGCTGGGCGTCGGTATGCTGGGGATCTGGTTTGCCGGCGGCGCTGTCTGGCACAGGCTGATTTCTATTTTTGGTACCGAGGATACTTCTGTTGCTTTAAGGTTTGCCTATCTTGAAAGTACTTTATTTATTATCGAAGAGCATCCGTGGGGCGTTGGCTGGTACGGATATCAGTTTATCTATCCGGAATATGATTTTTATCTTAATAATCCCAATGTGATCATGTACCATTGCCATAATTTGTTGCTGAATATCACAGCGGAGCTTGGCTGGCAGGGCTTGATAGTATTTTTGCTTTTGTGGGGCTGCGTTATCTGGAAAGCTGTTGAACTGGCACGCTTTGGCAAACGTGAGTGGCTGCAGGGGTTCGGTCGGGGATATTTGATGGCGGCAGCAGGTATTTTGGTAGGCGGGCTTACCGATCATGTTTATTTTAATATGCAGATGGGCCTGTTGTTTTGGCTCTTTGCAATTTTAATAATGGTATGTTCAGAATTTAACAAAAAATTAACAGAAACATAACCATAAGGAGAAGAATTAGATTTAGCTTTACAGGAAAAACTTGGCAAGTTAAAATAAAATCAGAGAAATATGGAATCGTAGGGGGAGCAGTATGGATTTAAGGGATGTGCAAAAACTTTTGGATGCTAAAATCTGCGCGGGCGGAGAATATCTGGACCGGCAGGTTGAAACCTGCTGCGGGTCGGATCTTATGAGCGATGTTTTAGCATTTACAAAATGTAAAACTTTGCTTTGTACGGGGCTTTCTAATATGCAGGTGATACGAACTGCTGATATGACAGATTTGTGCGGTGTTATTCTGGTGCGGGGAAAACTGCCGGGAGAAGATATGCTGCGCGAAGCGGCAAAAAATAAGCTCCCGATCATGTCGACCGACTATACGTTGTTTGAGGCCTGCGGTATTCTTTACAGCAACGGCTTAAGAGGCTGTTCGAGAAAGGCGGAGAGCAATGAGTGATTCTAAATCGGTAAAAATACATTATGATGTTGCCGGTGACGATTTTGACAGAGCCGGGGAAGCTTCCGCCGGGTTGAAGCGGCTGCTGCAGAAAATAGGCGTTCCTGCTGATATTATCAGGCGTATTGCCATTGGAACCTATGAAGCGGAAATGAATGTGATCATTCATGCTGGCGGCGGCCAGGTAGATGCTGAGATTTTCCCGGAAGAAACTGTTGTCTGCATTGCTGATCAGGGGCCTGGGATTCCTGACATCAAACTGGCGATGCAGGAAGGCTGGTCTACGGCTCCCGATCATGTAAGGCAAATGGGCTTTGGCGCCGGGATGGGGCTGCCGAATATGATAAAATGTTCGGATGATTTTGATATCCAGTCAACAGTTGGTTCCGGTACTAATATCAAGATGAAATTCAGACATATCAGTGAAGACTTATAAGAGAGGTGATACGATGGCTGGGGGATATTTTCATTCCATACGCTTTTTGCGGCCGCAATGCCAGGGCTGCGTAACGTGCGTTAAAGCTTGTCCGACTGAAGCCATTCGTGTCCGCAACGGTAAAGCCGAACTTATTGAAGCGCGTTGTATTGATTGCGGTGAGTGCTTACGGCGTTGTGGCTATCATGCTATTGTAGCAGAGACGGATAAACTGGAAGAAATTGAACAGTTCAAATATAATATTGCATTGCCTCCGCCGTCTTTATACGCGCAGTTCCCGCCGGAAATAAGTGCGGCGGCAATTTGGGAGGGCTTGCATCGGCTGGGGTTTGATGAAATTTTTGATGTAGCAGTAGCTTCAGAATATATTTCTTTGGAAATTGCTGCTTACCTGAAAAATTATAACGGCGGCAGAAAACCTTTGATTTCCTGCACCTGTCCGGCAGTCTTAAGACTGATCCAGGTCAAATTTCCGGAACTCATCAAACAAGTCGTGCCTGTACTGCCGCCGACGGAGGCTGCTGCTATTTATGTGAAAAATGAAGTCATGCAGCGTACCGGTTTGCAGGCAGAAGAAATAGGCGTCTGGTTTATTGCTCCGTGCCCTTCCAAAAATGCTAATATCAGACAATCCGTTGATGTCCTGCATACGCAGATCAACGGCAGCTTAAGCATTTCGGAGATTTACGGAAAATTGCTGAAAATCATGGGCGGCGAAATCCAGCCGGAGCAAAAAGTTACCGCCGGCTCTTCTTATGGCCTGGGCTGGGGCAGCTATGGCGGGGAACTGGCAGCTGCCGGGATCGAGAACGGTCTGGCGGTGAATGGCATCAATGATGTCTATGACGTGCTGGAACAGATTTCACTGAATAAGATGCGCGATGTTGATTATGTAGAATGCTCTGCCTGCAGCGGCGGCTGTATTGGCGGCCCGCTGACTGCTGAAAATAAATTCGTGGCTGAGAAAAATCTGAAATTAAGACTGAGCGCGATGCGCCTGAACGAACCGGAGGAACGTCTGGCAACGATGGCTCAGAGTATGGTCTGCAAGGATTTCCCCCAATCGGCTTCTTATGTAAAAAAATTGATTCCGCGTCCGATGATGCAGCTGGATGACGATATTTTGGAAGCTATGAAGAAATTTGAAAAGATGGAAGAGGTCCTCAGAGCTTTGCCGGGGCTTGACTGTGGCGCCTGTGGGGCGCCAAGCTGTCAATGTCTGGCGGAAGATATCGTGCAGGGCAAAGCTAATGAAATCGATTGTATTTTTAAACTGAGAAGCAGTGTAAAGCGTTTGGCGCATGGAATGCTGGAGCTGGCAAAACAGATACCCATTGCCAGTGAGCCGGATGAAGAGCTGCGGGAGGATGGTGAAAGCGATGCAAGTACGTGAAGTTATGGAAAGCCTGGGGTTGAAGCTGGTGACTAAGGAAGTTTCTGTAGAGGCGGACGTTGTTGGCGGCTATGCTTCTGATCTTTTGAGCAATGTTATGGGACAGGCAGCACCGGGTATGGTCTGGGTGACAATGCAGGGGCATCAGAATATAGCGGCAGTTGCGTCTTTGATCGGACTGTCTGCAGTTATAGTGGCTGGCGATGCGCCCATAGAAGAGGATACTTTGAAAAAAGCAGAGCAGAATGATGTTGTGATCTTGGCTACGCCTTTGCCTGCTTACGATGTTATTGGTAAGCTTTACGAGCTTGGTATCAGGAATGTGCAATGAAAACCCTTATCGGAGATTTTCATATTCATACCCTGCTTTCACCCTGTGCCGAGATTGAAATGACGCCGCATCATATAGTGATGCAGGCTGCTGAATATGGCGTGCAGCTGTTGGCGGTCACCGATCATAATGCCTCAGCTAATGCTGTGGCCGCAGTTCAGGCCGGGGAGCGGTATGGTGTTAAGGTTTTTCCGGGCATGGAGGTTGAATGCAGGGAAGAAGCGCATATAGTGGCGCTGTTTGATAATCTGAAGCAGCTGCGGCGCTGGCAGAAAATAGTTGATTTTTCGATGCGTGGTCTTAAGAATATTCCTGAACGTTTTGGGGCGCAGTTTGTCGTTGATGATGACGATAATTTTGTTGCGGAAGAAGAGCGGATGCTTTTAGGACCGTTGCAGCTTTCCGCTCAGGAAGTAGTGCGGAAAGTAAATGAGATCGGCGGGCTGTGCCTGGCTGCCCACATAGACCGGCCTGCATACAGTTTGCTGATGCAGCTGGGCTTTATTCCTCCTGATATGGGCTTGGCAGGCGTAGAGATAAGCCGCAACAGTTTAGCTGAACTGACGCAGCTTAAGCTGAAAAGACTAGCTGGTGATTTGCCCTATGTTACTAATTCTGACGCGCACAGGATGCTTGAATTTTTAGAAGGGCCTAAAAACCGGATCACGATCGAAGAGGCAACTGTGGCAGAATTAAAACTGGCCCTTGCGGGAAAAGCTGGCCGCAGTTGGCTTCCAGGTTATTTTATTAGTGATCTTAAATATTAGTTACACTAAAAACATAAAGTATACACTATTTGACGCTAAATTTGATAAATAGTGTTGATTATATATGTTTTTTTTGCTATAGTAGTATTCGTACATTAAAGTTTAGGGAAATGGAGAGTGTACTATGAATATGGTTGACAAAAGATGCAGTTGCTGCGGCGGAGAAAATCCTGAGAAGGTGCAGATCGATGCTATTCTGGCCAAATATCAGGGAAAAAAAGGATCTTTGATCCCGATTTTGCAGGAAGTACAGGCTCTGTACAATTATTTGCCTAAGGACGCTTTAGAGTACATTGCTTCAAGTACGGGAACGCCTATTGCGCAAATTTACGGTGTTGTTACTTTTTATTCCCAGTTCCATCTTAATCCGCGCGGACGCAATATTATCCGTGTTTGTCAGGGGACTGCCTGCCATGTGCGCGGCGGTAAAGTTATTTTGCAGACTATTGAAAAAGAACTTGGCATCAAGGCCGGACATACTACGGAAGATCTGCGTTTTACCCTGGAAACTGTTGCCTGTATCGGCGCCTGTGGTTTGGCTCCGGTTATGCAGGTCAACGAAGATACTCACGGACGTCTGACTCCGGATAAGCTGGCACCTATTTTGGCTAAATATCAATAATAATCATGCGTGAATTGTCTTTGCATATTCTTGATTTAGCGCAGAATTCCATAGAAGCCGGAGCCCGTAACGTAATAATTGAAATAAATGAAAATGAAAATGGTTTTTTTGTTTTTCGTATCAGTGATGATGGACATGGCATGAGCGAAGAAATGCTGCAGAAGATCCGTGATCCTTTTGTGACCACACGTACTACGCGTAAAGTTGGTATGGGTATACCGTTCATGGACATGGTCACGAAACAATGCGGAGGGCATTTGCGTATCCAATCACGTAAAGGTGAAGGCACAGTCGTAGAAGCTGCTTTTGCGAAGGATAATATCGACCGGCCGCCTTTAGGCGATATCGTGTCAAGTATCAAAGTGCTGCTGGTAGGCACTCCGGAGCTGGAATTGCAGTTCATCTATAAAATAGGTGCCGCCGGATTTGAAGTTGATACAAAAACTATCAGGTCGCTCCTTGGAGATGAAGCAGATTTCACAAGACCTGAGGTTTATACGTGGCTTGAGGAATATTTAAAACAGGAAATATCGCGGTTGCGGTGTGAGCAGGAGGTATAAAATGAAAACGTTGGAAGATTTGAAGGCTTTGCGCGAAAAATTGAAGGCGGATATGAAAGTGCGCCAAAACGACGGTACCAAAATAATCATTGGGATGGGCACCTGTGGTATTGCAGCTGGTGCGCGCGAGGTGATGACTGCTATTTTGAATGAACTTGCAGTGCGTAAACTCACTGATGTTCAGGTACAGCAGACAGGCTGCATCGGTATGTGTGAAAAAGAAGTCCTGGTAGATGTTGTTCGCCCGGGCGAGCCGCGGATTACTTATGGCAAAGTAAAACCTGAGGACGTGAAAAAGATCATTGCAGAACATGTTGTCAATGGCCGTATTGTCGAAGAGATGGTCGTAGGCAAAATTATGCAGGACTGATTTGATAAGATTTGGAGGGAAAGCATATGCAGCACATTAGAGCACACGTCCTTATTTGCGGAGGTACAGGATGTAAATCTGCCGGTTCCAAGGAAGTACAGCTTGCTTTTAGCCGTGCTATTGAAGCCAAAGGTCTGAGCGATGAAGTAATGGTAGTGGAAACGGGCTGTCATGGATTTTGTGAACATGGCCCGCTGGTTATAGTGTACCCTGAAGGCACATTTTACTGCCGGGTTAAGGCTGAGGATGCGGAAGAAATCGTTGAAAGCCATTTGTTTAAAGGACGCATTGTTGAACGGCTGCTTTACCATGAGCCGCTGACTCATGAAAGTATACCTAATTATTCGGAAATCAATTTTTATAAAAAACAGCACCGGCTGGTTTTAGCAAACTGCGGCGCTATCAACCCTGAACAAATCGAAGAATATATTGCTGTCGGCGGTTATGAAGCTTTGGCTAAAGCCGTAACTACTATGAGTCCGGAAGATGTTATTGAAGAAATCAAAAAGTCTGGACTGCGTGGCCGCGGCGGCGGTGGTTTTCCTACAGGAATGAAATGGCAGTTTGCCAAAGCGTCTGTCAGTGATAAGAAATATGTTATCTGTAACGCTGATGAAGGCGATCCGGGCGCGTTTATGGATAGAAGCGTTTTAGAAGGCGACCCGCATAAGATTTTGGAAGGTATGGCTATCTGCGGTTATGCCATAGGCGCTGATGAAGGTTATATTTATGTGCGTGCTGAATATCCGCTGGCTATCAAACGCCTGCGCATAGCTATTGAACAGGCTGAAGCGATGGGACTGCTGGGTGATAACATCTTTGGTTCCGGGTTCAATTTTAAACTGCATATCAAAGAAGGCGCCGGTGCTTTCGTCTGCGGTGAAGAAACTGCGTTGATGGCGTCAATAGAGGGTAAACGCGGCATGCCGCGTCCGCGGCCGCCGTTTCCGGCGGTTGCCGGACTTTGGGGCAAGCCTACCAATATCAATAATGTGGAAACTTTTGGTAATGTGGCTACTATTATTACTAATGGAGCTGACTGGTATGCCGGCTTTGGCACGGAAAAATCCAAAGGTACCAAAGTATTTGCTCTGACTGGTAAAATAAATAATACCGGTTTGGCTGAAGTTCCTATGGGTATTACTATGCGCGAGATCATTTATGACATCGGCGGAGGTATTACCGGCGGTAAGAAATTTAAAGCGGTACAGATCGGCGGACCGTCTGGCGGCTGCCTGCCGGAAGCGATGCTGGATCTGTCCGTAGATTATGATTCCCTGATCGCAGCCGGTGCCATGATGGGTTCCGGTGGATTGGTTGTTATGGATGAAGACACCTGTATGGTTGACGTAGCAAAATTTTTCCTCAATTTTACTCAGTCTGAATCCTGCGGTAAATGTACTCCCTGCCGTGAAGGTACTAAACGTATGCTGGAAATCCTGACTCGTATCACTGAAGGCCAGGGCAGGGAAGGCGATATAGAGCTTTTGGAAGAACTGGCCAGAAATATTAAAGAGACGGCTTTATGCGGGCTTGGCCAAACTGCGCCTAATCCTGTGTTGAGTACTTTGAAATATTTCCGGCATGAGTATGAAGCGCATATCAAAGAGAAGCGCTGTCCTGCCGGTGCCTGTGAGAAACTTGCCAATTACGAGATCACAGATGCATGCAGAGGCTGCGGCTTATGCGCACGCCAGTGCCCGGTTAATGCGATTTCCGGGGAAATTAAAAAGAAACACGTTATTGACGTAACTAAATGTATAAAATGCGGTGCCTGCATGGCGGCTTGTCCGTTCAAGGCCATTACTAAGGGTTAAGGGAGGATTATAATAGATATGGAAATGATTACCTTAACGATCAATGGGCAGACTGTACAGGCCCCTAAAAATGCTACGATTCTTGAAGCGGCACGTTCTGCCGGCATTCATATCCCTACGCTTTGCCATCATCCGGAACTTGCCCCGGAAGGCGCCTGCAGACTGTGCGTCGTAGAAGCGTCCGGTGCCCGTACGCTTGTTGCCTCCTGCGTTTATCCGGTTGCGGAAGGCATGGTTGTAAAAACCAATACTGATAAAGTTCGTGCAGCCAGAAGGATGGTTGTGGAACTGCTGCTGGCCAATCATCCGAAAGACTGCCTGTCCTGTCAGAAGAGCGGCGACTGTGAACTGCAGAAAATAGCTGCGGATCTGGGCCTGCGCAAGATCAGGTTTGAGGGCGGTGCCCGGAAGGCGCATACTATTGATGCCAGCAATCCCTGTCTGGTGCGTGATCAGGAAAAATGTATTTTGTGCGGACGCTGCATACGTGTTTGCCGTGATGTGCAGGGAATGAGCGTTTACAGCTTTGCTGAACGTGGATTTGATACTATCGTCTCGACTGCATTTGAGCAGGATCTTGGTAAAGTAGAATGTTCTTACTGCGGACAATGCGCGAGTGTTTGTCCGACTGGTGCTATAGTGGAAAAAGACGATACTGAAAAAGTCTGGTCTGCTATCAATGATCCTGATAAGATCGTCATTGTGCAAACTGCACCGGCGGTGCGCGTAGCTTTAGGCGAAGAACTGGATATGGAACCTGGTTCTATCGTTACTGGAAAAATGGTTGCGGCCTTGCGTAATCTTGGCTTCGACAAGATATTTGATACTAATTTCTCGGCCGATCTGACGATTATGGAAGAAGGGCATGAATTCCTTCACCGCCTGACTAATGGCGGCGTCTTGCCGATGATCACTTCCTGCAGTCCGGGCTGGGTCAATATGATCGAGCTTAAATATCCTGACTTATTGCCGCATCTTTCTTCTGCAAAATCTCCTCAGCAGATGTTTGGAGCTATTGCCAAGACTTATTATGCTGAAAAAGCAGGTATCGATCCGGCGAAGATAGTCAGTGTTTCGGTAATGCCCTGTACTGCTAAAAAGGCTGAAGCCGCACGTCCTGAAATGAACGCTTCCGGCTATCGTGATATCGATATTGTTATCACTACCAGAGAACTGGGGCGGATGATCCGCGAAGCCGGACTTGATTTTAAACACTTACCGGAAGACAGCTATGATTCTCCTTTGGGGACAGGCACCGGCGCAGCTGTTATATTTGGTACTACCGGCGGGGTAATGGAAGCCGCTCTGCGTACGGTTGCTGATGTTCTGACAGGTGAGGATCTAAAGGCTGTTGATTATAATGATGTACGTGGAATGGAACAGACCCGTGAAGCGGAACTTACCATTGCGGGAAACACTGTAAAAATAGCGGTTGTCCATACTCTTGCTTCGGCGCGTAAGATGCTGGAGCGTGTCAGAGCAGGCGAAGCTGATTATCAGTTTATTGAGGTAATGGCCTGCCCGGGCGGCTGTATTGGCGGCGGCGGTCAGCCGATCCCTGTTAATGCGGAAATCAGAAAAGCCCGCAGGGAAGGCTTGTTCGATTGTGATAGTGCCAATGAGTTACGAAAATCACATGAAAACCCGGAAATTAAAGAGCTTTATGATACTTGGTTAGGTAAACCTCTCGGAGAAAAAGCCCATAGTCTACTGCATACGCACTATCGCCAACAAGTGCGCTGAAAGTGCTAATTTGATACCACAAAACACCCCTTGAGTAGTCTATCTCAAGGGGTGTTTCTTTGTAAATTGTAAAGAAAATGCTTGCCATGTTACAGTTTTACTGGTATCATATGAGATATAGCATTTAAATCCAAAATTGTTAAAAAAGTAAAAAAAGTAGCAATTTTGTCTAAAATTTACTGCTTTTTTTGTGGTATAATGTATTTGGACACAAAAAGTTCAAAAAGAAATCACAATTGAAGTTTTTTTTGAAGGATTTTTTGTGAGGGCGTCGAAGTAAATTAAAGCAGAACTAAATATCAGGATATGTTTTAGCAGTTGGTAGACAGGAGAACATGGATGTTCGACTGAAAGCTTTGCCTGCTGACAGTTTGCGATTCAGAGCGTAGCCACTTTGGATGGAAGTAAGCTGGCACTTGGCTATGTTTTGTTTTCGTAAATCAAAACTTCTGAGTGCTCCTTTTTTATGGGTAAAATCTTATTCGGTAAAGAATAGTTTATGGTTTTATATTTGTTTTTTTTTACCGACTAAGTGTATTTTTTACTAGTGAGGTTAATAGACCTCATTGGCATTAGCCACAATTTGTTTTATTTACAAGGAGGAAGGTAAACATGATCGACATTAAAGATCGCGTATGCGAAGCAGTAGCCGGCAAAATTATGAGCGCCGAAGCAGCTGCAGAATTTGTAAAGGATGGCGACAACGTAGGTACCAGTGGTTTTACCCCGTCTGGTTATCCTAAAGCTGTGCCGCTTGCTCTGGCAGAAAAAGGCAAAAAAACTCCTTTCAAAATCAATGTTTGGACCGGCGCTTCTGTAGGCCCTGAAATGGATACCGCAATGACTGAAGCTGGTATCGTTGACCGTCGTATGCCTTATCAAACTAATAACGACATGCGTAAAGCAATCAATAACGGTTCTGTAAAATACACTGACATGCATCTGAGCCATGTTGCACAAATGACTCGTTATGGTTTTATGGAAAACCGCAGATGTGTTGACGTTGCTATTGTCGAAGCTTGCAAAATCATTGACCTTGGTAATGGTCAGGTTGGTTTGATTCCTACCACTTCCATGGGTAACTCCTCTTCTTATGTTCAATGCGCACCGAAAGTTATCGTTGAAGTAAATACTTCCCAACCGGTAGAACTTGAAGGCATGCATGACTCCTATGTTCCTTTGGATCCTCCGAATCGTAAAGCTATTCCCATCGAAAGACCGGAAGATATTATCGGCACTCCGTATATCCCCTGCGAATTAGACAGAATCGTTGCTGTCGTTCCCTGTGATATCACTGATAAAGTTCGTCCTTTGGGCGCTATTGATGAAGACGCTCAAAAAATGGGCAAAAATCTGGTTGAATTCTTTAAAGCAGAAGTTGCCGCTGGCCGTCTGCCGAAAAACCTGCTGCCGTTGCAATCCGGCGTAGGCTCTGTTGCTAACGCAGTTATCAATGGCTTAGTTAACTCTGATTTTGAAGATCTGACTGTATATACCGAAGTTGTTCAGGACGGCATGTTTGATCTGATCGACGCCGGCAAACTGCGTGTTTGTTCCGGTACTGCTTTGAGCCCGTCTCCTGACTGCCTCAAAAAATTCTATGATAACGTAGAAAAATATAAAAAATACATCATCCTGCGTCCGCAGGAAGTTGCCAACAGCCCTGAAATTGCACGTCGCATCGGCGTTATTGCCATGAACACTGCAATCGAAGTAGATATCTATGGCAACATCAACTCCACTCATATCTGCGGCACTAAGATCATGAATGGTATCGGCGGTTCCGGCGACTATGCCCGTAACGGCTTCCTGACCGTATTCTTCACTACTTCTCTTGCAAAAGGCGGCGCTATCAGCTCCGTAGTTCCTTTCTGCTCTCATGTTGACCATACTGAGCATGATGTTGACGTTATCGTTTCCGAACGCGGTGTAGCTGACCTTCGTGGTTTGTCTCCGAAAGAACGCGCTTTGGTTATCATTGACAAAGTTGCTAATCCGAAATACCAACCGCTCCTGCTTGATTATTTCAAGAGAGCCTGCGAAGCTTGCGGCAACAGCCAAACTCCGCATCTTATGGATGAAGCTTTCTCCTTCCATGATCGTTTCGTAAAAACCGGCACCATGGAAAAATAATTCTTAGTCAATGTTCTTGACTGAGATTGTTATCAGAAATATTTTGCCGGCAGGTAGCTAGTTCTGCCGGCAAACTTTACAGTTTATCTGTATCCAATCTGTTGACGAGGCCTTTGGGCTTTGCCATATACACCGTCTATGACGGACACTCTCACCATAATTCGGTCAGTCCAAACCGGATTGTGCAAAAACAATATTCTTAAGGAGGATTTGAGAATGGCAAATGAAACTCTGAAAGCTGGATTTGACAAGTACATGGCTGGCGTAGAAGCTAAACTTGCTAAAAATCCCGAACGTGCAAACCTTGAGCCTAACAGGCTCTACACCCCTCTCGACATCGAAGGCTTCGACTATGAGAAGGATCTTGGCTTCCCTGGTGAATATCCTTTCACTCGTGGTGTACAACCCACTATGTATCGTGGCCGTTTCTGGACCATGCGTATGTATGCTGGTTTCTCCACTGCAGAAGAATCCAACAAACGTTATCGTTACCTCTTGGCTAACGGTGGCAGCGGCTTGTCCTGCGCATTCGACCTTCCGACCCAAATCGGTTATGATTCCACCGATCCGATGGCTGAAGGCGAAGTTGGTAAAGTTGGCGTAGCTATCGACTCCTTGGCTGATATGGAAATCCTGTTCGACGGTATCTCCCTTGACCAAGTTTCCACTTCTATGACCATCAATGCTCCTGCATCCGTACTGCTTTGCATGTACATCGCAGTTGCTGAGAAACAAGGCGTTTCCGCTGACAAACTGCGCGGTACTATTCAAAATGATATTTTGAAAGAGTATGCTGCTCGCGGCACTTACATTTTCCCGCCGAAACCCTCCATGCGTTTGATCACCAATATTTTCGAATATTGCTCTAAAAACGTACCGTTGTGGAACACTATCTCCATTTCCGGTTATCATATCCGTGAAGCTGGTTCCACCGCTTCTCAGGAAATCGCTTTCACCATCGCTGATGGTATCGCTTATGTTGAAGCAGCTATCAAAGCTGGCATGGACGTTGACGCTTTTGCTGGTCGTTTGTCCTTCTTCTGGAATGCTCATAACAACGTACTCGAAGAAGTTGCTAAATTCCGCGCTTCCCGTCGTGTATGGGCTAAAGTAATGAAAGAAAGATTCAACGCTCAAAAACCGAAATCCATGATGCTTCGTGTACACACTCAAACTGCAGGTTCCATGCTGACTGCACAACAACCGAACAACAACATCGTTCGTGTTGCTCTGCAAACTGCTGCTGCTGTAATGGGTGGTACTCAATCCCTGCACACTAACTCCAAAGACGAAGCTTTGGCATTGCCGACTACTGAGTCTGTAACCATCGCTCTCCGTACTCAACAAATCGTTGCTTACGAATCCGGCTTGGCTGATACCGTTGATCCGTTGGGCGGTTCCTACTATGTTGAAGCTTTGACTAACAAAATCGAAGCTGAAGCTTGGGAATACATCAAAAAGATCGACGAAATCGGTGGCGCTCCTGAAGCTATCGCTAAAGGTTATATCCAAAAAGAAATCCAAGACTCCGCTTACAAATGGCAAATGGACATTGAAAAAGGCGACCGTATTATTGTTGGCGTAAACAAATTCCAACAAGAAGAAGAACCGCCGAAAAACTTGCTGCGTGTTGACGGCTCCGTTGGCAAATTGCAAGCTGATAAGATTGCTGCCCTTAAAGCTCGTCGTGACAATGCTAAAGTTGAAGAAACCTTGGCTGCTCTGGAAAAAGGCTGCGCTGACGAATCCGTCAACCTGATGCCTTTGATCCTTGACGCTGTACGTGCTTATGCAACTGAAGGCGAAATCTGCGGCGTAATGAGAAAAGTATTCGGCGAATATCAATCTCATACTGCTCTGTAATTTAGAGCCAACAATAATAGGGAGGTAAGAAATAATGTCTAATATTAGAGTTTTAGTAGCAAAACCGGGTCTGGACGGCCATGACCGCGGTGCTAAAGTTGTAGCTCGTGCTCTGCGCGACGCTGGTTTTGAAGTTATTTACACCGGTATCCGTTTGACTCCGGAACAAATCGCTGAAGCTGCTCTGCAGGACGACGTTAAAGTTGTTGCTTTGAGCTTGCTTTCCGGCGCTCACAATACCCTTTTCCCAAAAGTAGTTGAACTGCTGAAAGAAAAAGGTTTGACCGACGTTCTGGTTATCGGCGGCGGCGTTATTCCTGACGCTGACATTCCTGGTTTGAAAGCTGCGGGCGTTGCCGAAGTATTCACTCCTGGCACCCCTACTGGCAACATTGTTGACTTCATCAACGCTAACGTAAAATAATTAAGGTTCTCAAAAATTTTGCAGGCCGGGCTTGTCCCGGCTTGCATCATACAATTTTTATTGGACCTCAACAAGGCGGTGTGATCATTGAATATTGTTGAAGGCGTATTAAATAATTCTCGGTTGGCATTGTCCAAAGCTATAACTGCTGTAGAAAACGAGTATGATAATGCTGTTGAAATAATGACAGCTATTTATCCCCACACCGGTAATGCTTATGTCGTCGGAATCACCGGACCTCCGGGCGCCGGCAAAAGTACTTTGACCGATAAACTTGCTAAAGAATACCGTAAACGCGGTAAAACAGTTGGTATTATTGCAATTGATCCTACCAGCCCGTTTTCTGGCGGCGCTATTTTAGGTGACCGCATCAGAATGCTGGATCTTACTGCAGATGAAGGTATCTTCGTTCGTTCTATGGCTACACGCGGAAGTTTAGGCGGATTGTCACAAAAAGCGGGCGATGCTGTTAAATTGATGGATGCATATGGTTTTGATGTTATCATCGTTGAAACTGTTGGCGTCGGTCAGTCTGAAGTAGATATTGTTAAAACTGCTGATACTACAATGGTTGTCGTTATTCCTGGTATGGGTGATGATATCCAGGCTATCAAAGCAGGCATACTTGAGATCGGTGACCTTTTCACGATCAATAAAGCTGACCGTGAAGGTACAGATAAGCTGAACATTGAAATAGAAATGATGTTGGAATTAAACCCCGAGCATGTTGGCTGGCGTCCTCCTATCAATCGGACTGTCGCCAGTAAGGGTGAAGGTATAGAGGCCGTTGTTGACTCTATTGAAGAGCACAGGGCATATTTGATTGAATCTGGTGAATTAAGTAAAATCCGTAAAGCCCGTATTAAAAACGAGGTTACGGCAATGCTTAATGACAGAGTCAATCGTTACATCGACAAAAATGTGGTAGCAACTTCTGAATTTGATGTTTTGGTTGAAAAACTGCAAGTTCGTGAAATTGAGCCGTATTCCGTTGTCGCTGACATTGTTGGTAAAGTTTTAAGATAAAACAGCCAAAAATTACTTTTTAGGAGGAATTAGAAATGTTTAAAACAATTTGTGTTGACCATGTAGGCATTGCTTGCAAAGATTTGGACGTATCCAAAAAATTCTACACTGAAGTTCTTGGTTTAACTTGCACTGGTGAAGAAGCAGTTCCTGAACAAGGCGTAAAAACTGTATTCATTCCCTGCGGCGAAACTTTGCTTGAGCTCCTCGTTGATATCACTGAAAATAACGATGGCCCTATCGGCAAATACATCGCTAAAAACGGCCAAGGTATCCAACATATCGCTGTTCGCGTTGACGACATCCAAGCTGCTATCGATGGCTGCATCGAAAAAGGCGCTGCTATGATCGACAAAGCTCCTCGCGGTGGTGCTGGCGGAATGGATATTGCTTTCGTTCATCCTAAATCCGTAGGCATTTTGCTTGAGCTCTGCGCTCCGGCAAAAAAATAATTCCGTAAAATACGGAATTAAAGAAATCTTTGTAAAAGATTTTATTTTTAAGTTGTTACATACTGCACGGATGCGGATCAAGGTGTCTGCATCCGCGTAGATGTATATAAAATAAGGTTCTCCCAATAATGATGGAGGTGTAAGATTTGTCTACTCAAGCAAAAATTGAGAAAATGCTC
>UQZN01000006.1 GCA_900545535.1 uncultured Phascolarctobacterium sp.
TTTCCTACACAAGGGGGCTTTTTGTCTATTGTCCGTTTTTTCTGGGGCAGTTCATTAAGGATACTGGCTTTCAGCATTTATTTTTTCAAAGTATGCAAATATTGCGCGCATTCAACGGCAGCATTACGTCCCTCGGCAAAAGCCCATTCTACAACGCCCTGCCCGCGGCGCGCATCGCCTGCGGCAAACACGCCCGGCCGCGAAGTATCAAAATAACCGCTGCCTTTGGCGATCGTGCCAATAGGGGTCTTGTTGAAAGCAAAGGTACTGAACACCGCCGGCTCAGGCCCTGTAAAACCGGTAGCCAGCAGAAGAAGCTGCGCCGGCCTCTCTGTTTCCGAGCCGGCCAGTACCTGCGGTTTAGGCAGGCTGCCGGCAGCAGGAGCTACCCATTCCACTTTGGCCAGCCGCACGCCCTGTACCGCTCCCTGCCCGTCAAAAATAACATCCTGCAGCTGCGTACAGTATTCCAAAGTATGATCGCCGCTGACCAGCTCGCAGAAATCGTCCTGCGTCTTACCGGTCATCTCGCATTCCCGCAGTTCGATCTGGCGGATACTGCGGGCACCCTGGGCAAAAGCCACTGCGGCGCAGTCGATGCCTGTATCACCGCCGCCGACGATCACTACGTCTTTTCCTGCCGCATCGACAGACACGGCAGCATCAGGCTGCAGCATCTCCCTGGTTACATAAGTCAGAAAATCTTTAGCATAATAAACGCCTCTGGCATCGTCATTGATCATTTTCAAGCGCCGCGGCGAAGTACTGCCAACACAGACGATAATCGCGGCAAATTCCTTCTGCAGCTCGGCAAAAGTCACGTCCCTGCCGATCTCAGTCTGCAGCCGGAATTCCACACCGGCAGCCTGCAGCGCCTTAATCTTCTGCAGGACGATTGCTTTCGGCAGCTTGATGTTAGGCACGCCATACATCAAAAGTCCACCGGGACGATCGTCACGCTCAAATACCGTCACTTTAAACCCCAGACGGGTCAATTCGTCAGCACTGCCCAGACCGGCAGGACCACTGCCGACGACGGCGATCTTCACTTCACCGTCAGCACGCGGCACAGAACCGGGCAGCGGCTTGATCGCAAACGCTTTCTGCGTTAAAAAGTCTTCCAATTCCCGATCTTCACCCCAAAGCCTTAAACGGGACGGTAGATCAGGCAGGGCTAAAAAAGCCTCCCTGTCAAATACTGCTTGCTTCCTCAGCATCAGCTTCACCTTCTTTTACAGCCGTCGCGGAAGTTTCGATAACATCGGCCTCACTGTTCAAAAGCCGCATAAATTCCTCGCCGGTAATAGTTTCACGCTCCAGCAGAAAAGCTGCCAGCTCATGTAATTTTGCTTTATTTGCTTCCAGAATATCACGCGCCTGCTGATGCGCTTCTTTGATAATTTCCAAAACCTTGGCATCGATCTTGCTGGCGGTTTCATTAGAACAATTCAGCGCCGGATCGCCGCCCAGATAAATATTGCTCATGGTCTCCGTCGCCATCATGTCGAATTCTTCGGTCATGCCCAGACGCGTCACCATGGCACGGGCCAGCTTGGTAGCCTGCTCGATATCGTTGGAAGCGCCGGAAGTAATAGAATTGAAAATAACCTCTTCCGCCGAACGTCCGCCGGTAATAGTAACGATCTTGTTAAACAGTTCCTCTTTACTCATCAGCACGTTATCTGTTTCAGAAACCTGCATCGTATACCCCAGCGCCCCGGAGGTGCGGGGAATGATCGTGATCTTATGGACGGGCGCCGATTTTTTCTGCAAAGCAGCCACCAGCGCATGCCCGATCTCGTGATAGGCAACGATCTTCTTTTCTTCAGGCGGGATCACCGCGCCCTTACGCTGATAACCGGCGATAACGACCTCCACCGATTCCTCCAGATCGCTTTGATTCACGCAGGTACGGTTCATTTTAACAGCACGCAGGGCAGCCTCATTGACAATGTTGGCCAGCTCGGCGCCGGAAGCGCCGGCGGTAGCTCTTGCCACAGTCAGATAATCGATATCATCACAGGTTTTGATAGCTTTGGCGTGTACTCTTAAGATCGCTTCACGGCCCTGCAGATCAGGCAGTTCCACAGGGATGCGGCGGTCAAAACGTCCGGGACGCAGCAGCGCTTTGTCCAACGATTCAGGGCGGTTAGTCGCCGCTAAGATCACAACGCCCTTGCTGCCGTCAAAGCCGTCCATTTCCGAAAGCAGCTGGTTCAAAGTCTGCTCACGTTCGTCGTTGCCGCCAAACTGGCCGCTGTCACGGCGCTTGCCGATAGCGTCGATCTCATCAATAAAAACGATACAGGGAGCCTTTTCCTGTGCCTGCTTGAACAGGTCACGCACACGGGCCGCACCCATACCGACAAACATTTCAATAAATTCACTGCCGGAAATACTGAAAAACGGCACTTTAGCCTCACCGGCCACAGCTTTGGCCAGCAGGGTCTTACCTGTACCGGGAGGGCCTACCAGCAAAGCGCCTTTAGGCATATTGGCGCCGATGGCCTGATATTTGGCAGGATTATGCAAAAAATCTACCAGTTCCATCAGGGCTTCTTTGGCTTCATCCTGTCCGGCCACGTCGGCAAAGCTTTTACCTGTCTGGGCCTCAACATATACCTTGGCATTGCTTTTGCCAAAGCTCATGGCGTTGCCTCCGCCCAGCTTATTGCCCATGTAGCGCATAAACAGCTGGCCCAGGGCAAAAAAGACCATGATCGGCAGGACCCAGTTCATAAAGAAATTAGCGAGCGGGGAATTTTCCTTGGGAATGACCTGCGAAAATTCGACCTTGCTCTTCATTAAACGATTGACCAGATCAGGGTCTTCCACCCTGCCGGTCACATAGATCACTTTGTTATCGCTGTCTTTAGCCAGCACGGCGATCTTATTGTTCGTGATCTCAACTTTCGCGACCTTACCGTCGTCTACCATCTGTAAAAAGTTACCGTAGGAGATCTCTTTGACCTGCGGACTGAAAAACGTCGGTACAATAACAGTATTGATCAGCAAAATTATTGCTAAAGCCAAAATATAATAGTAATAAAGCGGCTTTTTAGGGGGAGCTTTTTTCTCTGGCATATCCGAACCTCCAAATAAGTACCTATATTGTACTTACATTATTATTCTCTATTAAATGATAACCGTTCTTCGATAATTAAACAAGTAAAAATTCTGTGAAAGCCGGCAATAATACTTTCTTTTTCATTAAATAAAGTATCGAAACACTTTCTAAAAATCTAATAGCTCCGTTGCAGTGATTTTTATACCGGCAACCTGCACTGTAAATTTTAGGCACAGGCCGAAAATTTTACACTAAAAAACCACAATCAGTAAGTACCCTTAAAAATGTATACAAAGTGCAGTGCAAGAATTATGTATACATGAACTTTTGCTGTTGCCAGAAGTACTTTTTTCTTATACAATGGATACGGTCTCAACCAAAGGAGGGTTTACCATGAAAAAAATCAAAACAGTTCTAGTTGCTAACCGCGGCGAGATCGCGATCCGCGTTTTTCGCGCTTGTAACGAATTAGGCATCCGTACTGTAGCAATATATTCTAAGGAAGATACTTTGTCACTGCACCGCAACCGTGCCGACGAAGCTTATCTTGTCGGCGAGGGCAAGGGCCCTATCGACGCTTATCTTGATATCGAAGACATTATGCGCATCGCCCGCGAGCACGACGTTGACGCTATCCATCCCGGCTACGGCTTTTTATCTGAAAATAGCCAGCTGGCCAAACGCTGCGCTGAAGAAGGCTTCATCTTTATCGGGCCGAGGCTGGAACACCTGATCATGTTCGGTGATAAGATCAATGCCCGCACGCAGGCCGAACTGGCCGGTATCCCGATGATCCCCGGTTCTGACGGCATCGTCAGCAGTGTGGAAGAGGTGCGTGCTTTTGCTGAAAAACACGGCTTCCCGATTATCATCAAAGCCGTCAACGGCGGCGGCGGACGCGGTATGCGTATGGTAGCTGCCATGGACGAGCTGGACCAGGCTTACAGCCTCGCCAAATCCGAGGCTCTGAAAGCCTTCGGCAGCGACGAGATCTACCTCGAAAAATATCTGCAAAACCCGAAACATATCGAAGTCCAGATCATCGGCGATACGCATGGCAACATTGTGCATCTGCATGAACGCGACTGTTCCGTACAGCGCCGGCACCAAAAGCTGGTCGAAGTGGCTCCGGCTTTCTCGCTGCCGCATCAGCTGCGCAGCCGGATCTGCGAAGCCGCTGTCAAACTGATGAAAAACGTTGATTATATCAGCGCCGGCACAGTTGAATTTTTGGCTACCCCGGATAACAACTTCTATTTTATTGAAGTCAATCCGCGTATCCAGGTGGAGCATACTGTTACCGAAGAGATCACCGGTATCGATATTGTCCAGACACAAATCAAGATCGCGGAAGGCTACGCCCTGCACGACCCTGAAATAGCGATCCCCGAGCAAAAAGACATCATCACTCACGGTCATGCGATCCAGTGCCGTATCACTACGGAAGATCCGGCCAACAATTTTATGCCCGACACCGGGAAACTGATCGCTTACCGCAGCGGCGGCGGCTTCGGCGTCCGTCTGGACGGCGGCAACGCCTTTACCGGTTCCGTCATCACGCCTTATTATGATTCCCTGCTGGTCAAAGCGACTACCTGGGGCCTGACCCATCAGATCGCTATCAGCAAAATGCTGCGCTGCTTAAAAGAATTCCGTATCCGCGGCGTTAAGACCAATATACTCTTTTTAGAAAACGTACTGCAGCACCCGCAGTTCACTGACGGCAGCTACAGCACTAAATTTGTCGATGACAATACCGAGCTGTTTATTTTCCCCAAAACATATGACCGCGGCACCAAGCTGCTCAATTATATTGCCGACATCTCCATCAACGGCTATTCTAACGTAGGCGTGCAGCCCAAACCGGAATTTGCGCCCCTGAACATGCCCAAACCGTTCGTCGGCAAGATTCCCGACGGCAGCAAGCAGATCCTTGACGCTCACGGCCCGGCTGGACTTGCCAAATGGGTACAGGCTCAAAGTGAAGTACTGCTTACGGATACTACTTTCCGTGACGCGCATCAGTCCCTGTTTGCGACCCGTCTGCGCACTAATGATATGATGAAGGTAGCAGCGGCCACAGCCGGCAAGCTGCCTAATCTGTTCTCTTTTGAATGTTGGGGCGGCGCTACCTTTGACGTTGCTTACCGCTTCCTGGATGAAAGCCCCTGGGACCGCCTGCAGCAGTTCCGCCAAAAAGCGCCTAATATCCTGCTGCAAATGCTGCTGCGCGGCGCTAATGCCGTCGGCTATACCAGCTATCCCGATAACGTCGTCAAGGAATTTATTCGTCTGGCCGCTAAAAACGGCGTCGATGTTTTCCGTATCTTCGACAGCCTGAACGGTCTTGACAATATGCGTCTTTCCATCGATACCGTCCGTGAATGCAATAAAGTAGCCGAAGCGGCGCTGTGCTATACCGGCGATATCCTGGACCCGCGCCGTGATAAATATGACCTGAACTACTATGTCGAGATGGCTAAAGAGCTGGCAGCAGCCGGCGCCAATATCGTTGCTATCAAAGACATGGCCGGTCTTTTAAAACCGGAAGCTGCTTACCGTCTGGTCAGCGCGCTCAAAGACGCTGTTGACCTGCCGATCCACCTGCACACGCATGAGGGCAGCGGCAACGCTATCTATACTTATGCCCGTGCCGTCGATGCCGGTGTCGATATTGTAGATACTGCCATGTCCGCCATGAGCTGCGGCACGTCCCAGCCCAGCGGCAGCAGCCTCTATTATGCGCTCAGCGGTCATCCGCGCCAGCCGCGCGTCGACGTAGACGCTATGAACGAGCTGTCCCGTTACTGGGAAACCGTACGTCCGTACTATAAAGCGGCCGATCAGACCGAACTGTTCCCCAATCCGGAAGTCTATGTACACGAAATGCCCGGCGGCCAGTACACCAATCTCAAGCAGCAGGCGACCGCGCTCGGACTTATCGAACGCTGGGAAGAAGTCAAAGATATGTATCACCGCGTTTCCATGATGTTCGGCGACCTGATCAAGGTCACACCTTCTTCCAAAATCGTCGGCGATATGGCGCTCTTTATGGTACAGAACGACCTCAGTGAAGAAGACATCTATGCCAAAGGCGACGTGCTCGACTTCCCTGCTTCCGTAGTTGAATTCTTTGAAGGCCGCATCGGCGTTCCCTATCAGGGCTTCCCGCAGAAACTGCAACAGATCGTCCTCAAAGGACGTAAGCCTTTAGAAGGCCGCCCCGGCGATACTCTGCCGCCTGTTGATTTTGACGAGATCAAAGCCAAACTGGCAGAACTGGAAGCACTTGTCTCGGAAGAAGCCGTAAGCTCTTACTGCCTCTATCCCAAAGTCTTTACCGACTGGGTCAAACGCGTACAGGATTTCGGCGATGTTTCCGTACTTGATACGCCCACCTTCTTCTTCGGCATGAAAATCGGCGAAGAAATCAAAGTCGAGATCGAACAGGGCAAGATGCTGGTCATTAAACTGGTGCATATCGGCGAAGCCAATGCCGACGGCATCCGTACAGTCTCCTTTGAATTCAACGGCCTGCCCCGTGAAATCGACATCAAAGACAGGAATGTCAAGGCCACCAATATCAGCCGCAAAAAAGCAGATAAAGCCAATCAGGGCGAGATCGGTGCTACTTTGTCCGGCTCCGTGGTCAAAGTAATGGTCGAAAAAGGCCAGGCTGTAACCAAGGGCACCCCGCTCGTCGTTACCGAAGCCATGAAAATGGAGACGACGATCGCCGCTCCTATCAGCGGTATCGTAGCCCAGATCCATGTAGCGGCAGGTAACCGTATCGAAAGCGGCGACTGCCTGCTGGAGATCGAATTAAAAGCTTAAATTGCAGCAATGCTTTAACCCAAAAATCCTCCCCCGGAAATCCGGGAGAGGATTTTTTACATTTAAGCCCTATTAAAAAGTGTAATTAAACCCTGCCTGTACACGCCAGGGGATGTCAAAATCTCCGCCAGCAACACGCTCTACCTGAGCATAAACATTGCATACCGGCGACAGTTTAAAGTCAGCGCCAAGCCCCAATTCATACCAGGTTCCCTTACTGCCCAAATCAATAGTCGCTGTATCACCCATACTATCGGCCATACTCAATCTGCCGCTGCCAGAAAATTCATGGTGCATAGCGGCTTTGGCATATAAGCGGTTCCCCCCCTCCAGCTTTTTGTTATAACGCAGTCCCAAACTGCCTACCAGGCTGTCCCTGCCGTCCATTTTATTACTGATACCATTACTGCTCGTGAAGCTGCCAGCCCATAAATGACCATACGTCAGCCGTGCATAAGGTTCGATGCTGATACTTTGAGCCACTTGCAGGTTCTGTCCTGCCTCCAGGCTGAAATTAGCTCCCCAGCCGCTTAGTTTGCCATGGTCGGCAGTGCTGCCATTAGTATCATACTCACTGCTCAGATGGGTACCTTTTACTATAAGATCAAAATATTGACCACTATCCTTCTGCCAGCTGCCATAGGCCGCCAGGCTGATATTTTTATTTTTGCCTTTGGCAAAAATCGAGCTGTCCGAACTGTCCGCATAATTTAAAGCAGCACCTGTATAACGCCGGGTACTCCCCTTAGCAGCAGCTTTATCTACGCCTATGGTAGTCTCGGTGCTGTGCCCGTTTACAGCATCAGCCTCGTACTTGCTGCGGCTGATATTGCCCCACAGTCCCTGCTCCGTTCCGCTACGCAAATCATTCAGGCGGCCAAATAAAATATCGCCGGTATTACTGCTGCGCCATCTTTGTGCCGCTGCCCCAAGATGCTTGACCGGCGCCAGCGCGTTGACCGTGCTGACCTGATTGCCAGCTTTTTTATAGCCGCCGGAAAGCACATAAGCATTGCCCTGCTTGACCAGATTGGCCTGATAATGATATAACTGCCCGCCGTCATCGACTAACGCCGTATCCAGTTTAAAATCAGCGTCGGCATTGTTAACGGTGATGACCTTAACGTCGTTGAAAGCCGCGTTTTGCCATTGGCCTTTGGCATCAGTATTCAGCGCCAGCATCATACTGCCGCTGGCCTTATTGATATTGATCTGATCGGCACCACTGCTGCCGGCATTGACTTTGACAATGCCGTTGCCAGCTAAAGTATCAACAGTAAGGCTGGTAGGCACAAAAACCCTGGCCGGGCTTTCATTATAAGTCAGGTCTACCAGACCGTTATTTTTCAGCGTCGTAAGGCTGGAATCTCCGGTGACGTTCCATACTGCTCCCGCCCCCAGTTCCATGTCGATTCTGCCGTCATTGACAGTCAGGCTATCGCTGACCTTACCGCTGTCCATCGTCCTCCCGGTAAAGCTGCCGTTATTCAAGATCGCCAGCTGCACCTGTCCGCCCTTATCGACCCAAATAAAACCTGTATCGTCGTTTTTATTGTTGGTATTATCGTCAGAGTCATAACCTGCCCCTGTCATCTGCAGGTTGCCGGCAGTGATCTTCGTCACCCCGCCGTCCGTAGAGAAAACAGATGTCGCCACCTGCAGATTATTGGCTTTGATATCTGTAGTGCCCGCTTGCTCTGCATCAGCCATACCCCAGATGCTGCTTTTATCAGTTCCCAGCTGGTAGGCAGTCAAAGTATCGGCCCAAAGCTCTGCCTGCCCGCCGTTGGTAAAGGCGCCCTCCAGTTTCAGCAGCCTGTTGCCGGTCAGCTTGATCGTACTGCCATAGGTGCTGTTAACGCTGCTGTAGCCCTCCCTCTTACTGCTATGTCCTATTACCAGCTCGTTGGCCCCCAAAGTAACTTTCTGCGAAAATTTATATTTCATATCATCATAATCAGCATTATCTAAATCAATATTTTTAGCCACCGTCAGTTTATCACCCCCAGTGATGCTGGTAACATAATTGCCACTATTCTGTTCAATTTTAGTAATATTCAGATCACCTTTGCCGCCGGCTTGCAATTCCATAGTTCCTTCTTTATTTTTACCAGCCTCGTCAAAAAAATAGATCTCGCCCAAAGACCCGCCAATCTCCCGGGCCTGCATTTTGATGATGCCGTTCTTGCTGATAGCAATATTTTTACTGCCAAAAACTATCTTTTCCGCATTGACGTTTAAAAGGCCGTTTTCTAATATTACGTCCCCGCTCAAGGTAAAACTTTGGCTGACACTGTTGATGGTGCCGGAATTTCCCGAAGCCTCTGTAGCGCCGTTGACGGTGCTGAACCCGCCTAAGGCAACATTGCCCAGGGAAAAAATATTGGCCACGACAGAATCGCCAAAATACTCGCTGCCTGAGCCTATCTTGCCCACGGAACCGATAGTGACCTGCTGAGTCCGGCTGTCGCCAATATCGATCTGAACTCCGCCGTTGACGCTGCCTACGGAACCGACAGTGACGTTTTTACCGGTCACCTTGCCGGTAGCGTCATGATGCACCAGCAGCGTTTTGATATCCAAATCATTCTGGGCCACGATCGTAATGGCAGCGTCCGTAGTAGACTTGACATTATTCAAACTCACATTATTGGCCTTGATATTGATCTCGGCCTGACGCCTAGCAATAACGTCGCCCGTATAGTATTTATAGCCTACGCCGCCAAGCTGACGCAGAAAATCCTCCTGATACGTGCCCAAAGCAACCTTGCTGTCGCCGCCAAGCAGATCGCCGGTCAAGTTCACATTAATCACCGAAACGGGATTATTGGCGTCATCACTGCCGTTGCGGGCGTACAGCATGTCAAGGTTCATGGAGCCGCCAGTAATGTTGACCACTCCCCCATTCATGGCCGTTACCAGGGCCAGGTCTTTGATCTTAAAGTTCTTTTCATAATGGGCAGGCTTATGATTGATGTCGGGATAATCCATCTTGCCGTACATTGTATCATCGTCCTTGCCGTTGTCCTTGCCGATGGTAGTAGTGGCGTTGCCGTTGATATTAAGCACGCTGCCTGCACCGGCCGCGCCCATGGCGCCGATAATGTTCTCATTCTTCCCGTTAAAGTTCAGGTCAACATTTTGCTTGCCGCCTACCAGATGGATCTTTTCCTTATGAGCTTCCTCGGTGGCAGTTATTTTAATAACGCCGTAATCTATTTCTACTTTTTGCGGCTCCTGTCCGTAGGCCGCCAGCGGATACGCAGCGCTGATGGCCAAAGCCAGCAGCACCGCCTGACTTAATTTTTTGTGGTGCTTTTTTTTCATTTTAGTCCCCCCTTAAAATTTTTAGCAGTTTCTCTTACAGCATTTATCCCAAAGCCCAGGCTTATGGAAACAAAAATAAAACGCTTTTCTGCACACAGATACATAAAAGCGTCAAATAAATTGCGCCATCCCATCCATCGCAGGAGTTTTACAGCGTCAAAATCAGGCAGTTCTTCTGGCTCTGCTTCATCGCTTATCTTGCCTTCCCGGTTTCCCAGTGACATTTTAAGACTCGCTCTGCATTACAGCTGCGGGACAGCACAGGTTTTACACCTGTTTCTCTATTAAGCATTACTGCACCCGATTTTTCGTATTTATATTTTTAAATATTATTACCATTTAATTAGTGATAATTTATATTTTTAAGAACAAATTATAACTTTATTCTTAATTCTAGCATCAAGTCCCCCCCTGTCAAGCGCTCGTCCGTATCGAACGGACGACGCCTGACGCTGCGCCCATTACCCGGCAAAAATATAAATACCTTTAGACTATTAAAACATAAAAAAAGCCGCCTTTCGGCGACCTTTTTCGACAGTCTGAGCCCCGATTCATCATGAACAGGGACTGTAATCATAAACTTTAAATACGGTTTTCCATCGCACTCATCATTGTCAAAACCGACTTCCTTCCTGCAACACGGGGTCCATATACTAAATACTGCACAGCAATCATCACTGCACGGTTCAGCTGATTTTGCCAGAACAAACCCATCGGCATCAGCTTATAACTCCCATTAACAGCTTCCATTAAACCGTTGCGGCACCAACGTTCAAGTAAAGGATACAGTAGCTCTGAAAATGGTATTTCTGATAACATTGATAATTTCTGAGGTTCAAAAACACCACTGTCGAACTGACCTTTAATCGAAGCGAAAACAGGTGTAAATTCATCTCTTTCAAATAACATTGCAAAAGGTTTTACCCCTTTATCTACCATACTTCCATATTTTTCCAGATTGAACGGCTGCATATAAGTATAATTCCCTAATGATCCGCCGCATCCGGCTCCAAACGCCAGAACCTGTGCTCCATCTTTCACCATAGTATTATAGCGGCTTACTTCCATATCATCATTTGCCCAATGACAACAACTGAGCCGACGGCAGCCATTGCTGTCCAAAAATTCCGCTCCACTGACAAACAGCTCTGCCAACTCCCGCCCAGTGGGGAAATAACTCCGATCAGCTTTAAATTGATTACCCAGCGGTGTCCCCGGAAAAATCTGCAGTTTATACAAATCAATACCACTGAGACCGCAGTCCAGATAAAACTTTAAATCTCGCTGCAGCAACTCTTTAGTCTGTCCCGGCAAACCATAAATCAAGTCAATGATGACCTTGGTACCCGTCGCGGCAAAAAGCTTCAATTTGCGTACAACTTCTTCGCAGGTATCAGGGCGCCCAAGTTGTCGGCGCAGATCAGTAGCAAAAGTTTGCACACCAAAGCTGAATCTGTTTGCACCATTTTCAATACAAACAGCAAGCTTCTCTTCGTCCATATCATAAATGCTGCTCTCAACCGTGATTTCACAATCAGAGCTTAAAGGAAGCACTTGGCGTACTTTCTGCAAAATACTGCTAAGCTGTTCTTTATCCAAAGTACCAGGAGTACCGCCGCCAAGAAAGACTGCTTGAATTTCAGCATTTTTCAAATAATGCGCGTTATCCATCTGTTCCAGTTCTGCCAAAAGCTTTGTTACATATTCTGCTTCTGCCTGTATTGCAGACCGCTGTTTAAAAAAGCTGCAATAAGTACATTTTATTTTGCAAAAAGGAATATGAATATAAGCTACTATAGGCCTGCTGTTGGAACCTTCGCGCAGAAGCTTTTGGAAAGCCTTCTGCCCCAATGGCGGAGGCAAAGGCTTGATCCCTTTATCCTCAAATAAAGCATCAACTTCTTCCATAGCCTCATATGCGCTTACGGCATTCTCTTTACCTATAATTTTTTCTAAATTCGGCAGCTGCCAAAAATGCTCCAACCTCTTTTTGTAAAAAAACAGCAAGTCGCCTCGCGGTTTTTCTGTCAGGAATCTATCCCAGGAACCAGTTATTTTGTCTTTGAGCATCATTTTACCAATAATAGCGATTTTGTCTATTTTTTTCATTCTTAAAATTACCCAGTGTTTTCTAAAAATCCTTATGCCTTTTATTTATAAAACTTATCATAAAAAGCAATAAATTTTTGAATATACTCTCCTGCTGCTTTCAAATCAGCTTCATCAGGATGAGAACTGGCATCCTTCCAACGTTTTTTACTTTCTTCTGTTGGCGCGTGCGGATGACCTTCAGGCATTTTCATCATTGCTTCAATAAGCTTGGGATCTATAGCGCCGCGAATAGACAAAGTCCCTACCACTTTACAGCTGATACTTAAATATCTGCCGGCATTAGCCAAAGCACTTACACCATGATCAGAATATGCTTCCGCTCCTAAAGTTTGAAAAAGCACAACTTTTTTGTTATCCAAAGCCTGTAAAAATTCCTGCATATCCTTATCTGGTTCACCTTTATCGACCCAGTAACCAGCAAAAATAACCTTGTAATCATCCACTGCCGGCACCTGCTTCACTGCAGCAAGGTCACAGCGTCCTCCTGCAGCTTCATAAAATTTCTTTGCAACTTTCTCGGTATTGCCAGTTTTACTGGAATAAACTATCAAAAAATCTTTCATTGCTTTTCATCCCTTTCATATTATCTCTGATGATATAACATTTTCCCTTAAAGTTAGCCCAAGCTTACTTATATTATCATTATAAACCATAATTCAAATCTTGCCAAAATAATTATCCAGTTCTATCTCCGAAGCTTTTCTGCCATATATTCTACAGCTTCGGGGTATCTAAGGCCTGGATTCAAAAGGAATAATTCATCTGGCAAATAATATACTGCGTTATTTTTAACCGCCGTTATTGATTTCCAGGCTGGACTACTCATAACGTCATTTTTTAAGCGTGCTTCAATATCTTCCTTACTTCCCATTGAAGTAATAAAAATTATTTCAGGATTTTTCTCTACTAAAAACTCTAAACTATATGGTACTTTATCAGACATCTGTTCACCAGTTGAAGCAGCTACACCCTGAATATCTTGGACAATATTATTCATTTGTAATAGCTTGGCAACGCAACCGGCAATACTATTTTCCTGCTCTAATGTCACATTTTGTGCGCTACTGTGTAAAATAGCCACTCTTTTTGTATTTTTAGGAAGTTTCCTAACTGTGTTCTGTACTTTTTTGTCAAGTTCTGCCGCAATTTTTATACCTTTCTCTTTTTGACCAGTCAGTTCACCTAAAACTTTTATACTGTGTTTGACATCTTCATAAGTTTTTAAGTTTAATACTATTACAGGAATACCATTACTTTCAAACAATTGAATATATTTTTCATGCATTCCTTTATAAGCAACAATCAAATCCGGCCTCAATTCCACCACTTTTTCAGTATTAATATTAAAAATAAAACCAACAGCAACAGCATTTTCAGCAAACGCAGGAGTTCTGGCAATTGTTGATTCCGCCCGTCCTACAACATTTCCATCAAAAACCTCCAAAAGTTCTAAAAAAGAAGGAGACAGAACTACTATCCTTTCAGGCTTTTTGGAAAATGCAACCTGCCTGCCATTATCGTCCGTGATCTTAATAAGCTCCTTATCTTCATAAATTTCTTTTGAAGTACAGCCATATATATTTACTAAAATTATCATCAAACACAGCATTAAAATTATTTTTTTCATATTAGAGCTCCATTTAAAATGTCTAGCAGGCATCAAACCTGCTAGACATATCTACTATGTATTAAAACTTATATTCCATCCCAACTCTATACAAACGGCCTAAATTTCCATCAGCATAAGCGCCAAAATTTCTATGATTACTTATGTTATCGACACCTAAATATACTTTGGCATCTTTAGTAATATGTTTTGATGCCATAATATTAGCAATAGTAAAATTCTTAGTAGAATACACTGAATTGCCCATAGTGCTCTTATCTGCATCGTGATAATAATAATTTAGATTGGAAACAATATCAAAACTGCAGTCCCATGCATAAATATTTTGCGGTTGATAAGACATACCAAAAGTTATCTGATGCTTGGCACGATCAGTTAAACGCGTTCCTCCCGTCTTGTCTTTAGCCTCCAAATAAGTATAACCAACATTCATAAAAATATTCTTTCCCAATTCATGCGAACCATAAAACTCTACGCCTTGCAATGTTGCTTTAGGCACATTCCGATAAGTCATAACCTGATCTTTACCGAGTCCCGGATAAAGAACGGGATCATCATCAGTAAATCGGCCTGTCCAGTAGGAGCTGATTAGATCCTTAACGTCATTGCGGAAAATTCCTAAATGAGCTGTAGTTTTATCACCCCAGTCCTTCTCAACAGCTAATTCATAACTTAAAGATTTTTCCGGTTGCAAATCCGGATTCCCCTCAAAAAACTGGCCTGAGCCACCCGGATTAGCAGCGTACATCTCCCAAAAATGGTATAACTCATTAACTGTCGGTGTTTTATACCCTTGACCTATGACAGCCTTCACACGTATGTCTTTAGCCGCATTATAGGTAGTTGCCAAACGGCTCGTTATTTCACTGCCAAATTTATCACTGTAATCATAACGTACTGAAGGAATAATCAGCCATTTTGCATCAGGTTTGAATTCATCCTGAACATATAAGGCAGTGTAATTGATAGCTGCTTCATCGTAAGCATTATAAACGCTGCCACTAGCTACAGGAGTCCCTTTCTTCTTTAATCTGGTTCCTTCACTGTTATCACGTCGATACTCAAGCCCTGCTGTTAAATAATGTTTATCTCCCATATGCCAGGAATCGTGACCCTCAATAACACTCAAGGTCCTTTTTACAGTATCTATTTTAGGATCTTTAACAGTTATTGCCCCAGGTTTACCGCCCATGAACATTTGCGTAACTTCCTGACTGGTGTAACGTTTATCATAAACAGACTGATAAGCCCTGATAATCCAGCTTTGATTTGCATCATCGCCTTTATAAGTCAACGCATAATCTGTACGCTTGTTGTCATTATAAATGGTAGATTTTTTATTTTGCCAGACTGAACCCGGCCTCATAACTGTTACAGATGAACTGCCCTTCTGATTATCCTCTTTAATCCTGCTGAAATCAGCAGAAAGTTGATTGCCATTATCAAACTTATAACCTACAGTTAAAGAAAGCGGCTGTTCCTTTCCATAAAAATTCATTTCATCACCGCTGCCTGCCGGATCCATATACGGTCTGTTATGATTCAAACCAGTATTCAGCTTATAAGACACATTTTTTTCCGTTCCTTGAATATACAGGTTAGACTTATAGCCGGCACCTTTACCATTTTCATACCAATCATATTCATAATTAATATTGCCCAAATTTTTTTCCGGAGTTTTAGTTATAACATTAATAACGCCTCCCATAGCATCACTGCCATACAAAGCACCCGCTGGTCCTCTGATAATTTCTACGCGTTCCACATCCTCCATGCGAATACGATCAACATCCCAGGCATTAGCCGAATTATAAGAAAGTTCTCCACCCAAACGCTTACCATCCACCATAATAAGTACGTGACGTGACTCACTGCCACGGATGCTGACATTACTTCGTCCCTGGAAATCATTAAATACATTTACACCTAAAGCTGTCTTTAAAGCATCTTTTAATGTTTTTGCCTGTGTCTGTTCCAATTTTTTCTGACTTATGACTTCAACAGATGACGGCGTTTCTTTTATGCTCATTTCCGTTCTAGTTGCAGTAATGACCATAGGATCAAGTGTAAAACTCTGTGTTACTTCTTCCGCACAGGCTGATACTCCCATAGACAAAACACTCACACTTGTTAAAGCAGAAACAAGTATTTTTTGCTTCATTTTTAATCTCACTTTTTCCACATCCATTTCCCTTAATTTGTATTTAAAAGCTTGTGCTCTTAAAATAAAAATAAAACGCTCTTCTGCACACAGATACAGAAAAGCGTCAAATAAATTGCGCAATCCCGTCCATCGCAGGAGTTTTACAGCGTCAAAATCGGGCAGTTCTTCTGGCTCTGCTTCATCGCTTATCTTGCCTTCCCGGTTTCCCAGTGACATTTTAAGACTCGCTCTGCATTACAGCTGCGGGACAGCACAGGTTTTACACCTGTTTCTCTATTAAGCATTACTGCACCCGATTTTTCGTATTTATATTTTTAAATATTATTACCATTTAATTAGTGATAATTTATATTTTTAAGAACAAATTATAACTTTATTCTTAATTCTAGCATCAAGTCCCCCCCTGTCAAGCGCTCGTCCGCATCGAGCGGACGACGCCTGACGCTGCGCTTATTCAAAAGGTTTATTATTTTCGTCTAATTTTATATACTTCGTTTACAACAACTATTGTTCTTTAAATCCAGCTCTGCTTATTCAACCTCTCTAATATTTCCTTAAGTTTACAATTATTTAACTTTTTATCTTTCTATAGCACGTTGTATATTGTATTCAAAATGTTATAATAAAGGTATCAAGGCAAATTATTTTAGGAGGTGTCAAGCTATGGCACGATTTACTTTACCGCGCGATATTTATTATGGCGCAGGCGCAATCGAAGAATTAAAAAATCTGGAAGGGTACAAAAAGGCAATGATCCTGACCGGCGGCAGTTCCATGAAACGTGGCGGCTTTTTAGAAAAAGTCGAAAACATTCTGCATGGTATCGGTATGGAAACCCAGCTTTTTGAAGGCATCGAACCGGACCCATCCATTGAGACCGTTTTCAAAGGCGCGGCGGCAATGCGCAAATTCCTGCCTGACGTTATCGTCGCCATTGGCGGCGGTTCACCTATAGATGCGGCGAAAGCCATGTGGGTCTTTTACGAGCACCCTGAAGCAACCTTTGAGGAAATCAAAAAACCTTTCAACATTCCCAAACTCAGAAATAAAGCGATCTTCGTAGCAATCCCTTCTACCAGCGGTACGGCGACCGAAGTAACAGCGTTCTCAGTTATCACTGATTACGCTACCAACATCAAATATCCGCTGGCTGATTTTGAGATCACTCCGGATATTGCAATTCTGGATACCAATATTCCCCTGACCATGCCTAAAACCCTGACCGCCCACACCGGCATGGATGCTTTGACCCATGCGATCGAAGCTTATGTCGCTTCTGCGCGCAGTGATTTTTCCGATCCGCTGGCGTTAAAAGCTATCAGCGATATTTATGACAGTTTGATAGACAGCTATTACGGCGATAAAGCTGCCCGCGGCAAGATGCATATCGCCCAATGCCTGGCTGGTATGGCCTTCTCGAATGCGCTTCTGGGTATTGCCCACAGCCTGGCCCATAAAACCGGGGCTATGTTCGATATTCCGCACGGCTGCTGCAATGCTATCCTGCTGCCCTCCGTTATCCAGTATAACGCTAAGGTTTGTGCCAACAGGTACGCAACTATCGCACGGATACTGGGACTTCCCGGCAGCACTGATAAACAGCTGACCGATGCTTTGATCGACTCTATCAAAGAATTGAATCAAAAACTGGGTATCGCCCAGACCTACAAAGAAAACGGCGTCAGCGAGGAACTGTTCAAACAGCATGCAGATGAGATCGTTGCCAATGCGGTCCTCGACCCCTGCACCGCCTCCAATCCGCGGCCTATTGATGCCGAAGGCCTGAAGAAAGTGCTGGCCTGTGCTTATTACGGCGAACCTGTAACCTTCTAAACTTAAACAGTAAAATGCCCTGCAAAAGCAGGGCATTTTTTTCTGCCAATAATAAGCGTATGTGATATAATAGGCATAATTTCAGGAAACCGGGGAAGTAATTTTATGACTAAAAATGAACTGAGTATTTTTGCTTATATAATCGAACACATAGATGAAAACGGGATTTATCAAGGCGGAGCACTGATCGACGACCCAACGCCATCCTTACCGCGTCCCTTAGGCAGTGACGACGCCTATATCTACACTGCCGAAATGCCGCCCGATCTTCCCGGCGCCGAAGCCGTCTGCAGTATGCTGCTGGCCTATGCCGACGAGCCTTCTTCTGCTGCTAAAGCCGTTTTGGAAGAAGCCCTGACCAAAATCTTATGCATCAGTATCTGCGACCCGTTAGTAGAACTACTGTCAGAAGACGAAGTGCCTGAAGCACTGCTGGCGCTGGCAGAAGACTGGCTGTATACTGCGCACAAACGCGAGCTGGTCAAATATGCCATCGTGCTGCTGGCTGTCTTTGGCCTGGAAACACTGCGCCGTGAACATTCCGAAAATCTCTGGGACGATCTGGTCGATCTGTGCCGCTGCGAAGAATTTACCTTTTTCCTGACCTTTGCCTACCGTATCAACAACATCGCTCCACAGGAAGAATTGTGGGAACTGGTGCGTTCTACCAAAGGCTGGGGCCGGATCTTCACTCTGTATGACCTCGAATGTACAGCAGAGGAACAGGAAGTCTGGCTGCTGCGCCACGGCTGCGAAATCGAAATAGATTATGCGCCGGTCTGCCTGGTCGTAATGCGGAAGGGACAGCTGCTGCACCATTTGCACCAGCAGCAGCTGGACTACAAAACTTACCGCGGCTGTCTTCTGATCATCAATAATTTTGTCATGATGCTCGACCGTTACTACATTGGCAAAGGAGACCCCACTTATATCGACATCAGCGGCATCGACACCGAAACGCTGATCCGCGAGCTGCTGCGCCATGCAGAACGCTACGCCGGCAGTCCTGCCGATTTGATAGGTATCATCAATCTTTCCATTGGCCTGCAAAAACTGATCACTGACAATAACTGGGCAGCACTGCCGGCCAACACCTGCCACGAACTGGTGAGCCGCTGTGAAAAGCTGATCTACAGCCGTGACTGGCAGCAGGAAGTGCAGGAACAGTTATTCAAAAAAGACGGCAGCGTCGACTATACTATTGCCGAATTTGCTTTCGAACTGGATATTGACATCTGGGAACGTCTTTTCGATTATCTTAAACAGCATCCTCTGGAAAGCGGTTTGTTTCCTTATCTTTTAGGCTTTGAAAATGACGAACGACCGCAAAAGGTGCTGACCTTCATCGAAAAAAATATCAATATCTATACCCAGTCGGAAACAGCGCTTTTGATACCGCTAAAATATCTGGAAACACATCCCGGAACGGGAATCCCCATCGTCACGGCAGCCTTGACTTCTATTTATGACTGGCCCCGCGGCGCCGCTTCCATTATTCTCGAAGAATGGGGCCATGAACAGCTGACACCGGCTCTGCGCGCAGCGCTTATTACGGCACGCAGACTCAGCCAGCATCCGCTGATCACCATGCGCATCGATGCTTTACTGGAAAACAAGCCTTTCAGCGTCGCCACCATGCTGGAACAGCTGGGCAATAAAAACTGATATATTAATAAATAAAAGAGGTCCCGCTAAGCGGGACCTCTTTTATTTTCTCAGGCACTATACTTTATTGCAGACTGACATATAAAAGATACAGATTAAGCGCCGTAACAATGATACCTACCGCATACAATAAGCCTTTGGTAAAGGGTTTATTAGCATATTCACCCATGACTTTTTTCGAAGAAGTGAGCCAGATCTGCATGAAAACAGTCAGCGGCAGCTGTACGCTGAGCAGCATCTGGCTGACGATCAAGCCCCAGAAAGGATCATTGATAAAGTACAGCACAATGACGGCGGGGACAAAAGTCAGCAGCAGCCCGACCCGTGAATGAATATCCTTCATATCGTAAGGTTCGCCGAACATACCGGAAAAAATAGTAACGCCTGCCATACCTGCCGTAGTCGTAGAAGCAATACCGGCAAAAAGCAGCGCTATTGCAAAAATATGTGCGGCATTCGCACCTAAAAGCGGCACCAGCAGCTCCTGTGCCTGCTGCAATTCACTGACGCTGACGCCGTGAACGAAAAAGGTTGCTGCCGCCAGTAAAATCATAGCACTGTTGATCGCCCACCCGATACTCATGGAAAAAAGCGTATCGACAAATTCAAAACGCAGCTGTTTTTCCATCAATTTTTTATCTTCCAGATTCCAGTGCCGGCTTTGGATAATTTCAGAATGCAGGAATAAATTATGCGGCATGATAACGGCACCTAAAATACTCATGACTACCAGCATCGAACCTGCCGGGATATTCGGTACGGTCCAGTTGATAACAGCCTGCGGCCAGTCAACATGTACCATTGATATCTCAAACAAATAAGACATGGCGATCACAGAAACAAAACCTGCGATCCATGTTTCCAAACGGCTGTAAGAATTAGTCCACAGCATCACAGTGCAAACAACAGCTGTAATTATAGCGCCAACCATGATCGGGATACCAAACAGCATATTAAGAGCAATCGCCGCGCCTAAGATTTCAGCCAGAGCAGTTGCCTGCGCCGCCATGATCGCTGTCACCAAAATCGGACGTGAAACACGTTTCGGCAGAAATTTAGTCGCCGCCTCTGACAGACATTCACCGGTAACAATACCCAAATGCGCCACATTATGCTGCAATAAAATCAGCATCAAAGTCGATAAGGTAACTACCCACAGCAAGGCATACCCATGATCCGCGCCAGCCGCCAAATTAGCCGCCCAGTTACCCGGATCGATAAAACCGACTGTCACCAGAATGCCGGGCCCAATAAAGCGCAGCAGTTCTTTTGCCTCTTTACTTTGCTTATGGATCTGTGAAAGTTTATTTTTGAATATACTTAGCATAGGCTTCACTCCGCATCAAAACTAAAACTATTATTTATTAATAATATTATAGAGCGATTCTGCCAAAGGCACAAGCTAAGCAAATTATATATTTTTATTATTTAGTTACGATATTAGAAAATGCCCCATTCACATTATTATATGTGAATGGGGCATAAATCAATATGCTTCTTCCCACAGCACCAGTTCGTCGCCGTGCAAAGATTTCTTAACGTCGATAACACGCTGGTTTTCGCTGCCGCGAAAGCGCAGGTTAGGATTTTTTAAATCGATCTTAAATTCCCCGTCTACCAAAACATCGATATAAGCAAGCATTTCCTGAGTAACAGCCCAGTCTCCCAGACGTTCCGTCAAAATATCCTGCTCAAAATCATAACCGGTATAGCACCAGATAGTTTTGTCCGGATAAGCCTGCCGCACCTTACGCAGCAAAGGCAGCAGCGCCGCCTGGTTGGCCGGTTCAAAAGGTTCGCCGCCCAGCAGTGACAATCCGCGGATAAACCACGGCTCCAGCGCTTTGATAACTGCGTCTTCTTCGGCCTCCGTAAAAGGCGCGCCGTAATTAAAATCCCAGGCTTCCGGGTTAAAGCAGCCCTTACACTGGTGAGTACAGCCGCTGACGAACAGCGACACACGCACTCCCGGTCCGTTAGCGGTATCATGAGTCTTGATGGTAGCGTAATTCATTAATAACGCCTCCCGCTTACAGATGCAGGACGCGGGCTTTGATCTCTTTAGTCTTGCCCACATTCCAGAAATTTTCACCCAGATAACCGCAGGTACGGCGGGTAACATTCATCAAAGTTTGATTTTTATTACCGCAGTTCGGGCATTCCCATTCCAGGTCATCGTTAATAATGATCTCGCCATCAAAGCCACAGACATGGCAATAATCAGACTTGGTATTGAATTCGGCATACTGGATATTATCGTAGATAAAACGTACGACATCTTCCATCGCTTCCAGGTTATGCCGCATATTCGGGATCTCGACATAAGAAATAGCGCCGCCGGAGGAAATACGCTGGAACTGGCTTTCAAAATCAAATTTACTGAACGCATCAATATCCTCACGTACATCGACATGATAAGAATTAGTATAGTAGCCTTTATCTGTCACATCGGGGATCGTGCCAAAGCGTTCCTTATCGATGCGGGCAAAACGGTAGCAGAGAGATTCAGCCGGCGTACCGTACAGAGCAAAACCAAGTCCGGTCTGCTGTTTCCATTTATCGCAGGCCGCACGCAGATAATTCATCACGCGCAGGGCAAATTCTTTACCTTCAGGCGTAGTATGGCTCACGCCTTTCATCATTTTTGTCATTTCGTACAGGCCGATATAACCAAGAGAAATAGTGGAATAGCCCTTTTCCAGATATTTATCAATGACTTCGCCCTTTTCCAGACGGGCGATCGCGCCGTACTGCCAATGCACCGGGCTGACATCGCTGCGGATACCTCTCAGAGCGTTATGACGGCACATCAGGGCCTCATAGCACAGCTGCAGCCGTTCATCCAGCAGCGGCCAGAATTTTTCTTCATCACCCTGCGCCAAAATGCCGATCTGCGGCAGATTCAGGGAGACTACGCCCTGATTGAAACGGCCTTCAAATTTATACTCGCCGTTTGCATCTTTCCAGGCCGCCAAAAAGCTGCGGCAGCCCATGGGTGCAAAAACATTGCCTTCATAATTTTCACGCATTTTTTTAGCCGAGATGTAATCAGGATACAAGCGTTTGGCACTGCATTTAACGGCCAGCTTCGTGATATAGTCGTACTTGCCGCCTTTCAGGCAGTTATGCTCGTCCAGCACATACACCAGTTTTGGGAAAGCCGGTGTTACAAAAACGCCTTTATCATTTTTGATACCTTCCAGACGCTGACGCAAAATCTCTTCCACGATCATGGCATTTTCCGGCAGATATTCATCATCAGCCTGCAGATTGAGGAAAATAGTAACAAAAGGCGATTGCCCGTTAGTAGTCATCAAGGTGTTGATCTGATACTGGATCGTCTGCACACCGCTGCGCAGCTCGTCCTGCAAACGGCGTTTGGTCAGGCGCTCGATCACTTCTTCTGATACGCTGTCGCCAACCTCGTCCTGGATCGTACGTTTAAATTTATCATAGCTGCGGCGCAGATATTTGCCCAAATGACGGATGTCTACCGACTGGCCGCCGTACTGGCTGCTGGCTACGGAAGCGATGATCTGGGTCACAACAGTGCAGGCCACCTGAAAGCTTTTGGGACTTTCGATCAGCTTCCCGTTCATGACCGTGCCATTATCCAGCATATCGCCCACATTGATCAGGCAGCAGTTAAAAATCGGCTGCACAAAATAATCGGCATCATGGAAATGAAGTACGCCTTCATCATGTGCTTTGGAAATTTTCTCAGGCAAAATCAGACGGCGGGTCAGGTCCTTTGATACCTCACCTGCGATCAGATCACGCTGGGTAGACGCCATGACAGCGTTTTTATTGGAATTTTCTTCCATAACATCTTTATTACTGTTGCGGATCAGCGACAGAATAGATTCGTCAGTCGTGTTAGCTTTGCGCACTAAAGCGCGGGTATAACGGTAAATGATATACGCTTTGGCAAGATTGAATTTACCTTCGTCCATCAGCTGATGCTCGACAAGATCCTGTATATCTTCCACCAAAAGACGCATGCGGTTTTTACTCTCCACATAACGCGCTATTGCTTCAATCCGTTCCTGCTCGATACGGTCTTCCGGTTCAACTACCTGATTTGCTTTCTGGATAGCAACGATGATCTTGCCGCTGTCAAAATCGGCAGTACTGCCATCACGTTTGATTACTTTCATAACTGACGCCTTCTTTCCTGATTTCTTATACTAGCGCATAAATAACAATTATTATTTATGCGTAAAATTCACATTATCATCATAGCACAGAGCATTGTTGTTGTAAAGTTAAAATCACTAGATATTGTGCTTTATTTTGCACATGCAACCATATTTGGTAGAAAACTTTCCTGTACAACATTTTCAGACGCTCACACCGATGCGACTTTCAGTAGCAAAACAAACACAAAAAAGACGGCTAACGCCGTCTTTTTTGTGAAAATCATGGCAAATTGTACACTCTCACAAATTTATTATTTTTTGCTGCCGTTGCAGCACTTTTTATTCTTTACCGGCAATAGTGACCTGCAACCTTTGCCGCCAGTCTTACCATTTTTCAGGAATCCCCGGAAAGGTATCGATCACGATCATTGCCGCCGTAGCCTTCGCCACCAGGGTGTCGTTGTCCAGATCGCGCACCTCGATATTGATGGTTACCAACTTGTCGTCAGCGTGAGTGATATGCGAAGTAGCGCTGATCGTCGTCCCTACCGGCGCGCCCTTGATAAAGTCAGTAGCTAAAGTCGACGTTACCACCCGCTTGCCGATCGTTGCGCCGGCAATGCCCGTAGCATTATCAGCCAGCGTCGCTACCAGCCCGCCATGAGCATTGCCGTTAAGATTGGCATGCTTGACCGGGTCGACCTTCACTGCTACCGTCGCGCTGCCGCAGGACATATCGACGATGTAAATACCGCACTCCTGCATAAAATTATTATGTGAATAAATCTCGCTGACCATTGCTTTGATCTTTTCAGCCTCAATCACAGGGTCTCCTCCTTAATACCGCCTTATGCCAGGCACTTGGCCAAATCTGCCGCAAAATCCGTGCTTGCTTCCAGCTTATCGATCAGCGCGCACAATCCGGCCGCTTTGGCTTCACCATAAACAGGCGTTGCCAGCGACATAAATTTTGCTGCGCTTTCTTCCCAGCTCATCGGATTGGGCGGATCGCCTTTCGGGAAATCTACCTGCATTTCCAGTACACGGCCGTCTTTGCAGCGTACGATAAGCTTCGAAGCCAGTTTTGCAGCATCGGCAGCATGGACCGCCTCAATAGCGGCATCGCGCACGACTTTGGTTTTCGCCATCACGCCGCGCACCTCGGCATCGCCAATAACTTCCGGCAGGAAGCGGTCGACGCCCATATCGCCATATTTCAGCATCCCGGCCACGCAGTATTGGATACTGAATTTGCAGCCGTAAGGATTTTCAGGCTGGGGATTATTGATCAGGAAATCAGTGATCTCATTGACCAGAAGCTCGATCTCCTCAATATCATCCGGTTTCAGTCCGTGCTCGGCACGCAGCACCTGCATCGCGTACAGCGCAGCATGTGAATGTTTGCAGCAGGCATAAGGTTTAAACGAATTATTGTCAATCTTATATATACCATCATTCAGCCCATCCGTCAATTTTTCCAGATGCGGCTCCGCAACCATTGCCCGGCAGAAGCCTTTTTCGCCTTCCAATATCTTTGTCGCGCCGGTAAAACCGGCCTGCGCCAGATAAGCGGAAAGTACGCCGGCATATGAGCTTTTACCGGCATGCAACGTTTTGCTCATCGCGCCTTCTTTCAAAAATTCCCACAAGCCTGCCGCCTGCGTACCAGCGCTGCCAAGACATTGCAGCGTTGCCTCGGCGTCAAGTCCTAAAACCTTCGCCGCTGAAGCGGCAGCCCCTAAAGTTCCCGCCGTACCGGTGGTATGCCAGAAGAAATAAGATTCCGGGATCACGGATTCGCCTACGCGTCCGCCTACCTCATAGCCGGCTACTACGGCCGCCAGCATGTCCTTGCCGCTTTTATGCTCAGCATCGGCAATGGCAAATACCGGCGGTACGACCACCGTAGCCAGATGTATGATAGAGGGATTATGAAGGTCGTCAAAATCAAGGGAATGGGAAGCGCTGCCATTACAGAAAGCAGCGTTCAAGGTAGTAGTTTTCTCGGTTCCGCCTGCCAGGACCGTGGCCTGGGCTTTCCCGCCGCCGTCAAGCAGCAGCTTGCGGATGATCTTGATCGGTTTTTCCTGGGAACCGCGAATGCAGACTCCCAGCCAGTCTAAAATACATTGTTTCGTGATCCGTACTGTCGCGGGGCTCAATTTGTCATACTGCAAGCCTGTTACAAAGTCGGCTAAAGCTTTTGTTGTCATCGTGCTCAACTCCGTTCTTACACTCAGGACCATCTAATAATCAGAACATCGCATCCTGCTGATATTCGCCGAAAACTTCCTTCATTACGCCGCAGATCTCGCCCAGGGTAGCATAGGTCTTGACTGCGTCGATCAGGTACGGCATCAGGTTTTCTTCGCCGGTGCAGGCCTGCTTCAAGGCTGCCAGAGCAGCATCGACAGCTTTCTGATCGCGTCCTGCTTTCATTTTATCTACTTTGGCGATCTGGCGTTCAGCTACGCTCATATCTGCCGTCAGAACATCCTGCTCAGCCAGCTGTTTATTATCAGTGAATTTATTGACGCCGACAACGATAGAACGCTTCGTTTCGATATCGCGCTGATATTCGTAAGCGTGGGCCGCCATCTCGCCCTGCATGTAGCCCTGCTCGATCGCAGCGACCGCGCCGCCCATGGCGTCGATCTTCCTGATATATTCGTAAGCTTCCGCTTCCATCTTATCTGTCAGCGACTCTACATAATAAGAGCCGGCGATAGGATCGATAGTATCGGTGATGCCGCTTTCATAAGCAAGCATCTGCTGAGTACGCAGCGCCAGAGTTGCCGATTCTTCCGTAGGCAGGGCGATCGCCTCATCATAAGCGCAGCAGGCCATTGATTGAATGCCGCCCAAAACTGCCGATAACGCCTGCCAGGTAATGCGGACAACATTATTCAGCGGCTGCTGGGCTGTCAGTACGCTGCCTGCCGTATGCACATGCACGCGCAGCATCTGTGCTTTCGGCACTGTTGCGCCGTAGCGTTCTTTCATGATGCTGGCCCACAGGCGGCGGGCTGCGCGGAACTTGGCGATCTCTTCAAACATATTCAGCCCGGCGGTAAAGATCCACGAAATACCGGGAGCAAAATCATCTACCTTCTGACCGGCTTTGATTGCCGCGTCGATATAAGCCATTGCATTGGAGAAAGCAAAAGCGATCTCCTGCACGCAGGAAGCACCGGCTTCACGGATATGATAAGCACCGACGCTGATGGTATTCCATTTTGGAATACTCTTGGAGCAATACTCAAAGGTATCAGTGATCAGGCGCATGGAAGGACGCGGCGGGAAAATATAAGTACCGCGGGCAATATATTCTTTCAAAATATCGTTTTGGATCGTGCCCTTCAACTGTTCCGGTTTGACCCCCTGCTGCTCGGCAACCGCTACATACATCGCCAGCAATACCGCTGCCGGACCGTTGATAGTCATCGAAGTGCTGACCTTATCCAGCGGGATACCTTCAAAAAGCTTTTCCATATCCGCCAGTGAATCGATAGCAACGCCAACTTTGCCAACCTCACCGTGTGAAAGCTCGGCATCGGAATCAAGGCCGATCTGCGTCGGCAGGTCCATAGCTACTGAAAGACCGGTCTGACCGGCTTCCAGCAAATATTTATAACGGGCATTAGTTTCTTCGGCCGTGGCAAAACCGGCATAGGCCCGCATCGTCCACAAACGGCCGCGATACATAGTCGGCTGCACGCCGCGGGTAAACGGGTACTGCCCCGGGAAGCCGCTTTTAGAACAATAGTCAAAACCTTCCACATCCAGAGGTGTGTAAACGTGTTTTTCTTTAAATTCTTTACGTTCGGGAAATTTGGCATTGGCTTTGGCAACCTTTGCTTCATAATCTGCCAGGCCTTGTTTGATTTCTTCATAATTAGTCATGTCATTGACCCCTTTCTCATTCCTCTGTGTTACTTACAGCATACTGCCGGTCTCATAAAATTTTTTCTGCATATCGAAACAATGTGCCAAATCAATTGGCATATGGGCGTTTTTTCGTTGTGCGAACCTCAAATATTCTAAAAGCTGCGGCCTGAAATCAGGATGCGCGCAGTTGTTGATGATCGCTTTGGCCCGTTTGACCGGACTCAAACCGCGAATATCGGCTACACCCTGCTCGGTAATAAAGACCATCGTGTCATGCTCAGTATGATCGGCATGAGTGACCATCGGCACTACGCTGGAAATCGAGCCGCATTTTGCAGTAGACGGCGTTGAGAAGATCGTCAGGAAGCCGTTGCGCATATAATCGCCGCTGCCGCCAATACCATTCATCATCGTACAGCCCATGACATGTGTCGAATTGGCCTGACCGTAAATGTCAAATTCCAGCGGCGTATTCATGGCGATAACTCCCAGCCGCCTGATAACTTCGGGGTGATTACTGATATCAAGCGGTCTTAAAACGATGCTTTTACGGTAGAGATCAGGATCTTCCTTATACATGGCCCACACCGAAGGCGAAGGCGTAAAGGCACAGCCGGAGGCTTTAGCGATCTTACCCATTTTGATCAGACGGAAAACTGAATCCTGTAAGATTTCTGAATACATTTCCAGATTTTCAAATCTGGATTTCGCCAGTCCTAAAAGGACTGCATTGGCAATACTGCCCACACCGGACTGCAAGGGCAGCATTTGCTTCGGCAGCCGCCCCATTTTCTGTTCCTGTTCCAAAAACTCCACTAAATTTTCGGCGATCTTGATGCTGGCTGCATCAGGAGCAGTCAAATCACGCACATGGTCCAGAATATCCGACTCAACAATGCAGTCGATACGGTCGATACCACATTCTACATAGGGCTTGCCGATACGGTCGCCCGCATGATAAATCGGTATTTCCGTCCGGTTCGGCGGCATCGCCGGAATATAAATGTCGTGCATCCCTTCCAGATTTAGCGGAATAGAAGTGTTGACCTCGACGATGATTTTCCTGGCGTGCTTGACAAAAATCGGAGCATTGCCAACACCCGGCCCTAAAATGATGTTGCCTTCTTCAGTGATCGCTGTCGCTTCGATGATCGCGACATCCACATCACCAAAAAAACCGTAATCGACCTGCTGCCCAAAATGGCTCAGATGCTGGTCGACATACTCGATTTCTCCTTCGTTGATGCCTTTTTTCATACTTTTATTAGATGCAGCATAATACGGCATCCGGCCTTTGATAGCGCCAACTGCCGCCAGCTCTTCTTCAATTTCCGGTCCAACGGAAGCACCGCTCCAGATATTGATACGGCAGCGTTTACCTTCCTTGATTGCTTTGGCTAAAGCAATCGTAGTTTTTTTCGGATAGCCGGAGGGGGTAAAACCGCTTACGCCCACATTCATACCATCGGTAATCAATGCTGCAGCTGCTTCCGGTGTCACGATTTTGTCAAACAACTGCGGATTTCTTAATCTCGTGCTGTCCAACATTTTCATCCCTTCTTTCCCAAATCAAAATTTCTCATATACCTTTGTTCACCTTCAGTATAATCCGCAAAGCTTATAACGTAAAATACCAAAAAGCGATAGAAAATATTAATTTATTTGATATGTTAAAATTTCGTTTTTGGGTTTTAGATTACATTTCGTTATATTTCCATCAAAAAAATCTAATAGCTGTAATATTATTTTTATAAAAAATCTATAACAGCAACACTTGCCATTTTTCCTGGCAAAGCCCAAATTCAAACATCAAAATAATTGATATGATTTATAGTATTTATTTATATGTTTCTTCGATGTTCTAAAAAAATTTTCAGAAAAATATAGGTTTCACCAGCTTTATCATCTATAATGTAGTTAAAGAATAAAAATTATAGTTTATCTGAGCTTCTATCTATATTGCCAGCTAAAGGAGGGGAACAGACTATGGATATGGAATATTACCGCAATTTTATTGCCATCGTCGAAGCAGGCAGCCTTTCAGCAGCTTCTAAACGTGTACATGTTGCTCAGCCGGCTCTCAGCAACCAACTGAAGCTGCTGCAGAAAAAATTTGGGGCTCAGCTGGTCAACATCCGCCGCGGCGTGCATAACATAGAGCTGACCAATGCCGGCTGCATTCTCTATAACAAAGCCAAATACCTCTGTTCGCTGGAAGACGATACCCAACGGGAAATATCGGACTGCGTCAACGGCTATACCGGTACCCTGCGCGTCAGTTTGTCACCTTCCATGTCGATCGCGTTTATCCAGACTTATCTGAGCCAGTTTTCCAAAGAATATCCACAGATCAATTACGAGCTGTATGAGGTTTCTATTTTAGAGCAGACCAATCAGATGCTGACCGGCAAAACCGAGATCGGGGTTGCCAACGCACCGCTGACTCAGGAAAGCCGTTTCGATACGATCTATACCAAACAGGAGCGGCTGGTTGCCGTAATGCATAAAGACAACCCCTGGCTTCCTGTAGATGACAAGCCCTTGATGCTGGCACACATGGAAGATATGCCGATCTGCCTGTCACGCGGCTGTTCGACCTTATTTCTCAACGTCTGTTCCGATTCCATGATCTTCCCACAGGTCCTGAGCATCAATTCTACCAAGCTGGCCACCGTAGCCTGGGCTAAAGAAAATGCCGGCATCGCCGTTGTTCCCGCTTCTCCGGGCGAGATTTTTGATAACGACCTGGTCTGCAAGATCATTCGCGATGACAGGCTGTTTTTGAACAAAACCCTTTCCATCGTCAAAGGACGCCCGCTTTCCAACGTCGCCCAGCTGTTTTTAAACTATTTTTCACAGCATTCCTAAACTTCAAAAATCGTTTAAGAAGGTGAAACTATGATTACCATTACCAGCAAAACTGACTGCTGCGGCTGCGGAGCCTGTGCCAGTCGCTGCGTGACCTCCTGCATCACCATGACTCCTGATGAAGAAGGCTTCAGTTACCCTGTCGTCGATACCGCCAAATGCATCCACTGCGGTCTGTGTGAGCGCGTTTGCCCGCTGCTGCACAAGCCCCAGCCCCACAAACTCCTGTCTGTTATCGGCTGTAAGAACAAAAACGAAGCTGTCCGCTTTGTCAGTTCCAGCGGCGGCTTTTTTTCGCTGGCTGCCGAGCAGATCCTCTCACGTCAGGGTACTGTTTTCGGCGCTGCCTTTGACGAAAACTGGCAGGTTCGCCATACTGCTGTTACAGACAGCGAATCCCTCGCTAAATTGCGTGGTTCCAAATACGTGCAAAGCGATATCAACACTACCTATCAGGAAACAGAGCAACTGCTCCAAGCAGGTCATACCGTTTTATTCAGTGGTACACCCTGCCAGATCGGCGGCTTAAAAGGCTATCTGCGTAAGGACTATGACAGACTTTATACGATAGATGTAGTCTGCCACGGCGTTCCCAGTCCCAAAGTTTATCAAAAACGACTGGACGAAGTTACCGAGCTTTCGTCCGCTCCTGTGATCAAAGTCAATTTCCGCGATAAAACTCCCGGCTGGAAACGTTTCAATATCGTTTTTCAAACTAAAAACCATATTTTTGCGACCCATAAACGCCGTGGCCCCTATATGCGTTTATTCCTGAATAACGTCAGTACGCGCCCCTCCTGTTCTGACTGCGCTTTTAACAATAAACACAGCCTGGCAGACCTGACTATTGCTGACTATTGGGGCGTCAACAAGCATTTCCCACTTTTCGACGACGATAAAGGCGTTACACTGGTCCTTATCAATACGGAAAAAGGTACAGAACTGTTTACTGCCTGCAGCGCTGAACTGGACTGTCAGCCCACCGACTTTGAGCGCGGCGCTCAATATAACGCTGCCCTGGCCGGTAAAATGAAGCCGCACCCAGCCCGAAAGCAGTTCTTTGACGAGTTGGAACATAAAACTCTGTCCACTTTGGCTAACGAAATCTTAGGTACTGCTGAAAACTAAAACAAACTCCCCGGAAATGTCTGGGGAGTTTGTTTTTTATTGCAATTATCGCTATAACATTTGTTTCACTTTATTATCTTTTTATATTATAATTAATTTATAATATTTTCCTTCAATATACAAAGGATACGGAAGGTATTTTATGATGAATTCCGAAAAAAACATCCTCAAACTTATTGACGACATCAGTAATCTAACTTTATTCGTCGTCGACCAGTCCAATCTGCAGATACTTTACTGCAACCATACTGCTGCAAAAACCGGTTTCAAGAAAGGTATGCTCTATAACCCTGAAATACTCAGCTTTGATACCGTCAATTTTCATCAGGGCGATTACCAGTGTTTTGCTGAAAAATCTATTTTAGGCAATAACGTAGATATCCGGGTGAAAAAAACTCTTTGGGAAGAAGCTGGCAGACAAATCCCTGCTTTCGCTATTTCTGCCACACCTCATATTTTTGCCGGCGAAGTCAAAATCAGGCACGATCATTCCAAAGATCTTCTGCAGGGCATTGATGTTCTTTTTGACGAATATGTCGTGATCGATCTTGTTGATGAGCGTTATATTTCTCCGAAGCTCGGCCCTTGTGCTTCGGCTTTTCCGCATGCCGGCGACTTTACCCAGGCCAATGCTCTTTATAGTGAAATGCTGATCCATCCGGAAGACCGTCAAAAATTCTGGGAGCTGACTTCAATAAAAAACCTGCGGCAAAATATGCCGCAGGAAAATATGCATATCGTAGGTGAACTACGCCGTCTTGTTGCTCCAGGCAGCTTTGAGTGGATCGAAACTCATCTTGTATCTACTATTGACGCTCAAACAGGGCACCTGAAAGTACTTTGGTGCTACCGTAATATCGAAAAACAAAAACAATTTGAACTGAGCCAGCGCGAACAAACCGCCTGGATCGCTCAGTTGAGCGAAGAATACTATGCCGTTTACCTTGTTAATCTGCGTGATAACATTCAGCGGGGTCTGCGGGTTCCAGAACAATTCAAAAAGATTGTACATACGGAAGAATGCTATGATAAACAGTTCTCCATGTATGTCAATGAATTTGTCGACCCTAAATGGCAGCATTCACTCTTAAAAAGTACCAACAGTGCCTATATCATCGATCAGTTTGCTAACGGTAATAAACGGATCGAGCATATTTTTAAAAACAAACAGGGTCGTTGGCTCTGCATCAAGATCATTCCAGCCCCGGGTTACTCTGAGGCTTACCCTTACGCGGTAGTGGCCTTTGAAGACCTTACCCAGAAGGTAGAACACTCGCTGAGTGAAAAAACTGCCAAAATGGCAGTAGCTCATATGTACGCACTGGCAATCAGTGTCGATATGGAACACCAGGGTTACAACTGCATCCACTATTCAGAAGAAATACTGTCATTGGACAAGCGTGGTCGTTACCGTGACTTTTATAATCAATTCTATCAGCAGCTGCTGGACAGTGACAAAGCACTGCTGGCCGGTATTTTTGATCCCAAGCTTTACTGTAAGCAAACTTATGCCGAAGGCGAGCTGCGCATTTGGGATAAAAATGATAAACTGCACCATTACACCTATTACAGCACCCGGATCTCAACAGTCGAAGGTGAGAAAATCATGCTGCTGCTGCGCAATATCGATGATAAAAAACAGCAGGAACATGAACTGGCATTACTAAGCGCCGACAGAATGCGTCACCATAATATCGCCAACGCACTGTCGGAAATGTACTATGCCGTTTACTATGTCGACCTGCAGGAGCAGAGATTTTATATTTTGCGGCTTACCGAAATCATCACCGCAAATATGCTGAAAGGTATCGAAGATCATACCGAAGCCTGGACCACCTTCGTCAACAATTTTGTCCACCATAAATTCCGCAAACAGCTGGCAGAGGCCTTCGCTTTAGAAAACATCTACAGCACGTTGACCCAAAACAATAAAAACTCTGTCGAAATCGAACTGCTGCGGCGTTTTGCGAACGACAAATACGAATGGGTACGCCTGGAAGCCCAGGCGATCAAAAACACAGAAGGCACTATCACCGGCTGCGTTATCGCCTTCCGTAACATCCATACACAAAAGCTGGCTTATGAAAGACAACAGCAGGCATTAAAAGCTGCCCTGCTTTCTGCCGAAAAGGCCAACACCGCCAAGAGTTCTTTTTTATCGAATATGAGCCACGATATCCGTACGCCAATGAACGCAATCATCGGCATGACTACGATCGCGCAGCAATACCTGCACGACCCGGTCAGGATCAACAACTGCCTCAGTAAAATCGAGTTGGCTTCCAATCATCTTTTAGAACTCATCAACGATATCCTCGATATGTCCAAAATCGAAAGCGGCAAATTATCGCTTAAGGAGTCACCGCTCAATCTGGCTGAGTTCATCCATAACCTGATCTCTCTTATCAATCCGCAATTACAAGAACACAGGCACGAGCTGCAGGTCGATACACATAACATCAGCGATGAATATCTGCTGGGCGATACAGTACGTCTTAACCAGATCTTTACCAATATCCTCAGTAATTCCATAAAATTTACCCCCAACGGCGGCAGGCTCAGGCTCGAAATCACACAATTGCCACTGGCGCCTACCGGTTACGGTCATTTCCGTTTCGTTTTCAGCGATAATGGTATCGGCATGGATCAGGAGTTTCTGCCCCACCTCTTCGCACCTTTTGAACGTTCACAAACCTCAAGTATGGATAATATTGAAGGCACAGGTCTCGGTATGGCTATAACGAAAAATATTGTCGACCTGATGGGCGGTACTATTGAAGTTGTCAGTACCACAGGTTCCGGGACGACCTTTACAGTTACCCTGCCCCTGAAGCTGGCTGACAAGCAGCAATCCCCTATTACCGCTATCACTGATGAACTGCGGATACTTGTCCTGGACAGGCAGCAAACTGCTGCCGCTAATATCCTGCAGCAGTTTCTACAGTTGCAGATCAACGGTCAGCCAGTACATAGTCTTGCAGAAGCAGCTACTGAACTCCAAACAGCTGCTAACAAAGACCATACCTATACAACTGTTATTATCGTTTACGATCAGCAGTTGGATCTGGAACCAGTGCTGCATAAGCTGCGTCAATTAGCACCAGACCTGAAAATCGCTCTGGCAATCACCTTTTCCGATCTCAGCCAGACTATCAAAGACTACGATTTTGACGCACTGTTGATCCTGCCGCTGTTTGCGACCAATCTTGCGCAGACGCTCAACAAAATGCATCAGACCACACCACGACCACAGCTGCTTACTCCTTCTTCCCCCAATAAACCCGACTGCCACGGCAAGCGCATCCTTTTAGTCGAAGACAATCCACTCAATATGGAAATTGCCAGAGAATTGATAGGCATGACAGGCGCTGTGATCGAAGAAGCCACTGACGGTGAAGCCGCACTGACCAAAATCACCAAAAGTGACGAAAATTATTACGACCTTGTCTTTATGGACGTGCAGATGCCCAGACTGAACGGTTATGATGCCACCAAAGCTATCCGCAGGCTCCCTCGTCAGGACCTGCAAAAACTGCCGATCATTGCCATAACAGCAAACGCCTTTCTGGATGATATCAAACAAGAACGTGAAGCCGGTATGAACGCGCATATTACCAAACCCTTCCATCTGGAAGAACTATTTGCCGTTATCAGTAAATGGCTGCACTGCAAATAACTGACAGCTCAACACCGAATGTAAAAAAAAGACTGCCGCAATTTAAATCGCGGCAGTCTTTCTTATTTTGTTCACATGATTTCTACTTTTTTCTGTTTCAAAACCTTCAGCAGCAAAGTCAGATCTTCAAGATCATAGCCCTCGTTATTTACTTCGGGAGCAACATGCCCCTGCAAAACGTTACCTAACAGAGTATCAACATTACATTGGAAGAAATGTGCTAAACGCAGCAGTACCCGCAGGCTCACGCTTACGCGTCCATGTTCAAGATTACTCATATGCGTCTGCGAAACATCCAACCGCTGGGCCAGCTCACTTTGACTGATACCATGCCTGATTCGCATTAACCTGATATTCTTACCAATTTCCTTATAATCGGGATTCATAAAGATACCTCCTTCATCACCTGTTACCATAAAATAATCTATTTTAAGGCCGGTCCTGCTCCTGTTGGCCGGTCACTGATAAGCTCTGCCGGATCAACCTCCAGCGCCTGAGCTATCAGAAAGAAAACTTCCAGACCGCACCTGGCAGTACCACGTTCAATTTTTGAAATATATGAACGTGTCAACCCGGCTTTAATAGCTAATGCTTCCTGACTTAAATCTTTTAGTCTTCTATAATATAAAATATTTAAGCCGATACTTTGATATTTCTCATCAAACATGACTTTTTTCACCTTAACAATTAAACTTTTATAGATATTGGTTTTATCTTTATTATCTTATAAAAAAAATGCATTTGCTGTATAAAATACAACACATATGTGCACTATAATGCTCATTTATATAAAACAAAATTATATATCCAAAGAAATTATATATCTTAAAATATGTAAAGCTACTTAAATTTAATACATTTTATCGTTTTTTATATTTTAAATATTTTGATATTTATATAAAACAATTAAACTTCTTATAAAAAATCTTGCTTTATTATAGCGGCAGTTTCACTTATTTGCACAGCAAATACAAATAAGTATTTTCATTTCAACCAATATTCAGATCACAAATTAAAAACTCACCGCACTTCTTCTATCAGCTTTTTACCACGTTATCACTAAGATGTACAATTCCACCATAGCGGCCTGGTTCTCTATTATATTATATTCAGAAGGACTGATATATCACCTTACTTTTATATTCTGGAGGTCTATTATGTTTTATCGTCATATCGATAACAATGCCGCCGCACCAAATTGTTCCACTGCAGCAGCTTTAATGGGTTCTATTCTTCCCGCGGAGAGTAATGCTGATTTTGCTGCCAGCATTGCCGCCCCAATTACAATATCGCATACTCCCTACAATTTTAGAGGCAGGGCAACAGTACTTTCTGAAAATGAAGGGGATCTTATTCCGCATGGTAATTACGCTTACATCACCAGGTTAAGTGTTTGCGCCGCTGTACTTTTTTATTTAAATGACAACAATCTTTATGCCTACCATGCCCCCGCTGGTTATATCGATCCAGATTTCTTCAGGACCTGCCAGCAGGTCCTGGATGATAATAATGTAGAAAAAATTATTTATGCAACACCTCAACTCGATACTGCTCCCGGCAGCAGTTACAGCCAGGCGCTTACTTTTCTGGAAGGCAGATTCACTACCGACAAAATTTGTATCGTTGACGGTTTTGGACAAACAAGAGCCGGCAACGCCCTTGAAGGAACTGTATTGGCAGATGCTGACGGGAATTTAGCCTTTTCGTAGGGCACTTACTTTACAACCAGCAGTTCTAAGATTGAATTTATATTTACATTCACAAACTAACAGCTTTTCTTTATTATCGTTTTCAAAATATCATCACTAAAAAAGGCCGCTGCAGCAAGTTTAAATACTTGCTGCAGCGGTCTTTGAGCATTACCAGCTCATAAAAGTTGCCTGGAATTATCTTTTTTTAATATAAGATACCTTACGTATAAAGAAAGTATTATGTCAAAATACCTGTTTATTATTTGACAAACCGGGGTGTAGTTGTAAATATTTTAAAGATGATTCATTATAAACAAAATCAGTACTATTTATTTTATTATACTTACCTTACAATATAACGCTTGACTTTTGGCGCCCGATACAAGATTATAGTAAGTAACAAAAATACCTGTCCGTCCCGCCATAACATTAAAAACTCACTTGGGAGCGCTAAAAATGACAACCTTACTACAGGAAATCCTTGCCTATAACCGTACCTTTTTAGAAAAAAACGCCTTTCCTAAAGAAATATCCAAGTATCCGGGCAAAAAATTTGCCCTGCTTACCTGTATGGATACAAGGCTGACAGAGCTTATTAACAAAGCACTGGGTATTCACAGAGGCGATGCCAAAATAATTCAAAATGCCGGTACTTCTTTGATCGAAGATATGGGGGAAACAGTTAAAAGCCTGCTTCTCACTATTTATATTTTTGATATCAAAGAAATACTGATAGTTGGCCATTATGACTGCGGTGTTGCGCAAACCAGCTCGGCAGCTATCCTGCAAAAAATGCACAACCGCGGCATAGCCGACCAGCAAATAGCGCTGATAGAGGACGATTTTAAAGCCTGGCTTGATACTTACACCGACCCTGCCCAAAATGTACTGGCTGTTGTAAAAAAACTTAGGGCTAATCCCTTTATTCCCGGCGATATCTCTATCCACGGTCTGATCATCGATCCGCACAGCGGCAAGCTTGATCTTCTGGCAGACGGCTATAAAGACACGAAAGGCTGATACAGTAAGTATTTTCAGCATATAACCACAAGCATTTTTTGGCAGTTTGGTAAAAAAGTTGGACAGAACAAATTTCGGAGAAATTTTCTTAGCCCTTTAGAAAAATATTAGCTGTTACGTTCTACAGCCAAATATATTTCATTTATATATTTCTTTACGATGCCCTATCGTTACAATAAGAATAGTCACCTTGGTATCCTGAATCTCAGCAAGAATCCGATAATCACCCACACGATAGCGCCATTCACCCTGATGATTGGCTACAAGCGCTTTACCATGCTGCCGTGGATTTATACAGCCAACAAGATTTTTTTCTATCCACCCATAAATCAACGCTCTAATAGGTTTATCTATCTTTTTTAAGGTTTTTACTGCGGCAGCAGTGTATTCTACTTTGTATTCCATTATTCAAGATCCAGCATCTTAGCTACTTCTTGATGCGAGTACGTAACAGGATTTTTCTTATGGGCAGCCATCGCTTTCTTGTAAGCATTCAAATCGTATTCGTCTTCTATCCTTTGGATAACAGAGTCACGTATGAGCTGCGATACAGTCGTATTCTTATGCTTGGCGTAGTTTTTTATTAAATTAGTTTCTTCTTCGGACAGTCTTAATGATAATGCCATGATAACCCCTCCTTTGTAATACAGTGTAATACATTTTCCTTTTTTAGTCAAGCTCAAAGCACTAAAATATGCGCACCCCAAAAAAGATGCCGGCAAAAAGTTAGCCGCAATTTCTCAAAATTATATTATTAGCAGCTCAAAAATAGACTTCGTTTTTATATCGTTTCCCCCGCACTCCTTCCATGACTCATTGAAAGTAAACGCCCACGCAATAAAAAAAGCACTGCAAACCATTGCAGTGCCTATGTCTAAAGTTTGGTGGAGACAAGCGGGATCGAACCGCTGACCTCTTGAATGCCATTCAAGCGCTCTCCCAGCTGAGCTATGCCCCCAAGACAATTAAGATTATAATAGAAAACAGTCCTGTTTGTCAATATAATTGTAAAATATAGATCAAAAATATTGCGAGCAGCTGCACACCGTGCTATAATGTACCTCGCAAGCAACGGAGCCTGCCTTTCTGGATAAATATTATCCCTGGAAAGGCAGATTTATTTTTTCGAGGTGTTTAACAAAATGCGTTCTCTGGAAGCCAGCACCGCCAAACTTTCCATTTTCAAAATGACCTGGCCGATTTTTATTGAGATCCTGCTGCAGATGATGGTCGGAAATGTTGACCAGTTCATGCTCAGCCACTATTCACAAAAATCTGTTGCCGCTGTCGGCAACGCCAATCAGATCATCAATATCGTTATTATCGCCCTCAGCGTTATCAGTATGGCAGCCACGATCCTGATTGCCCAGTACCGCGGTGCGGATAACAAAGAAAAGGTTGCCGAGGTTTGTACGGTAGCCTTGCTGACCAACTTCGTTTTGGGTCTGATCATCAGCCTGGTACTGTTTTTCTTCGACAATTTCTTTCTTGATCTTTTGGCCGTACCGAATGATATACGCAACGAAGCAGGTTTGTTTTTGCGCTATATCGGACTTTTCATTGTTGTGCAGGCCGTTTATATCTCTTTTATTTCTTTTTTCCGCGGTTATTCACTGCTGAAAGTAACAATGATAACTTCTGTTATTATGAACGTTATCAACATCGTCTGCAACGTTTTCCTCATTCACGGCTTCGGCCCGATCCCGGCTCTGGGCGTTTTGGGCGTTACGATTTCTACCAACAGCAGTAAAGTGCTGGGCTTGCTGTTGATTTTATATTTCTTCCGCCGTTTTATCGATCTGCCCCTGTCTTGTAAATATCTGCAGCCTTTTCCTAAAAAAACCTTATACAATATCCTCTATCTGGGCCTGCCTTCCGGCGGCGAATCGCTGTCATATCAGCTGTCACAAATGGTGATCATGAAATTCGTCAATTTGCTGGGTTTAGTAGTTATCACAACAAAAATCTATGCGTATATCATTGCCATGTTTTCATACATTTATTCACAAGCCCTGGCGATGGCGACGCAGATCATCGTCGGATTTCTGCTGGGACGGGGCGATCAGGAGGCTGTCAGCCAAAGAGTCTGGCAGACAGTGCGGCTGGCGGTACTGATCAGCGGTACGCTGACAACGATCTTATATTTCAACAGCGACCATATCTACGGTATTTTCACCGATAACCCGGAAGTTTTGGAGCTGGGACGGCATATTTTTCTGATCGAGATCTTTTTAGAGATCGGGCGCGCAGTCAATATGGTCATGGTCATGTCATTGCAGGCTGCCGGCGATATCAAAGGCCCGGTCACGATCGGTCTGATCTCCATGTGGCTGGTTTCGGTAGCCGGCGCCTACTTTTTCGGTATCGTGCTCGATTTGGGACTGATCGGTATCTGGATCGCCATGATGCTGGACGAATGCCTGCGGGCCTTAGTCTTTATTTACCGTTGGCACAGCGGCGTCTGGCGGCACAAAAACCTTATTTAATAATAAAAAGAACGCAGAAATTTTATCTGCGTTCTTTTTATTATATTAATTTATATAAATTTGAATAACATAGATATTTTCAACAACCAACATATAAATTGCTTAATTATTAAAAATTATTTATTTTCAAGTATTCTATTTCCTTTTTCTTCAAAAGCGCCTCTTACAGCATTGATATATCCTGTTGTTCATCAAAAAATCAGCAAATCCCAAATAAAAACTTTCGTAAAAATGAATAATTATAATAAATTTTACAGAAAATGTTGCTATGGCAACAGAGGCTTGTATCAAAATTTGCTATCCTGATAAAGCATTTTAAAATTTTTTAAAGGAGGAATAATATGTCCCCAGCAGTAAAATGTTTAATTTTGTTAGCAGTAGTTGCTCTCTTATTCGTAACTGAACTCATTCCCCTGGCAATTACTGCAACGGCAGGCGCAATTGCTTGCGGCCTGTTAGGTTTCATCCCTGTTAAACAGGTATTTTCTGGCTTATCCGATTCTACCGTAGTCTTGTTTGCAGGTATGTTCGTCGTAGGCGCTTCCATGTTCTACACCGGCCTCGCTCAAAAAATTGGCGGTATGGTAGTAAAAATGTGTGGTACCAGCGAAAACAGCTTGATGTTTGGTTTAATGATGGTCGGTACACTTTTATCTTCCTGCCTCTCCAATACCGGTACTGCAGCTTGCCTGCTTCCGGTTGCACTCGGAATCTGTGCCGCAGCTAAAATTCCTGCTTCCCGTCAGCTGATGCCTCTGGCATTTGCCTGCGGTTGGGGTGGTATCATTACAATGGTAGGCACGCCGCCTAATATTATTGCCGTCGGCGCTATGACCTCTGCCGGACTTGAACCTTTTGGCTTCTTTGAATTTGCCTGGATTGGCATCCCGGTTTCTATTGCCGGTATGCTGTATATGATGTTTGTAGGTAAATACCTGCTTCCGAAAGTAGAACTTTCTGCTGATCAGGATATCGAACAAGAGATCGAAGCATCTTCAACTTCTTCTACTAAACAAATGATTTCCGGTATTATTTTAGCTTTGGTCATTATCACTATGGCTATTGGCATCCCGGGTGTATCTTTGGAAATGGCCGCTATCGTCGGTGCATTGGTTTGCGTACTGACAGGCTGCCTGACTGAAAAACAGGCTTATGCTTCCATTGACTGGGTAACTATCTTCCTGTTTGCCGGTATGATGCCTGTTTCTGCAGCTATGGATAAAACTGGCGCCGGTGCTTTGATTGCCGACTGGACTGTTGGACTGATGGGCGGCAGCCCCTCTCCACTGGTTGTAACCGCTATTCTCTTCATTTTGTCCTGCGGTCTGACCCAGTTCATGTCCAATACTGCTTCCGCAGCCTTACTGTGTCCGATCGGTATCGCTATCGCTAAACAGCTTGGTGCTGATCCAAAAGCAGTATTAATGGCTATCGCAGTTGCAGCTTCCTGCGCTTTCGCAACTCCGGTAGGTACACCACCAAACACTTTGGTGCTTGGCCCTGGTGGTTACAAATTTATGGACTACGTAAAATGTGGTACAGGCCTTGTTGTCGTTGCCTTTGTCGTATCCCTGGTTGTAATCCCTATTGTTTGGCCGTTCTTCCCTGCTAACTAAAAGTAAAAAAGACTGTCTCTTTATGAGACAGTCTTTTTTACTTTATTCAATCCAGTTTTCTGAAGGCTTCTGTCAGCGGGGGAATGATCTGCTTTTTGCGGCTCAAGACGCCGGGCAGATGATAGCAGCCTGCCGCAGCAGCTTCGCCAAAGGCGTGTACCAGCTGCGTTTGGGGACTGCCGGCAGCCAAAAGATCAGTCGCTTCACCCAAGATATCCGTTATCATCAGCAGTGACAAGTCATAGCCTTCCTGCCTGCGAAATTCCTCCAGTGCTTTTTGCAGATCTGCTAACCGTTCCAGCGCCTGCTGCCTGTCCATGATATTGATCTGACTGACAGTGATACGGTGCTCGCCGAAATCAAATTCCTTGATATCATTGCGCACGATGTCCTGCACCGGCATGGTACCGATCGCCGAACCGTGCCGCAGCACTTCCATGGCAAAAGCTTCCGCATCCCTGATCCCGGCCTGCACTGCCAGACGTTTGGCAGTATCTTCATCAAACAAAGTAGCTGTAGGCGAACGGAAATACAGAGTATCGGAAACTATGGCCGCAAATAAAATCCCTGCCAAAGCAGGCGGCAGCTCGACGCCTCTGTGCCAGGTCAGGTTGGCAACGATCGTCGCCGTCGAACCTACCGGCTCCTGGCGGATAAAGATGGGCGCGCCTGTCGTTAATCCACCCAGACGGTGGTGGTCGATGATCTCCAGCAAATGTGCTTCTTCGATACCTTCCACTGCCTGACTGCGTTCGTTGTGATCGACTAAAATCACTTCCTGCCGGTCTGGTACCAGCATCATCCCACGGTCCATCATGCCAGCGTAGCGACCGCGCTCCAGCACCGGATAGCTGACAAATTTTGCCGCCAGCATCTTTTCTCTGACATCTGACAGTAAATCTGTAGTTTTGAGCGTTACCAGATTCTTGGTCATTACCAAACGTACCGGAATACTTTGATTGATGAGCCGCACCGTAGTATAAGTATCGTAAGGAGTACTGATGACAATGGCCCGCCGGCACCGGGCCGCCTCCAATACCGCCGGCGTTATTTCCGTATCGCGGGTCAGGATCAGGCCTGCAGCGCCAGCTTCCATCACCGCCAGCTGCGCGTCGCTCCTGTCGCCGATGATGACCAGATCGCCTGCCCGGATCGCCTGCGTCAGCGTAGCAGCTTCGGAAGCACCGATCTTGATCTTGCCGTTAAAGGTTTGCTTCGGATCGCCGCAGATCAGCTGACCGTCTAAAGTATGTACGATACTACTATAATCGGTTTCACCATCGTCCAGATCCTGGATCGACAGCTCGTTATAATATCGTTTAGCCAGGTCGCCGACGGTGATGATCCCGACGATATTCTTATCCGTATCCAGCACAGGCACGGATTTCAAGCCTTCATGTTCTACAAAAAGTCGGCCCACATCACGCAGCGAAGCAGCCGGCCCCACTGTCGGCGGCTGCGCCAAACGAATATCGCTTAACCGCGGATACAGGTCGTCCACCAGTTTCGGCACCGGAACATTAAAATGCTCCAATACGAACTGTGTTTCCGGATTGATCTTGCCGGCACGGGCCGGCACTGCCTTCAAGCCCAACTGCTGCTTTAAGTAAGCATAGGCGATAGCCGAACAGACCGAATCTGTATCAGGATTGCGGTGACCGATAACTAAAACCGTTTTTTCCATGCTTGCACCTTCTTCATTACTGTCTTTCTTACCTGTCATTGTAGCATAAAATCTGCCGTACGGCTGTAAATTTTCAGCAAAGAAACCTCCCGCTCTCCGCAGGAGGTTTCCATTTTTAATATTTGCTGTTGTTTTCCTTACTGCGGCGTCCGCCCAGCTCACCCAGCAATTCCACCGGATTGATGTTGTGGTAGGCCAAAAGTACCAGACAATGATACCACAGATCGGACATTTCGTACAAAACTTCCTTAGCATTATTATTTTTGGAAGCAATGATCGTTTCAGCCGCTTCTTCGCCAACTTTTTTCAAGATCTTATCCTGACCTGACATAAACAGATAGCGGGTATAGGATTTTTCGCCGCCGTGGACGCGCTTATCCTGAATAACGCGGTACAGCTCGGTCAGCACGCCGTGGATTCCATCCGGTTCGGGCACGGGCAGGTTTTTGCCGGCGCCGCTGTTCCACAGCGGATAGCTGAAGCAGGAATAGTTACCAGTATGGCAGGCTGCGCCCTTCTGCTCTACCTTGACCAGCAGGCTGTCACCGTCGCAATCATAATCGATGCTGATGACCTTCTGCACATGGCCGCTGGTAGCGCCTTTGTTCCACAGTTCCTGACGGCTGCGGCTCCAGAACCAGGTATAGCCTGTTTCCACAGTTTTAGCCAGCGAAGCGCCGTTCATATAGGCCAGCATCAAAACAGCATTGGTTGCCGCATCCTGCACTACGGCAGGTACTAAGCCCTGTTCGTCAAATTTGATCTTCGAGAAATCTACTTGCATTATAATCTCACCTCTACACCTTTAGACCGCAGGTATTCTTTGACCTGCCTGATCGTAAATTCTTTATAGTGAAAGACTGACGCCGCTAAAACAGCATCGGCTTTGCCTTCCGTCAAAACATCATAGAAGTGTTCCAGTCTGCCGGCGCCGCCGCTGGCGATCACAGGCACGCTTACAGCTTCGGCTACAGCCCGCGTCAGCGGGATGTCATAACCGTTTTTTGTACCGTCGGCATCCATACTGGTCAGCAATATCTCGCCGGCTCCCAGCTCTACCGCCCGTCTGACCCAGTCCAATACGTCGATACCCGTCGGCGTACGTCCACCCTGCACATAAACCTCCCATTTACCTTCGCTGCAGCGTTTGGCATCGACAGCTACAACGATGCACTGACTGCCGAACAGCTTGGCTCCGTCAGCGATCAGCTGCGGATTTTTGACCGCCGCTGTGTTGACCGAGATCTTATCGGCGCCGGCCTGCAAAGCATGGCGGATGTCCTGCACCGTGCTGATGCCGCCGCCGACAGTCAGCGGCATAAACACCTGCCCTGCCGTACGGTTGATCACGTCCAGCATGGACTTGCGCTGCTCGACGGAAGCCGTGATGTCCAGAAAAACCAGTTCGTCAGCGGCTTCGCTGTCATACAGGGCCGCCAGCTCGACTGGGTCGCCCGCATTACGCAGCTCCACAAAATTGGTACCTTTGACTACCTGCCCTGCTTTGACATCCAGACAGGGAATGATTCTTTTGGTATGCACTCAGCAGCCCTCCTTTGCGACCCGCAGCGCTTCCCGCAGGTCGATAGCGCCTGTGTAAATGGCCTTGCCGATAATGCAGCCTTCGATACCGTCGGCAGCACGCTGCTGCAATCGGCGGATATCGTCCACAGACGCCACTCCGCCGCTGGCAATAACTTTAACACCGCTGGCCTGAGCCAGAGCGGCAGTAGCTTCTACATTGACGCCGCTCAGTTTACCGTCGCGGCTGATGTCAGTAAAGATGATATGTTCGACACCGACAGCTGCCATTTTACACGCCAGCTCCACGGCGTCGATGCCACCGCTGACGCCCCAGCCTTCGATCGCGGCTTTACCGTCTTTGGCATCGATGCCAACCACCACCTGTCCGGGAAATTCCCGGCAGGCTTCCGCTACCAGCTGCGGCTCACGCACTGCCGCCGAACCCAGGATCACACGGCTGACGCCCAATTCCAGCAGCTCCGCTGCTGCCGCCAGCGTCCTGATCCCACCGCCGACCTGTACCGGCATGGAGGCATACTCCAGAATCTTCTCGATCGCCGGCAGGTTACGCCCTGCCCCAGCCAAAGCGCCGTCCAAATCGACCACGTGTAAATATTCGGCTCCCGCTGCCGACCAGCGGGCAGCCATTTCCGAAGGGTCATCGGCAAAAACAGTTTCCTGGTCAAAGCGGCCTTCAGTCAGCCTAACGCAGCGGCCGCCGCGAATATCTATCGCCGGAAAAATGATCATGGCTGCCACTCCTTAAATGCACACAGCAGACCAAGGCCTGCCCGGCTCGATTTTTCTGGATGGAACTGAAAGGCCTGTACGCTGCCCCTGCCCACAGAAGCCGTGACTTCCATACCGTAATCACAGACAGCAGTAATAATGCTCTGATCCTGCGGCTCGGCATGAAAGCTGTGCACGAAGTACACATATTCGCCTGCCGCCGCTTCCAGCAGCGGCGAGCTGTTACGCAGCTGCAGCTGGTTCCAGCCCATATGGGGAATTTTTAAAGCAGTGCTCAGTTTGCGCACCTGCCCCTGAAAATAGCCTAATCCTTTAACACCCGGCGCTTCGTCGCTGCCTTCAAACAGCACCTGCATCCCCAGGCAGATCCCTAAAAACGGCCTGCCGCTGTGCAGATAATCCTGCAAGACAGGTATCAGACCGCTGTCGGCCAAATTGGCCATACAGTCGCCAAAAGCTCCCACTCCCGGCAGAATCAGCTTTTCAGCCCGGGCAATGATTTCGGCATCACTGGTGATCAGCGGCTCGCCGCCCACGGCAGCGATCGCTTTATTAACGCTGTGCAGATTGCCCATACCATAATCAACGATCACTATCTTAGAACTCATAAAGCCCCCTTGCTGCTCATCACGCCCTCAACGCGCGGGTCAGCAGCTACAGCCTCTGCCAAAGCACGGGCAAAGGCTTTGAAGACCGCCTCAATAATATGATGTACGTTTTTGCCATACAGCACACGGATATGTAAGGTCAGACCGCTGGCAACGGCCACGGCGCGGAAAAACTCCTCCGTCATTTCTGTATCGTAATTGCCCAAAGTTATTTTAGGCAGCTCGGCTTCAAAAACCAGATAAGGACGCCCGGAAAAGTCCAGCACGACCTGCGCCAAAGCTTCATCCATGGGAATAAAACAATTACCGTAGCGGTGAATACCGGCTTTATCGCCCACGGCGGCTTTGATTGCTTCACCTAACACGATGCCGCAATCCTCTACTGTGTGATGACAATCGACCTGCAGATCGCCCTGCGCCTGCACCTTCAGGTCCAGGAAGCCATGTCTGGCCAGCAAAATCAGCATATGGTCCAAAAAACCAACGCCGGTAGCGATCTCAGCCTGGCCGCGGCCGTCAAGGTCAACGCTGACGCTGACAGCCGTTTCTAAAGTTTTACGTTCTTTGACAGCCTTACGCATCATGTTTCCTCCTCTGTGCACAAACGCTGCAGCTGGACTGCCATTTCGGCATTTTCCTGCGGCAGGCCGATAGTGATACGCAGGCAGCCCTGCAGCACCGGATGACCGGTGTAGTCGCGCACTAAAATTTTCTGCTCCAGCAGCTTCCGGTAGAGATACAGCCCCGCCTGCATCTGTTCTGTTTTTTCTCCCTGCGAGCCGTATTCCTTGATAAAGGCTGCCGCTAAACGCCTGGTCAGCTCTCCCTGCGGGCAGCAGGTCAGAAAATTGGTCGCCGAGGGCCAGACCTTCAATCCCATTTGCTCCAGCTGTTCCCGCAGCATTTCCCGCTGCTCGATGATCGCTGCGATCCGCTCCTGATATAAATCTTTATGACGGTAGACCTCTTCGGCTACTGTTAAGGACCAGGCATTGACATGGTAAGGCAGCAGCGTTTTGCCCAAAATGTGCATAATGCCGGCGCTGCCCACGGCATAGCCTACCCGCAGTCCTGCCAGGCCATAGGCCTTGGAAAAAGTGCGTAAGCACATAAAATTGCTGTATTTCCCGGTCAAAGCCAAAGTTGAACCTGCCACCAGCTTCAGCTTATTCAGCGGCCGCAGATCCTGCGGATCGACGTCGCTGCCTTTGGCAAACTCCATATAGGCTTCGTCCATCACTACCGGGCAGCTGACATTAGCCAAAATCTTTTCCATAACTGCCAGCGGATTATAATTGCCAGTAGGATTATTGGGATTGCAGACGATCAAAAGCGCCGGCTGCTCCGTCCGGCAGAATTCGATGACCTTATCGGCATCGATATAGCCTGTCAGCGTCAGCGGATACGGCGCAGCAATACTGTCAGCCAGCTGCGTGTAAACGCCGTACATGGAAAAAGACGGATAAGGAAAGGCGATCTTGCGGCCCTGTCCGCCAAAAGCATAGCAGGTCATTTGCAAAAGCTCGCTGGACCCGTTGCCGATACGGATATTATCAGCGTCCAGCGCCAGGTCGTCAGCGATCATTTCCCGCAGCGTTTCTGCCTGCATAGGTGGATAGCGGTTAAAAGGAAAACCGGCCAGTTTGGAAGCCACAGCCTGTTCTACCGGTCGCGGCAGCCCGTAATTACTTTCGTTGGCATTAACGATGATCTCGGCCGCCACATGCTCGACCGCATATTCTTCCAGGGTTTCTAAACCACTTCTCGCATTAAATCCAGCCATCTCGTCACCTCTTTTCCATGCGTACGCGGATAGCGTTGGCATGGGCCTGCAGCCCTTCGGCTTCGGCCATTTTGATCACATCGCTGCCCACAGCGGCTAAAGCGCCCTGCGTATATGCGATGATACTGGTTTTTTTCATAAAGGTTTCCACATTCAGCACCGAATAGAAACGGGCCGTGCCGCCGGTCGGCAGGATATGGTTCGGGCCGGCGTAATAATCGCCCAAAGGCTCGGGCGAATAAGCGCCCAGAAAGATCGCGCCGGCATTACGCAGATACGGCAGCAGCGCAAAAGGCTCTTTCGTCATCACTTCCAGATGCTCCGGTGCTGAAATATTTGCCATTTCGATCACTGTTTCCATATCTGACGCCACGATGATCCTGCCATGATTGGTCAAGGATAAAGCGGCGATCTCCTGCCGCGGCAAAGCCGCCAGCTGCACTTCCAGCTCGGCCGCAACAGCATTGGCCAGCAGTTCGCTGTCCGTGACCAAAATAGCGCTGGCCAGCGGATCATGCTCTGCCTGACTCAAAAGGTCAGCCGCCAAATACTGCGGATCAGCACTGCTGTCAGCGACGATCAGTATTTCGCTGGGCCCGGCCAGCATATCGATATCGCAGTGGCCGTAAACAGCCTTTTTCGCCAGCGTCACAAAAATATTGCCCGGCCCGGTGATCTTTGCTACCTTCGGTACGGTCGCCGTACCAAAAGCCAGTGCGGCCACGGCCTGCGCCCCGCCCATTTTATAAATCTCCGTCACGCCGATCAGCCCGGCTGTGACCAGCACATAAGGATTGACCTTACCGTCACGTCCCGGCGGCACCGCCATCACGATGCGCGGCACACCAGCCACAGTTGCCGGTACAGCATTCATGATCACAGAGGAAGGATAAGCCGCCGTGCCCCCTGGCACATAGATACCAACGGAATCTACCGGCGTCACCTTCTGCCCCAGCATAGCGCCGCAATCGCGGTTGGTCAGCCAGGACTTGGGCATTTGTTCTTCGTGGAAGCGGCGCACATTGGCGATCGCCCGTTTGATAGCTTCCACTACTTCCGGGTCGACCGACTGCCTTGCTTCCGCAAATTCAGCTTCGCTGACCCGGATATTCCGAACGGTCAGGCCTGCCTTATCCAGCAGATTGGTATAATACAGCAGTTTGTCATCGCCGCTTTCCCTGACGTCAGCAACGATCTTATCTACAACCTGCGCCGCAGTCAGCGGCGCGCCGAACATCGCAGTAACGCCTGCCTGCACTCCCGGCGACAGCTCACATTCATCAAAAGCTTTTTTCTGCATCAGCGCCGCAATCTCGGCAGCGCTCATCCCTCTGGCATCTGTTACCTGCATTGTTCATCCTCCTCATCCAGCACCTTACGCAGATCGCGTACCAGCTTATCCAGCCGGTCAAATTTCAGTTTAAAGCTTACCCTGTTGGCGATCAGCCGTGCCGTCGCTGTATAGATGGAATCTACCTCCACCAGTTTATTTTCTTTCAGGGTCCGCCCTGTTTCCACAATGTCAACGATCAGCTCCGACAGTCCCACCATCGGCCCCAGCTCGATCGAGCCGTTAAGCTTGATGATCTCGGTCTGAATCCCCAGACTGCGGAAATATTCCTGCGCGCAGTTAGAATATTTAGTCGCCACCCGCAAATGTGCGTAATCAGTCAGCTTGGGCCGCTGCATCTGCTCCGGCACTGCCAGCATCAAACGGCAGCGTCCGTATTTCAGGTCTAGCAGCTCATAAACATCCTTGCGTTCCTCCAACAGTACGTCTTTCCCGATGATCCCGATGTCGGCAGCACCGTATTCCACATACGTCGGCAGATCGACAGTTTTGGTAATTATAAAACGCACCCGGCTGGCCTCATTACTGATGACCAGCTTGCGCGAATCCTCTGTTACGTTATCGGCGCTGTAGCCGACTTTAGCCAGCAGGTCCACAGATTTCTGGAACAGCTTGCCCTTCGGCAGCGCTACGGTAATATAATCCATCACGGCACTTCCTTTATCATTCTTCGATATACAGCAGTGTATCACAGGCGTTAGCGCGCTGCGCTTCCACAGCTTCGCTCTGGCTCAGCGGCTCTGTCGCCAGCTTCACGGTCTTGCCGCTCCGACGCAGACGCATGCCCTGCACGATCGCCTGCGGTAAACAGCCCGCCTGCCACGCTACCAAAACATCCCAGCTGCTGATATTATCCAGCTGCCCGCGGCGGCTCAAAATCAGCATGATCCGGTCGATGCCGATAGCAAAGCCGGTCGCCGGGCACGATTTACCAAAATTTTCCATCATCGTATCGTAACGGCCGCCGCCAATGATCGGGAAACCCATATCCTCGGCATAGCCTTCAAACAGCATGCCCGTATAATAATCAAGGTCACGCAAAAGTCCCAGGTCAAAACGCAGATAACCTGCCGCGCCGTAAGCCGCAGCCAAAGCATAGATCTCACGCAGATCCTGCACAGCCTGAGCGCTGGTAGCGTTCAGCCCGCAGGCTTCCACTTTATCCAACAGCTCTAAGCCGCCGTGCAGAAAAGGCAGTTCCTTGAACAGCGCCTTCTGCTCTAAGGGCATCCTGCTGCCATCTACCAGCGCTTCCAGTCGTACCACGTCATGCTCGATCAGGCAGCGTTTCAATTCCTGGGCCTGCGTTGCCGTGACCTCTGCCGCTTCGATCAGGCCGTTGATAAAATCGATCTGGCCAATGCTGATCACAAAATCCTGCAGACCAGCCGCCTGCAGCGAGGCTACCGCTAAAGCCAGCATCTCGGCGTCTGCCGAAGGCCCGGCCGCGCCCATCAGTTCTACGCCGGCCTGATTGAATTCGCACTGCCGACCGGCCTGCGCTTCTTCATAACGAAACAAATTGGCCAGATAAAAAAGCCGTTTTACAGCAGGCCCTTCATTGAGCCGCGTCGCTACCAGCCGTGCCAAAGGCGTCGTCATATCCGAACGCAGCAGTAAAATATTATTGCGCCGGTCAAAAAATTTAAAGCTGCTGTCCGACAACTGCCCGGCTGCGGCGAAGGTATCAAGGTATTCAAAGGTCGGCGTGATCACCTCGTCATAGCCCCAGGCTTTAAAAGTCGCAGCCAGCTTATTTTCTATTATGCGCCTGGCGCCCGCTTCTCCCGGCAGCACGTCCCGGGTCCCATACGGTACCTGCAGCGCTTTATTATTCAGCATCTGGCTTCGCTTCCTTTTTCAGTATCGGCATCACCGAATTATAACCATCGGCCCCATAAACCAGGCAGCGTTTGACGCGGGAGATCGTTGCCGTGCTGGCGCCTGTTTTTTCTACTATTTCCTCATAAATACTGCCCGCATCCAGCATCCTGGCCACCTCCAGGCGCTGCGCCATGGATTTCAGCTCGCTGATAGTGCAGATATCTTCAAAAAAGTTTGAGCATTGCCCCTCATCTTTTAAGCTGAGGATCGCTTTAAATAACTGGTCGGTCAAATGGTCTCTGGTTTTTGCAGCCATGATTGCCTCCTTAAAATTAGATGGTACTGCCACCATTTTTCTTTTATACTTTATCACTTTATCTTGTGAAAGGCAAGGCTTTTTACAAAAATTTAAAAATTTTTATTGACAAGCGCCGTTTGTAAGTGTATTATTTTGTTTAACAACTCCAAACGGTATTTCATCAAGAGTAGCCGAGGGACTGGCCCTATGAAGCTACGGCAACCATCACTGAGTGAACGGTGCCAAATCCAACGGATGTAAATCCGGCAGATGAAGCAGTACGATATGTATTCGTTACCCTTCACCTGTGTGAAGGGTTTTTTTACGATTTTAGAAAAGAAAGAGGAACGCTGTATGATCGATTTACGCAATGTGGAAAAAACCTACTACAGCAACGCAGGCGATATCCACGCTTTAAAGAAAACCAATCTGCATATCAACGCCGGCGAGATCTTCGGCATCATCGGCCTCAGCGGCGCCGGTAAGTCGACCCTGATCCGCTGCATCAATATGCTGGAGGTACCGACAGGCGGGCAGGTCTTTGTGGACGGCAAGGAGCTGACCGCTATGAGCAACCAGCAGCTGCGCAAAGCGCGCCAGAACATCGGCATGATCTTCCAGCACTTTAACCTGCTGGCCTCCCGTACGGTTTACGACAATATCGCCTTCCCGCTGGAGATCCAGGGACTGCCCCAGGATGAGATCCAAAAACGGGTACAGCCGCTGCTGGAGCTGGTACAGCTGCAGGACCGCGGCGATTATTATCCCAGCCAGCTGTCAGGCGGGCAGAAACAGCGCGTCGGTATTGCCCGTGCTCTGGCCAGCGATCCAAAGGTGCTGCTGTGCGACGAAGCGACTTCGGCCCTTGACCCGCAGACCACCAAATCCATTCTGGATCTGCTCAAGGATATCAACAAGCGCCTGAATCTGACTATCGTCATGATCACGCACCAGATGGAGGTCGTGAAAGAGGTCTGCGACCGGGTAGCCGTTATCGAAAACGGCGAGATCATTGAAGAAGGTTCGATGATCGACGTTTTCACCGACCCGCAGAAACCCACTACCAGAGATTTCGTCAAAAGCATCAACAATGTCGAGCTGCCGGCACTGCTGCAGTCCTCGGCCCTCAGTGACACTTATACTGAAGGCAGCAAGCTGATCGTACGGCTGTGCTTTATCGGCAACTCCGCCGGCGACCCGATCGTTTCCGGCATGGTCAAAAAATTCGACGTCGATATCAATATCATCTACGGCAATATCGACTCGCTCAAGGATATTCCCTTCGGCACTCTGGTCATCGAAATTTCCGGCAGCGCCGCAGGTATCAAAAATGCTTTGCACTATCTGCACGAACAGCAGCTGAAAGTTGAGGTGATCGGTTATGTCTCCTGAAATGTTAGCACTTTTACTTAAATCCTTTTGGGAAACCTGCTATATGGTGCTGGCTTCCACGATCCTCGCCACACTTATCGGCGTACCGCTCGGCGTGATCCTGACCGTCACCCGTAAAAACCATATTTTGCCCAACGCGCCTGTCAACAGTGTTTTAGGCGCTATCGTCAACGCTACCCGTTCTACTCCCTTCATTATATTAATGGTAGCGATCATTCCGCTGACCCGTCTTTTAGTCGGTTCTTCGATCGGCACTACTGCTTCTATCGTACCGCTGACGATCTCGGCCGCACCCTTTATTGCCCGCATCATCGAGTCCTCGCTGCTGGAAATCGACCACGGCGTTATCGAAGCGGCGCAGGCTATGGGCGCCAGCCCGCTGCAGATCATCCGTAAAGTACTTTTGCCGGAAGCCCTGCATTCCATCGTTTTAGGTATCACGCTCGCCGTGATCGCTCTGATCGGTTATTCAGCCATGGCCGGTACTTTAGGCGGCGGCGGCCTGGGCGACCTGGCGATCCGTTACGGCTATCAGCGTTTCCAGATGGACGTGATGCTGATCACCGTTGTCGTCCTGATCGTTATGGTGCAGTCCATTCAGTCCTTAGGCGATTATTTTTCCAAAAAGCTTAATAAAAATAAACTTTAAAAACATCTTGTAAAGGGGATATTCTCATGACAAAACTTACTAAGATCCTGGTCGCGGCTGCATTATGCGCGGCTGCCTTCACCACCTTCGGCTGCGGCGGCGACAAAAAAGAAGCAGCCAAAGCTCCTGAAGCCAACGCACCTGTAAAAATCGCCGTTACTGCCGGCCCTCATGCCGAAATCATGGATAACGTCAAAAAACTGGCTGAAAAACAAGGCCTGAAAGTAGAAGTTGTCGAATTCAACGACTATGTCACTCCCAACGTAGCACTCTTCCAGGGCGAGGTTTTTGCCAACAGCATGCAGCATCGTCCCTACCTGGACGCTACCTTGAAAAAAGAGCCTAAATTTGATCTGGTCGAAGTTTTTAAAACCGTTAACTTCCCGATGGCAGCTTATTCTAAAACCTTGAAAAAAGGCGACGCTATTCCTGACGGCGCCACTATCGGTATCCCAAACGATCCGTCCAACGGCGGTCGTGCCATCCTGGTTTTAGCTAATGCCGGCCTGATCAAAGTCAAAGACAATAAAAACGTCACTACCACTGTTGCTGATATTACTGAAAATCCGCATAACTTCAAATTTCTGGAACTGGACGCGGCGACAATTCCCCGCAGCCTGCCTGACGTAACGCTGGCAGTTATCAACGCCAACTATGCTATTCCTGCCGGTCTCAATCCTACTAAAGATTCCATCATTCTGGAATCTGCTGACAATCCGTTTGTCAATATCTTCGTTACCAAAAAAACTAACGAAAACGATCCCCGGATCGCCAAACTGAAAGCGATCTATCAGTCGGCTGACAATGAAAAATTCATTCTGGACCACTTCCAGGGCACGATCTTACCGGCCTGGAAATAAGGAAATAACGCTTATACTAAAAGCCACGGAACTTTAAAAGTTCCGTGGCTTTTGTTTTGGGCAGCAAAGCTGCCTTCATTTTTGCTTCTGTTCAAAATACTGCGGGATGAAGCTGATAAAATTGCGCGTTGTCGGCGCATGATAGTGCTTTCGGGCCCAGACTACCGCCGCCGTTGTCATCAAACTCCGGTCCGCAAAACGAATACAGGCTAAACCCTCGCGCTGGGCGATCGCTTCCGTTGACTCAGGGATCACCGCCAGACCCAGCCCGGCTTTCGCCCAGGCGATCAATGAATTACTGTCGTCGCTGAGGCAGAAAAAATGTGCCTGGATACCATTTTTTTGAGCTGCCTGTTCCATCAGCTCCTTATAGCGGCGATGGCATAAAAGCGGCAGTCCCTGCAGCCTGCTCACAGGCAGTTCATAATCACCATGCAGCTGCGGAAAAACCGCCGCATCATAAACCAGCGCCAGCCGTTCCGGCGGCAGCTTATAGCTGTCAAAGGAATCCTCGTCGACAGGAAGATGCACGATCGCTATCTCGATGATCCCCTTCTCCAGCAGCTCGATCACCCGCAGGGTCTCACCGATCAATAAACGATAGGTTATTTTCGGATAGTCCTCTTTAAAAGCGGCGATCAGCTGCGGCAGTACCATCAACCCCATCGAAGTTACGACTCCCAGCGATAAAATACCTTCCTGCCCCAGTTCATTGCTGGATAACTCACACATCGTCCTGTCCGTCAGATTTAAAATCTCTTCCGCCCGGTGCAGCAGCAGATGCCCTGTTTCTGTTAAATGCAGACGCCGTCCTGACCTGTCAAACAATTCTACGCCTAATTCCTGCTCCAGCTGCTTGATCTGCCTGCTTAAGGGCGGCTGGGCAATATGCAGTGCTTTAGCAGCCTCTGTGACATTCCCCAGGCGCGCAACCGTTACAAAATACCGCATTTGCTGCAAATTCATAAGCCTTCCTCCCTTCATACTTTTTAGGTATTATATTTTCCAAAACAAGTATTTTAAGTATAAATTTATTGTTGTTATAATGATATTAAAGAAAAGACTAATCGTCAAGTGAAGCATAAGGATGCAACTTTAGGGAGGGATTTATATGAAAGAGAAAATTTTAATTGCTATCGACAGTTCCGATTCGTCCGGTAAAATTCTTGATTACGGCATTAATCTGGCCGAGAAGCTTGATGCTGAAGTAACAGTAGTGCACGCAATCGAACCTTACAGCAAAAGATCGACGATCATGAACCAGTTGAATGCCGCCATGGTCAAACAGACTAACGAGCTGTATGAGCTGGCCGGCAAAGAATTGATGGACGCCGCTAAAAAGCAGACTGCCGGTGCAAAAGTTCCTGTTCATTATCAAACTCTGATCGGTAACGCCGCTCAGCAGATTCTGACAGCCGCCAAAAAATCCGGCTGCACGATGATCGTTATTGGCAGCCGCGGCCTGAACGCTGTCGCCGAATTTATCCTCGGCAGTGTCAGCTCCAAAGTTGCCATGTATGCCGAAGTTCCTGTGCTGATCGTTAAAATATAAACTGCTGGGACACAGTTTCTCTTACAGGCAGTTCTGGATCAGAAAATTCTCCCGTCTAAAAATTCAGTAACTGCATAAAGGGCCTGCCGGAAATCATCCGGCAGGCCCTTTACTTTATTTGCAATTTTTATAACGCTACAGCACACCGCTCACTCTTCAGGCGTCTATTCTTCCTGCTTCCCTTCTTGCACTGGTATCAGCTCAAATTTATTATGACAAAACTTCAAAATCCCTTCTTTTTGCATTTTAGCCAGTTCTTTTGATAAAGCGCTCCTGTCTACAGCCAGATAGTCGGCCAGCTGCTGTCGATTATAGGGAATCGTAAAAATCAAAGCAGAACGGCTGCGGGCTTCATTGGATAAATACGCTGACAGCTTTTCCCTGATCGTCCTGCGTGAAAGAATATCCGATTTCCGCATATATGAAAGTTTTTTGTGCAGCATGCTCTCGAATAAATTGCCCAAAAGCTTTTGCGGCGCAACACCGGCTTGCCTGGCCAAAACTATACATTTCAGAATATTGATAAAAAGCAGCTCGGACTCCTCTGCCGCCACAATATCAAAAAACATCGGCGTCCCCGTCAAACTGTGCGATTCGCCATAAAACTGCCCCTGACCAAATTCCGCGATCAAATTGCGGTTGCCCCAAATATCTTCGCTAATCATATGTACTTTGCCGCTTAAGACCAGTCCCAGACACTGGTAAGTATCTTCAATATGCTGGATATACGCGCCAGCCTTAAATTTTTGGGGATACATACGCAGCGAAGTATACAGTTCTTTGATTTCGTTATCTTCCAAACCTGCAAAAAGTGAAGTTGCCTTGATAACTGTCAAAATATTTTGCATTTTCTTTGCCTCCGTTGCAAATGACACCGCTTTACTGCTTTCATCATAATACAATAAAGAAAAAAGAGCAATGCTTTTACCAACACCGGTAATTTAAGTACACAGACATCAGAAAAAACTATTTTAGCGTGGCAACAAGCCGCAGCGAAGGGGGAAAAGGGTATGGAAACAAGGAAAGGTCTTTTGGAAGGTGTAACAGTTTTAGATTTATCAAGAGTTTTAGCAGGACCCTATTGCGGGATGATGCTGGCTGATATGGGCGCTACCGTCATCAAAGTGGAAATACCCGGTAAAGGTGACGACTCACGCGGTAATTTTCCGCTGATCAACGGCGAAAGCGCGTATTACATGAATCTGAACCGTAATAAGCTGGGCATCACCCTGGATCTGAAATCAGAGCGGGGCAAGGAAATCTTTCGTAAACTGGTAGCCAACACGGATATCCTGATCGAAAATTATCGTCCCGGCGTCATGGATAAACTCGGTCTGGGTTACGAAGAATTGCAAAAAATCAATCCCGGCCTGATCTACGGCTGCATTTCCGGTTTCGGACATTACGGGCCTTACAGTAAGCGGGCCGGTTATGATATTATCGGTCAGGCTATGAGCGGCCTGATGAGCACTACCGGCTGGCCCGGCGGCGAACCGACCCGTACCGGCACGGCTATTGCCGACGTTATGGCGGGACTTTCCTGCTGCGTCGGTATCCTGGCTGCCTACATCAACAAGCTCAAAACAGGCGAAGGCGAAAAGGTAGATGTGGCATTGGTAGACTCCATGGTTTCTTCACTGGAGATCATCAATATTATTTATCTTTGTACCGGTCAGATCCCTCAGCGTATCGGCAACCGTTATGAAGCCATTTACCCTTACGATTCCTTTAAAGCAGCCGACGGCAGTTTGGTCATCGGCGCTGGTAACGACAAGCTGTTCGGGCTTCTCTGCCAGCTGATGCATAAACCGGAACTGTTGGAAGACCCACGCTTTCGCTGCAACAATGACCGTGTTTTGAACAATGCCGCTCTCAAGCCCTACATCGAAGCCTGGCTGGCAGACAAAACCATCGACGCAACCGTTGATGAGCTTTTAGCAGCAGGCATACCGGCCGCACCGATCAACACCATCGACAGAGTAGCCCAGGACCCGCATATTGCCGGCGCCCGGGAAATGTTTGTCGAGATTGACCATCCTAAAGCTGGCAAACTGAAAATGACCGGCAACCAGATCAAACTTTCTCACCATAAAATCACTGCCTTTACCCCGGCACCCCTGTTATCCCAGGATACCGAGTTCGTTTTACAGGATCTGCTGGGTATGACAGAAGCCGAGATCGCGCAGCTGGCTGCCGACAAAGTTTTTTGACCCCAGCCACTACGCTTGTATGGAAATACAAAGGAGCTGAAAAATATGGGTATGACGATGAGTGAAAAAATCCTGGCCCATGGTGCCGGGCTTGACTCTGTTGCCGCCGGCGAAATAGTCTGGGTCAGGGTCGACGGAGCTATGCTGGACGATATCCTCGGCCCCAGGATCGAAATTGCTGAAAAGCTGGACCTGCTGGGTGCCAGGATCTGGGATCCTGATAAAGTCACTGTTATTTCTGACCATTATACGCCGCCTGCCAATGCCAAACAGGCCGAGATCGTAAAATTCACCCGTGAATGGTCGGCAGAAAATAAAATCAAACATTATTATGAATTTTCCGGCCCCTGCCACCAGCTAATGGTAGAAAATGGCCGCGTAGCCCCGGGACAGATCATTGTCGGCACGGATTCCCATACCTGCACCTACGGCGCTCTGGGCGCTTTTTCGACCGGTATCGGTTCTACGGAAATGCTGGGTGTTCTGACGACAGGCGAGATCTGGCTGAAAGTTCCACAAAGCATCAAAGTCTGCTGCGAAGGAGCATTACCACGGCTGGTCATGGCCAAAGACGTTATTTTAGCTGTTATCGGCCAGCTGGGCCATCAGGGCGCTACTTATCAGGCGCTGGAATTCTGCGGCAGTACCTTTGCCGCCATGCCCATCGATGAAAGACTCTGCGTTGCCAATATGGCGGTCGAAGCGGGCGCTAAAAACGGTATTTTCCCTTGTGACGCCACAACGCTGGCCTATCTGGAGCAGGTCCAGGCCCCACCCGGCACTCCTGTCAGCAGCGATGCCAACGCAGTTTACAGCAGGACTTTGAATATCGACGCTGCAGAACTGGAGCCGCTTTGCGCCTGTCCCCATGAAGTCGATAATGTAACGGCGATTAAAAATGCCGGCAATGTCCCAATCCAGCAGGCCTATATCGGTTCCTGCACCGGCGGGCGTTACCACGACCTGCAAGCGGCGGCAGCTTTACTGCGCGGCAAAAAAATAGCCGCGGGTATCCGCCTGCTGATCTCGCCTGCTTCCCGCACAGTATGGGAGCAGTGCGCACGGGATGGTATCCTCACTGCCTTATCTGAAGCAGGCGCTACTATCCTTGCTGCCAGCTGCGGCGCTTGTCTGGGGGTACATTCCGGCGCTATAGGCGCCGGCGAGGTCTGCGTGTCATCAACTAACCGTAATTTCATCGGCAGGATGGGCAGTAAAGACGGATGGATCTATCTGGCTTCGCCGCTTTCGGTAGCAGCCAGCGCTGTTACCGGACGGTTGACCGATCCCCGGGAAGTATGGGAAGAAGGTGCTGCCTTATGACAAAATTTCCGCAGGGCCGCGCCCTGAAATACGGTGACAATATCAATACGGATATTATTTCGCCACCCGCCTACATGGAACTGCCTGTAACAGAGGCAGCGGCTTATGCTATGAGCCCAATTGATCCCGATTTCGTCAAAAACTGCCGCCCCGACGCTATCTTCGTCGCCGAAAATAATCTGGGTTCCGGCTCCAGCCGTGAAACTGCTCCTCTGACTTTGAAACAGCTCGGTATCACAACAGTCATCGCTAAATCCTATGCGAGGATCTTTTACCGCAACTGTATCAATTTAGGTATTCTGGCCTTGGAATGTCAGGATACGGATAAAATAGCGTATCACGACCTGCTGACCGTAGATTATCAGCGGGGACTGATCCGTAACGAAACCAAACAGGAAAGCTATCGCTGCGCTCCCATACCCGGGCATATCATGGCGATCATCCACTGCGGCGGATTGTTCGGCTATCTGAAGCAAAAACTTGCCGCTGCGGCAACAGCTGAAAGAAGGGATCAAGATGAATAAAATAGAGCTTTATGAAGTCGGGCCGCGGGACGGATTCCAAAATATCACCCAGTGGATACCGACCGAACAGAAATGTAACTTTATCAAAGGACTGGCTGACGCCGGCTTACGGCATATCCAGGTAACAGCCTTTGTCAGCCCTGCTGCCGTACCGCAGATGCGGGACGCGGAAAAAGTTGCTGCCTACGCCCTCAGTGAATTTCCCCAGCTGGATATTATGGCTTTAGTTCCCAATCTGCACGGCGCGCGCGCTGCGCAAACATGTGGCCTGCGCCATATCTCCAATGTTATTTCTTTGAGTGAAAGCCACAATAAAGCCAATATCAACCGTACCCGTGCCGAATCAGTCGCCGAGCTGGCCAAAATCCGTTCAGCCCTACCGGAAATGCAGATTGGCGTCGATATCGCCACAGCCTTTGGCTGCCCCTTTGAGGGACAGCCAGATGAAGAAGCGCTGCCGCGCTTTGTGGAAGAACTTTATGAACTCGGTATCAGGGAATTCTGTCTCTGCGATACGATTGGCGTAGCCGACCCCAAGCAGATCAGAACGCAGTTGGGCCTCTTGCAGCCAGCCTTTAGCGACTGTACCTTTCTGGCACATATCCACGATACCCGCGGTTTGGGCATTGTCTGCACCCTGGCGGCCATTGAAGCGGGTATCGACGGCGTCCAGACGACACTGGGCGGACTGGGCGGCTGCCCCTTTGCCCCCGGTGCGTCGGGGAACACAGCTACTGAAGACCTGGTCTATCTTTTAAACAGGATGTCTTATGACACCGGCGTCGATTTTACCAAACTGCTGGCATTGTCCCGTCAGGAACATGCTGTTGTTCCCGGAGTTTACAGCGGACATCACATCAATATCAAAAATACAAACAGCACTTGCTGTTAGCAAGTGAAAGGAGCGATAACTATGCATAGCGAAATGGAAATGCTGCGCTGCGCTATTGTACGCGGCGGCACCAGCAAAGGTATTTTTATCATGGCCAATGAGCTGCCAGACGATCCGGTGCAGCGAGATAAAGTCCTGCTGGCTATTTTCGGCAGCCCCGATATCAGGCAGATTGATGGTCTGGGCGGCGCCGATATCCTTACCAGCAAGCTGGCCATCATTGCCCCCAGCAGCCGTACTGACGCCGATGTAGATTATACCTTTGGGCAGATCAGCATCACTGAAGCCTTTGTCGACTACGGCGGCAACTGCGGCAACATCTCTTCAGCTGTCGGCTGCTTCGCCATTGATATGGGACTGGTCAAGCCTGTAGAGCCGCTGACCAGGGTACGTATCCACATGACGAATACAAACAGGGTCCTGACCGCCGAAATACCTGTTAAAAACGGTAAAGCAGCGGTAGAGGGTGACTGCGCCATCGACGGGGTCCCCGGAACAGGCGCTAAGATCACACTGGACTGGTCGGACGCTGTTGGCGGCATTACGGGTTCCCTGCTGCCTACTGGCAGCGCCAAAGATACTGTCAGCGCCGGCGGCAAAGACTATACCGTTTCTGTCGTTGACGCCGGCAACATCGTCATCTTTATCAACGCCGGCGAATTCGGGCTCACCGGCACCGAAACTCCTGCTGCCATCGAAGCCGACAGCGCTCTGATGCAGCTTATCGAAGAGATCCGCGGCAAAGTCTGCCAGCAGCTGGGACTGGTCAAAAACTGGCAGGACGCAGCCAGTCAGACTCCCTACCAGCCCTTCTTTGCCATGGTCAGCCCACCTTCAGACCACAGCTGCTTCAACGGCGTCAGGGTGCGCCAAGCTGATGTAGACATCGTTTCACGTTTGCTCTTTATGCTGCATATGCACAAAGCCTATCCTATTACAGGTACGGTAGCTACCGGCGCGGCAGCCCGGATACCCGGCACCGTCGTCAACGAGCTGCTTGCGGAAACAGCCCGGCAAAGTGTTTTACTGCGGATCGGCCACCCTTCCGGGGTGATCCCCGTCGAAGCGGCAGGCTCCGTGCAGAATGATCAGGTCACTATCGAACGTATCGGCGTTTACCGCACCGCCAGAATGATCATGGAAGGCCAGGTTTATGTGCGGAAAAGCATTTTTGGCAAGTAATTTGAACAATCCATGTATGGTCAAAAATCCTGCTACCATACCACCGTTTTACATCACAAAGGATAATTCTCCCTCTTATACAAAAAGTACGTTTCCGCCTGCAGGAGGAAACGTACTTTTTTATCTGTTTATTTAAGTACCGCAAAGCTTTAATGACCGTGGCATAAAGCCCGCTCTACGCTCCAATACACGCAGTCCTGTCCTACCATGGCATAAATGCCGCCTCGGCGCATCATTTCCATAGCGTCCTCCTGCACGCTGCACAAATAGATTTCCTTACCTTCTGCCTGCAGACGGGCAATCAGCTTACCAAACTCCTGTGTCCCCGAAATATCCATGTCAGGAACGCCGCGCATGGAGAAATAAACATAGCTGTAATCCTGCGCTTTTTCTGCTATGCCTTCCAGCCGTTCCGTATTGGCAAAAACTATCGGACCGGTGATATAGCAGACCAGCCCGTTTTCGGGCAGCGACGAATTATGGTCATGCAGTCTGTTGGGATCGATCTCGTCATACGTGATCCGTAGATGCGAAAACCGCACAGTTTGCAGGATCAAGCCGATCATCACACCGACCACGATCGCCGTCGTTAAATCAAAAATAATCGTGCACAGCATCGTAATGATAAATTTAAAGATCGCTCCGGCAAATTTACCATCAACCATAAAGCTGATCGTCGCCCACTCGTTCATGCGCCAGGAAACGACCATCAACACACCGGCCAGGGCCGCTAAAGGTATTTTGGACATTACCGGCGCTAGAATAAACATCGCCGCCAGGATACCTAAAGCATGAAAAATGCCGGTCAGCCTTGTTTTTGCGCCCGACTTAACAGCTACGCTGGTACGGGCGATCGCCGCCGTTGCCGGGATGCCGCCAAAGAAAGGCACGACCAGATTGCCGATGCCCTGCGCCACCAGCTCACGGTTACTGTCTAAAGGCGCACCCGTCATTCTGCCCGCGGTAGCGCCGCACAGCAGACTTTCGATCATCGCCAGCACGGCGATACTGGCGGCAGGTGCCAGCAGATTTGTCAAACGGTTAAAATCCAGCAAGCCAGCAAATTCCAGACGATCATCTAAAAACAAAGTCGTAGGTATCTCTCCCACTACAGCTACGTCAAAGCCATACAGCAAATTGCCCAGCGTCGCCAGAATGATCGCTAATAAGGAGGCTGGTATAGCTGTACTGAATAATTTTGGAAAAATCAGCATCGTCAGCACTACGAAACCACCGATACCCGCCGCCTCCCAATTAGGCGTAAAGCCCAGCTGACTGTAGCTCAGCAGCTTTTCCAGCGTTGAAGCGCCCTGCGACTGCACACCGAAAAAATTGTCGATCTGCCCCAGTGCGATGATCACGGCAATACCTGACGTAAAACCGGTAATGACCGGCATGGGAATAAAAGAAATCAGCTTGCCCAAATGCAGCAGCCCGGCCACGATCAAAATTATCCCCGCCAAAACAGTAGCGATAAAAACACCCTGCATATCATATTTAGCTACGATCGACATCAAAATGGCCGCCATCGCGCCGGTCGGGCCCGATATCTGATAATAAGCGCCGCCTAAGGCACTGATCAGCAGTCCGGCAACGATCGCCGTGATCAGGCCCGACGCTGCAGTAGCGCCGCTGCCGACACCAAACGCCAGTGCCAGAGGTATCGCCACAGCGGTCACCGTCAGGCCGGCCAGCAGATCGCTGACCAGGCTGCTTTTATCATAGCCTGTAAATTCCTGTTTCAGATCTTTTGTAAACTTTTGCAACAACATCATCTCATCATAACTCCCCTGATTTTACCTCTGCCCGCAGGCAAGCTTAAACTAAAAAACAATGCCAGTATAATACATCTCTGCCAAGATGTAAAGTAGCAGCTGCCGTCTCCGTAATATTTTACAGAATAAAGTCAGTTGCTTCCACCGCCAAATACTTTTACAAGCCTTCGATCCGCACCTTAAAATGCAGCAAAAAGCACCAGCCGCCAATCGCCAGTATGGCGCAGACAGCAGTGATAATACCCAGACCGTCGATAAAATTGCCCCAGTTCAAAGCGCCCAGCAGCATTCCCAGACTGCCGAAAACAGTATTCACCGCGTTGATCAGCGAAGAAGCCGAACCAATATCAGTTTTCTGCTGATCTAATAAAATCGCCGTGCTGAACGGACGCGCCGCGCTCTCCATGACCGTCACCGGCAAAAATGCCGCCAGGAAGCACCAGGGCGAAAGGCTGCCTACTGTCAGCAGAGCCACTGCCGCCACAGCAGTAAAAAGAAAACAGCCGTATGTGAACTGCCGCGGCGTCACAATCCCTATCAGTTTCATATATAAAAACGGTCCGATAACGGCAAAGAAAGAATTGGCAGCAAAAAAATAACTGTAGACCTGCTCACTGAGTGCAAAATACTGCACATAAACGTAAGACGATACGGCTACATAAGCCATATAAGGTGCCGCCAGCAGTGAAAATACTGTCAGAAAACCTGTGAAGCCCACATTCCGGCCAACTACGACCAGCCTGCCAAAAGTGCTCCAAAAGCTGCCTGCATACCGCCGGCTTACCGGCAGTGTTTCTTCAAAAAAACAGCTGGCCAGCAAATTCAGCGCTCCGGCAGCGATCAATACGCCAAAAGTACCGCGCCAGCTGACGAATTGCAGTAAAAAGGCTCCGACAATAGGGGCCACCATCGGCGCGATGACAGCCATCGCCTGCACTAATGCCAGCACCCGGTTTTTAGTCGTGCCATAAAAAGCATCCTTGACTACCGCCATCGAGACAGCGACCATACTGCCGGCGCCCAGCGCCTGCATGATCCGGTAAGCGATCAGCGTCTGGATACTGCCGGAAACGGCACACAGTCCACTGGCCAGCGTGTACAAAACTATTCCCAATAAGAGAATCTTCCTGCGGCCGTATTTATCGCTCAACGGACCAAATAATAAGATCCCCACCGCAAAAAAGAAGAAAAAGCTGACCAGCGTCAGATTGACCAGTAAAGGCGACGCCGCAAATTCTACCCCCAGCGCCGGTAAGGCCGGCAGATACAGATCGATCGACAAAGGCACAAACATATTCATAACGGCTATCAGTATAATCAGTCCTTTATTGCCCAAATACCGCTGCCTGCCGCAGGAAACATTTACTTCTGACACTAAAACCAGCCCCCTTGCTCATTAACTGAAAAAGCCGGATAAGAGAATATCTCTTATCCGGCACTGCTGCCCTCCGAGGTGTTACCTGAAAACAAAATTATTTTAGCATCTGTCTGCACGTTTGTCAACTTTGCCCAACTCACGTTGGCGGCATATTAAAAATATCAAATTGTTCGTATTTGCCCCATAAATGCAGCGTCATATCGATCCGCCCATCGGCCAGGAAGGTCACGCCCTCCGCTTCCAGCATGGCCCGCTGCTTGTCCTGACCGCCAAAAACATATTCCGGCGCCAAGACGCCCGTACGATTGACGACTCTGTGACAGGGCAGCTTCTGCTCCGCCGGCACGCAGCTCATGACATGCCCTACTTCCCGCGCGGCCAAAGCTTCACCGATCAGCTCGGCGATCTGGCCATAGGTTGCTACCTTGCCAACAGGTATCTGCGCCACTATCTCATATACTTTCTGCACAAAGGCAGCATCCACAACTCTTTCTCCATCATATCCAGCCATCTTTTACCTCCGCTTTGATCCGCAGCCCTACAACGCCGTGCCTTTTTTCGGAAGCGAAAACCGGGCTGTATCTACGCCTTCCAGTTCCAGCAGCCTGATTTTTTTCTCCAAACCGCCGGCATAGCCTGTCAGGCTGCCATCAGCACCTACTACCCTGTGGCAGGGAATGATAATAGAAATGGGATTATGCCCTACAGCGCCGCCGACCGCCTGTCCTGACATACTTTTTTTCCGCAGTCTAGCCGCCATTTTTTTAGCAATAGCGCCATAAGTAATGACTTCGCCATAAGGTATAGTGCATAATACTTCCCACACCCCCTGACGAAATTCACTGCCGCGCGGCGCCAGCGGCAATTCAGCCAGTTCAGGTTCTGCGCCCGCAAAATATCTGTCCAGCCAGTTTTTGGCAGCAGCAAACAGCGGGACACTGTCATTCTCTGTCAGCGGCTCGTCCAGGCTGGCCCCATAATGCTTCTGCCCCTCCAGCCATAGTCCTACCAGATTCTTTCCGTCTGCATCACACGCCAGCGTGATCTTGCCCAGCGGCGACAGGTATACTGTTGAATAATACACGGACCTCGCCTCCTTACCCCGGCTTCCGCATTACTTAAATTTGCTTCAACTATAATAAAAGTTCAAATTTTATCAAGATAGTTTTAAAACGATCATTGTTTATGCAGCAATTGATCAACCGCTCTTAACTAAAGTGTCACTTCGTAATAATATCACGCAGATCCTGATGCTCTATCCAATAGGCAGCTTTAACTTCCTTATCGAAAGCCCTGATAGCTTTCAGCATCGCCATAAGGTGTATTTCCTGCTGACGCCTGGTTAGAGTAAACTTTTTGCGGCTGTAGTCAGCCTTAAACTCTCGGAACTGTTCATGCACTTTTTCTCTGACATCATAAGCCCAAGCTGTTTGTTTGGGTGTTCCCTGCAGCCTTGGCAGTTCCTTTGCCGAAGCTGCCGCTTCCGCAGCTGCGCATTTTGGGCAAAAATTATTTTCCAGCCATTCCAAACGCATTGGCACAGTATTATCAAGTATAGTTATCTCATGCTGACAAGCACAAATAATTCTCATCGACAGCCCCCCATACATATTATTATAATACAAAAAATAAAAACGGTGCTTCGATTTTTCGAAGTACCGTCTAAACGCTGGAGCTACTGACAGGATTTGAACCTGCGACCCTCTCATTACGAATGAGATGCTCTACCAGCTGAGCTACAGTAGCGATCAGGAGCATCATAAGCTCTGCCATATAGTATAACTCAACCAGGTAAGCGCTGTCAATATTACCTGATGTGCAAATTTACATATTCACTTTTTCACACGCTTCTCTGACATATTATCATATTGTAAGCTGCATGCTTATAATATGATAATTCTTTCCCAAAGCTTAATTTGCCTCTGCCAGCAATTGCTTTATAGTCATTTTAGCCAGACTTTTTTCCAGCCCTTCCTGCAGCCTGCAATAAAAACTACGGACCGGACAATTTTCAGTCGCATACCGGCTGCAGTATCTATCCGCTTCCAGACAGCGATTGATCCTCGTTGTCGGTTCCATAATGTCGATAATCTCCAGCAAGGTTATCTCCCCGCTCTTTCTTATAAGCAGAAAACCACCCTGGGCGCCAACCAACCTTTCAACGATCCCTGCCTCGACCAGTTTATGGGTTATTTTTAAAACATAATTTTTAGGAATCCCCATCGCCGCGCCGATCTCTTTCGATGTGGCAATTTCTTTTTTGATCGCCAGATATAAAATGATCCTTATGGCATAATCAGTAGTAACATTCAGCTGCATAGTCTTCCTCCGAAAATAAGCCTCAAATATTAATAATTATTATTTTTAGCTTTTCTCTATTTTTCAATACTCTTGTTGCTTTATTATACTTTATCAAATTTTACTTGGCAATAGCTTTAAGCTAAATTCCTTTGCACATAAAAAAAGACCCGGAATAAATTCCGGGTCCTGATTCTTAGATTTTTTTGATTGCCTCTACAACTTTAGCATAGTCCTCTTCAGTTTGAGCAAACATATCCTCCAGATTCTCATACTGCTCGCTGCGGCAATCCTGACACATTCTCGAAAAAAGCTCATACAATTTAACAAAGCCCAGATTTCCGCATACGCCTTTCAGCGTATGTGCAACAGGCAGAACTTCCTGATATTTTTTATCAGCAATAAGTGTGCGCAGCTGCTTCATATTTTCGTCGTCTACAAACTTTTTCAAAAACTTTATCATCAGAGCTTCATTATTCATAAAACGCCTTAAAGTTTCATCAACATTGACACCGGCATCTTCTAATTCTGCTTTTACAAATTCATCCATAACTTCCGTCCACCTTTTCACTACAGCTTTTACTGATATCTATATTATATCATAAAGGTTTTGGAAATGCAGGTTAAAAAAGTTTTCTTCAGATTTTATTTTTAGGCTTACGGCCTCTGGTCTTTTTCACACCGTTCAGGCTGTTTTTCTTAACTACTTTGGCCAATTCCGTAATCATGTGCAGATCATGAGCGTCACAGCCCTGCAACAATTCTGCCAGCTCATTTTGGAAAATCTTTTCACTGCGATGGATATTGTCACAGAGCAGCTCATCTACGGAAACCTCCAGCACATTAGCCAGATGGATGATCGTAGGCAAACCTAATTTAGTATTTCCTGTTTCAATATTACTGATATGCGGGGTAGACAAACCGGTTACTTCTGCAATATAGCCTTGGGTAACGCCTTTGCGTGCGCGGGCGGCTTTGATCCTGACCCCAATAGCTTTGTAATCAATGTTCATTTCTTCACAACTCCTTTTAATTTAATCTGCATTCACGAAAGTGCAGATACAACAGACGATAGCTTTTTTAATATCTACAAATACAACTTTAACTATTCGTAGAATTTATTATAACTTAAACCTCAGGCTAAAGCAATACTTTCACGCATAAAAATATTTGCAATCGTTTTTAAATATGGTCATAAGTTATAAAAATACAAATTAAATTGATATTTAAACTATTGTCTTCAGGCTGGAAGAAGCGGCACCGTCAAACTGCCCTCCGGCATCAGAATAATATTATAATCCTTACCTATTGTTTTTTCAGCCTCGGCAAGGGCTTCTTCTACTGTGGGAACGGCTTCGAACAGCAGGTTATGTGCCAGTTCCTGGTCAAGTGAAGAAACTAAAATAAATTTTGCTTTTTTAGTAAGCCGCGTTACTGCATAGGCTTTATTGGCCCCGATCTCAAAATGCTTTTCCAATTCGGCTTTGATAGCGTCCGCCGTTCCCAGCCGTTTACATGTTTCTTCCAGTACTTTCGAGCCGCTGCCCTCTTCGCACTCACCGATAATGATCACTACGCCGCCTTCGCGCACAGCGCACCAGGCGTTGTCCATCGTTTTCTGCAGCTGATATACGTTGATATCCTTGGGATAGCCGCCGCAGCTGGCAATGACCAGATCGGCTGCCTGCGGGATCTCGACGCCGTAAACCTGATCGACAAACTTGCAGGCTTCCTGATGCGCCTTGATATAGTCGCCGGCAAAAATCTTTAAAAATTCATGCTGTGCATTCAAGATCGCATTGAAAAGAAAGACGGAATGATTTTTGGCAAACAGGGCCACGCCTTCCATCTGGTCTTCATAAACGGGATTGCCGGTCGTTTTGCCCAGACCCGCATTAGGGTCCAGCATAAAGCTGTGATTGACGCGGACGGTCTCCATTGCTGCCACGCCTGGCAGAATAGCCTTGCGCCCGCCGCCGTAGCCGCTGAAATAATGATGCACGATCGTACCCGTCATAATAACGTGGTCGACGTGGCAGATATGTTTGTTGAGCCAGACCGGAGTACCGCGGGAGGTCTCGCCGAAATACTCAAAGTCTTCGCTGACTTTGGCATCGCTGTTATACATCTGCAGCCGCCCGGCAACCTCTGCGCCGACAGCTTCCACCATCTCCTCATGCGTCATGTTGCGGTGCGTACCCAAGGCAAAGACGATATGCATATCCTCGTCTTTGATACCTAATTTATTCATCTCGTTGACTAGAATGGGCATAAAAACAAAGCTGTTGGCCACACGCGTCGGATCGTTACAGATAAAAGCTATTTTCTGTCCCGGTTGGACCAGCTCGTTGATCGGAGCACTGCCGATCGGATGATAAAGAGCGTCCAGGATCGCCGCTTTCACATCTTCTAAGAGCGGCATTTTGGCAACTGTCACTTCTTTAAGCACCCGGTCAGAATCTAAAGAAAACTCCTTGCTGCCATGACCATATTTATAGGAATAACTACTTATGCTCATATAATCAACTCCTTTATTTTTTTATTACTTATATTGTACCATAGCGAACACGAAATATAGAAGGACAAAAGTCTGCTTCCCTGGTTTTTTTAGTTATTTTTTAGGCAGTGACAAGAGCACTACCGTCATAATGATACAGGCCATGCCAACAAGGTCTTCCAAAGTAAGCGGTGTGTGCAGCCATAAAACAACGGCGATGATCGAAGCTAAAGGTTCCGCACAGGAGATCAGACTGGCTTTAGTCGCACCGACTACTTTCAGTCCCACTAAAAAGACGCTGTAGCTCAGCACCGTCGCCCCCAGGATCAGGTAGGCCATAGCGGCTACCGCAGCTCCGTCCCAATGCCCGCTGGGTTCAAAAGGGTTGATAAAGAGGCAGAGAAAGCCGCCTGATAAAAATTGCCCCCAGCCGATGATCAGCGTCGTCGAGTATTTTTGCAGCAGCCGAAAGGGCATAACTGTATAAAAAGCCAGGGAAACCGCAGAAATGATCCCGATGACCAGAGCTGCCGGTGACAAGACGACAGAATCCAGGCTGCCGTGAGTAGCGATCAGGAACACGCCGACCAGTGCGAAAAAAATGCCGACAAACTCACGGCCTTCAGGCAGACAGCGATTCTTCCAGGCCATCCACAGCATGACAAAGATCGGCGCCGTATACTGCAGCACTGTTGCCGTCGCCGCATTGCACAGTGAGATCGTATAATAAAAACCAAACTGCGCGCCCAAAAGTCCCAAAAAAGAAAATGCCAGCAGATCCTTGCGGTCTGTTTTATCCTGCAGCACGCCCCAGATATTTTCGCCGCGCTGCAGCAGATAGCCTAAAAAGACTACACCGGCAATGATTTGCCTGACAGCAATGAGCCAGGGCGCGCTAACGTCATAAAATTGGAACAAAAACTGGCCGGCAACGCCGCCCAGTCCCCAGGCCGCTGCTGCCAGCAGAATAAAGATCACGCCCAGGCGAAATGAAATCTGCATAAGCTGCACTCCTTCAAATATCAATAGATTTCATTGTACGCCAGCGGCAGGATTTAGTCAATAAAAAACCGCACCAGCTTTAAATACTGGTACGGTTCGTTATTTTTTATTAAATGATCGCCATAAAATAACACAGGGAACAGAAAAGTACTGTTAACGTGATCATGATCGGATCGGCGATCGAGGTCCGGTAATTTTCCGGATTGTATTTAGAGCTGTTGCGCAAAGGCTTAGCGTCTAAAAATTCCATCGGGTTATGGCTCAGCTCCATAGATTTTTCGTAGAAGACCTCCCAGGCATTGCCCAGCGCCCGGCTGACTGCACAGCACAAATACGACAGCCCGGTCACGATGCCGGCAAAAGGTTTCCTGTAAAACCAGTCCGTATCCAGCGACAACGCCGTATGCGGCATCATTTTCGGCAGATACATCATAAACGGCAGCATCGCCATGCCCAGCATCTCGACGGACTGAGTGATATGGTCGATAGTGAACGGGTGATATGGTTCCATGGCAAAAGGCAGATACCTGTACAGAAGCTCGGGATAAACGCCATACAGCACGCACAGCGTCGCGCCGATACCCATGGCCGCATACATGTTCTTCGGTACTTCACGTTTGATGACCACGCCTGTATCAGGCGCCAGGAAGATGAAATAGATCATCTTGAGGGCAATGGACAAAAACGTACCGACGCCTGCCAGCTGCAGCAGCAGTTCTACCGACCCGTAATGGGCAGCGGCAGCGGCACTGATCGTAATGGATTTACTGATGAAGCCGTTGAACAGTGGTACACCGGAAATCGAAAGAGCCGCTATCACGAAGCACCAGAAGGTGAACGGCATTTTTTTCGCCAGCCCGCCCAGCTGGTTGATCTTGCGGATACCGGTCGCATAAATGATCGCGCCGGCACACATGAAGAGCAGGGATTTATACAGGATATGGCTGAAAGCATGCGCCGTCGCGCCGTTCAGCGCCATAGCCGTTCCCAGCCCTACGCCGGCGACCATGAAGCCGACCTGACTGACGATATGGTAAGCAAGCAAACGCCGCATATCATTTTCCATAATCGCATAACAGGCGCCATATAGGGCCATCAGCACACCGAACCAGATCAGGAACTCGGTGCCTGCAAAAATGCGGATCAGGCAGTAAACAGCGACTTTAGTGGTAAACGAGCTCAGAAAAACGCTGCCGGTAATCGTACCTTCAGGGTAAGCATCGACCAGCCAGGCATGCAGCGGCACTACGGCCGCATTGATGGAAATGCCCAGGCAGATCAGCCAGAAGGCTGCATCCCACGGGCCCTGCGCCAGCGGCGCAACTAAATACTCGCCGGCACTGACCTTTAAGAAAATGCCTGCCAGCAGCAGATTGCCGCCGAACATATGCACTAACAGATAACGGTAACCGGCCTGACGCGAAGCAGGGGTCTTTTTACACCAGATAAGAAACAGCGAGGTGGCCGCCATCAGCTCCGAAAAGAAGATCAGCGTCAGCCAGTCCTGCGCCAGAGTCACGCCCAGCGCACTGCCGGCATAAGCCATAGAGCAGAAAGCTTCCATCCTGTTGCTGTTATGGCAGGCATAAATCCCGCCGATCGCCGCCATCATACAAAAAATCAGGGCAAAGACCCAGCTGAGTTTATCGACATGCAGATAATGCAGCGTGATCCCGTTGATAAAGGGCAGCGTTGCATTCAGGCCCGGCTCCAGCGTCAGGACAGCGCCCAGGCTGACAAGCGGGCCGACCGCCAGCAGGAGCCGGCGCAGGTTTTTAGGGACTAACAGGGCCAGCAGGCCGACAGCGATCAGGATAAAACCGGGGTGCAGATTACTCATCGTCATCGTCACCTCCGTCTTCATAATAATCTTCAGGACGCTGCAGCAGCGGCGTCATCACTATTTTAGCTACAAAGATCAGCAGCCAGCAGCCGGCAAAACCAAACACCAGATTAAAGCCCGGCGTGGTGTTCCACCACTCATGATAGTGGGGATGAGCGAAGAAAAACTCCAGAGCAGCAGCGATGACCGCCACTATAAGAACAAGCTTATACAAAGTGCTTTTCGTCATCTTCATCACCAGCCACCTCCAGTCCAGCCCTGGCAGATGCTATCTGCCGCCTGCGCAGCCATTGCGTAGAAGTTTGGATACATTTCCGGCATCACGCCGAAAACCAGTGCCAGGAGCGTTGTAAAGCAGATCGGCAGCAGCATCCTGTAGCTGATCTCGCCGTAGGTACGGAACTGCTCCTGCGGGTCTTTTTTGAAATATGCCATTTGGCAGACCGGCATCAAATAGGTCAGAGCCAGCATCGCGCTTGCTACCAGCACCGCCACATACAGCGGCTTGCCAGCCTGCAGCGCGCCCAGCGCCAGGTTCCATTTACTGATGAAGCCTATGAGAAACGGCATACCGGCAATACCCAGCGAAGCGATGGTAAAACAGCACATCGTGATCGGCATCTTCTTGCCGATACCGTACATCTCGCTGATATTGCTGCGGTGCGTGCGGACGATGATAACGCCGGCACACATAAAGAGGGTGATCTTCATAATCGCATGGGCTACCAGATGCAGGTACGCGCCTTTGATACTGAGCGGCGACAGCAGCGCCGCCCCCAGAACGATATAGGAAAGCTGTCCGATCGTGGAAAAGGCCAGCCGGCGTTTTAAATTATCCTGCTGCATTGCGATCAGCGAGGAAATAATGATACTGCCGGCCGCAAACCAGGCCAGGATATCAGCCGTACCGATGTCCGCCAGAAGCTTGGGCCCGAATACGAAGCCGATGATCCGCAGCACCGCGAAAACACCAGTCTTAACGACTGCTACCGCATGCAGCAGGGCGCTGACAGGTGTCGGCGCGATCATTGCCGCCGGCAGCCAGCCGTGCAGCGGCATGACGGCCGCTTTAACCGAACCGGCCAGGATCATGATCAGGAAGATGAGCTGCAGCTGCCAGGTCGGCGCCATCTCCGTAGTCAAAAAGCCGCCCGCTTTGAAATCCATCGTTCCGGAAATGCAATATACTGCTACCAGACCAGCTAAAAACAGCTGTCCGGAAATCAAAGTGTAGATCAGATATTTACGGCTGGCCAGCAGTGCTTCTTCATTGCGCTTATGCAGCACCAGCGGATAACTGGCGATCGTCAGCAGCTCGTAGAAGAAGAAGAAGGTCAGCAGATTGGAAGCCATGGCAATGCCCATAACAGAGCTCATGCAGATCGCAAAAGCGGCAAAATAGCCTGTCTGCTCATGCTCGTTGTTGCAGCGCATATAACCGATGGAATAAAAATTGATCGGAATCCACAGCATCGACGCCAGGCAGGCAAACAAAATACCGGCGCTGTCGGCGCGCAGGGTCAGGCCAATGGTATCCGTGATCTGGAACAGGGTCCATTCATAGTTCACGCCGGCTAAAACACCGGGCACCATCGACAGGATCAAACCGAATTTGATGAACGAAGCGATCACGCTCCAGCTTTCACGCACATTAGGATATTTGCGGCTGAAAGAGATCAGGACCGCAGCCAGAAAAGAAACGCCTACTGCCAGAAAGGGTCGGCAATCCATGATTGTCATCTTAGAAACACCTCCGGCAGTCCAGATTTGAGGATATCATTGACAATATCCACGCTGTAGAAGCCCAGGACTAAAATCCCGATACCGGCACAGAAAATAGGGATCGCCATTTCGGGCGGCAGTCCCAATTTGCCCTCATGCCGGTTGATCTCCGTCAGCGAAGCCTCATGCTGAACAAACATCTGCTCCAGGATACGGAAGAAATAGATCGCGTTCAGCAGGCTGCTGATAACGAGGACCACGATATAGAGATACTGTCCGCCCTGATAAGCGCCCAGCATCAGATACCATTTACTGAAGAACCCGGCCGTCGGCGGGATACCTACCATTGACAGGGCGGCTAAGGTAACGGTGATCGTACTCAAAGTCATTTTTTTATTCAAGCCGCCCAAACGGTACAGATTGATCTCGCCAAAACGGTACTGGATACCGCCGATGACGAGAAACAGCGCGCTTTTCATAAAGGCATGATTGATGATATGCAGCACGGCGCCGATAAAACCATACATATTACCGATCGCCAGACCGATAGCGATATAACCGATCTGTGCCACGCTGGAATAAGCCAGCATCCGGCGGAAGTCATACTGCGCCAGCGCCATGACCGAACCAATCAGCACGCCGCCAATGCCCAGAATGCCTAAAACCGTTAAGGCCGTACCAATGATCGGATTGTTGACACCGAAAATATAAAAGAAGAAACGAATGATTGCGTAAGCGGGAACCTTGCTCATCACACCGGCAATAAAGGCCGCCGAACCGGGATGGGCAAAGTTGTAAGCATCCGGCTGCCAGCCGTGCAGCGGAAACAGCGCCATTTTGATACCAAAGCCAATAAACAGACACGCAACCGCTAAAGCAAACGGCGGTGAGCTGAGATAAGGCATGATCCTTGCGCCCAGATCAGCCATATTCAAAGTACCGGTCATCGCATAAAGATAAGCGACGGCCAGCAGATACAAAGAAGCGCCGATCGTCCCGATCAGCATATAGCGGAAAGCCGCCAGCATGGATTTTCTGCCGCCCATGGCGATCAGTCCATAGCCGGACAGGGACATGACCTCTAAATAAACGTACAGGTTGAACACATCGCCGGTAATGACCATGCCGCACAGTCCTAAAGTCAAAAGACCGTACAGGGTATAATAGCCGCCGATATGCAGCCAGTCCTCGTTACGCATAAAAGGCTTGCTGTACAAAGCTACCATCAACGAAATAAAGGTTATCAAAACTGCCATGACCGCGCTCAGCGGATCGATCACAAACTCGATGCCCAGAGGCGGCGCCCAGTTCCCCATCCAGTAATGGATAGCTTCGCCGCTGGTCAGCGTTTGATGCAGCACCTGCAGTGAGCAGGCCAGCGAACCGGCGATCGAGCCGATGACCAGCCAGGAGCCGAGATTTTTGTTAAACTTGCTGAATAAGAGGCAGAGCAGCGCCGCCGTCAGAGGCAGCAGCACGATCAGAACAGGACAATGCTGGATCATTTGCTGGCCCTCCTTATAACCTCTACTTCTTCAACGGAGCCGTAAACCTCTTTGATCCGCATCAAAAGAGCGATAGCCACACCCGTCGTACCAAGACTGACGACGATCGCCGTCAGCATCAGGCAGTGGGGCAGCGGATTGATATAAGCTGCGGCCTCAGGTACCGCCGGGTCAAAAATAGGAATCATCCCGCCATCCTTCTGCGCCAGGCACAGGTAAAAGAAAATGACGGCAACCTGCATGACATTCATTGCCATCAGTTTTTTCATGTAATTTTTGCTCAGGACCATACCGTATACACCCAGAAAAAATAAGATCATGACCAGTGTATAGATCCCCCTGGTCTGCAAAAACTCATTTAGCGCTTCCATTTTCGTCCCCCCTTTCCACAACAGCATCCAGAATATTGATGATCGTCATCATAACGCAGATCGTTACGCCGATCTCAATAAATAAGATCCCCAAAGCATGCAGTTCGTTGGTATGCTCCGCTTTGAACGGTAGATAACTGTAATCCAGGAAATTACCGCCGTTCAACAGCGCCAGCCAACCGGTAGCTGCATAAATGAAAGTACCGACACCGGCCAGGACCAGCGAATTTTTTACCGAAATATTGAATGAAGCCTTATCGCCCATGATCAGCCTGGATAAAACCACGCCGATCGACAGCAGCGCGCCAGCCTGAAAGCCGCCGCCTGGGCCGGCCTCACCAAAAATCAGCACATAAACGCCATACACCAAAGTAAACGGTACGATAACCCGGAAGGCCGTATCAAGGACTATGCCGCCGAAAGGTTTCTTCATGCGTCCTCATCCTCCTTTTCCGGTCTGCGGCCCATCGTACTGCTGCTCAGCAGCATCACTACCGTCAAGCCGGCCAGAAACATCACCGTAGTTTCCCACATCGTATCAAAGCCCCTGTAGTCGGCCAGCAGCCCTGTAACGATATTGGGCGACCCGGTATCCTGCACGCTGCGCTCGATATAAACAGGCGTTACATGCTGGTTCGGCGCTGAATTGACATCACCGACAAACGGCAGATAGGTAACGAAGGAGCAGAACATCCCCGTGATCACTGCCAGCAAAACTGTTACTAAACCGCGCATTACTTACACCACCTGTCTATTTTCTTCAGCGACGCTACAAAATAGATCGTTGAGATCGTACCGATAACAGCCTCTGTAAAAGCTACGTCCGGCGCGCCCATCATCAGATACAGCAATACGGCGCAGAAACTGAAAGCACTGTAAATAACGGCCGCGCACAGAATATCCTTACAGAAGATGACGCAGACCGTCGTTATAATAAGAAACACCAATAATATTGCTTCAATGAGGTAGATCTGCATGTTTCTTATCCTCCTTTGCATCCTCTTCCAAGGTCCAGACATGATGCCCGGATTTATAAGCCGCCTTGCTGAGGATATGAGTACCGATCGGATTGCCCAGAAAGATCAGCAGAAAAATCAGAATAAGTTTCAGGGAAGTAAGCGTCAGCCCTTCATAAACGACCAGCCCCAAAAACGAAAGCATGACTCCCAAAGTCTCGCTGTTGCCGGAAGCATGCATCCGGCAGTAAAAATCCGGCAGACGCAGCATACCGATAGCAGAGGCCAGCAGGAAAAAAGCGCCGCCTGCCAAAAAGATCCCGGCAATAAATTCACGTAAAGTGATCTCTACTGTCATACGTCCTTACCCCCCAGATATTTAGCTATGATGACCGAGCCTACAAAACCGATCAGCGCGTAGGACATCGCGATATCCACATACATTTCCGGCCGCCCGTCCAGATAGCCGAACAAAATTATCAGCAGGATCGTATCAGCGCCGGCAACGCCCAGGCCATTCATCCGGTCATACACCGTCGGGCCCTGATAGATACGCTGCAGCATCATCCCGATGACGCAGACGACCGCGACCATGATTGCAACAATAATCGTATGCATGCGTTACTCTCCCTTCAGCACCGTAAAATCAAATTCTTCTCCAAAAAGCTCTGCTACTTTGCGCGGCATCGTACCGGCCAGCAGGCCTTCCGCCGCCCCCTCCGTCAAAGCATGGACCTCGTAGATCCCTTCAGGAGTGACGTTCATCGTCACTGTTCCTGGCGTCAGCGTAATCGAATTGGCCAGCACCACCTTCGCTATCGGGTTATCTGTCCTGAAAATAAAGCTGATCACCTTCGGGTCGATCCTCAGCTCCGGCCGCACCGTCGCTTTAACAACGTCGATATTCGCCAGCACCAGCTCTTTCAGCAGCCACAGGGCATAACAAAAAAACGCTGCGGGAGAAAAGCCCAGCGCAAAATATTTTTTACTGCCGTCGGCATTGGGCAGCAAGAGCAGCGGATAACAGATCCAGGCCACGACCGCGCTAGTAATGAGTCCGTACACGATAAATTTGACCTTAAAATCTCCTGACAGCGCCAGCCAGAAAAGAAACATCAGTATCCCCAGAGAAAATAAATGCGTCAGCGGAGACCCCACTATCGTCCGATCTTTCAAAATGCTCTCTTTCTCCACAGCAACCACCCTTCTTTTTCACAGCAAACTTTATTGCAGGCAATACAAATACCGCTTCCACGTCTTTGTGAAACCGGTAGGCAAAGTCTCTATACAGTTCTGCATAGATAGCGACAGTTTCAAGACGGGTCGAAATGTCCCGATGTCGTTTTTTGCGTCCTCCTCAAACCCTTCATGCGGCCGATTAAGTTGCAAAGCACCGGAAACAGAACCTCCTGAGACACTGATCTGCTAATTAGTTTTACAGTATCCCTGGCAAAAGCAAAATCTTGCCCTTATTCTATGTTTTTATTTTTAATTTATATTAGACAAAAATCGCAGAATTCCTGCTATTTTTCAGCAAATTTGCTCAAATAGCAGGAATTTTTTCTAATTGCTATGAATCGCTTATAATTTTACTTCTTTAAAGCGGCACTTATCCTGCGGCAATACTCTGCCCGCGATCCTGGCGCCCCGTTCCACATCGGCGGTAAAGCAGACCTCCAAACACCCTGCTCCTTCAGAACGCAAAAGTCCCTGAGCGGCCAGAGCCGCCTTCGCTTCCTGCGCGGTGGCATCAGCCGGATCGATAACCGTCACCTCGCCGCCAAACTCTCTTTCGATCTCTTTTTGGATAAAAGGATAATGAGTACAGGACAAGATCAGCGTATCGATACCGGCCGCTTTCTGCGGCGCAGCATATTCAGCCACAGCCTCTTTCACCGCTCCGCTACCAAACTGTTCGCCTTCGATCAGCGGCACGAACTTCGGACAGGCCTGCGGATAAACCTCGGCAGTTGCATCAGCCGCCAAGATCGCCGCCTTATGCGCGCCGCTGTTGATCGTAAATTCAGTAGCAAACACGCCGATCTTTTTCTTTTTACTGGCGGACAGCACCAGCTGCGCGCCTTTCGACATACCTACGATCTCAAAAGCGTGGCTGCCTTTCAGGGTCTCAACCCCCAAAACAGTCAAAGTATTGCAGGCGATAACTACCAGCTTCACCCCGCGTCCGGCAAGATAATCGATGATCTCGCCGACAAAACGGCGCACTTCGGCTTCACTGCGGGGACCGTAAGGCGTACGTGCCGTATCGCCCACATAAATAAAATCCTCCTGCGGCAGCGCCGCACGCAGACATTTTAAGACCGACAAACCGCCGACGCCTGAATCCAGAACTCCAACAGGTGCATTTTTCTGCATAGCTATCCCTCCAACCCCATTATTATCACGCATAAAACTTTCTCGGCTTTTATGTATATTATATGCCTTTTTTGCTAAAATAGCACACTATATCTGCAAATAATTCTGTGTTACAATAAGAAGACGACCATGTTCTAAGACTACACGAAAAAGGATGTGCTGCATTTGACCGCCTCTACTGTCAATTACCATAGCTGGCGCCGCTTTTGGGCGCGGATGTTCGACTATTTCCTGCTCGGCTTTTTATTTTTGCTGCTGAGCAGCAATTCGCTTTTGGTGCTCCACAATATTTTTCTTTACTCGGCGCTGCAGCTGATCTTCATCATCAGCGCTGAAGCCTTCATGCTGGCCCGCACCGGCACTACGCCCGGCAAAAGCTTGCTGGGGCTGCACGTGGTTTCGCCGGCAGCGCCTCTGGATTTCAATTTAGCCTGGAAGCGTACCTTCTGGGCCTATGTGAAAGGACTCTGGCTGGGCATACCCATCATGATGTTCGTCCCGGCCTGGTTTGCGCGGCAGGTCCTGCATGGCAGCGGCTCGACTATCTGGGATCAGGCCTGCGGCACCCACATCGAAGCCGAGCCGGTCAGCCGGCTGCGCTATGTACTGTTCGGCATCGTCTTTTTTCTGATTTTTGCCGCAATCGGCAATTATGAAGTATTTTTGCAAAGCCTGGCACAGGGACAATGACCACATGGTCATCGTCCCTGTTTTTTTATTTTTAGATTTTCGCGGTAAAAAGGCAAAGATTTTCTCTTTTTTAATGTTCATTTCTTTTGGCGGCAAAAGAAACGAACCAAAGAAAAACCGGCACGTCGCAGATTTTTATTTAGCTTTGCTCAACGGCGGCTCCGTGAAACTCGGCATTGTTGCTGAAGATAATTAATCTGTGCAACAATGCCTCAAACATGTCACTCCGCTTTCGCCTTATTCGCATCGCACATAACAAAATCTGCTCAATGTGCCCTAAACCCTTACGTTCTACTGATATACTACTAAGCATTGATAACATCAGACTGTAGATACTGTGCATATGAAATTCAGCAGTAATTTGTACGATACAGGGGGTTTTACAGCGCATTGGGAAGATTTGGCAGATGAGCGAAACGCAGCTGCAAGCAGGCGCAGGGTATGTCTGAGGTATCAGCAGGCTATGCGTAGCATAGTACTTTAATCTTTCCCTGTGATACCGAGTTGCCCGGAGCGCGTACAGCGAGTGAAGCGCAATCCAAATCTTAACAGCGCTGAAAGTTCTTTGTTGACTTTCTTTCAAGAAAGTCGAAAGAGATTTTTACCGCTAAAAGAAATGAACATTTAAAGAAACTCTAAATACAAACATAACCAAACAGGAGAAATAAAAAACTCCCGAAAAATTTCGGGAGTTTTTTATTTGCAAATTTTATTTCGCCGTCAGGCCGCCGTCAACGGGAATGATACTGCCCGTCATAAAGCTGTTGAAGGGCGACAGTACCGAACAGATCACATGCGCGATCTCCAGCGGCTCCCCGACCCGCTCCAGCGGATAGGCCTGCTCCACATCCTCCAGCGTATAACTGCCGTCTGCCTGCTGGAGCTGTTTACCCAGCATCGGCGTCGCCACATCGCCCGGACAGATGCAGTTGACCCGCACCCGCGGCGCCAGGTCCAGCGCCAGCGCTTTGGTGAACGCCACGACCGCGCCCTTGGACGCACAGTAGAGCGGACAGCCATAATTGCCATTGATCCCGGCATCGGAAGCAATGTTCACGATACTCGCTTCTTCCTCAGACAGCAGCGGCAAAAGCGTCTGCGTCAGAAAAATCGTTCCTTTGACATTAGTATCCATGATCGAAAAGAAATCATACTCGGTGATTTTCTCCAAACGGCGTTCCTGATAGATCCCCGCCGCATTAACGATCAGGTCGATACTCTCCCGCTGCTCGCGCACATTCTGCGCCGCCCGCTGGCAGGCTTCCAGATCCTTGACATCCCCCTGCACATAATGTACTTTCCCATAAGCGCTCAGCGTGATCGCCGCTTCCGTGCCCTTTTCGGCATCACGTCCCAGCAGCCACACTTCGGCGCCGTCTTTCAACAGCAGCTCGGCCACCGCCTTGCCGATGCCCGACGTGCCGCCGCTGATAAAGGCCACCTTGCCTTCACAACCATAGTTCATTAGTCCTTACATCCTTTCTTCAATGCCGGCGGCAGCTGCAGCACGATGCTGGTCGCCTCGCCGGGAATACTTGTCATTGACAGTTCGATCCCGTGACGTTCGCTGATCTGCTTCGAGATGGCCAGTCCCAAGCCGCTGCCGCTCTTATTCGTTTCGCCCCGTGTCTTATAAAAACGGTCGAACACATGGGGCAGCTCCTCCTGCTTCACGCCGCTGCCGTGATCAGTCACCGTCAGCCTGCTGCCCAGCAAAGTCACTTCTATCTGGCTCTGCGGCGGCGAAAATTTGATGCTGTTATCCAAAAAGATCAGCAGCATCTGCCGCAGACGCCCATAATCGCCCTCGATGATATAAACGGGTGTATCCAGCGACAGCTCGATCGCAATATTTTTCTGCTGACCCAGACGCTGGCTGCTGCGCACAGCGTCCTGCACTACATTGCATAGATTGACGGGCTCCTTCTCGATCGGGAAATCCGTATTCTGCAGCCGTGACAGATCGAGCAGATCGTTGATCAGCCGCTGCAGGAACAAAGTCTCCGTAAGCATCTGCCGGTGGTAATCCTCGACCTCCTGCGGACTGGTAACGATCTTATCGCACAAAGCTTCCAGGGAACCGCGGATGACTGTGACCGGCGTGCGCAGCTCATGAGAAATATTCGCGATAAAATCGCGGCGCAGCTGCTCCAGCTTTCTGCTGGCTTCGTCCGCTTCCAGCAGCCGCTGCCCCAGCCCGTCCAAAGTTTGGGCCAGCTGCCCGATCTCATCCTTCTGGTCGATATTGCAGCGCTCCGTATAATCATGCTCCGACATTTTTTCAGCCACAAGCCGCATCTTATTGAGCGGCTTGGTAAACTTCCACGAAAAGAGCATACTCAGGACAAACACCAAAACCATCGCCACCACGCATGATAAGATCAGGATCCTGATGCCCTCCCAGGCAGCTGCGCGCATGCCCTGCACCGGTGAATGCAGCAATACTACCGCCCGTACTTTACCGTCGGCATCGCTGACCGGTACGCCAACCGTGACTACCAGCTCGCCCAGTACCGGATTGAATTCCTCCAGCACAAAATCCTGGCCGCTGAAGCCCTGCTCTACCGCTTTTTTGATTTCCGGCGACAAAGCGTTATAATCAAAATCACTGGCAGGTTCCGGCAGCTCCTCCTGCTGGCGCATCAGCATCCGCTTATGCCCGTGCCTCATGCCGTGCTGCTCTGGCAGCATCCCGGTACTTTCCTTATGCATTTTGACATTTTTATTTTCATCGACTACCCACACGTTTTCCATGGTGATATTGTCGATATAGCGGATAAAGCGGCTGCTGCCGATACCGCCGTAACGGTCCTGCAGACGCGACATATTATCCTGCAGTACCTCGGCGATCTTGGTCGCCCGCACCTGCATCTCCTGCTTTTTCAGAACAAGCGTATGCCTGCCGAAAAAATGCATGAAGGTGCCGCCCACTACCAAAGCAAAGATCAGCAGGACTGCCGCAAAATACAGCGTCAGTTTCCAGGCGATTTTATTATGCATGCTCTTTCTCCTCAAAACGGTAACCTACGCCCCAAATGGTCTTGATTTCCCACTCATCGTGTTCAAACCTGTCCACCTTGGCCCGCAGGCGCTTGATATGCGAATCCACCGTCCGGCTGTCGCCAAAATAATCATAGCCCCAGATACTGTCCAGCAGGTTCTCGCGTGAGAACACCTTGCTGCTGTTTTTAGCCAGCGTCCACAGCAATTCTACTTCCTTTTTCGTCAGCGTCACGTCCTCGCCGCCGATAGTGACCAGATATTTATCCAGATCGATCACCAGATTGCCAACGCTGTACAGATTCTGCTGCTCAGCCTCGCGCGGCTGCACGCGGCGCAGGATCGCCCTGACCCTGGCCATGACCTCGCCTGCGGAAAACGGCTTCAAAATATAGTCATCGGCGCCGATATCCAGACCCATGATCCGTTCAAAATCCTCGCCGCGGGCCGTGACCATAATGATCGGCACCATCGAACGGCGGCGCAGCTCACGGCACACCTCAAAACCGTCCAGCTTCGGCATCATCACGTCCAGCAGGACCACGTCGATATTTTTTTCATGCTGCTCAAACAGCTCCAGCGCCTGCTGACCATCCAGCGCCACCACCGGCTCAAAGCCTTCCCTGCGGGCATAATTGGCCAAAATGGAAGTGATCTGCTGATTATCGTCAGCAATCAAAATTTTATTCATCGCTGCACCTCGTCCACATATATTTACCATTATATACTTATTTGGGTATCCGGGGCCGATTGGCCCGGCCTTTGTTTTAACTCTTTATAGTTATATTATAAAGGCCCGGCCTGTATGCAATCAAGATAACATAAAAATGTGTCAAAAAAATGTTTCGCCGCAAAATTTATCCGCAGGCGCAGAAAAACCCTCGCCGCCTTGTGACAGCGAGGGTCTTATCATTTATCCGTTCAGTTTCAGGCAATGTAGGATTTAAGCATCCACAGCAGTTTTTGATATTCCCCCAGATAATCATTGAACTGGTCCGCAGTCACACCGTCACCGGCAGCCTCTGCCAGCTCCACGATCTCTTTGCTGTCTTTGATCCAGTATTCCACATCGGCGATCAGGCCTTTTACAGTGTCCTCCGAAGAAATCGGCTTATCAGCCAGCTCTTTGATAGTTGCCAGCGCTAAGGCCTCTTTCATGTTGGCGACCGGAGACTCTCCCACTGCCAGCAGTCTTTCAGCAACTGCGTCGATGATCCCGGCAGTCTGATCGTACAATTCCTCCAGTTTGGCATGCAGAGTGAAAAAGCTGCGGCCCTTCACATACCAGTGCAGATTATGGAGCTTGATATAAGCGACTTCCTGGTTGGCAAGATAAAGATTCATTTTTTCATATAATTTTTTAGACATCTCTGTTTCCTCCTCAGGCCAATTTATTTGGCTCGTTGTATTTATATTTCGTTTTAGTTAGTTTCTGCTAACCTTTGAGTTGATTATACACTAACTTCTTGATAAAAACAAGTATAAAATGATTTTAATTATCAATTATTTTATTTACATAATTCAAATTAGTTTTCCACTGAACTTATAAGCCTGCTTTCAGGCGCATCGGCGCACTGGCAGGCACTGAAAAAATCTATAAACTTCTATCTAAAAAGAGCTGCATTGCTTTTCTGCTGCCAAACATGCTAAAATAAAAATGTCAGAAAAAAGTCTGTAAATCGTCATAATTTTGACATAAGTTTACTCTACAATAAGCTTACAAGGTCAAACGAACCTCAAATCACAAGCTTAAAGGAGATGTTGTTATGATAAAAACTTCCTGGAAAAAATCCCTCGTTATCGCCGGTGTCCTCACCGCTTTGTGCGCTTCCGCTGCTTTTGCAGCCGAGCAGACCGCTCCTAAACCCAGCATGCGCGAGCGTACCAACGCTATTTTGCATCACGAAGAAGGCGACAATTATCCCGACCGCCCCTACCATATGGAACGCGGCCGTCATTGGCGCGGTCCCATGCACCCCGGCCCGCAGCTGACCGAGCAGCAGATCAAGGAACGTGAAGCCAGACGCGCCGAATGGGAAAATATGACTCCAGAGCAGCGTCAGGAGGCCCATGCCAAATGGCGTGAAGAACGCATGAAAAACATGACCCCTGAAGAAAAAGAACGCTTTGAACAGCGCGAAAAGCAGCGTGAAGAATGGCGTAAAATGACGCCGGAAGAACGCCAGAAAGCCCGCGAAGAAGCGCGCGCCAAATGGGATAAAATGAGCGAAGCGGAAAAACAGACCGCCCGTGAACACTTCCGCAGCTATTACCACGCCGGCGGCGGCCACTACTATGAAGGCCACCGCAAATACCGCCACCACAAAGGCGAATACCGCGGCGAGCACAGAGGCGGTTATTATGGCGATGGCCGCACCGAGTGCCCCAATACCAACTGCCCCTGGTAAACCTTCGATCCGGTAAAAAATTGCATAAATTCCTTTCCTCACAGACAAAGAGCCTGCGCTTCGTTTTGAAGCACAGGCTCTTGCTTTATCTTCCGTTATCTTCCTTCTCCTCATACACAGTATAACCGTTCTTGCCTCTGGCCTTGGTCTGATACAGAGCCTTGTCAGCTTTTTCATACAGCTCGGCAAAGCTTCTGCCATCCTGCGGCACTAAAGCGATCCCGATACTGACGGACATTTTCCAGCAGCTGCCGCTGTCCTCACAGACCGTGTCCAGCTTCTGGCACAGACGAGCCGCCTTGCGCCGGGCGCCTTCCTCGTCCGAGATCGTCCCAAAGACCACAAATTCGTCACCGCCGATCCTGCCGATGACATCATCCTCACGGCAGAATCTTTTCAGTTTTTCGGCAAACTCCCGGATGCAATAATCGCCAAAAATATGGCCGTGCAGGTCATTGGCCTGCTTGAAATTATCCATATCGATGATAAAGAAGCTGTAATTGCCCTGCAGCTTACAGCACAAAATGCTGTCGATGATCCTTTCGGTAGCCTTTTTCGTATAGACGCCCGTCATTTCATCTGTCGAAGCCTTGCGCTGCGATTCCAGTTCTCTGCGTTTTTCGGCGTCGATATTTTTACGGTAGGTAAACATATGCACCGAGTCGTCAAAGGCAGAATAGAAAATATACGCATCGATCCGCATCCAGAAATAATCGCGGCCGTTTTCCGTCATCATAAATTCATATTGCAGATAGTTATTGCCCTTGTCCAGCTGCCGCAGCACGTTCGCACGGTCAAAAATATTGACGTAGCCCTCCCGGAACTCTTTTTTGATCTGTTTGTCCGCCACTACGCCCAAAAATTCTTCATACGTCAGATCCTTTGCGCCCAGAGCTTCAAAATATAGCTCGGTCTTTTTACTGGCCGCTTTGTTTTTAGTAATGTTCAGCTCATAGATATTATCGTAGATCTGCTCCGTCGCTTCCTTAAACAGCTCCTGCCGTTCTTCCAGCAGCTGTGTCATCCGCACGTTAAACTTGCGGATCACCGAAGTGATGGTAAAAATGATCAGCAGGATCACCACTGCGATCAAAAGTCCCGTCTGCAGCATCTTTTCATTCAGCTCAGCCAGCAGCGCGCCTGTATCCTGCTTTACCAGCAGATACCACGACAGGTCGGGTATATAGCGTACGACCAGATAGCTTTTTTCATTGCTTTGCACATCGCCCGGCATCCAAATGTCCCAATTAGTTTTGCCGTTTTTCCAATCCAGGATCTCGCTGCGGATATTTTCGCTGTCATTGACCTCGAACCAGTCCACCGCCTGATGCCCGTTATAGGTGCTGGAAACCTCGATCGCGCCTTTTTCATTGATCAGATACGTTTCTACATCATATTCTTTCTCATATTCCTGCAGCAGGCCTTTGATATAATCGATATTCACGCCCACGCCGACGACGCCGATCACCTGCCCGGCAGAGTTCTTGATCTTGCAGTTGACAAACAGCGTGATCTTGTTGGCAGCGCCGGCCACCTCATCGTTATCGATATTAAGGTTATATTCCTCGCCGCTGCTCAGAAAATCATAATACCAGACGTTTTCCGCTTCGCCCCGCACCAGATTACGGTCCAGCCCATTGAAATTATAGTAATTATTGGTAGCGGAAGCCACCAGGAACACCGCGTCATAAGCATATTTATTTTTATAGGCCTCCAGATACTTCCTGAGCGTCTCCTGATAGCCGGCTTCCTGATAACGGCTGCCTTCCTCCTCCAGCAGCTTGATCAGCAGACTGTCGTGGGCCATCGTCTGCGAAATGTTCACCGGCTTGGTCAGCATCGTCGACAAGCGGTAGTAAATACCTTCCGACGCCAGTGCAGAAACCTGCTTGATCTTGACCAGTGACGCATTATAATTAGCGCGGTAGCTCAAAGTCGCGATCAGGGCAAAACCGATCAGCAAAATCACGCTGACGATCAGATTAGTTTTAAAGAGGATATTATTTTTCATTGCCGGCTGCCTTCTATTCTTAGTTATTATTGCTATAACAAAACAACTATATTAAACGATTATATTTTATTATATTCTAAAAGATTTTTACTGGCAATCTTTAAATTGCAATCTTAAATAAATACTTACTTGCAGCGAAGGCCTTTTTATGAACTGTAACAGACTCTGGCAATCGGAGAAAGTTTACCAAAAACAAAAAATCCTGCCGCCAGACAGCAGCAGGATCTTATACTGATAACTTCAAACAGTAGAAAACAGGGGCCAGTACCTGATGAACAGATAACCGACGACCGTGATCAGCAGCACGCTGCACAGCGACAGCAGCAGCCCTTTTTTCAGCAGCTCGGCCGGGTCGAGCCCATAGCTGACAGGAATGGCCCTGATCGACACCGGCAGCACATAAGCGCTGTTGAAAGCCACGATCGCCACGAACAGATACGGGATCGGGTTCAGTCCCAGTGCCTGCGCGATGCTCTGCACCACCGGCACGGCAATAGCGGCCGCCGCCGTATTGCTGGAGATCTCGGTCAGCACCGTCGAAAACAGCGTAAAGGCAAACACTGTTTCCAAACCGCCCGTCAACGGCAGCAGCGTGATCGCCTCAGCCATTTTCAGGGCCGCGCCGGTTTCCGTCACCAGACTGCCCAACGCCAGGCCGCCGGCAAACAAAAACAGCATGCCCCACATGACGCCCTTTTCTGCAAACTCCCAGGTCAGCAGAGCCTTACCGTCCTCGTCCTCAAAGGTGAAAGCCAACAGGCCCATGATCAGAAAGACATAGGCAGGCTTCAGCGCCGGCAGCCACCCGGCATACAGCGGCCGCACAAAAGCCAGCAGCGTCGCCGCCACAAACAGCACCAGGCTGATTTTTTCGCCCAGCCGCATCGTGCCCAGCTGCGCGTACATTTCCTTAAAATATTCGCTGGTACCAGCCAGACGCTTGACCGGCACCGGCAAATGAAAGAGGAAAAACAGGTTCAGCAGCACGACCAGTACCAGCAGCGGCAGAAAGCGGACAACCCAGTCGATGTACATAAATTCCTGTCCCGTCAGCTTTTCCAGATAACTGATCGCCACAAGGTTCGCCGCCCCGCCCAAAGGCGAGCCGAAACCGCCGATGCCTGCGCCCCAGACGATCGCCAGCAGGATCGGCACGGCTATCTTACTGCTTTTGATGTTTTCTTCGCCAATGAACTGCAGCATGGACACCGCCACCGGCACCAGGATCGTGCAGACTACAACATTGGGCAGAAAGACAGACAGCACCGTCGCGACCAGCAGCCAGACAGCGATCTGCTGCCGCAGCGACGTACCGATACAGCACAGGGTCTTGATCGCCAGACGCTTGTCGAGTCCCGTCGTCGCCCAGGTCAGACACACCAAATCGGCTCCGAACAGCAGCACGATGATCTCGGAAAAATACTGGCTGATAACGTGCTGCATCGGGATCAGGTCAAACAGGGCATTGACACCGATCGGCACGAACGCCGTCACTGAAATATTGACCGGACGCAAGATCCACCACAGCGCCATCCATACCGTCGTCCCCAGCGCCGCGGCTGCCTTAAAACCAAAGAACCATTCCAGCAGCAGGATCGTCAGCCCGAAGCTGAGCGGCCCCAGCAATACCGCCACACTGTGCAGGCGGCGCTTGCGTTTACTTCCGTACATAACTTCATCCCCTTCTTGCTCTTAAACTGTTTTTATTGTAGAATATGGATAAATAAAAGTAAAATACTATTTCTTTGTTAATATAATAAGATTTTCTTATATTTTAGAGGTGACTTATGGATTTCGACTTTTACCGCAATTTTATTACCGTCGCCGAAACAGGCAACCTGACCACAGCCTCCAAAAAGCTGTCCCTGGCCCAGCCCGCCCTCAGCGCCCAGATCAAAACGCTGGAACACTATTACGGCGCCAAACTGATTCAGACGGCACGCGGCAAACGCCAGCTGACCCTGACCGAAGCCGGGGAAGCCTTCCTGAACAAAGCCCGCCAGATCTGCCGCACGGAAGAAACGCTGCTCCTGGATATGCAGAGCTTTACCAAAAAAGCGTCGGGCACCCTGCGCTTCAGCGTGTCACCCGCAAAAAGCACGTTTTTTATCAATACCTACCTGCGCCCCTTTGCAGCCGCCTATCCCGAAATCAGCTTCCAGTTCCGCGAAGAAGCCGTCAGCGCCCAGACCCGGCATATTGCGGAAAACAGCAGTGATCTTGCCTTTGCCAACGCGCCGCTGCCATCGCCGCAGCTTTTTGCCGCTCACAAAACGCAGAAGGAATATTTTTATGCCGTCTACAGCCCGCAGGCTGACTACGGCCTTGACCCGCGTCAAACCCTGACGCCCCAGCAGCTGCAAAACATCCCGGTCTGCTGCAACTTCGGCTGCTACAGCCTGCTGCGTAAAGCCTGTCTCAAGCACGGCTTCACACCCAAGATCCGCTTCATCGCCACCACCAATACAGCGGCTCTGGCCTTTGTGCAGGACGGCAGCGGCGTCGCCATCGTTTCTGCCGGCGGCCGGGACGATTTCCCAACCGACTTGGCAAGTCAGCGGCTGGATGACGATGAGCTGTATTTTGAGCAGACCCTGTTCTGGTCCAAAAAAGACCGGCTCAGCAACACCGCGCAGCTGTTTTTAGATTTTTATTTAGGGATACAAAAGTAGAATATGCAGCTTTCTTACAAGAAAGCTCCGCAAAGAACTTACAGCGCTGTTAAGATTTGGATTGCGCTTCACTCGCTGTACGCGCTCCGGGCAACTCGGCATCACAGGGAAAGATTAAAATGCTATGCTGCGCATAGCCTGCCGCTGCCTCAGACATACCCTGCGCCTGCTTGCAGCTGCGTTTCGCTCATCTTCCAAATCTTCCCAATGCGCTTTAAAATCACTGCATCGTACAAATTACTGCTGTAGTCAATAAACATTGATAACAACAGTCTGTCGATCACTGTACTGATGAAATCCATAGCTGAATAGTACGACACAGGGGTTTTAGCGCACATTGTGGTCTAGTCCGTCGTGTGCGATGCGAGTTGTAAGCGCTGGAGGGACTGTTTGAGGCATTGCCACTTGGCAGGTACAGATTTTCTCTATTCTGCAATGCCGAGTTGCCCGAAAGCCGGACAGCGAGCAAAGCTAAACAGGACTTGCCACAGTGCGCAGGCTTCTTTGCGCAGCTTGCTTCTGGAAGAAAGCTGCATGATCTTTCAAGAAAGTCTAAAGCAATTTTTACCGCTAAAAGAAATGAACATTAAAAAAATCAAAAACTAATAAAGAATAATAAAGAAAACCACGCAGTGAGGAATTTCTCCTCACTGCGTGGTTTTTTAATCCGCCAACTCATAATCAAAGCAAATCCCTTTGCCGCCGGCTTTTTTGACCCTGTACATGGCCTGGTCGGCTTTCAGCAGCAGCTCTTCTACCTTGCGCCCGTCCTCAGGATAACGCGCCACGCCGATGCTGACGTTGCAAAAAACTGCGCCGCTTTTCAGCTGCCAGGGCTTGTTAAAACGCCGATGGATAAAGCTGGCCAGATTGCGGACATGGTCTTCCGTTTTATCGCCGTCGATGATCGCCACGAATTCGTCGCCGCCGTTTCTGTAAATAGAACCTTCCAGCATGGGGATACCTAAAAAGAACTGCCCCAGCTGCACCAAAAATTCATCACCGGCTTCATGCCCAAAAGTATCGTTGATATTTTTAAAGCCGTCAATATCAAAAAACAGCAGATAACCCTTACTGCCGTCCTCAAGCTGTGCCAGCCGGCGTTCGCATTCCTGCACCAGCATCCTGCGGTTCGGCAGCTCAGTCAGCGCGTCGTAATTAGCCAGATACTCAATCAAAGCTTCGTTGTGCTTGTTTTCAGTGATATCGGCGCTGCTCACCACATGGGCCAGCCTGCCGTCCACCCAGCGGAAAGCACCGCTGAAAACCCTGAACCAGGAACCGTCAAAGGGCCGCTGATAATCCCAGGAATAAATTTTCGTCGGCAGACCGTGCTCATCGATCAGTTTTTCCTGCGGGCAGAAGGAACAAGGGCCGTTTTGCCCCGGATACAGCACCTCCCAGCACTTACGTCCCAAAAACTGCTCAATGCCTCCGTAAGGGGCGGCCATAGACTTATTGGCATATAAAATATCATGCGTGTAAAAATCATTGACATAAATATCGATACCAGTATTATCCAAAATACTTTCCATGGACTTGTTGGCAAAAGCCAACCTGTTGCCATAGACCCGCACGCCGATATAACGACTGAAAATAGGCAGCGCTGTCGTTAAAAGGCATCGTTCGGCAGCGGTCAGAGGCCGCACGGTCTGCCGCGCAAATACCAGCAGCCCATAGATCTGCAGGTTTTCATCTACTATCGAGCCTACTACCAGCGACCGGGCAGCAAACAGCTGCAGCAGCGCCTCCTCAGCGGCAGTATTGCCCTGTCCCTGCTCCAGCAGGACAAAGATTTCCTGCGCCAGATAGCTGCGGTATGCAGCGTCGATCTCGTCGAGGTCAAAGCTGGGCTGACAGGTAAATCCACTGCGCAGGCTGTGTTCTTTTAAATGCAGTACGTTGTACTGGTCCAGTTCATAAACCAGACCGCCGTCAAAGGCGAACTCACTGCTGATCATAGCCAGGGCCCTGTCGATAACATCCGTCTCCACTTGCTTGGCACCCAGTAACTCAGCTAAATCTAAAATAAGTTTTGCGCCTGTTTCTTCCACCGCTGACACCTTCTATTTATGATATTTTCCCGACCGCCTGATTCTTAGTCCCATTCTATCACATTTATTTTTTTCATCAACTATAACTTAGTTTCTTTATCGGCGCCAACTTTATAAAGCAGTTAAAAGATAAAAACAGCAGCGTCCTTTTCAGGCAGCTGCTGTTTTCAGCATGATCTTAATTTGTCAGCCAAACCTTATTTCCAGAACGGATAGGTACTCAGGACCACCACCAGCCCCAGCACGATAAAATCGGCTGCGCCCAGCGGTTCGCGGGGCATATTTTTATAAGTATTGTTGCCGAAGCCCTTCAGCTCCATACTCAGCGCCAGCGTTTCGGACTTGGCCACCGCCCGCATGACCAGCGGCCTGATGACCACCACATACGAAAGCAGACGTTTGACGCAGTTGCCCCGGTTGGAATAACCGCGGCAGGACTGGGCGTCCAGCGTGATCTCGCTGTCAGCCAGAAAATTCGGCACAAAGCGCAGCGCCGTCGTCAGCATAAAAGCATATTCACAGGGCAGGTGGAAGCGGTCCACCAGCGTCTTGGCGATATCCTGGATCCGCGTCGCCGCTAGCATACACAAAAACGCCATCGTCATCACCAGCATCCGCAGGCCGCCCGTCAACGCCACCTCCAAAGGTGAGCCGAACAGCAGCTGGAACAAGATCATCAGCCCGGTGAATACCGCCAGGCCGCCGATCGCCGCCATCGTCATCCGGTCGCGCTTGATCGACAGCAAAAGCGCCAGCTCCAAAACTAGGATCGTCGCCACCGCCTTGACCGGCAGGATAAAGACCCACGCCGTCACCGCCACAGTGACGATGATCTGGGTAAATGCACTGATCCGCATCAATCCTCAGCTCCTTTCCGCACCAAACGGCTGCAAAATTCCTCGGGGGTCGCCGCCGTAAAGCCCAGACTGCCCGCTAAAGCAGCCGCCGTCGGCCGGCGCAGGCCCCATTCCTCCACGTTATGCGCGCCGCCAAACAGCTCTGTCGGCGTACCGTCGTACACCAGATAGCCGTCCTTCAAAACAATGGCCCGCTTCGCATAACGGCGCACCACGTCCATATCATGCGAGATCAGCACGATCGTGATGCCCTTTTCTTCGTTCAGCGACTGCAAATACTGCATCATCCGCTCTTTTTCGATAGCATCCTGACCATTGGTGATCTCGTCCAATATCAAAGTACGCGGGTTCAGAGCCAGCGCCGATGCCACGCCCAAACGCCGCTTCTGCCCGAAAGACAATAACCGCGGATAAGCGTCCGCCAGCTCTGACAGCCCTGTAGCCGCCAAAGCGCCCTCCACCTGCTTTTTGATCGTCTCCGCCGTCAGCTTTTTCGCCTTCGGCCCGTACGCCACTTCATCAAAAACCGTATCCTCCAGGATCTGCAGGTCCGGGTTCTGGAACACATAACCGATCTTATCCGCCAGGTCGGCCGGCTCATAATTGACGATGTCCTCGCCGTCCACCAGCACCTGCCCGCTGCGGGGATGCAGAAGTGCCATGAACAGACGGCTCAAAGTAGTCTTGCCGCTGCCGTTGTGGCCCAAAAGCGCCACAAACTCGCCGTCACCGATCGTGCAGTCGATATCGTTCAGTACCGGCAGACCCCTGCGGTAAGCAAAATTGACCTCTTTAGCCTCCAGCATCAGGCGTTCCCCCCTTCAAAACCAAGCAGCTGTAACTCCGCAGCCGCCTCAGCCTCAGTCCGCCACTCGCCCAGACTGATACCGAAACGCTGCTCGACACCCAGCTTCACCTGCCATAACGCAGGCACCAGCGGGCGCAGCTCCTCGTCTTCATACATCGTCCGCGCCGCCGCGGCAAAAGTATCAGCCGTCACCAGCTGACCCTCCTTCAACACCACCAGATCCGTCACATACGGCAGCAGATAATCCACCCGGTGCTCCACCACCACGATCGTCGTACCGTAGCGCTTGTGGATCGTGTATAACAGCTCGTACAACGCGTTGGCCCCGTCCGGGTCCATAGCCGATACCGGCTCGTCCAGCACAATGATCTCAGGACGCACCGCCAAAGTCGCCGCCAGCAGCAAACGCTGCCGCTGACCGCCTGACAGCTCGTCCAGCTGATAACTCTCACGCCCCGGCAGGCCCACGTCCTCCAAAGCCTTGCGGGTACGCTCCGCCACTTCCTCCGGCGCAAAACCGTGGTTCAGCAGACTGAAAGCCACTTCCTCACCAGCCGTCAGAGAAACCAGCTGGCTTTCGTAATCCTCCAGCATCAGGCCCACACGCATCGCGATGTCCGACACCCGGCGGCCTTTAGTCGATTCGCCCAGCACCTGCACATCGCCGCTGTAGCGACCGCCCATATAAAAAGGCACGATACCCGTCATCGCCTTGCACAAGGTAGTTTTGCCCGCGCCGCTGGGCCCGGCCACTACCGTGAACGAACCCTTTTTGATCTCCAGATCGATGTCCTGCAGCACCAGGTCCGATTTATTATAAGCAAAATAAAAATTTTCCAGCTTGATAACGCTCTCCATCAGTCATCGTCCTCCTGCACAAAAAACAGCTTCCGCACCGGCCCGAACAGCAAAAAGGTGATCACGCCGTTCAGCGCGCCGATGATCGCCACCACGGGCAGCATAGCATACAGCCAGACGTGCAGCGGCAGGCCCAGAACGATCTTTAAAATGAAGGTAAACACACCTCCGCTGGCCATAGTTGCCAAAAAGCCCGTTATCAGCGGGCGCAGCTTCCACTTGCCCAAGCCGCAGCGCAGCATAGCTTTTACCAAAATGCAGCAGGTGATCGCCCCCGAAAGCTCGCTGGCGATATTGCCCAGCGGAAAAGCCGACTTCGACGACGGCACCAGCGTCACGCCCGCAATAAAACCGATGCCCACCGCCTGCGACAGCGTCGGGTTCGTCAGATTGATAACGATAGAATACATGGCGATCGTCCAGTTCGGCGTCACGCCGCCCACATTGGGGCTGACCGTATGCAGGATGATACCGATAGCAAACAGCATCGCCGTAATCGCTACCCAGCGGTAGCCGTCCTGCATCGGTTTAACTTCGATCAGGTCTACCAACGGCAGCCTGGTATTTTTTTCTTTCTCCATAATATAAGCCTCCTTCAGCCTGGGCAAATAAAAAAGCCCTTCATCCCCATGTAGGGACGAAAGACACAACTTTCGCGGTACCACCCTGCTTGACCGATTAAGGTCCGCTCGCTAAGATACGGGCCGCAGCCGATATCCCCTTCATTGGTAACGGGCGAAGCCTCCCGACGGCGTCTACCCCCTTGCGGGCTCAAGCCGTATCTTAAAGGTCCATTCACTCTGCCGCCAAACGCCGGACTTGCACTGTCACCGGCTCGCTGAGGTCCGCTTGGCAAAGCTACTAATCCTCATCATCGATCAAATACTTATGAAATTACTTTAAAGTGTAGCACCAGCGGCAAAAGTTGTCAATAAGCGCGTGTGTATACATGAAGGAAAGCCCCAAAGCTAAAAATATACTTGAAATTTTGCGCCGACAGGAGTAAGATAAATAACATAGTGGGGACGTAGCTCAGCTGGGAGAGCGTACGGTTCGCATCCGTAAGGTCGAGAGTTCGATCCTCTTCGTCTCCACCATACTCAAACAGTTCTGCGAATCGATATTCTCACCAACATAATAATCTTCTTCGACTAGTGGTTAATTTGTAAAGACATAGTTATATTTAACGGTAACTAATATAGTTACCGTTTTCTTTTTTATAAATACTTCCCTTATAAAAAACTGATATAATGCGTTCTTTGAATCTATTTTCTTCCAAATGATTAAATTTGATCAAGAAGAAACAACTCGAAGCTTTGTCAGCATAAGTAGTTCAATTTTATTTTTCAAGCGATTCCATTTCAACTTCGTATGTTTGATGACCTCCTTTAATATTCCTTACACAAGCTCTTTATCTACAGCTTTCATAAAATTATCCAGTTTTTTGAAAATATCTTTTCCTTTTTGATCGTACTTTAAAGATGATAATTTTTAATATTAATATCTAATTGTTTCAGATGTCTTTAAAATTTCTGCAACTAATCAAAACATCCTATTCTAACTTATTAGTGTGGAGATAGCTCATATCACAACATCTACAAATAACGTAAGAAATGATGCATTATTTTCAGATTATTAATACTTCAATCGACTTTTCTACCTTAAATATGGTAAAATATTTATATTATTATACTATTTTTAAGATCGGAGGTGTATTGATGAGCAAACCTAGTTTCTACATGAAATTGCCGTATGATCTATCTGGTGCAAGAAGCAAAAGTAGGTTTAGAAATGAAGTTCTCTGGGGATTAGAAAAACTTTTTGATACATACAAAACCGGAAAAGATTTTAGTATAGTATTTGATTATGTCTGTGACATTGAAGTTCACCAAAACGATTCCTATGAATTTTATCAAGTTAAAACTCACAATAATGCAAGTCCCTATACACTATCGCAACTTGTTAAGTTAGATAAAACTGGTAAGTCGGTTTTAGGCAAACTATATTTACTTAAGCAATTGTCAATAGACAATTGTGTAGCTTTAAAGGTTGCTATAGTATCCAACACTGCATTAAAAAGTTTTGATAATACTCTACATTCAACATGTGGGGAATTAAATTTTTTGGATTTAAGTGATAGTTGTAAAGATAAAATTAAATCAAAACTAAAAAAAGAACTTAACTTATCTGTCGATGTAACTCTTCAAGATATTTATTACATTTATACTACAATGGATTTGATTAATCCTCATAATAGTCTTTTGGGTCAAACTGTCAATTTTTTTGTAGAAGTTAAGGGCGAAGAGCCAAAAAAAACTCAGGCATTGTTTACTTTATTATCCGACACAATAATGCAAAAAGCATCTTATGAGTTACAAAGCGAAGATTATAGTAACTTAGTTGAAAAAAAAGGTATGACAAGAAAAGAAGTCGAAGCTATATTAAATAGATATTCTGAAAAAACTGACATTGCTGTATCTAAATCTATCAGTTTTATAGATAGCACCTATACTTCATACAACGATAGAATAAAAAAAAGAACCGCATTGACAAAAATAGTAAACAACCTTCTAAGGAGCAAATTACTGCAAGATAAAGAGATTGAAATTATCACATATATAAATTCTCATATTGATGAGTTAAATGGAGATATACCCTGTATTATTGACACACTAACAAATAAATTTGGAAGTTCTTTTCCAATTGAGTATATTACATCTGAGATAAAGGCCTTTATGCTATTAATATTAATGAGAAATGAGGAGGGTGTTTATGCACAACCTAATAATAAATAAACTTTATATTTTCTCTACCAGTGAAAAAAAGGCTAAAATAGTTAGCTTCAAATCAGGGAAAAATATTATTACTTCAAGTAGAACAGATGGAAATAAAAAAGGTAAATCTATAATTCTAAAAAGTATCTATCATACTTTGGGTGCTGATTGCTTTTTTGATGATACTTGGGACGAAAAAAACAAAACTTATATTTTAGATTTTTCTATTAATAATAAACGCTATTTGATTTATAGATATGATCGATTGTTTAAAGTATTTGATTCTTCAAACGAGCTTTTATTAAACACCATTGACAGAATGGAATTATCTGAGTTTTTATCAGATATTTATCAATTTAATATTGAATTGCCTAGTCGTGACCATGATAAATTAGAATTAACCCCCCCTGTGTTTAGTTATATTTTAAATTATTTAGATCAAGACAAAATGGACGGAACACACTTTAATTCCTTCAAGTCTTTAGGGCAATATTCTAGCTATAAAGAAAATGTCCTTTATAGTCATTTCGGTGTTTTCGACAAGGAATACTATGAGCTAATTAAAAGAATTGACTTGCTTAATGAAATGCAACGTCATTATAACGAAGAAGTCATTATGCTTAATAAAATGTTAGAGCGAATTGATAAAAGTCTTGAAAACAATTCATATTCACTGAGCCTTGATAGCTTACGAAAAGAAGTAGAAAAAAACAAAAATGAATATGCTTATATTGTTAATAAAATGAATGTGACAAAGAATTCTCTAATTAATTTGAGAAACGAAAAATACACACTTTTATCAAATCTTAAAGACTTAAACCTATCAGTTAACTTGGCAAAAACTGAACTCCACGATATTAATAATCATGTATGTCCTCTATGCAAAGCGGAAATAAAAGACGACTTAGAATCTCGTATTGAAAAGTGTAACACAATTGATGACTTATTTTTTTTAAGTAACGAACTTGAAGTATCTCTCCTAAAGATTGATAAGGAGATTAAAAAGCAGGAAAATGTTTATAAGACTACTTTAGATGCTCTACAAGAATATGAAAGAAAACTCAATATGAATTCTAAAGAAATTAATGATGCTTTAAAGCACAAGGGGTACATTGAAGTAAAAGATAGTTTATTAAAAGATTGGAACACGAAAAGCGAAGAATTAGAAAAGATAGCTGAAAAACTCAAAGCAGAAAATAAGGAAAAACGTAAATATGATGATTTGAAAAAACAAGTCAATAAAAAATACTGCGAATATATGATTATAGATAAACAAAAATTCGGTTTAAAAGAGCTTGATAGCAAAAACTTTGAGAACATTAAGAATACGTTTGTTGCGGGAGGAAGTAATAAACCAATAGCAACAGTAATTTGGTATTTTAATTTATTAAGAGTGAAACATTTATTCAATCCAAATGCGATTAAATTTCCTTTAATTCTAGATAGCCCAAATAATGTTGAACTTGATGATGAAAAGCGTCAGATACTCTTCTACTATCTATTTGAAAATATTGACAAAGATACACAATTGATCATTTCAACACTTGGATTTAACAGTGAAGATTATAACGATATTTCATTCGACAACATAATTGATTTAGATAATAATAAATATGAACTTTTAACATTAAAGGAGTACGATCAATACAAATCTTTTTTGTTGAATTTAAGCAACATTATTCCGCAAGAATAGTAATAATATATTTCCCGAAAAATATTATTACTATAATTTATTCTATTTTGAGAAACCTCTCCCCTTCCTCTCATACCTCAACAGTGCTTCTTGCGCTATTTCTTCGGGTGTTTTTGGCGGAGTTTTCAAATTATAAGAGCCTTGCAGCTGCAAGGCTCTTTTTTGTATGTTAACGGTAGTTGCTCTGCTGCTTGTTTGGGCGGCAGTTCTTAATCCAGTTCTTACTTCCCCAGTGCTATTTTCTTCCCGACCTTCTTCCCGCCTTTGTTCTTCCCTGCGCCATTCATTCTGCGCTCTCTGCTTTTCCTGCAGTCTGCGTTCCATTCTTATGCCCTGCGCTTCGCGCAGGGCTTTTTCCATATTATAGAAGTTCGGTTCGCGGCGGCGGGCAGTCATAATAGTCACCGCAATATTCCATTCAGCGTCGTCCGTCTCGCAGAAACGTTCTGCCCAGCCATCAATAAACCTCGCCCGCTCATCTTCGTTTCTAAATCGCAGCTTCAGCCTGTTATATTCAAACAGTTTTACCATCCGCCGTATCTGTTCATAAGGTTTTTCCATTTTTCAGCACATCCTTCGCAGTATTTTCAGCAGTTATTTTGCTTATATGTTCAGGCGCACTTACGGGTTTCTCTGCCCAAGCGGCCGTAAACGCCTTGCCCCAGGCAGATTACCCTGACTGGCAGTGCCATAACGACCTGTCGGCCTACACCTGCCGATCTCTGCCATTACTTATTACATCATCAGTTCTTCCGCTTCCCGCTGTTTCTCGGCCTGATGCGCAGCCAGCAGCAGCTGACGCAGTTTAGTCAGCCCTTTTTTGATCGTTTTGCTGATCGCAGCCGGGGTAACGCCAAACCTCTGCGCCAGCTCGCCGTTGCTCCAGCCTTCCAAAAAGTGTAATTCTATCAATTCTTCCTGCTTGGGCGAAAGCTGTACCAGCAATTCCCGCACCTCCGCAAAATCCTGCTGCAGTTGCTGCTGCTCAAAATAAGTACGTGCCGTCTGCGCCGCATCTGCCGTCAGCACTTCCTCGGCAAATTCACAACCGTTTTCTATTTCATAAGGACAGGTCATTTCTTCGTCCTTATGCCGCCGCTTCCATTCACTGCTGAGCGCCGTATACGACTTACTGACGATAAAGGCCGGCAGCTTCTCAAAATCCTGCCGCTGTCCCCACTTTTCCAGCGCTTTCACTACAGCTATCCTTTCGATCTGCTCGCCGTCCTCAGCAAAGTCTTTGTATGTGCTGATATGCGCTATTTTACGCAGTTTGATATCAAAAGCCTGCAAAATCACGCCCAGCATTTTTTTATTGCCCTGCTGTGCCAAAGCCACTGTTTCTCTCCATTTATCACACTCCGCTGTTTCTGCGAAAGTAACTGTCATCAATACATCCCCTTATCTCACCCTGCTGTGATGATCTTATTATTCAACACCTCTACTGCCAGTTCGCGTGCCGTCAGCCCGTCCAGGCAGTCCGCACAAATAATGAGCCCGTCCAGCTCGATATACGGATCACCGGCACAAACAGCCTCAGCACACAATTCACAATTATATACTGCTTCCGGCAGCTGCTGCGGCGGTTCCAGCCACGCATTTTCGATCACTGCAAAATGCGTCACTAGTCACACCTTGACCCTAAGCCACGCCGTGACGTTAAACTGCGCCTAAGCGCCCGGCGGAACAAAGCGCTGCAGTTGATGTGCTCGTCCTGGGCCTGCTTGCGCAGACCATAGGGCAAAACGATACGCAGTTCTACCAAAGCATCATCCTCTTTTAGCGGCTTCGCTGTTTTTAATGGCCGCGGCCCAACTGGCTGTACAGCCGCCGTCTGACAAGGTTTTCCCTGCAGTAAGGGGCATTTCAGCGCCAAATACAAAAGACGGGCACTCAGCACATCGCCGCCCGTCTTTTGAGATTTTTGTTGTGAAGCTAAAGAATCTTTCATGTTTTTTACCTGCTTTCGCTAAATTTAGAGTGTACGTATTACTTCTAACGTAGATCAGCAATACCAGAACCATGATCAAAACTTAAAAACTTCAAGTCAAAATCATAAGTAACTGTGAAGGATTTACAGATTTTAAAGCTTTAAAAGATTTAATAGCTTCTCAAGGCTTTTACGATTTACAAGATTCTGCATCTGCTTAGTGCGTCAGAAATAATATCCCCCACTCTTATATGGCTTTTTACAAGGTCATTTTTAACCCCCTTTACAGAAATAAATTTTCTCTGCCGCTTACAGCAGTAAATTTTACAGTTTTAAAATTTTTTACACTGGCAGGTTAAAAAACAGGGTCTGAAAAGCCATATAAGAGTGAGAGGGTGCGGCACCAACCAGAAGCAGAACAATCTGCGGCAACACCAAAGAAACACCGTACCTCTCTCAACCAGCCTCGAAAGGAGCATCATCATGCAATTGCAAACATCATCAACACCGCTGCTTACTGCGGCAGCACTCGCCGAGCTTATCGCCCTGGGACGCAACCGCATCTCACAGATCTATCTGCACTGGACGGCAGGACGCTACGGCCAGCTTTACGACGATTACCACTTCAACATCGACGCCGACGGCAGCGTCTACAAGACCTGCACCCAGCTCACACAGCTTAAAAGCCACACCTGGCACCGCAACACCGGTGCCATCGGTATCGCCCTCTGCTGTGCCCACGGCGCGCTGCCACATAACGGCAAAGATGCTGAATTGGGCAAGTATCCGCCCACACCGAAGCAGATCGACGCGGCCGGTAAACTGGTCGCCCAGCTGGCGCAGGGGCTGGCTATCCCCATTGACCGCTGGAACGTGCTGACCCACTGCGAAGCGGCGCTCATCGACGGCTACGGCCCTTACAGCGGCGACGCCGAAACACGCTGGGACTTATGGTATCTGCGCGATTCACCCGGCGACGGGTTGATGAAGCCCGGCGGGCAGATAATACGGGGTAAAGCGCTATGGTATGCAAAAAGCAGCCCCTTTGCTTAAAAGGGCTGCTTTTCAAAGAACACGAAGTTTTCTTTTAATTTTTCTTTATCTTTAATGTTTTCATTTTTAGATTTCTTTTTTATTCCGCTTTCTTGAAAGAAAGTCAGCAAAGATTCCTTATGTCGATGATTTTAATTTAGGACTTACTTTTTTGTCTATGCAGCTTTCTTCCAGAAGCAAGCTGCGCAAAGAACTTTGCGCACTGTGGCAAGTCCTGTTTAGCTTTGCTCGCTGTCCGGCTTCCGGGCAACTCGGCATTGTCATACAGAGAAAATCTTTACCTGCAAAGCAGCAATACTACGGAGGTGTAAGCTATATCAAAAATCACAAACTATTCGGTTTTCTGCGCCTGCTCTGGCGGCTCATAGCCAATAAATAACAACTGACCCGCACTGAACCAAAGTTTTTCAACCACTTCCCCTATGCAAAATCAAGTACCTGATATGAACAAGCTTCATATCAGGTACTTTTGTTTTGCCTGAAACTTTACCGCTACAACCTACTGTATATCAACAAGCGCTCACTTAGAATGTAAATCTTAACCCGGCGTTGACGCTCCACTTTTTATTGATATCGCCGCCGAAGCCCCGTTCCACCTCACCGTAGAAACTGCTGTCTTTACTCAGTTTGATATTAGCGCCCAGCCCCAGCTCGAACCAGGTATCGCCGTAGTCGTTATGCTTGCTCAAAATATCGTTAGTACTGCCAGCGTCCGATGCCATTTGCAAGTCACGCTTACCGGCAAATTCGTGCAGCAGGTCGGCTTTTAAATAAATATCGCTGCCGTTTTTGACCTTCTGCCCCATAATGAAGCCGATACGCCCGATAGCGCTGTTCAGCCCTTCGATATAGCCATTAGCACCCCTGTCGGTGGTGTAACTGATACCACTCAAATGCCCCAGCGTAAACTGTGCCTGGGGCTCGAAGAACAGGCCCTGCTGGTAATCAAAGCGCTGGCCGTATTCCACGCTGATGCTGTAGGCGTGTTCCTTATAGCTGGCTTTGTCCGGGTAATCACCATAAGATTTGAGGTCGGTATCAAAGATACCCGCCCGCGCCGTGACATTGGTATAAGCACCGCGTTTGCCCTGCCAAACGCCGTATAAACTGAATGCTGTCAGTTTATCTTTACCACTGCCCTTAATATAATCACCAGTACCGTCGCCGTAGTCTACAGCTAAACCATAGGTACTCCTGGCATCGGCTTTTTGGTCATAGCCCAGCTGGTACAGGTTATAGCGGCCTTCGTAGCCGAAACCGCTGAACCTGCCCGCCTGTGTGCGTGCCCAGATGCCATTGTCATGCTCTGCATCGCCATGCAGTTCTCCTAAACGGCTGCGCAGACTGTCGTTGGTATTACGCCACATGGCGTAGCTGTTATCGGCATCAAATAACAGTACCTGGGTATCGTTATTCGCTGTTTTCACGATTTTCGTCAAATACCACTGGTTGGTTTCTTCATTTAAGATCGGTGTCGCATCCCACAGCCCACCGTTATTAACGGTCACACCCTTAAATTTCAGTTTCTTACTCTGGTCATCTACCAGCAGCAGATGTCCTGTCACTTCCTTATCAGTGACGATGCTCTGGTCAGTGACATAAACACCGTATGTTCCCGTGCCAATATTACTGTCCTTGACGATGATCTTATCGCCATCATTATTGGCCAGATCCGTATCCATATGGATATCGCCACCGCTGCCCTGCAGGTCGCTCATGGTCAGCTTCTGATAAACAGGTACAGCACGCAGATTACGCTTTAGACCGGCGCCGTCTGTCAGATCAAGCACGCCGTTATTGATCGTTAGGGTATTGTTTAGTGTATAGTCGCTGTCGGCCTGTGCCAGGCGTAAAGTACCGCCATCTAAAACAGTGCCGCTGATAACAGCACCGGCTTCGATATACTGCACGCCGCCGCTGTTGACAGTTGTATCAGTGGCCGTACCGCCGCTGGTCACAGCCTGCATACCGCTGACAGTAGCACCGTCCATGACCGCCTGCGTGCCGCCCTCAAAGGTGATGTCGTGCAGATTAGTCCCATCATATACCTGCTGCACACCGCCGCTTAAAACTGCGCCGCTGACTACAGCGCCAACACTGACGATCTGCTGACCAGCCTTAATAGTCGTGCTGACAGCAATACCGCCTGAATTAATCTTCTGCGTACCGCCGGCAATAGTAGTATTGATTGCCTTGGCGCCGTTGTTGACGATCTGCTCTCCGCCCAGCAGGGACGTGACCATACCCGTGCCGGCGTTGTTGATGACCTGGCTGCCATTGTTCATCATTGCAATAGTGCCAATACCGGAACCGCCGCTATGGCCGATGATCTGCACACCATCATTCATTGATGTGATACTGCCCGTAGCAAAATTGCCGTTCTGATAGCCAATAATCTGAGTGCCCGTTTCCATAACTTCAATACTGCCGACAGCAGCCGAACCAGTCATACCAATGATCTGCATGGCTCCACCGCCGGCCATCTTCAGAATAGTGCCGCTGCCGCCATCATATACATACTGCTGACCACTATTCATGGCTTTAATAATACCGTTACCAGCAGCAGCATTATAACCGGCATACTGATATCCGCCATCCATAGTATCAATAATACCTGTATGGCCGCTGTAAATTATTTGCATACCATTACTCATGTTCTGAATCGTACCAACTGCACCTGAACCAGCAATTTTCCAGCCTATAGTTTGGTTACCATTGATCATGGTTTCGATATTGGCTGTACCATCTGCATACTGCACACCGTTAATCATCTTTACTATATTACCTGTACCAGTAACTTGCTGTTTACCACCACTCATGATTACTATTTCAGCGTTGGCATCTTTTCCTACATTTTGGGAACCGCCGTTGTACATCGTTCCTATAGTTGCCCTACCTGCACTTGCATATTGTGTACCGCCGCTCATAGTCCCTATATGCCCCTCGGCACCGGCTGATTTGATCCACTGCCAGCCATCCAGCATCGTCCCCACAACGCCGCTGCCGCCATGTATTGTTTGCACCTGTTGATTATAGGCGCTGGTAGCGTTCATAACATTGACAATACCTACACCGCCGGAAATCACCTGGTTTCTTTGCGTACTATCGCTGGTATCCATTGCCTTGATAATACTGGTACCGCCATAAACATAATTTTTCTGTGCATTGACATCAATGGTACAAGTACCGCCGGAAACAGTAGTCTGGGTCTTATTACTACCTATATTGACATTACCATCCAACACATCAATACCACCAAAACGATTTTCAGTAACACTGACATTACCACCAGAAATGGTTAAAGGTTGGAATCCGCCTACATGTATACCTATATTCAGTGAACCGCCATCAGCTACATCTACTGTAGCCATATTTGTACCTATACTACAAGTACCACCACTTTTTACATGTACTACATCATAATCACCTGTGCTGTTTATATTGCTGGTTTGCCCGCTCTCAACATTGTAAACAGCAGCCTCGGCCTTGCTGAAAATCATTTCGTCCACATAGCCTGCCAGTATCGGCAGTGCTTCATAGGCATAGGCCTGCAGATCTTCCTGCTGCGCTTCGCCGACTGCCTGTTTAGGCAGCGGTTCCGGCTGTTCAGCTGCTGCCAACGCCGCTGCCGGTGCGGCAGCGTTGACCAGATTCATCCCCATCACTACTGTTGCCAGAATACTTTGTGCCTGTAATTTCTTCTCTCTCTTTTTCATCACTGCTCACCCTTCATCTTCTTTTTATTCACAGCCTGTTTCTGCGGCTTTAGTTTATAGTCTGCCATCAGCCGGTCGATGACTTTGTTCACCGCTTCCGGCGTGATGTAGCGGCTGCATTCAAACTGCCTGTCAGTGCCTTTATGCCGCGGACACCATTCAAAATCTTTATGGTCGAATACTACCCGCGTATCGTTCCAGCAGCCGTTGCAGACATGGTAGCTGATGACACGGTACGGCGTCGCAAATTCATTTACCGGCAAAGTAAAACCGCTGATCAGCACTACCGGTATCCCTACGCCGTTGGCTACCCAGCTGAGCCCGCTGGACAGACCCACGAAAAAATCGGCATGGTATAAAATATCTATCCTCTCCTGCAAGGGTCTGCGGCCGGTAAAATCTTCCGCTCCGTAAGGAATGATATTGTAGCGGCTGCCCATACCGTAATTATTTTCCCTGTCGATGCACAGTACCCGGTAGCCCAGCTCTTTGAGGTGTTTGACCACATTCAGCCAGCCGCGGCCGTTGTTCCAATACTTAGCCTGACTGCTGGCCTGCGCCGCGATACAGACGTAGGGCTCTTTGATCCTGCGTGTTTTATTCTTTGGCAGCAGTTTGATGCGCTGTTCGTCCGCTTTCAGCCCAAGGATGCAGGGTGCGTTTTTATGCAGCCCCACTACTCTGAAATCTACCGGCTGGTGTTCCCTGTCGTCACAGGGAAAGAAAATACCCATGTAATAGCTGGCGTACAGTCCTTCCGGCCGTTCTTCTGCCTGGACAAAGTTGATCTCCGGGTAGCCAGGCTTGATGATCTCGATCATATCCTCTGCCATGGCGCAATACAGTTCGCATTTATGCTTTTTTCTAAAAATTTCAGCATAATGGAACCAGGCTAAAATATCTCCTAAAATGCCGACCGGGAATTTGATCAGCACTTTTTTACCCGCTAAATTTAAATCATGGGCGAAGATCAGCTTGCCTTTTTCGTAGACCTCGATGCGGAAATCGACAAAATACTTTTTACTACTGGTCACCAGCACGCCGCTGACAGCGGCATCGTACAGCGTCAGGCAGGCCTCCCGATCCAGAAACCGGACCCGGTAATCACCCGCCGGCACTTCGACACGGGCGCCGTAGTTAAAGTCGAACCGAATGCCTGGCTGGCCGCTGTCCTGCGTGACCGGCCCGGCATAAAAACGCATATATGGTTTGACAGTAGGGCCGATACTGGCACTACTGTTGCTGTCCGCAGCGCTGGCGTTATTACTGCTGACGACGACACTGTTTTTATCACCGTTACACGGTTCGACAGACGCAGACTGCGTCATAATGCGGGCCAGCTCTGCCGCGTCTGCTGATTTTATTTCCAGCATTTCTTCACTCCTTTGCTGTGCAGCTTACTCTTTATTTCCCCCGCAGCAGCTGCAAAAGCTGCCGCACTTCCTCTAAGGTATAAACTTCTTCCGGGGTGTCCTGCTCAGTCGCAGCCTTTTCAGCCTGCTCTTTGCCCCAGTACAGCGCCGCATTGGTATCTAAAAAGATTTCCAGGGGGCATTCCAGCACATTGGCGATACGCAGCAGCAGCTTCAGATTCACACTGCTGTGGTTATGTTCCAGATTACTCAGATGGGTCTGGCTGATACCGATACGTTCAGCCAGCTCCTGCTGGCTCAGCTGTCTGGCCATGCGCAGAAAGCGGATATTGCCGCCGATATTTTTCAGGCATTTTTCATCGTACACCATAACACCTCCACTCTGCGCTGCTGAAAATATTGTTCCGCCTTTGTCTTACTTTGTTAAAAAGTCGATTTTATTTACTTAAACCTTAAAAACATTTGTTAAAATAATATTCGCACCTATTATAACACACTTGTACCCCCCCACAAGACATACTAACGGATATATTCGACGCAGCTTGGCTGTCTTTTGCCCTTACGTTTTGCCAGCCGCCAGGAGAGAAGTAAGCTGCACGGTGTCACGGCTTGCCGGACACTGGTTTTCAATTTTTTCTTTAAATTTTCTTTTTCTTTGAAATTCCAATTTTTGTTTTTTCAGACTTTTTTAATGTTCATTTCTTTTGGCAGCAAAATCACATTATACTTTCTTGAAAGAAAGTCAGCAATCTACAGAGGCTCATTATTCAATCGCCTCTTACGCTGTCCGTTTTACCATTGCATTATTTGCGGCGTTGCTACTTGCAACTAATGCGGTAAAAAGGCAATAACTTTGCGCAGCTTGCTTCTGGAAGAAAGCTGCATAAAAAAGAAAAATAAAAAAATCCCAGTTAAACTGTATTTGATGCAGTTTAACTGGGATTTGAATTTACTTGACAGGTACGGTATAATATAAATACAAAGAGATAGCAAATGTTTGGTTGCGTTGGCTCATCTCGTAACAATGTATACTTGAAGATGGGCCCGCATACTCATGTTGGGCTCATTTTCTTGCTATTTTACGGCAAGAATAATGGTTGCCACGAGGATACCAAAAGCAATCATCAATGATAATGCCTGATATACACTCATAGTCTCACCACCAATCCGCTACGGGACTGATAAGCCAACTCATTTGCTATCTCTCGCCTTAGTATAGCACTTTACATTCAAGTTCACAAACAGAAGTTCACTTTTTATTCATATATCCGATATTTTTACCCGGTCAGCTATGGCCGGGTTTATTTTTTGCGGCAGTTGTACTTCTTTACTTTTGCATAAAAAAACAGACATTCCAAAATTGAATGTCTGTTTGAGACTGCTTTTAAATTATTCCTCAGCCGCCGCTGTTTCTTCCTTAACTTTGGGCGGCTTTTTATTATATTCCTGCATCACGGCTTCCATGTCGCCTTTCAGCCACAGCTCCAGCGCGTCGGCCATTTTGCCGATGGCTGCTGTCACCAGCTCCTGCTCTTCGCTGCTGAAGCGCTGCAGTACGTGTTTGATAACGGCTTTATTGTTATGGGACGGATGCCCGATACCGATCTTGAAACGGGGGAATTCGCCCGTGCCCAAATGTTCCTGAATGGATTTGATGCCGTTATGGCCACCGGCGCTGCCCTTGCGGCGCACCCGTACCTGCCCCACCGGCAGATCAAGATCGTCCTGAATCACGGCAATATCTTCCGGGTCGACGTTAAAAAAATTGGCATAAGCGCCGACTGCGACACCGCTGAGATTCATATAGGTCGTCGGTTTCAGCAGCAGCACTTTTTCCGGGCTGCGGTATTCGCCGCACATGGCGTTGCGGTCAGTTTTCCAGCTGTTGACGCCCCAGCGGCGCGCCAGCTCATCGATCACCATAAAGCCGATATTATGACGGGTAGCCTCGTATTCTTTCCCGATATTTCCCAAACCAACGATAAGTTTCATGTCATTCTCCTTTGTGCATCAGTTCACTTACAGTAACAAAATTATACCCTGCCGCGCGCAGTTTGTCGATAATAGCAGGCACTGCCTGCACAGTCTGCTCACGGGAGGCCGCATACTTGGGGCTGTCGCCGTCATGCAGCAGGATGATCGCCCCCGGCTGCACCTGCTCCATGACCCGCTGCACGATCACCTCGCTGCCGGGATTAGTCCAGTCGCGCGGGATCACCGACCAGTTAACGGCTGTCAAACCGTTTTGCCGCAGCGTCGCCAGCACCGACCAGTCGCGAAAGCCGTGCGGCGGGCGCATCAGGGTGATCTGCTGTCCGCTCAGTTTTCCCAATAATTCCTTGCCTGCTGCCACATCACTTTGCTGCTGGTCAGGCGTCAGCTTTAAAAAATCACGGTGCTGCAAAGCGTGCAGGGCAACCTCGTGTCCCTGCGCCGCTATTTGCGCCACCAGCTCAGGATGCTGCCTGGCATTTGCTGCCACCATAAAAAATGTCGCTTTGACCTGCCGCTGCTGCAAGACTGCCAGCAGCTCGTCAGTATAAGGAGGATAGGGGCCGTCGTCAAAGGTCAGGGCCACATTTTTGCCGGCGGCGGGTTCAGCCGTTACCGTCGTCCCATAAAAGCTGCTGCCCGGCAAGACCGCCAGCAGCAGCAGGCCGCCGCCCACAAGGATGCAGGCTGCCGCCAGCGCTGCCGCCAGTTTGCGCCGACACAGGCCATACCAGCCGCCCCACAGGGCAGCCATGCCGATAAACGTCAAAATCGCCAGTATATAGATCAGTCGCACAGTCTTCTCCTCACTTACGTCAAAGAGGCTTGCCCCCTGGGACAAGCCTCTCTCAATACTTGAATAAGCTTTTTATTTCTCAAACAGCTGGCTGACAGACCAGTCGTTGAAAATACGCAGTACAGTTTCCGCCAGGATCGGCGCTACCGAAAGGACTTTGATCTTCGGATGCTTTTTGGCAGGAGGCAGAGGGATGGTATTGGTAACTACCAGCTCTGTGATGTCGGATTGAGCGATGCGGCTCAAGGCCGGATCAGTCAGCACCGGATGGGTGCAGCAGGCATAGATCTCTTTCGCGCCGAATTTCTTGAGAGCGCGGGCGCCTTCGGTCAAAGAGCCTGCCGTATCGACCATATCGTCAACTAAAATCGCAGTTTTGCCTTCTACTGAACCAATCAGGTTCATTACTTCCGCTACGCCTGGTTCGGGGCGGCGTTTATCGATGATGGCCAGGCCGCAGTTCAAACGCTCCGCCATATTTCTGGCACGGCTGACGCCGCCCAGGTCAGGAGAAACGACGATCATGTCGTCAAGATTCTTTTCTTTGATATATTCTGCCAGGATCGGGCCACCGGGCATATGGTCGAAAGGGATGTTGAAAAAGCCCTGGATCTGAGCAGCATGCAGGTCGATGGTAACGACGCGGGTAATGCCGGCGCTTTCCAGAAGGTCTGCCATCAATTTGGCAGTGATCGGCTCGCGGCCGCGTGCTTTACGGTCCTGACGCGCATAACCATAGTAAGGGATGATTGCTGTAATGTGACTGGCCGAAGCGCGTTTAAAGGCGTCAGCCATGATCAGCAGTTCCATGACGTTATCGTTGACTGCCGGGCCACAGGTAGGTTGCACGATGAAAATATCTTTGCCGCGCACGCTTTCATTGATCATTACCTGTACTTCGCCATTATTAAAACGGTTAATAACGGCATCGCCAACAGTAGTTCCTAAATAAGCGGCGATCTCTCGTGCCAAATCAGGATTGGCATTACCGGAAAAAATTCTGAGTTTATTCTCATCTGACAACATTGTCCCATCCCTCCAAGAATGTTTAAGGTTTAGTTAATCATTAATAGTATACAACTATTAGCCACAAATCCACAAGTACTAAAAACCGTTTTTTCTCTAAAATCAGCTGTTGCGGTATTTGGCAGCCCAGCCTTCAATATTCTTCTGTTTCGCACGGCCGATACCCAGATCGTCTGCCGGTACGTCTTTGGTGATCGTCGAGCCGGCGCCGATATAGGCCCCGGCGCCAATGGTAACAGGCGCGACCATATTGCTGTTGCAGCCGATAAAGGCGTCGTCTTCGATGGTAGTGCGGTGTTTTTTCTTGCCGTCATAATTAACGGTGATGCAGCCGCAGCCGATATTGACGCCGCCGCCGATGTCGCTGTCGCCGATATAGCTGAGATGCGGCAGTTTGCTGCCCGTACCGACATAAGAATTTTTTACTTCTACAAAATTACCGATCTTGACTTTATCGCCGATGACGGTATCCGGGCGCAGATGCACGTAAGGCCCGATCACTACGTTATCCTGGACCCGGCAGTCGTGTCCGTAAACGAACTGCATTTGGGCAGCGTTGCCGACGCTGACATTGGTCAGGCGCACATTAGGCCCGATCTGGCAATCTTCGCCTATCTTCGTCGCGCCTTCCAGCCAGGTATAGGGATAGATGATGGTATCCGGTCCGATCTCGACACCTTTCTCGATAAAGGTACTGGCCGGGTCCATAATAGTAACGCCGCTGTCCATCAGCTTATCTAAAATGCGGCGGCGCATGATCCCTTCAGCTTCGGCCAGCTGCCGGCGCGAATTGATGCCCATGATCATATCGCTGTCGGCGGTAGCGACACCTCCGACTTTTTTACCCATGGCGTTCAGCTTCGCCAGAACGTCAGTCAGATAATATTCACCCTGCGCGTTATCGCAGGTCAAAGTAGCCAGCACCTCAAAAAGCAGCGGTGCTTCCACACAGTAAATACCGGTATTGATTTCTTTGACGGCCTTCTGCTCTGCCGTCGCGTCTTTTTCTTCGACGATGCCCAAAACGTTCCCGGCCGCGTCACGAATGATCCGGCCATAGCCGGCAGGCTCGTCCATGAACGCCGTCAGCACCGTTGCCGCAGCCTGCGAGGCTACGTGGCCTTCATAGAATTTCCGCAGTTCGGCCGCTTCCAACAGCGGCGTATCGCCGCAGATGATCATCACTGTGCCGCAAAAATCTTTTAAAACGGCTTCCGTCTGCATCACTGCGTGTCCGGTGCCCAGCTGCTCGGCCTGCAGCGCCATTTGCGCCTGAGTGCCGACCATTGCTTCCACCAGCTCTGCTTCGTGACCCACGATCACGACCTTGCGGGCCGCTCCGGCCGCGTCAGCCGCATCAAGTACGTGCTGCAGCATCGGCTGGCCGCCCACCTTATGTAAAACCTTCGGCAGTTTGGATTTCATTCTTGTGCCTTTACCTGCCGCTAAAATAACCGCTACTAACTCTGACATGGATAAGCCTCCGCTTCTATGACTTATAAATGATAACAATTATATTTTTACAGTAATTCCACCCGGTATCCGGCACGGCGCAAAGCCGCCACCAGGATCTCGGCATGGGCATGATCGCGGGTCTCCAGGTCCATTTCCACCTGGGTCTGCCCGATGGGCAGGTTGCGCCCCGCATGCTCGTGATAGATATACACGATATTGGCCCTGTATTCTTCGATGTAGGAAACGAAACGCCGCAGCTCGCCGGGCCTGTCGGTCAAATGGGTCAGCAGCTTGATGCGGCGGCCGGATTTCACCAGGCCGTTTTCGATGATGCGCGAGATCATGTTGACGTCGATATTACCGCCGCTGATAACAGCCGCAGTCTTATCGGCATGAGGGATATTGCCGTGCAGCATGGCGGCCAGGCCGATAGCACCCGCGCCTTCGCTGATCATTTTGGCACGTTCCATCATTAACAGGATCGTCGCCGCGATATCGTCGTCTTTGACGACAAAAATATCATCGACATATTTTTGGATCAGGTCGAAAGTAGTTTTGCCGGGAGATTTTACGGCGATGCCGTCGGCAATAGTATGTGCTTCCGGGGTCTCTACCCATTTGCCGGCATGCTTGGATAAATACATGGCCGGCGCTCCGCTGGCCTGTACGCCATAAACCTTGACATGCGGCGCTACAGATTTGACCGCCGTAGCGATGCCTGCCAGCAGGCCACCGCCGCCGATCGGCACTACCAGCGAACGGATATCCGGACATTGCTCTAAGATCTCCAGGCCGATAGTTCCCTGTCCGGCGATAACCGCCGGATCGTCAAAGGCGTGCACAAAGGTCGCGCCGGTTTCTTTCTGCAGCCGCACCGACTCGGCATAAGCCTCGTCATAAACGCCGCCTTTTAAAACCACCTCGGCGCCATAACCCTTCGTCGCCTCGACCTTAGCCAGCGGTGCGCCCTCAGGCATGACGATAGTTGCCTTGATGCCTGCCGCCTGCGCGCCCAAAGCTACGCCCTGGGCATGGTTGCCTGCCGACGCGGCAATAACGCCATGGGCCTGCTGCTCTTTCGTTAAAGTCTGGATACAGTTGGAAGCGCCGCGCACCTTGAATGAGCCTGTACGCTGCATATTTTCCAGCTTCAGCAGTACCTCGTAACCGGCTATTTCACTGAAAATATGACTGCTTTCCAAAGGCGTTTTATGCACTACGCCAGCCAACCGTTTGGCTGCCGCTTCCACATCCTGTAAAGTTACCTGATCTTTTGCCATTTTTTTACATCCCCTCATAATGGACTGATATCGATTTTTCTGTTTTCCGTATCGATATCCTTTAACACGAATAAAGCCGTATAATCATCGATCATTTTCTTTTCGGGAGCCTGCGTAGCAATGAAAAAGGCCTTGCCTACAACTTTTGCCCCCACTTCTTCCGCCAGTTCGATCATGCCGCGGGCCGTACCGCCGGCTTTCAGAAAATCGTCGATGATCAGCACCCGCGCCGACGCAGGCAGCGCCCGCTTAGGCAGCGCCATCGTCTGGATCTGCCTGGACGAACCGCTCACATAATTGATACTGACCGTCGAGCCTTCGGTGATCTGACCCACACGCCGGGCCATGACTACGGGAATATTGAAGGCCCGTGCTACAAAAACTGCCAGCGGGATACCGCGCGTTTCAACAGTCATGATATATTCCGGTTCCAAATGACGCAGCCGCTGCGCAATGATCTCGCCCAGGCGCATGACAAGCTGCGGTTTGAACAGCAGATCAGTCATATAGATCATGCCGCCCGATAAGATCCGTTCAGGCTCTGCCAGCTGCAAAGCCAGCTCCGTCAAAAATTCCTCGTTGGCTTTTTCAGAGTGGCAGGGAATAAAGCGCACACCGCCGGCCGCACCGGCCAAAGTCTCGACCCTGCCCAGGTCATAAGCTTCCAGCCCGGCACGTACAGCCAGAACGTCTTCACTCAAGGTCGACTTGGCGACCTCAAATTTTTTGCAGAAATATGTAAATGAAAATAATTGATACGGATGGTCCACCAGCTGCTTCGTCAAAGCAACTACGCGTTCCATACGTTTGACTCGAGCCATAGCGCCCCTCTTTTCTACTTTCTATTCTTAAAACAGCTTTGCAGCAATTGCCAGTCTTCTTCTTTATCAATGTCCATGCCGATCTCAGGGTAATGCGAAACTATGGCCTTACCCTTAAATTCCAGCAGCTCCGACGCCCGCCGCTCCACATCTGCCAGCGTCAGCCGGTGCAGCAGGAATTTCAGCACGAAGCCAAAACCCAGCCAGCCGCATAGTTCCCAGGGCTTTTTGCGGCGGGCAAAAATATCCCTGGCCTTATCCAGACTGCGGGCTACAACAGCGGCCTTGATCAGCATCAGATTACCGCCGGTAAATCTGCCGTCCGGCAAAGTGACATAGGTGCGCTGCGCGCCGGGAAACGCTCTGGCGCAATCCGCTTCGGGAATCACGGGATAATAAGCGTCCGCTGCCACAGTTTCCGCCTGCCGCAGAAAATCCTGCACTGCCGCAGCAGTCAGCAGGGGAATATCGTCGCACACAAATAAAATTTTGCCGTCCGCCGGCAAAACCGCCACTGCGGCGGCTGCCGTTTCCGGCATGGATGCGGTTTTTACAGCCACCAGCTCCGCACGCTGCGGCAGGACTGCCGCTTCCCACTCACTGCTGTCTGCCGCTACGATGATCCGGTCGATCATACCGCTTCGATCCAGGGCGTCGATGATATATTCTACCAGCCGCCGCCCTCCCAGGGGAGCTAACGCCCTGATATTGGTCCCAACGGCCTTTTGCAGCCACGGCGTTTTTCCACCGGCCAAAATAACCGCATTATACATACAGCCTAACCTCTTTCGGTCTTACTCTTTATTTTTCTTTTCGTTATGACTTTCCACCATATCCTTGAGCAAAGTATGCTCGGCGTTTTCCAGATGGATGCGCGCCGCATTCTGGGCCCTTTCCACATCGCGGGCAGCAATGCTGTCTACCAGCGCGCGGTGTTCTTCCATCGTATCGGCAAGACGCCCCGGATACATCATAGAGCGGCCGCGAATGACTGTGATCTGCTCGCGCAGGTTATTGATGATATTGCGCAGCCTTTCATTACGGCTGGCCTGATATAAAACATCGTGGAAGGCAATATCCACTTCGACGATCTTCTCCATATTGTTTTCTTCGATATGCTGGCCGATCTCGACCAACAGGCGCTGCAGTGTTTCCAGCTCGTCGTCGTTGATGCGTTCAGCGGCAAGTCCGGCCGCCAAAACGTCCAGCGAAGTACGGATCTCATAAACCTCGTTGATGTCTTTGATCGAAATATCCGCTACATAAGTGCCGCGCCGGGGGATCATCACGACAAAGCCTTCCAATTCCAGCTTGCGGATCGCTTCGCGTACGGGAGTGCGGCTGACGCCCATTTCATCGGCCAGCTGGATTTCCATCAAACGCTCGCCGGGACTGAAAGTACCGTCAATGATCGCCTGGCGGATATTTTCACATACCAGTTCCCGCAGAGGTTTGTAACTGTCTAGTTTAATCGGTCTAAGGTGCCCACTCATCTTCAGATCCTCTCCTTTTGCACAGTAGTAGTAACAGCAGTTTCCAGATCAAGCTCTGTCAGTGCCGTCAAAATGCTTGCAGTTATCTCTTTGCTTTCGGCCACGGCAAAAACCGTTGGCCCGCTGCCCGACATCAAAGCATATTTTGCTCCTGCCGCCAGCATTTTCTGTTTGATTTCGGCAATGACAGGATGCGCAGGAATAGTCACGCTTTCCAAAACATTGCCGCAGCTTGCCAGCAGCTCTGCTGCCGCTCCCTGCTCCAGCGCTTTTATAATACCGTCGATATCGGGTCTTGACCCGACTTTATCCTGACGGAAATTACCATAGACCCAGCCTGTCGCCACTTCCAGCTTCGGCTTTGCCAGTACCAGCAGCAGCTTTGGCGCTTCCGGCAGGGCAGTCAGTCTTTCCCCGCGGCCCTCTGCCAGGGCCGTTCCCCCTGTAACGCAAAAGGGTATGTCCGAGCCCAATTCTGCCGCCAGTTTTTCCAGGTCTGCCGCAGTCATCTGTAGCCGCCAGAGCCGGTTCAACCCCCGCAAAACGGCAGCGGCGTCACTGCTGCCGCCGGCCAGTCCTGCTGCCAGAAAAATTTTTTTGTTCAGTCTGATATGAACGTTCGGTGTTTTCCCGCAGCTGCGCGCTAAAAGCGCCGCCGCTTTCCAGGCCAGGTTATCCGGCCCGCCGCCCAGCCCGCCATGATCGGTTTCGACCGTCAGGCCTTCGCCTTCCTCGATCGTCACGGTGTCGCTCAGTCCGATGCTCTGCATCACCATGCGCACCTCATGGTAGCCGTCAGGGCGCTTGCCCAGTACGTCCAGTCCTAGATTTATTTTTGCATGAGCTGTTTCATATATTTTTTCCATAAGTTAGCCTCGATTGTTTTCCTGTATACAATATATTTTATCTTGCTTCGGTCGCAGCCGCAAGATAAATCGAACAATTTTGTGAATTTTTTCTATTTTATTTGTCTTTTTCAGCTATTTTCGAAAAATTTACACATTTTTATTGTTGGCAACATTGCTTTTTTTCTGAAAAGTGCTACTATGTATACAATATTCGTAAATTTTACAAGAAGGAGCTTTTTTATGCGTCAGCATTGTTACCGTTATCTTATAGTCACCCTGGGCTGCGTGCTTATGGGTGTGGCGATCAACGCTTTTTATATGCCCAACAAGCTTATCAGCGGCGGTATCGGCGGTGTTTCCGTCATTTTATATTATCTGATCGGCCTGCCGATGGGTATTACCAGTCTGCTTTTGAATATCCCTCTGTTTATTGCGGCCTATAAATTTATGGACCGTTCCTATATCGTCGGCGCGCTCTATGGCATGCTTGTTTTTTCCGTTTCCCTCGATGCCTTTCACTTTTTGGCTGAACAGGCGCCTTATGTGCACGACCCCATGCTGGCCTGCATCGCCGGCGGCGTCATCTACGGTATCGGCGCGGCGATGATGTACCGTGTCGGCGGCAGCAGCGGCGGCACCGATATCATCGGCGCAATCATCAACAAACATTACAGTATCAGTATCGGCACTACCGGTTTCATGTTCAACATCATTTTAATGTTTATCGGCGTTTTTTACTTTGGCCTGGAAGCGGTGCTTTACACCCTGCTGGCTTTCTTTGTCATGTTCAAGACCTGCAACGCCTTTACCGACGGCTTTGATTACAAAAAAAATATCATTATCATCAGCGAACATTATGAAGAGATCGGCAAGGGTATAATAGAAGTCATCGGCCGCGGCGTCACCTATCTTTATGCTGAAGGCGCCTACACGCATCAGCAGCGCAAAGTGCTTTTAGTCGTTGCCAAGCTGACGCAGGTGGCAAAAATCAAACAGATCGTCCGTGACATCGATCCCGGCTGTTTTATGATCATTCAGGATGCCAACGATGTTTTTGGCAAAGGTTTTACTTCAAAACCCTCTGCCCAGAAAAAAAACAAAAAAATCTTCTGTACTGTTGACAATTCTAAAGATAAATCCTGTTAAACTTTAAATATTTTGAGCAAAAGAGGGTCCAGCATGATACAAAGCGCCTACTTATCCATCATCTCCGGAGCCTGCCTTTGGGGTCTGATCGCTCTTTTTTTCAAATTTTTATCAGCCTGCGGCTTCTCGCCCCTGCAGGTGGTCACCCTGCGGGTATTAGTGGCCGCCCTGCTGATGACTGCCATTATTTTGAAGATCGATCCCGGCCTGTTAAAAATCCGCTGGCGTGACAGCTGGCTTTTTATCGGCACCGGTCTTTTAAGTCTGGTCTTTTTCAATTACTGTTATTTTCGCGCTATTGACGGCAGTTCCATTTCTATCGCCGTCCTGCTCTTATATACGGCGCCGGTTTTTGTGATGCTGCTTTCCCTGATCCTGTTTGGCGAAAAATTTACCGGCCGTAAAATGCTGGCACTTCTGGCAACCTTCTGCGGCTGCGGCCTGATCACCGGCATTTTTACAAGCAAACTGGCACTGACCGCTGAAGCCTTTGCTTTTGGCCTGGCCTCAGGCTTTGGCTACGCGCTGTACAGTATTTTTGGCAAGCTGGCCCTGCGGCGTTACAGCACGCTGACGATCACTGCTTATACCTTTTATTTTGCGACCCTGGGGGCTTTGCCGCTGGCTGACCCGCAGCAGCTTTTCACACTGCTGGCCGACTGGCGTGCCGCTGCCGGAGCCCTGGCTATCGCCCTGATCTGTACCGTGGCGCCTTATCTGCTTTATACCCGCGGCCTGCAGGACGTCGATGCGGGTCAGGCCTCTATCCTGGCTACTTTGGAGCCGCTGGTCGCTGCAGCTGTCGGCATTTTTGTATTCGGCGAGGAAGTGACAGCCGCTAAGATCCTTGGTATGGCTTTGATCTTAGCTTCCATTTTTATCCTGAATACGTCCAAAAGCGCTCAGAAATAAAAATCTCTGCATAAATAGCAAAAACAGTCAGCTTGCAAGCTGACTGTTTTTTTATTACAGCGCCCGGGCAGCGATAGTCCCAAGCCAGGCAAACACGATCCCCACTACGACGCTGCCAGCAACATTCAGCCCCGCACCCGCCAGGTTGCCTTCTGCCAGCAGGGTCAGCGATTCATAACTAAACGAAGAAAACGTGGTCAATCCTCCTAAAAAACCGACACACAGCAGCAAACGCCAATAGGGCGTCAGCAGTCCTTTCTCTGTGATCAAAACCATTAAGAACCCCATGGCCAGACACCCTGCGGCATTAACAATAAAAGTCGCCCAGGGCCAATGGCAATGCCAGCGGATAAAAATATAATTTGTGACCAGATAACGGCTGACAGCACCAAGGCTGCCGCCTAAAGCCACTGCTAATAATTCATGCATTCTGTTTCCACCTTTGCAAAAAAATAAAAAAAGCCGACACTTCGCCTGCACGGCAGAAGTCATCAGCTTATCTAAACTAAGCGGTTCAAATGACTAAAGTCATTTAGGGAGTACCCCATTCCCTTTTATTACCTTACCAGTTTTAGCGGCCGCTGTCAATTCAGGTTGCCAAAAATTCACACTTACGTTAAGATGGAAGCAGAAAAGGAGTGTACAGCATGCTACTAGTCAGCGCCTGTTTATTGGGAGCAAATGTAAAATACAGCGGCGGCAGCAATTACTGCGAGCTGCTGGCACAATATCAGGGGCGCGGCCTGTTCCTGCCGGTCTGCCCTGAATGCCTGGGCCAGCTTGCCGTGCCCCGTCCCCCGGCCGAGATCAGTGGCGGCGACGGCAGCGACGTTCTTAACGGCAAGGCTAAAATCTACATCGACAGCGGCCGTGATGTCACGGCGAACTTTATCCAGGGAGCAGAGGCAGTGCTTGCACTGGCCCGCAAAGAGCATATCAGTACCGCTATCCTCAAAGCGCGCAGCCCTTCCTGCGGTGCCGGTAAAATTTATAACGGCAATTTTGAGGGCACCCTGACAAGCGGCGACGGTGTGACCAGCGCCTTATTGAAGCAAAACGGCATCACTGTTTATACCGAGCTTGACCTGACCGAGGAACTATTGCAGACTTTACTTGCTAAATAGCAAGTGAGACAGCTCTGCTGAAAATACTAGAACCAACAAACGAAAAAAGCCAGTATCCTTAATGAACTGCCCCATATTGAACGGACAGCATAAAAAGCCTCTTGGCAGGAAAATATAAAG
>UQZN01000007.1 GCA_900545535.1 uncultured Phascolarctobacterium sp.
TAGCGTCCTGCCGTCCAGTGCAGGTAGATCTGTGAGATGCGGTTGCGTCCCAGGGTGATAAGCTCGGCGAGTGCTGCAGCAGTCAGCAGCGGCGTTGATGATGGTTGTAATTGCATGGTGGTGCTCCTTTCCGGTTTGTGATTGGCAAAGGGTGTGTAACCCTTGCACTATACATATGGCATTGAGGTGGGGCGAAGTTTACGTCGGTTGGAAAATATTTTGCCGGAGTGGGGATTGTTGGAAAGGAGAGTTGATCGCTTCCCTGCCGCGCTTTTGCAGCAGGCAGATCATGTCCGTTTAAATTATAATTGTGAAATTTGATTTTACCATGTAAACTTTGGCCTTGTTCATTGCCATATGTATTATGAGACAGTATTTAGTACTAACGTTTGTAAGCAGGTTCTTTTAAAAGTCTTTAGGGTTTTGCTTATCTCGTAGTTTATCTTTAAGTAAAACCAAGAGGTGTTAAAAAGAAAGTAACTTAGTACTAACGTAGTAAGTACCAGATACTGACTGCAAATTTTACCGAACGGAAGGAAGATGTTGATGAATGATTTGATCACAGTAACAACAGAAGAAAAAGCGGCGGCGCATATGAGTTTGGGGCTGCAAAGCAGATTGTTGTATTTGCTTTTGAAATGCCCTTTGCTGCAAAGGGAGGGGCAAAACTGTACTTGTACCGGAACATCAGAAAAGGGCGTGGGCGTATCAGTGCGTGGACGCCGGGTACATGCTGACGACGAGGAAGTGATATTGCAGGTGACAGTGCCGTATGCTTTGCGGCGCGCAGCCCGGGCGGCCCATTTGGACTGCAACGAACTGATGCGGAAGGCGCTGGCGAAGCGGCTTAAAAAAGCTGAACAGAAGTGAGAGGTTTTGCCAGGATAGAAAACGACTGGCTGGCAGTGCCGGAAGATGAAGCCGAAGCTGTGAGCCAGTGCTGCGTGTGCACGGAAGCGATCGTTGTGGGCGACAGCTATTGGGAGACAGCGGGCGGCGATATTTGCTGCATTTGCCTGGAAGGTATGACAGCGGCGGACTTTTTACGCGAGGTGTGCTGCGTGGAACAAAATATAGCTATTAAAGACTAGGAGTGTCGGTTTGGAAATTAAATCCATAAAGGAATATTTAGATAAAAATTTTGTAGATGTAGACAGTGTTTATGCTGCTTATACGCTGGGCAGATTATTGGAAATGGGACAGATGGGTGATAAACGGGCAAAGTTGCAGGTTTTGGTGGCACTGAAGGGGCTGATGTATAATTCGTTGAAGTGGCATATGGCTTATTTGTGGCTGCCGGAGGATGATACTTTGCAGATGCTGAGCGAAACCGTCCTGCAGGAGCTGAATGGTTGGGATGCAGCTAATCCGAAGGGGTTTTGTAAACATATCAGTTATTGTTTTAAAAATAATATCCGCAACAGTGTACGTCGCAGCTGTAACCATAATGGCAGGGAGCTGCTTTTGGGCGGTACGCAGACAGAGGAAACAGAACGGTTGCTGGATACCGTTGTCTGGGAGGGCTTTTTTGACAGTGAGCGGCGCTATGCACAAAAATTTTCGGTACGTGAGCTGCTGGGGTGCCTGACTGAAAAGCAGCGGTATGTAGTGGCTGCGGAAATTTTTGAGGATAAGGATGACGTGGAGATCGCCGGCATGATGAAGATCAGCAAGTCTGCTGTCAGCAGGATACGTACCCGGGCGATCAGGTATCTGCAGGATATTTTGGACGTGCGGCAGGGAAAGGAAGTGCCTTTATGCTGAATCCTTATGGTGTGGTCGGCAGGGCACTGGCTTTGTTTAAGGCAGCGGGGCTGACTGTGCCGGCTTACGGTGAGGCCGAGAAGCGGAGGCTTTTGGACAGCTGGGTGCAGCGCTACGGCAAACTGGACAGTGATGTTTTTAATGTTTGCGCAGAACGGCTGGCGTCAGGACAGCGGTTTCCGCGTTTTTATGATATGGACGCGGCGCTGAGGGAGGAGGATCGTGTGCGCAGCCGTCGGAAAGCGGCGGCAATGACTCCGGCTGTGGTACAAGTGCCGATTGATTATGAAAAAAATAAAAAGCGTATTCATACGCTCATAGAGCATTTGATCAAACGTTAAAGTAATACGCATAAGTTTTTTGACTTATGCGTATTTTTTGTTCAAAGGGTTATCTTGAGAGTTACAATAATTATTATTAATTTCAAATAAATTTCCCTTGCGTTTTTAAATGACATATGTTATATTAAAGGTGCGTTAGCGACAGCTAACTTAAACGACTAAATTTATATTTATATAAGGAGGCATTTATTATGTCATTGATCAACAAAGAAGTGAGTGATTTTAAGGTACAGGCTTATGTCAATAATGATTTTAAAGAGGTTAGCAAAAAAGATATTTTAGGTAAATGGTCTGTGTTCTTTTTCTATCCGGCAGATTTTACTTTTGTCTGCCCGACCGAGCTGGAGGATCTGGCTAATAAATATGAAGAATTCAGGAAGATCGGCTGTGAGATCTATTCCGTATCCTGCGATACGCATTTCGTGCATAAGGCCTGGCATGATGCTTCGGAAACTATCAAAAAGATCCAGTATCCGATGCTGGCTGATCCGACCGGTGCTTTGGCAAGAGATTTCGATGTGATGATCGAAGCTGACGGGTTGGCTGAAAGAGGCAGCTTTATCGTTAATCCGGAAGGCAAGATCGTGGCTTATGAGGTTATCGCCGGTAATGTGGGGCGTAATGCGGACGAGCTGCTGCGCCGTGTACAGGCATCGCAGTTTGTGGCCGAGCATGGCGATCAGGTGTGCCCTGCCAAATGGCAGCCGGGCGCCAGCACTTTGAAACCCAGCCTTGATCTGGTTGGCATCATCTGATCATGGAACGGATGTATGATGTCATCATCATCGGCGGCGGGCCTGCGGGCCTTGCCGCTGCCGTTTATATGGCGCGGGCCCAGTATAAGACGCTGGTCATCGAAAAAGAGAAGATCGGCGGGCTGATCACGATCACATCTGAGGTGGTGAATTATCCGGGCGTTATCAAAACGTCGGGCAAAGAGCTGACTGAGCAGATGCGTTTGCAGGCGGAAAGCTTCGGCGCGGAGTTTTTGCTGGCCGAAGCGCTGGAGAGCAGACTGGACGGTGAGATCAAGGAGATCGTTACCGATAAGGGGACTTTTAAAGCTCTGGGCGTGATTATGGCGATGGGCGCTGTGCCGCGGCAGGTGGGCTTCACCGGCGAAGCTGAATACCGTGGGCGCGGCGTGGCTTATTGTGCGACCTGCGACGGCGAATTTTTTACAGGACTGGATGTATTTGTTGTGGGCGGCGGTTTTGCCGCTGCCGAAGAAGCGATTTTTTTGACACGTTATGCGCGGCATGTGACGGTGCTGGTGCGGGGCGATGATTTTACCTGTGCCGGATCGATCGCCGATGAGGTGAAACGGCATGAGCAGATTACTGTGCTGTATAACACGGCCCTGCTGGAGGTAGGCGGCGGCGACGTGCTGCGGTATGCTGTGTATGAAAACTGTAAGACTGGCGAGCGGACCCGTTACGAGACACCGGACGCTACTTTTGGTGTGTTTGTTTTTGCGGGCTATGTGCCTGTGGGCGGCCCGCTGCTGGAGGGGCTGGAAACCGACTGCGAGGGCTATCTGGTGACGGATATGAACCAGAAGACCAATCTGGATGGTGTTTATGGCGCCGGGGATTTGTGTATCAAAAATCTGCGGCAGGTGGTGACGGCGGTGTCGGACGGCGCGAAAGCGGCGACCTCACTGGAGAAACACGCTGCTATGCTGCATGATAAGCTGCAGCTGCCGCGTTTTACAGTGACGAAAAAACAGGTCGTCCAGCCTGCTGCCGGTAGTACGGCTTCGGCTACGCCTGCTGCTGACGATGGCGCTTTTATTTCCGAGTCTATCAAAACGCAGCTGGCGCCGGTCTTTGCTAAATTTACCAAGGATCTATTGCTGCGGGCCGCGCTGGATAATAGTCAGGCGGCAGCAGAAATACGCGGCTTTTTGAACGAGCTGATACCTTTGAGCAGTCATCTGCGCTGGGAAGAAGCGGAGCAAACTGCCGGCGGACTGCCATATATCGAGCTGTGCCGCGGGGACGGCTCGTCGTTAGGCTTCCGCTTCCACGGCGTACCCGGCGGTCACGAGTTCAATTCATTCATTGTGACCTTGTATAATGCGGCCGGGCCCGGTCAGGCTATCAGCGAGGAGCAGTTGGCGTCTGTAAGAACGCTGCCGGGCGGTAAACGCCTGCAGGTAGTCATTTCGCTGTCGTGCACGATGTGCCCGGAGCTGGTGATGGCGGCTGGACGGCTGGCTGTGGAAAACGGCGGGGTCGAGGTGGATGTGTTTGATATCAACCTGTTCCCTGAGCTGCGCGAGCGTTATAAAATCATGAGTGTACCGTGTCTGATCTATGATGAAAAGGTAAGTTTTGGTAAAAAGAATCTGGACGAGCTGCTGCAGCTGCTTAGCTGAAGCGGAACCAAAAAGAAGTCTGCCGCATCGCGGCAGACTTCTTTGAGTTAAACGGGTTATTTTGCTGTTTTGAGTTCGGTCCAGTAACGGTCGTACATGGGCAGGGCCTCACCGATATCGATGAGCCATTCGCCTTTGTCGATGTTATCCATGCCGACTTTGAGCATGGGGTCGTTGCGGAATTCTTCGCTGTGGAATTCCAGAGCTTTTTCGTTGGGGTCATTGTAGCCGATATATTCATAGTTTTTGGCGCTTACTTTGGGTTCATAGATGAAGTTGATGAATTTTTCGGCTAAAGCTTTGTTTTTAGCGCCTTTGGGAATAGCAAAGGTATCGGCCCAAATGGTAGCGCCTTCCTTGGGGATCACAAAGCCGATGTTTTTATTGTCTTTGTAGGTGTAGGAGGCGTCGCCCGACCACATGGTACCGATCCAGGCTTCTTCAGCGATAAATTTCTGCTTGATGGTATCAGTGTCGAAGGCCAGCACGTTCGGTGCCAGTGTTTTCAGGTCGCTGAAAGCTTTTTCGACCTGAACCGGGTCAGTGGAGTTGTTGGAGTAGCCGTTTTTCTTCAGTGCCATGCCAATGACTTCGCGGTTGTCATTGAGCAGGATGACGCGGCCTTTATAATCCGGGTTCCACAGATCTGCCCAGGAGGTGGGCGCTTCTTTGATGAAGTTTTTGTTGTAGACGATACCGGTGATGCCCCAGGTATAGACCAGGGAATGTTTGCCGGTGGGATCGTAGACAGGAGCCTTGAGGCTGCTGACGATGTTTTTGGCGTTGGGGATATTGTTCAGGTCCAGTTCTTCCAGCAGGTTCAGTTTCAGCATGGTGGCTACCATGTAGTCGGAGGGCTGGATGAGGTCGTACTGCGCGCCGCCGGCCTGGATCTTGGCCAGCAGTTCTTCGTTATTGGCAAAAACGTCGTAATTTACTTTACAGTTGTTTTGCTTTTCAAATTCGGCAATGACCTCCGGATCGAAGTTGTCTGCCCAGCTGAACAGGTTCAGCACTTGTTTTTCGCCGCTTGCGGGAGCAGCTGCGTCTTTTTTTGGAGCGTCACCGCCGCAGCCAGCCAGGGCCAGTGTGAGAACAGCGATGAGGAAAACCAAAAGTTTTTTCATTGTCGGATCACCCTTTCATCATTTGATTTGTTGTTTATATTGTATCACAGCGGGTGTGATATCAATCGGAGTTTTTGTCGGAGGTGTGCTGCGGCTGCAGGATCTGCGCGATGACTACCAGCGTGATCGTGGCGAACATCAGCAGGGTGGACAGGGCGTTGATCTCGGGTGAGATACCGCGCTTGACCATGGCATAGATGTAAAGCGGCAGCGTAGTGGAGTTGGGGCCTGCTACAAAGAAGCTGATAATAAAATCGTCGATGGAGAGCGTGAAGGCGATGAGAGCGCCGGCCACGATGCCCGGCAGTGCCAGCGGCAGGGTGACGTAGCGGAAAGTCTGCCACGGAGTGGCGTATAAGTCCATCGCCGCCTGTTCCAGCTCGTGCCGCATACCTTCCAGCCTGGCGTTGACAGTGATGACAACGAAAGAGACACAGAAAGTGATGTGCGCCAGAATGAGCGTTGTTTTGCCCAGCGGCACCTGTGCCTGGGCGAACAGGACCAGCAGGGAAAGGCCCATGACGATTTCCGGGATCAGGATCGGCAGGTATAAGAGGCCGTTGATGACCGGTTTATATTTGTACTGGTAACGGCTGAGGGCGATCGCTGCGATCGTGCCCAGCGTGGTGGAGGCTATGGTAGAGATAACAGCGATAAAAAGGCTGTTAGTGAGGGCTTCCAGAACGCGCCGGTTTTGGAACAGGGCTGCGTACCAGTTGAAGGTGAAGCCGGTCCAGACGGCGTTGATCCTTGATTCGTTGAAGGAATACATGGCCAGGATCAGCAGCGGCAGGTAAAGAAAAGCCAGAATAGCCAGAGAATAGGCTACCAGCAGATGACTACGCCACGTCTTTTGCATCGCCGTCACCTCCTTCCTGTGCCTGCAGAGCTTTGTAGTACAGGATGATCAGTACCAGACTGAGCACGGCCAGCACTATGGAGAGTGCTGAGCCAAAGGGCCAGTCGCGGGCTGACAGGAACTGGTTCTGGATCAGGTTGCCGATGAGGGCCGATTTGGCTCCGCCCATTACGTCGGGGACAACGAACATCCCCAGTGAGGAAATAAAGACCAGGATCGTGCCGGCAGCGATGCCGGGCATGGTCAGCGGCAGGGTTACTCTGCGGAAAGCTGTCAGCGGTTTGGCGCCCAGGTCGGAGGCTGCTTCTAAAAGCCGTGTATCCAGCTGTTCGATTGAGACATAGATGGGCAGCACCATAAAAGGCAGCAGGGCATAGACCATACCCAGCATGACGGCCATATCGTTATAGAGCATCTGCAGCGGCTGGTCGATCAGGCCCAGCTTTAACAGCAGTGTATTGACTACGCCCTGTGAGCGCAGGATGATGACCCAGGCGTAGGAACGGATCAGGAAGTTGATCCAGAAGGGGATCATGACCAGGATCAGCCCCGGTTGCTGCCATTTTTTTGGCAGCTGGGCAATGGTATAAGCCAGTGGATAGCCCATGAGGATCGTTGCCAGAGTGGTGATGATGGCTACGACCAGAGTGTCGGCAAAAATTTTCAGATATAAAGGTTCTAAAAAACGCAGGTAATTATCGAAGGTAAAAGAGAAAATGACCTGCCCGTAAGGCGTGCGTCCGGCGAAGGACACTGCAACGACGATCAGCAGCGGTATGACGAAAAAGATGCTGAGCCAGAGCAGGGCCGGCGCTACCAGCAGTTTACCGTTTTTCATCATCGCTGTACTTTCACCTCGTCTCTTTCGTACCACCAGATACCGACGCGTTCGTCGGGTGTCCAGCGTTTGACGTCGTCAAAGTACTGATAGGCGACTACAGTCTGGTTGGAGTTATCCAGACGGACAAAGACCTTGTCGATGGTGCCGTAAAAAACAACATCAACGACAGTGCCGTAAAAAGCAGGTTCGGGATGCGCGGCGGCTTTGTCTGCGCTTTCATCTTCTTCGCAGAGGTTCAGCTTTTCGGGGCGCAGGGCCAGCGTTTCTGCGGCAGTTTCAAAGAAATTGCTTTCGCCGATGAAGCGGGCGACGAATTTGGTGGCCGGATAGTGATAGATATTATCAGGATGATCGTCCTGTTCGATGACGCCTTTATTCATGACGACGATGCGGTCGGACATGGTCAGGGCTTCTTCCTGGTCATGGGTGACGTAGATGAAGGTGAGTCCCAGACCGCGCTGCAGGTTTTTCAGCTCCAGCTGCAGATTTTTGCGCAGCTGGTAATCCAGAGCGCCTAAAGGTTCGTCCAGCAGCAGGACCTTGGGATTGTTGACCAGGGCGCGGGCGATGGCGACGCGCTGCTGCTGGCCGCCGGACATCTGCTGCGGGCGGCGGTTGCGGAATTCTTCCAGCTGGGTAAGATACAAGACCTGCGAGACACGTTCCTTTTGTTCGTCGGCAGGGACCTTTTTCATCATCAGGCCGAATTTTATATTTTCCTCAACAGTCATGTGAGGGAAGAGTGCGTAATGTTGAAATACCATATTCACATCACGTTTATAGGGTGGCAAGGCAGTGACGTTTTCGTCGTCCAGATAGATACTGCCCTCGGTAGGGGTTTCCAGACCGGCGATCATGCGCAGCAGGGTAGTTTTGCCGCAGCCGGAAGGACCGAGCAACGTAATAAATTCTCCATCGTAAATAGTCAGATCGAGCGAGGGGATAATAACGTTATTACCAAACTTTTTAGATATTCCCTGTAAACGGACCATTTCTTTCATTTTTTGCTTGTCACAACCTTTCATCATGCAGATTTTATCCTTTTATAGATAACAACTTATTATATACAGATTTTACCCTAAAATTCAATAATTTTTTGTAAAATTTAAAGGGATTTGCAGAAAAAACAGAGAATATTGATACTTATACGCAATAATGACGGTTTTTGCTGACTTTTTGCGGAAAAATTCCAAAATTCGGAGGCTTTTTGTTAATGAAGCGATTGGTAGTGGTATTGATTTTGCTGACAGTTGTTTTGATGTCCGGCTGTGCGGATGCCGGCAGGCGGGACAAAGATCATAAAAAAGCGGCGGCTCAGGGGCCGGCGGTCACTTTGGGGATCGAACGACTTGACGAGTATGCGCAGCTGTTTGCTGGTAAACGCGTGGGGCTGATCACTAATCAGACGGGTGTGGACAGTAAGCTGCGCAGCAGTGAGGATATTTTGTTAGAACAGACTGATCTGACAGGTATTTTTGTACCGGAGCACGGCTTGTTTGGAGCCATCGCTGCCGGCGACGATGTGGAGGGCGCGGAATATAAAGGCGTGAAGGTGTACAGCCTGTACGGAGCAACTAAGCGGCCGACGCCGGCAATGCTGGATACTATCGACGTAATGACGGTGGATATCCAGGATGTGGGAGTGCGGCATTATACTTATATTTCCACAATGGCTTATGCCATGGAGGAATGTGCGAAGGCTGGGAAGAAATTCGTCGTTTTTGACCGTCCCAATCCGCTGGGCGGAATGATAGAAGGGCCGACGCTGAAGAAGGGTCAGGAGAGTTTTATCGGGCTTTACCCTGTGCCGCTGCGGCACGGTATGACGATCGGTGAATATGCCAGGTATATCAATGACACGCAGAAGCTGGGCCTTGATCTGACGGTGATATCCATGCAGGGCTGGCAGCGCCGGATGTACTGGCAGGATACGGGGCTGCCCTGGGTAGGGACTTCGCCGCAGATACCGACAGCTGCGACGACGCTGTATTATGTGACGACGGGTATTTTAGGCGATACTGATCTTTCGGTAGGTATCGGCACGACGAAGCCTTTTTATTATGTGGGGGCGCCTTTTGCCGATAAGGAGGAGCTTGCGGATAAGTTGAACGGTTTGCAGCTGCCGGGAGTGCATTTCCGGCCGGCGGCGTTCATCCCGGCTTACGGCGCTTTTGCCGGGGAGCTGTGTCAGGGCGTGGAGCTTTATATAACTGATGCGGAGGCATACCGGGCTGCTGCTACTGGGGCCAATATCCTGCGCTGCATCGAAGAGCTGTATCCCGATAAGGTGGTATATCCGGCCCGTTACGGCGGCGAGGGCTATAAAATAGATATTGCCCTGGGCGAAACTGCTTTGCGCGCTGGCGTGCCTTTGGAGCGTCTGCTGCCGCGCTGGGACAGGGAAGCACAGGAGTTTGCGGAGCAGGTGCAGCCGTATCTGCTGTATAAATAAGGAAAGGACTGGAACTAAATGCTGAATAAAGTCTTTGTAGAATTTTTATATGAGGCGGCGCACATCCAGCGTTGGAACGATCATATCCGCCCTAACGGCTTTACGGAGCTGGACAAGCAGGCGCATAAAATGATGATTTTGTATGTGCTGGCCCGGTTTGAGGAACAGGACCATCAGGCCAGGCTGAACTGGCGGGCGCTGATCGAGGGCGGTATTTTTGAATTTCTGCACCGCATCGTGCTGACGGATATCAAGCCGCCGGTTTTTCACGAGCTGATGCGTGTGCATGGTAAAAAGCTCAACAGCTGGGTTTATGAGGAGCTGCAGCAGCGGATACCTGCTCTGGACCCGGTGTTTATGGCGAAAATGAAGCGGCATTTTGACGAGCCGCAGGAAAATCCGCTGGAGAAGAAGCTTTTGCGGGCGGCCCATTATCTGGCGACGCAGTGGGAGTTTGGTATCATCTATCATTTTAATCAGGGGATCTACGGTGTCGAAGAGACTAAGGCGGCGATCGAAAGCGAGATCGAGGATCATTATGATCTGGCGGGCGTGCAGAAGCTGTCGCTGAAGGGGAAGACCAGTAAATTCATCGATCTTGTAGGCCAGCTGCGTTTCCAGAAGCGCTGGGCTCAATCGCCGCGGGTACCGGAAACCTCTGTGATGGGGCATGTGCTGATCGTGGCGACGCTGGCCTATTTCTGCGCTGTAAAAATGCAGGCATCGGACGAGCGTATCGTCAACGATTTCCTGTGCGGCCTGTTCCACGACCTGCCGGAGGTGCTGACCCGCGATATCATTTCGCCGATCAAGCGCTCGATCAAGGGGCTGGACGATCTGATCAAGGAGATCGAAAAGCGTCAGGTGGCAGAAAAACTGCTGCCGCTGCTGCCTCACGGCTGGCACGAGGATATTTTGTATTTTACCGAGGACGAATTCAGTAACCGCGTCATCGTCGACGGTGTCAAAGTCACCTGTACGCCGGAAGAAATCGGCCTGAAGTATAACGAGAACGGCAAGGGCTACCGGGCGGTGGATGGTACGATGCTCAAGTGCTGCGATCATCTGGCGGCTTTTGTAGAGGCCTATCTGTCGATTGAATACGGTATCAGTTCCAAGCATCTGCGTAACGGTATGGAAGATTTGCGGGAGCAGTACAAGGATAAGATCGTCTGCGGTTTGGATTTCGGCCGGCTATACGACGAGTTTCCGCGGCTATGAAAGGGCTGAATTTTATTGAGGATGCATAATTTTACAGAAAGTGTATAAATTGATAAAATTTTCAAAAAATTTTCTTTCAGTGTCTAAAAATAGCTAGACTGCCGCTTGTGCTTAGAGTTATAATAAAGTCGAGGGGATACATTATACAAAATTCAGCTATGTATTTTGAAATGTAGGGATAACTAGAAACGTAATAAATTTGTGCTTAAATTAAAAAATATTTAAAGGAGGCATCATTATGAATCTGTTTGAAATGGCAAAAATTCCTCTTAACAAAGCAATCGAGGTCATGAAACTTGACCCGAGCGCGGCCGAGATCATTGCAACTCCTGAACGCACGATGGAGGTGTCTATTCCTGTGCGCATGGACGATGGCACTACCAAGGTCTTTACCGGCTACCGCAGCCAGCACAGCACTATCATGGGCCCTGCTAAAGGCGGCGTTCGTTATCATACCAGCGTCAATATGGACGAGGTCAAGACCCTGGCTTTCTGGATGACCTGCAAATGCGCTGTTGCCGGCTTGCCTTATGGCGGCGGCAAAGGCGGCATCATCGTCGATCCTTCCAAACTTTCTGAAAGAGAGCTGGAAACCCTGACCCGTGGTTTTATCGACAAGATCGCACCGATCATCGGCGAAAAACAGGATATTCCTGCACCTGATATGAATACTAATGCCAAGATCATGGGCTGGATGATGGATGAATTCAGCAAGATCAAAGGCCAGTTCGAGCCTGGGTTCGTTACCGGCAAGCCTATCTGCCTGGGCGGCTCTTTGGGCAGAAACGCAGCTACCGGCCGCGGCGTTATGGTAGCGGCAGGCGAAGCTATCAAGACTTTGGGTATCAAGCCGAAACAGGCTACCTGCGCGGTACAGGGCTTCGGCAATGTTGGCAGCTGGACTGCCAAGCTGATCCATGATATGGGCGTGAAGATCGTTGCTTTGAGCGACATCAACGGCGCTATCCATAATCCTAAAGGTATGAATCCGTATGATGTTGAAAAACATCTGCAAAAGACCGGCAGCGTTGTTGGTTATAAAGGTTCTACCCCGATCAGTAACGAGGAACTGCTGGCAATGGATGTTACTATTCTGGCTCCGTGCGCTATGGAACTGCAGCTGACGAAAGAAAACGCTGCTAAAGTGCAGGCTAAAGTCATTGTTGAAGGCGCTAACGGCCCGACTACTCCTGACGCAGATAAGATTTTGGATAAAAAAGGCATTCTCGTTGTGCCTGATATTCTCGCTAACGGCGGCGGCGTAACCGTAAGCTATTTCGAGTGGGTACAAAATCTGTACCGTTACTTCTGGACGGAAGAAGAAGTTATCGCGAAACAGGAAAGCCTGATGATCGACGCTTTCAAGAAAGTTTACGATACTGCCAAAGAGCATAAAGTAAATATGCGTACAGCAGCTTATATCGTAGCTTTGGGCCATTTGGCAGAAGCTATGAAATATCGTGGTATGTATTAAGAAATAATGTAAGGGCGGCTTTAAGCCGCCCTTTTTTATTGCCTGCTGCAAAAAGTGCCTGTTAAAAAGACAAATGTAAACAGATAATCAAGAAAATTGTTGCGTTTTGATTTTCTCCGTTGACTTGTTTAGCGCTGAGTGATAGAATTTTTAATTATAAACGTACAAATAGAATACTATGATTGTACAAAACAAATAATGCTGGAGGGGAAGAACTTATGAAATTTGCAAAACGTATGGAACGTATGCAGTCGTCGGAGATCCGCGAACTGCTGAAATTGACGGCGCAGCCCGATATTATTTCGTTTGCCGGCGGCCTGCCGGCTCCGGAGCTGTTCCCGGTGGAAGAGATCGCCAAAGTATCCCATGACCTGGTGGAAAAAGAAGGCCAGCAGCTTCTGCAGTATGCGACTACTGAAGGCCGTCCGACTCTGAGGGCTAAGATAGCTAAAAGAATGAAAGAAAAATATCATACCGAGGTCGATCCTGATGAGATCCTGATCACTACCGGTTCTCAGCAGTGTCTGGATTTTGCCGGCAAATTGTTCCTCGACCCCGGCGATGTGGTTTTGTGTGAAAGTCCTTCTTATTTAGGCGCGCTGAATGCTTTTAATGCTTATGAGCCGACTTTTGTGGAAGTGCCGACTGATGATATTGGCCTGATCCCGGAAGAGTTGGATAAGATTTTAAGCACTACTGACCGCTGCAAATTCATTTATGTTATCCCCGATTTCCAGAACCCGACTGGCCGGACCTGGAGCATGGAGCGCCGGCAAAAGTTTATGGAGGTCGTGAACAAACATAATCTGCCGGTGTTGGAGGACAATCCTTATGGCGAGCTGCGTTATGAGGGCGAGATCCTGCCGTCCCTGAAATCGATGGATACCAAGGGTCTGGTTATGTTCCTCGGTACTTTTTCCAAGATCTTCTGCCCGGGCCTGCGTTTGGGCTGGGTTGCCGCTGCCAAAGACGTCATCAGCGAATATGTCAAGATCAAACAAAGTGCTGATTTGCATACTTCTAACTTTGATCAGGGCGTGGCTGATGCCTATATGGAAAATTACGATCTGGATAAGCATGTCGAAGAGATTAAAGCGCTTTATAAAGAACGCCGTGATCTGATCTTGAAAACCATGGAAGAAGAATTTCCAGCAGGTACGGAATGGACTCATCCGGAAGGCGGGTTGTTCCTGTGGCTGACTTTCCCGGAAGGCTGCAGCGCTGCTAAGGTTTTCCATAAATGCATCGAGATGAAGGTAGCTGGCGTTACCGGTGACGCTTTCTATCCTAATGGTAAAACCGACCGCAATATGCGTATCAATTTCTCCAATATGCCGGCGGAGAAAATCGTTGAAGGCGTAAAACGGATGGCAAAAGCAATTAAAGAATGTATGTAATAAAAAACCGCTGCGATTTATCGCAGCGGTTTTTAGATTTTATTTGCTTTGTGTTTTCCAGGGGACGATTTTATGCTCCAGCCATTGCAGGCCCAGATTAAAGATCAATCCCAGCAGTGAAAGGACGATCACGCCGGCCATTAAACGGTCGGTGATCATCAGGTCGCCGTAATGCAGGATCAAAGCGCCGATGCCTTCCTGGGCCGCAATCATTTCTGCGGCTACCAGCAGCAGCAGCGAGGTGCCTGCCGCCAGACGCAGCCCGGCAAAGATCACCGGCAGGGCGCTGGGCAGGACGACGCTTTTCATCGTCAGCCACCAGCTGGCATTAAAGCTGACTGCTACTTTGATCAGCAGTGTGTCGACATTTTTGACGCCGGAATAGGTATTCATGGCAACGGGAAAGAAAACTCCCAGAGCGATGATCGTGACTTTAGAAAGCTCGCCGATACCCAGCCAGAGGATGAAAAGCGGCAGCAGGGCGATTTTAGGGATCGGGTACAATGCGTTGACGATAGGCGTGCCGATTCGGTCCATCAATGCGGAGGTGCCGGTCACAAGGCCTACCAGCAGGCCGATGATACTGCCTAAAGCAAAGCCCAGCAGAATCCGGTACAGACTGGCCGCCAGGCTGCGGCTGATCTCGCCGCCTGTAATAAGCTTGCCCAGAGCTGCAAGGATCGCGCTGGGTGCAGGCAGGAACAGTGAAGAGATAAGGCCGCTGCTGCAGACGATTTCCCAGACTGCCAGCAAAAGGGCGATGGCGGCAAAGGAGATCCAGGTCGGATAACTTTTCTGCCAGTGGGTCATGCGGTTGTGGATCTTATATTCAGCCATTGTTTTCCACCTCCATCAGTGCCGCACGGGCGTCGCTGCTGATATGTTCCCAGATGATGCGGATAAATTCCGCGATCTGAGCTGTGTTTTCAGGTTTTTCCCTGTCAGCCCGCGGAATGTCGATAGTCAGGACCCTGCTGACTTTGCCGGGACGTCTGGATAACAGCACGACACGGTCTGCCAGCATTACCGCTTCCTGGATATTATGGGTGACATATAGGGTGCTGAGCCTGGTCTTTTCCCAGAGGGTGACCAGTTCTTCCTGCATGATGGTGCGGGTCTGCGCGTCGAGGGCAGAAAACGGCTCGTCCATCAACAGCAGGTCAGGATTGATGACCAGGGCTCTGGCAATGCCGACTCTTTGCCGCATGCCTCCCGAAAGCTGGTGCGGAAACGCTTTTTCAAAACCGCTGAGGCCGACCAGATTGATGTAATGCCGGATACGCTCTTTTTGTTCTGCCTTGGGTACTCCTGTTGCTTCCAGGCCGAAGGCGATGTTTTCATAGACGCTGCGCCAGGGAAACAGGCCGGTTTCCTGAAAGACGATGCCCATAGCAGGAGTATGTCCTTCAGCCAGTTCTGTGAAATAAATGCTTCCCTCGGTGGGTGACAGCAGCCCTGCCGTAAGATTGAGCAGAGTTGATTTACCGCAGCCGGAAGGCCCTACTAAAGCTACAAATTCCTCACTGTGCACAGTCAGGCTGACGTTTTCGAGTACGGACAGCTGCTTGCCCTGAGGATCGATGAAATTTTTGCTGACATTGTCGATAACTAATTTCATTTCAACTACTGCCTCCGGTATTGTTTACTAAAATATAAAAATCAGAGTATTTTTGTCAGGTAATTATTTTTGCATGGCTTTGCCGAGCAGGCTGGTGTTGGTAACGGCCTGCGGGTCCAGCTTGCCTTCGATCATGCCGTGCGAAGTATACCAGTCGATCTGGGTCTTGATGTCGCTGTCCAGCAGTTTGCCGTCGCGGTCGATATAAGGCAGGCCCAACTTGATGTCAGCTTCAGGTGCTTTGACATATTTGGCGATGATGCCGACGACTTCGTTCAGCTTTTGCGGGTCTTTATTTTCGATAGCTGCATCATAATAGTAATTGCAGGCCTTTTTGTAGGCTCTCAGGAAACGCACGGCTGCCTCTTCGTTCTGCAGGAAATTGGGCGAAAAGAACAGTGCGGAGGTCTGGTAGGGAATCACGTCGCCGACCTGGGTGACCAGTTTGCCGTAGCCTGCGGTCTGCACTTTGGTGATATTTGGTTCGTTGAGGATGGCGCCGTCGATCTGTTTGCTTTCCAGCGCGGCCATAACAGCGCTCAGTTTGCCCAGGGGCACGATCTCTACGTCTTCCAGGCTCAAGCCTTTGGTTTCCAGCATCCGGCCCAGCATATAATGGAAGGTAGAACCCTTTTGGGTAATGCCGATACGTTTGTCTTTGATGTTTTCCAGTTTGGTAATGCCGTTATTGTAGTTATCAGAGGTCACCAGCAGCGCGGAGGAGGAGAAGCCTTTCTGCTCGCGTCCTTTATCTGCTACAATCGCCAGCTTCTGGCCGCTGGCGGCCATGTTGAAGAGGCTGGCAGTGATACCGGTAGCGCCGACGTCTACTTTGGAGGACGCGGTAGCTACGGCAATAGGATGAGCAGCGTCAAACCACTGCTGATCTATCTCAAGGTTTTCTTCGGCAAAATAGCCTTTGTCCAAAGCGATGAAAAGCGGCGCCGAACTGGTAAGACGCAGCATACCCAGCGAGACGGCCGTTTTGGACTTGGGATCAGCGGCTTTTTTATCTCCGCCGCCGCAGCCTGCCATCACAAGCAAAAGACAAACTGCTGTAAACAGAATCAAGATTTTTTTCATTTCTTTCCCTTCCTTATAGTACGTTAAGTACAAAAAAATGTAGTGCTGACAAAATAATGTCTTTCATAATTTTACAATATCTTCAAGTTTTTTGCAGTATTTTTTCATAGAAAAAAAGAGAACTTTTAAATAAATATTTAAATATCTGCAGATAAAATAGAAAAAACTTTCAGTAAGGTAAAGGACTTGGTATAATGTATAAGGATGAAAGTATTTTTCAGAATGGAGGCCCTCATGGGAAATATCATAAATTGGCAAAAACTAATACCGGCAGTTATGCTGGCGGCCGGAGTCTTGGTGAGTGTGAATGCTGCTGCGGCACCGCAGAGTGAACAGGAACCGCTGGCACAGCTGCAGCTTGACGTTGACGGTGACGGCACGCAGGAGACTGTGGAGCTTTATGGCGGGCAGCTGGCCCGTGGCAGCAGTTACCGGCACGATTTTTTATTGCTGTTAAAAAGCAGTGATTCTGAACTGCTGACGGCATATGTGCCCAGCATCAAAGGCGGTTATGACTGTAACCTGGAAAAGGCCGGCTTTACAGGCCGGGGCGAACAGCTGCTGCTGTCTGTGGGGCAGGGAGGCGCCGATGGCAGTACGGAATACCGTATTATTGACTTTGCTGATCCCAAAGCGGTAAAGGAGATCTTTACCGGCAGTGATAATGCAGGCGTAGCGGTAACGGCCGAGTTTTTACCGGATTTCCGCAGCAAGATCACTTTTGCAGATGGCGATGCCAGTTATGAGCTGCTGCCTGAAAAGAAAGCGTTTTATGAACAGCGCGGACTTTATGCTGCTGACGGTACCTTACTGAAGGGTTATCGGCGTCCTGCCGTCAGCAAAATAAATTCTCTGGTGCCTGTGGATATGGAGCAGGACGGCAGCTTGGAAGTGCTGACGCTGCAGAATGTCAGCGGTCTGAATAAAGATGACCTGCTGGGTAAGCTGGCCGGGGTTTGGTCTTATAGTGAGGGCAGCGGCTGGACGTTAAAAAGTAAAACTTTTTACAGCGGCGGCAAAAATAAGGACGATAAATTCCACCGCAGTTACAGGGCCAAAAGCTGGCAGATCAGGCCGAGGCAGGCAGTGCACGAGAGCAGCAGCGTAACTTTTCCTGTTTTTACGGTAGCTGAGGCGCCGGAAGTACAGAATAAGGTGAACGGTGATTTTGCGGTCGTGGCGGCGCCTTATCTGCAGAAGCTGGCTAATGGTGGCTGTGAGCTTGATTATACGCTGACTTTTGTCGGTGAAAGGTTTATCAGCATGGTGTTTTTTGGCGTTATGGACGAAGAGGGACAGGAGCTGTTTGCCAAGATTGCTTTCAATATGGATGCGAAAACAGGCAAAAGGCTTGATATTGGTGAGGTTTTGAATCTGCAGGACCAGGATCTGCTGCCTGTGCTGCGGCTGCTTACCAAAAAGGATAAGGTTGATTTTACTAAAGGCGTGCCTGTAAGCTGGTATTATAACGGTACTAATTTTGTGTTCTGCCAGCGCAGCGAGAGCGGCGAATGGCTGGAAGCCACGGCGGCAGCAACGGATCTGAAAAAATTTTTACTGAGGCCGGAATTATTTTAAAGAAAAAAACTGACTGGTCAGTCAGCAAGTAATGAAAAACTGAGAAACTGCATGAAATTTTAAGAAAACAGGCTCTAATCAAGGAAAATAGCGGTTGCGTTTATATTTGCGATAAATTATAATAAGAGTATTCTTGAAAATAGCGGAGCCGTGCGCCCTCTTAGAGGGCGCAGCCGTTTTTTGAATATGCGAGGAGGATATATTTATGCTGAGTTTTTTTGATAAAGGCCGAAGGAAAAAGGCCTTGGCTATGGCGGTAGCGGCATTTACCGTAATGGCTCTGGCTGGCTGCGGTAAAGAGCAGCAGGCACCCCAGGCAACGCTGGTTAAAACGATGGAGGTTATCAAACGCGATACGCCGATCGTTTATGACTATACAGGTTTTGTACAGGCGCAGAAGGAAGTCAATCTGATGGCGCAGGTCAGCGGGCAGATCACAGGAAAATATTTCCTGGGCGGCGAAAAAATAACTGCCGGACAGACCCTGTTCACTATCGACCAGAGAACTTATCAGGCCAAAGTATTGAACGCACAGGCCGGGCTGGCCAGCGCTCAGGCAACCCTGATCCGTACCAGCCGCGATCTGGAGCGGTATAAAAAGCTGTATGAGCAAAATGCTGTTTCCAAGCAGGAGCTGGATAACAGGGTTGCTGAAGCTGAACAGGCACAGGCCGCTGTTGATGCACAGCAGGCTTTGCTGGAAAATGCCAATATTGATCTGGGCGAGACCAATGTCGTTGCGCCTTTTGACGGACGTATCGATACCAATGATCTTTCCGTAGGTAATTATGTTACTGCCGGTCAGACTATTCTGGCTACTATTTCCAATACCGATCCGGTATTTGTGGAGTTCAGTCTGGCTGAAAACGAATATTTGAAGCTTTTGAGTTCCCATACTGATAACGGCGGTGCGCCGCTGGATAATCTGACGATTGTTTTGAGCGATGGCAGCACTTATGGTGAAAAAGGCCGTGTTGATCAGGTCAATCGCAGCATTACCCAGGGCACCGGTACTTTAACTTTGAAAGCCGAGTTCCCCAATCCGGCAAAAATCCTGCTGCCGGGCATGTTTGCACATCTGCAGGCCAACAGCGGTACAGTTAAAGATGCCAAGCTGATCCCGCAGCGTGCTGTTACCGAACTGATGTATAAGAAATTTGTTTATGTGCTTGGCGATGATAATAAAGTAACCATGCGCGAGGTTACCTTAGGGCCCCGTATCGGCCGGCTGTGGCTGGTTGAAAGCGGTCTGGAAGGCAATGAAACAGTAGTTGTCGAAGGTATCAACAAAATCAAACAGGGTTCTGAGGTCAAACCTGAACCTATGACAGAAGCAGAATTAGATACTGCTTTACCGACTAACGATTCTAAGAGCAACTAAGGAGGTAAATAGTTGTGGCACGCTTTTTTATAGACCGACCGGTCTTTGCTATAGTGCTGGCAATACTTATTACCTTACTTGGTACTATTGCCGGATTCAGCCTGCCGATTGCTCAATACCCGGATATCACCAAGCCGCATATTGCCGTTAAAACGAATTATGTGGGTGCAAGTGCCGAGGTTGTTGAGGAATCTGTTGCCCAGGCGATCGAACAAAAAGTTAATGGTGTAGAGAATATGCTCTACATGAATTCTACCAGTACCAGCGTAGGCGAATATAATCTTGATGTTTATTTTAACCTCGATAAAAATGCTGACATCGGTTCCGTTGAAGTACAGAACCGTGTATCTCAGGCTTCGTCCTCGATGCCGTCCGAGGTAACCGCTTACGGTGTTACGACCGCTAAAAAATCTGCGGAAACTATTATGTATTTTGCTTTGCATTCACCTGATGGAACCTATGATACGATGTTCCTGACTTCGTATGCAATGACAAACTTTCTGGATGCCTGCAAACGCGTCAAAGGCGTTTCTGATATCAGTATTTTTGGTCAGGAATATGCTATGCGTTTGTGGCTGCAGCCTGATAAAATGGCGCAGCTGGGTGTAACGGCTGATGATGTGGCTAATGCCATCAAAACGCAGAACATCCAGGCTCCTGTAGGGTCCATTGGTACCCGCCCGACTGATGCCGAGCAGGAATTCCAATATTCTGCCAGTGCTCAGGGCCGTCTGTCAACACCTGAGGAATTTGGCAATGTTATAATCCGTTCTAAAAACGGCAGCAATCTGAAACTGAAAGAAATAGCACGTATCGAAGAGGGTGCCCGCAGCGACAATACGGCAGGTTATCTGAACGGCGGTTCTTCCGTTGTTTTCCCTGTTTATTTGACAAGTGACGCGAACGCTCTGGAAACGGTCAATAATATCAAAGCCGTACTGGCCGATGCGGAAACACGTTTCCCGGAAGGCATGGAGCTGACGATAGTTCAGGATAATACCCAGTTCGTACGTGAAGCGCTGGAAAAAGTAGCGCACACCTTCTTTGAAGCGCTGGCACTGGTTATTCTGGTTGTCTTTATTTTCCTGGGCAGCTGGCGCGCAACGCTGATCCCGCTGCTGGCGATTCCAGTCTCTCTGGTCGGTACCTTCGGCGCTTTCGTGCTGATGGGCTTCTCGATCAATACGTTAACGATGTTTGCGATGATTCTGGCTATCGGCCTCGTTGTCGATGACGCGATCGTCGTTGTTGAAGCAGTTGAGCATCATATCCAGGATAACGGCATGACGCCGAAAGAAGCTACTTACAGGGCGATGAAGGAAGTTTCGGGCCCTGTTGTGGCGATCGCTTTCGTATTGGCGGCAGTATTTATCCCGGTTGCTTTCACCGGCGGTACTGTCGGGCAGCTGTATAAACAGTTTGCTTTGACGATCTCTGTTTCCATGGGTTTATCGGCTGTCGTGGCTTTGTCGCTGACTCCGGCCTTGTGCGCACTGCTGCTGAAACCGCATGATCAGGACGAGGTCAAAGGCCCGATCGGTAAATTTATTCATAAATTCAATGTCTGGTTTGCCAATACTTTGAGCAAATATGTTAAAAACGTTGAGAAATGTATCCGTCATGCGAAAATCTCGATGGCAGTTTTGCTGATCATGGTCATTATGCTGGGCTGGATTGCAAAAATAACGCCAACAGGTTTTGTTCCTAGTGAAGACCAGGGTTATGCTATCACAGCTTTCAATTTGCCGGAAGGCGCGTCCAGTAACCGTGGCATTCAGGCAATGATGGAACTTGGTAACAAGTTAAAAGCACTTCCTGGTGTAAAATATGTCATGGAGGTTTCCGGCTTCGATATTCTGACCGGAGCTCCGAAATCAAGTGCGGGTCTGATCGTTGCCGCAATGGAAGACTATGATAAACGTACTAACACTGCACAGGAACTGGTACCAAGCATTTATGGCATTGGCGCGCAGATGCCGCAGATCAGCGTTATGGCGTTTGATCCGCCGGCTTTGCCGGGTGCTTCAAGTACCGGCAGCCTGAGCTTGTATCTGATGAATCTGGGCGGCGACAATATGGAACGGATGCAGGAAGTGGCTAACGAATTTCTTGCCAAAGCCAATTCCCGTCCGGAAATCGGTATGGCTTATACTACTTTTAATACCAATACCCCGGTTTATCAGTTCAATGTCGACCGTGCTAAAGCGGAGTCCTTGAATGTACCGGTAGCCAGTGTTTATACTGCGTTGCAGACTTTCCTCGGCGGCAGCGAGATCAATGACTTCAATGCTTTCGGCCGTACCTGGAAGGTAGTTATGCAGGCAGATTCGCAATACCGTACTAATGTCAATGATATGCGTTACTTCTTTGTACGCAGTAATGCCGGCGATATGGTGCCGCTGAATACTCTGGTTACCGACGAGAGTCAGACCAGCTCTGCTACGGTGACCCGTTTCAACGGTGTACGCGCTATCAAGATCGCAGGCAGCCCGGCTGCCGGTTACAGTACCGGTCAGGCTATGACGGCACTGGAGGAAACAGCAGCAGAAATTTTGCCGACGACCTATACCTATGAATGGGTCGACCAGAGCCGCGACGAACTTGAAGCAGGCAACAGATCGACACAGATCTTCATTATCTCGCTGATTTTTGTTTTCCTGTGTCTGGCAGCTTTGTATGAAAGCTGGACTATTCCTCTGGCTGTTATGCTGTCAGTGCCTGTGGCAGCGCTTGGCTGCTTCGGTGCTCAGTATCTGCGTGGTTTGCAGAATGACGTTTATATGCAGATCGGTCTGATCATGCTGATTGGACTGAATGCTAAAAATGCGATCCTGATCGTAGAATATGCGAAGATGAACATGGAAAATGGCGAGCCGGTAGTTAAAGCTGCTCTTGATGCGGCCAGACTGCGTCTGCGCCCGATCCTGATGACATCCTTTGCATTCATTCTTGGCTGCGTGCCTTTGGCTATTGCTACAGGCCCAGGTGCCGGTGCCCGTGTTTCCATGGGTAATGCCGTTGTTGGCGGTATGACTTTCGCCACGATGATCGGTATCTTTATGATCCCGGTACTGTTCGTTGTTGTTGAACGCATTTTCAACAGAAAAAAACACAGTGAAGAATAAAATAAGTATTTTGTAAATAGATAATGTCCCGTCATTTTGACGGGGCATTATTTTTTTGCAGGATTTTTTTTATTTATGTGGTATTAGAAAAGGGTGACTTAAGATTTTGATAAAATAATTTAGGGGTAAGAGATATGAAGGGATTAAAAAATAAAGGTAAGTTTCTCAGAGATGTCTGGCTGCTTACCAAAAGCTATTGGCAGTCGGAGGAAAAGGGCAAGGCCTATTTGCTGCTGACGGCGATCGTGGCACTGACGCTGGGCGTAGTTTATATGCTGGTGCTGCTGAATAAATGGAACAATGCTTTTTATAACGCGCTGCAAAATTATCAGACGGAGCTCATTTTTGACGAGCTGATACATTTTGGCTGGCTGGCCGTGATCTATATTATTCTGGCTGTCTATGCCTTTTATTTGCAGCAGGTGCTGGTACTGAACTGGCGCCGTTGGCTGACAAACCGTTATATTGACGAATGGCTGAAAAACAAGACCTATTACCGGATGCAGATGTTTGGCGCTGATACTGATAACCCTGACCAGCGTATCAGCGAGGATGTGCGCCTGTTTGTAGAAATGACGCTGAAATTCAGCATTGGGCTGTTAAAGGCTTTTTGTACTTTTGTTTCCTTTGTTTTTATTTTATACGAACTGTCAGGCGCACTGGATTTCACTTTTGCCGGCATAGCCTGGCATATCGACGGCTATCTGGTCTGGGTCGCATTGATCTATTCTATTGTCGGCACCTGGCTTACGCATCTGGTCGGCAAGAAGCTGGTCGGGCTGAACTTTATCCAGCAACGTTATGAAGCTGATTTTCGTTTCAGTATGATGCGGATGCGCGAAAATGCTGAAAGTGTGGCCTTTTACAGCGGCGAACAGCAGGAGGGCGGCGTCTTTAAAAAACGGTTTAAGCTGCTGCTGGATAATTTCTGGAAAATCGTCGATAAACAAAAACAGCTGGTCTGGCTAAATTCCGGCTATTCTCAGATCGCGATCATTTTTCCGTTCGTAGTGGCCATGCCCCGCTATCTGAGCCGTGAAATAACATTGGGCGGGCTGATGCAGATCGCCAGCGCTTTTGGCAGGGTGCAGGACTCGTTATCGTATTTTGTCGATATGTACGCTTCATTGGCAGAATGGCGGGCAGTCGTTGAACGTCTTACCGGTTTTGGCCTGCATATGCATGAGGTAAAACAGGAAAGTCCGCAGCTTGAGCTGGAACGAATAGAAAGCAGCAACGATACGATCATCGTTGCTGCAGCTTTACAGGTGGCATTGCCGAATGACAGGATACTGCTGCAAAATGTCAATTTTACCTTAGAGCCTGGCAGGAATAAAAATATCCTGATCAAAGGCGCCAGCGGTAGTGGTAAAAGTACGCTGCTGCGGGCGATAGCAGGGATCTGGCCCTATGTGCATGGTAAGCTGGAACTGCCGCCTGCCGGACAGCTGATGTTTATTCCGCAAAAACCTTACCTGCCTCTGGGTACTTTAAAAGAGGCGCTGCTTTATCCAGGCAGACGCCAGAAAACAGATGAAGAGCTGGTAATGCTGCTGGAGCAGTGCAGAATAGGCTATCTGGCCAAAGATCTGTATGTTGAGGCGGACTGGTCCCACGTGCTGAGCGGTGGTGAGCAGCAGCGGCTGGCTTTTGTACGGGCACTGATCTATCAGCCTGCCTGGCTGTTTTTAGATGAAGCTACGTCTGCTTTGGACGAGGAGACGGAAGCAGTGATGTATAAGCTGGTGGAAACATTGCTGCCGGATACCACCGTGGTCAGCATCGGCCATCGCAGCAGTTTAAGCAGCTTCCATCAAATCGGGCTGTTTATTGATAAGGCGCGGCATAGTGTCAGCGAACAGGAATTGTAAATGGAAGCCTGGAATTTTGTAAGTAGAGTTTAGTATTTTTTGCTAAAAGAAATTTTTACTTTGCTATGATTTCCTTATATAATAAGCATAGAAGCAGTTTTTCCAGAAAGGAAGTGTAAAAAATGATGCCATTGGAAATAGCCCCCAAGATTTATGATGTAGGTGTTGTGGACTGGGCTGTGCGCGATTTTCACGGTTATAAGACAGAACGCGGTGCTTCATATAATTCATATTTGATCATGGATGAAAAAATCTGCTTGATCGATACGGTCAAAGCCATGTATGCTGATGAGCTGCTGGATAAAATCAGCCGTGTTGTCGATCCGGCCAAGATCGATTATGTTATTGTCAATCATGTAGAGCCCGATCATGCCGGAGCCTTACCGGCGCTGGTCAAAGCGGCCCCGAATGCTAAATTTTTTATCACTGCACAGGGTAAGGCCGAAGCGATCCGTCATTATGGCGATTTATATGATTTTCAGGTCGTCAAGGACGGAGATAAATTATCTCTGGGCAAGCGCGAGCTGACTTTTGTGGCTTTGCCGATGCTGCACTGGCCTGACAGCATGGCGACCTATTGTGCTGATGACGGGATTTTGTTTTCAAATGATGCTTTTGGTCAGCATTATGCAGCTGCCAAACGCTTTGATGATGAAGTTGATCAGGGCATACTTTTCTATGAAGCCAAGAAATATTTTGCCAATATCCTCTGGCCTTATGCCAGATTGATAGATAAAGCGCTGACGAAAGTGGCGGCTTTGGATCTGAAAATGATCGCTACGGCTCATGGTATCATCTGGCGCAGTCATATCCAGGAGATCATTGCCCGATATGCCGCCTGGGGCAAAGGCGTGAGCGACAGCAGTGTCGTAGTAGCTTATGATACGATGTGGGGCGCAACAGAGCAGATGGCGCGCGCGGTCCTGGAAGGTGTTATCAGTGCCGGCAGTGATGCCGTGCTGCTGCGGATGAACGAAACGCCCAACAGTACAGCTGTTGCCGATCTGTTTGAAGCCGGCGGGTTGATCGTTGGTTCTTCGACTCTGAATAACGGTATGCTGCCGACGCTGGGCAGTTTGCTGGTTTATCTGAAAGGGTTGAAGCCGACAGGTAAAAAAGCGGCGGTCTTTGGTACTTACGGCTGGGCCGGAGGTGCGCAGAAGGATATGGAGGCTTTGCTGACTGAGGCTGGTTTTGAACTGGAACCTGGCTTTACCTGTAAATGGAAGGCGCAGCCTGAAGATTTGGCGGCAGCAAGGCAGCTTGGTTATGAATTTGCTAAAAAGCTGCAAAATAAATAAATTCGTTATTGTAAAGGGTCTGACAGTGAAAGCTGTTGGACCCTTTTATTTTAACAGGGCTTTATCCGCAGCGGCGACGGCGGTTATACAAGCCAGCAGGTAAGTTTAATTTATCTGTTCACTGATAATTCACTTGTCAAAAGTCGAAAAGTCAAATATAATAATAATAAATCGATTACAGGTACAGGCGGATTTTTTCTGCTATACTAAAATACAAGGAAGGTAATTACGATGAGAAATCTTGCGGATGCAATAGAAAATTTCATCATCAGACAGTTGTTAGAGGACAGGGAAGACGCTGTTTTAGTGCAGCGTAATGAACTGGCTGATAAACTGTCCTGCGCGCCGTCGCAGATCAGCTATGTGCTGAGTACGCGTTTTACCCCGGAACGGGGATTTATGGTAGAATCAAGACGCGGCAGCGGCGGGTTTGTGCGCATTGTGCGGGTAATGCCTCAGGAACTGCAGGAAGATGATTACGAGCCGACTGTGCAGGATTTGATCGAGCACTGGGCCGCCAATCGTCTGATCAGCAGGCGGGAAAAAACATTGCTGCAGTATATGATGGAAATTTTAGATGCAGATGAACTGAAAAAACGGGCTGTTTTGGAAACGGCCATTACTAAAATGACAGAACAAGAGCGAGGTGAATGAGATGTTATGTCAGAAATGCGGATTAAAAGAAGCTGTTGTCCACGTTGTTTGCGTGGTCAATGATAAACAGATCGATAAATGGCTGTGTTCGGACTGTGTCGAGGAATTGGCGCCGTCCAACTTTTTGTCGGGTACTGTTTTTAACGCCAAAGAATTTTTAGACGGATTGTTGAAACCAAAGTCCAGAGAGGAACAGATCATGAACCGTTTTACAGAACGTGCTAAAGGGATATTAGAAGACGCGATGCGTTTTGCCCTGGATAAAGGGCATGATCATGTAGGAACGGAGCATATTCTGCTGGCGCTGCTGAATGTCGAGAACTGTTTCGCCAAAAAGATTCTGGAAAAACTGGGTGTCGACAATCAGGCTGTGATCAAAGAGCTGGAAAGCTGGATGGAGCCTGCCGGCAGTACGGAGCTGATGATCAATTATACTCCGCGTGCCAAAAGGGCTTTGGAACTGGCTGGCGAAGCTGCGGCGGCGTTTAAGCTGCACTATGTTGGGTCCGAGCATTTACTGCTGGGACTGTTACGTGAAGGTGAAGGCGTAGCCGCGCAGGTTCTGCGCCGGTTTAACGTCACAGCAGAGCAGGTAATGAAGGTCGTGAAGGCTGTTTATGACAATCAGCCTTTGACAGACGGTAATTACAATGCCGGCGACAGCGGTGTTGAGACCAAAAGCAATGTTTTGGAAATGCTGTCGGAATTTGGGCGCAATCTCAATCAGCTGGCGGCGGACGGGAAAATAGATCCTGTAGTCGGACGCGAAAAAGAGGTCGAACGCATCATCCAGATTCTGTGCCGCCGTACAAAAAATAATCCGGTGCTGATCGGCGAGTCCGGCGTAGGTAAAACTGCCATTGCCGAAGGTTTGGCGCAGCGGATCGTCGATGGTAATGTTCCGGAACTCCTGCGGGAAAAAATCGTCTTTTCACTGGAGATAGGTTATCTGGTCGCAGGAACCAAGTATCGGGGCGAATTTGAAGAACGCCTGAAAGAGCTGCTGGAAGCAGTAAAGGAAAATAAAAATATCATTCTCTTTATCGATGAATTGCATACTATCATCGGCGCTGGTGCAGCCGAGGGTGCTATCGACGCGGCTAATATCATCAAACCGGCTTTAGCCAGAGGCGAAATGCAGGCTGTTGGTGCTACTACCTTAAACGAGTACCGTAAAAACATTGAAAAAGATGCGGCGCTGGAACGACGGTTCCAACCTATTGTCGTAGGCGCGCCTGACGTTAATGATTCGATCGAGATATTAAAGGGGCTGCGTGATAAATACGAAGCTTTCCACCGCATCCAGATCACGGATGATGCGATTCTGGCGTCTGTACGTTTATCCGACCGTTATATCACTGATCGTAATCTGCCGGATAAAGCCATTGATCTGATGGATGAAGCCTGCTCAAGAGTACGTCTGCAAAGCTACAAGATTTCTGTGCCGCAGCGTGAGCTGGAACAGAAGCTGGAAAAGGTGCGCATTGAAAAAGAATCGGCGATCACTCAGCAAATGTATGAACGTGCTGCCGAGCTGCGCGATGCGGAACGTAAGCTGCAGGAACAGCTTGATGACGAACGTCAGGCGCAGCGCGGCGGTTCCAGCAGCAAGCTGACTGTAACTGAAGAGGATGTTGCCGAAGTAGTTGCTTCCTGGACTAATATTCCTCTGCGAAAGCTGACTGAAGGTGAGTCGCAAAGGCTGATCCATTTGGAAGAGGCGCTGCATGAACGGGTAGTTGGGCAGAATGCGGCCGTTGACGCCGTAGCAAAAGCTATTCGCAGGGCCAGAGCCGGCTTTAAGGATAAAAACCGTCCTGTGGGGTCGTTTTTGTTCCTGGGGCCGACCGGCGTAGGTAAAACAGAGCTGGCGAAAGCACTGGCCGAGAACCTTTTTGGTGATGAACGGGCTTTGATCAGATTCGATATGTCTGAATATATGGAGAAACATACTACTTCACGTCTGGTAGGCGCGCCTCCGGGCTATGTAGGCTATGAAGAAGGCGGGCAGCTGACGGATGTTGTGCGTCGGCGTCCGTATTCGGTAATTTTGCTGGACGAAATCGAAAAAGCGCATCCCGATGTTTTCAATCTGCTGCTGCAGATTATGGAAGACGGACGACTGACGGACGGACAGGGACGCACCGTCGATTTTAAAAATGCTGTGATTATTATGACCAGCAACGCCGGCGCCAGAGCTTTACTGGACAGTAAACCGCTGGGGTTTGCGGCTGGTGAGCAGCAGGTCAGTGACGGACGTAAAAATGCGGTACTGGAAGAAGTAAAAAGGATCTTCCGTCCTGAATTTTTAAATCGTATTGATGAGATTCTGGTCTTTGACCCGCTTGGTGAAGCAGAGCTGCGGCAGATCGTTGAGCAGATGCTCAAAGAGCTTTCCGGCCGCCTGCAGGAAAACGGCCTCGGGATCAAGGTTAGTGACGAAGCAAAAGCCGAGCTTTTAAAAGCCGGGAAAGATACACGCTATGGCGCCCGTCCTTTGCGCCGGGCTTTAAGAAAGCTGGTGGAGGACCCTGTTTCCGATTTGTATCTGGCGGCAGAATTAAAGCGCGGCGATACGATTTTGACGCGTACGGATGCTGCGGGCAAGATTTATTTTGATAAAGAAGAAGCGCACAAGGAAGAAGTTCTGGTTGCAGCTGGAGAGGAACGTCCATAATGGCCAAACCGAAAATACGTTTCGTTTGTCAAGCCTGTGGCTACGCGACTGCTAAATGGCTGGGTAAATGCCCGGAATGTGGGCAGTGGGACAGTTTTGTCGAAGAGCTGGAGACGCCTGAGCGCCCCGGGCAGAGTTATCTGCCTGTGGGCGAAACGGCGAAGCCCAAACCTCTGCAGCAGGTAGCAGAACAGTCTGTCAGCCGTTTGCAGACGGGGATCCGCGAATTTGACCGTGTGCTTGGCGGCGGTATCGTTCCCGGCAGTCTTGTTTTGTTGGGCGGCGATCCTGGTATCGGCAAATCGACGATGCTTTTGGATGCCGGCATGAAGTTCAGCCGGAACAATATCAAGGTACTGTATGTTTCGGGTGAAGAATCAGAAGCGCAGACCGCGATGCGGGCAAGGCGCCTGGGCAGCAGCGGTGATAACCTGCTGGTGATGACTGCCACTGATTTGAATACGATTTTACTGCAGGCGCAGGAAGTGCAGCCGGCATTATTGGTGATCGATTCAATACAGACCATGTACAACAGCGAGCTGCCAACTGCTGCCGGCAGTGTTGGTCAGGTACGTGAATGTACGGCCAAGTTACTGCGATTTGCTAAAACCAGCGGCATTGCGGTGTTGATTATCGGCCATGTGACTAAAGACGGCAATATTGCCGGGCCGCGGCTGCTGGAACATATGGTTGATGTGGTGCTGCAGTTTGAGGGCGACCGCTCTTATTCCTTCAGGGTGCTGCGCGCTTTGAAAAACCGCTTTGGCTCAACTAACGAGAGTGGAATTTTCTCCATGGAAGCCAGCGGCTTACAGGAAATCAGTAACCCGGCAGGCCTGTTTCTGGAAGAGCGCAGCAGCGATGCTTCCGGTTCAGTCGTCTGTGCCTGTCTGGAGGGCAACAGGCCCATTTTGGTAGAAATGCAGGCACTGGTTGCCAAAACGCCTTATGGTATGCCAAGACGTACAGCAGTTGGTTTTGATTATAACAGGGTCACGATGCTGCTGGCGATTCTGGAACGCCGCTTAGGCATGGATTTTGGCGCTTATGACGCCTATGTTAATGTAGTCGGCGGGATGAAGGTCACGGAACCTGCTGCGGACCTGGCCGTGGCGTCTGCGTTGGTATCAAGTTATAGGAACCGGCCAATTCCGCATGGCGTACTGGTCATGGGTGAAGTCGGCCTTACAGGAGAAGTGCGCCGGATCGGTTCGCCGGAAAGACGTATTAAGGATGCGATGAATCTTGGCTTTAAAAAATTTATCGTACCGGCAGGGAAACTGTCTTTAGAAGAACCCTGCCGTGGGATCGTGCAGGTCAAAACTTTAGAAGAAGCACTGGATGCTGTTTTTGCTTAAAGGAGCGGAGATTTCTCCGCTCCTTTATTTATTTTTAAATAAAAGTAGAATTTTTAGATAAAAATGATTGACACAAATATGGAGCTATGATAAAATTATAAAATTTGACAAAAATAATAAGAGGTGTTAAAATTAATATACATAAAAAATAGTGTGTTCCTTAGGAGGGCAGAAGATGTTTGCAGCAGGAGATAAAGTCGTATATCCGATGCACGGCGCCGGAGTAGTAAAAACAATAGAAAAGCGTGAACGTGACGGTCAAAGCGTCGATTATCTGATTCTGGCAATGCTTCTGGGCGAGATGAAGGTCATGGTACCGGTTGACAGCGTAGAGCGTGTTGGACTGCGTCATGTTATTGAAACTGAGGACATCGATGCCGTTGAAAAGGTTTTGGAAGAACGGCCTGATGATTATAACAAAAGTATTACCTGGAACAGACGCTTTAACATGTATCTGGAAAAAATGAAGAGCGGTAATGTTTTTGAAGTTGCCGATGTGATAAGGACATTGCAGGTACAGGAAAATGAAAAAAAATTATCTACCGGTGAGCGTAGATTATTAGGTACGGCCAGACAGATATTGATCAGCGAAGTGATGCTTGTCAAAAATGCTGAGCAGCAGGATATTGAAAACTGGCTGAATAAGTTTTTTTAGTGAAATACGTCGGAAAATCCGACGTATTTTATTTTTTTGCTGTTTTTAATACGGAAATTGTAGTAAAATATTATATTATCCACATTATTTCAGGAAAGGAGGTGCGAAGATGTTAAACAGAATTTTAAAGCTGACCATTGTCGTTGTATTTGCGCTTACCGGACTCATACTTACTGAATATTTACTGCCTTATATTTCGGATTTTTTTGGTTACGATCTTTACGACAATGGCTTTTTTGGAATAGCTTTGGCTACTATTGTTTCAGGTGCCGTAGGCATTTTTGTTTTTGGCGGACTTGGTGTGGCGGTAGCGCCGGTGCTTATTTATCATATTATGGGCTATACGGAGCGGATGGCAATCGTTTTGTCCAAGGTGCCGACCAGTGATATTCTTGTTATGACTCTTGGCATCGGCATCGGTTTGATTTTGGCTAATCTTTTAGGGGGGCCTTTTTCGCATTTGCCGATCATCGGCCCTTATATACCTTTGATTTTCAGTCTGGTACTTTCTATTATCGGTGCGAAAGTGGCACTGCGGAAGCATAAGGATATCGTGGGCTTTTTTAACCGCAGTATACCCAGTCTGAAAGGGGCTGTAAAACCGGCCGCTGTTAAATCGCTGGCTATGAGTGACAGACTGTACAGCAAAAATAAATTGCTGGACACCAGCGTCATTATTGACGGACGTATTATTGACATTCTCAAAACAGGCTTTCTGGAAGGGCGTTTGATCGTTCCTAATTTTGTTTTGGAAGAATTGCAGAAGCTGGCTGACTCCTCTGATAATCTGAAACGGGCTAAAGGGCGTCGTGGTTTGGATCTGATTCAGGAGATTCAGCAGGGCAATAAAGAGCAGTTACTGGTAGAAGATACTGATTTCGAAGATTTGAACGAAGTCGATGCCAAACTGGTCAAGCTGGCCAAACAGACGGATGCCGTGATTATCACTAATGATTTTAATCTGAATAAAGTTGCTGAGATACAGGGCGTAAACGTACTCAATATCAATGATCTGGCTAACGCTATCAAGCCGGTGGTGCTGCCGGGCGAAGAAATGAATGTTTTTATCGTAAAAGACGGCAAGGAAAATAACCAGGGTGTTGCTTATCTTGAAGACGGTACGATGATCGTTATTGAAGGCGGCAAAAAGCTGGTTGGTGAAAATACGTCGGTAGTAGTAACTTCTGTACTGCAGACTTCGGCAGGCAGAATGATTTTTGCAAAACTGAAATAATTCACGGGGGCGTTTATGGAGAAAATCGTGACGATAGTTCCGGCTGCCGGGCTGGGAAGTCGTTTAGGATTAGGGAAGAATAAGGCTTTTGCCAGGGTAGGTGGTTTGCCGCTTTTGGTGCAGTGTCTGAGGATGCTGGCAGACACAGACTGCGTGAGCAGGGTTATCGCGGTGGTTCGGCCGCAGGAAGTAGAGGAAGCAGAGCTGCTGCTGAGGGAATACCATGAGAAGTATTATCCGCAGCTGCCTTTTTGCGTCGTTGCAGGGGGGAAGGAGCGACAGGATTCTGTTGCCAATGCTCTGGCGACCGTTACGGAAACGGAGGGCTATATAGCTGTGCATGATGGTGCCCGTCCGTTTGCAGGTCGGGAGGTTTTTGCAAGGGTGTTAAAAGCGGCTGCCTGTAGCGGGGCTGCTATTGCTGCAGTACCTGTAAAGGACACGATCAAGGTTGTCGATGCAGATGGTATCGTACAGGCAACGCCTGTACGTGATGTGCTGCGTGCGGTACAGACACCGCAGATCTTTAAAATCAGCGTTTTAAAGCAGGCATACGAGCTTTTGCGAAAACAGCCTGGGAATGTGACTGATGATGCTTCCCTGGTGGAGCGTTTAGGGATAGCTGTTGCGGTTGCCGAAGGCAGCTATGAGAATATTAAGATCACAACGCCGGAGGATTTGCTTCTGGCAGAAAATTTATGTAAAAGCAGAGGGCTTTTGGGATGACAGAAAGAAGTAATAACTGGCCGCAGTTTCGAGTAGGTTGTGGTTATGATGTACATAAACTGGCTGCCGGCCGTAAATTGATTTTATGCGGAGTCGAGCTTCCTTATGAATTGGGTCTGTTAGGCCATTCTGATGCCGACGTGGCTCTGCACGCGCTGATGGATGCTTTGCTTGGCGCGGCTGGGCTGGGTGATATTGGCAGACATTTTCCAGATACGGATATGCGGTTTAAAGATGCTGACAGTATGCTGCTGCTGAGGCAGGTGGTCAAGCTACTGCATGAGCAGGGCTGGCTGGTAAATAATGCCGATGTGACGATTATGGCGCAGCAGCCAAAGCTTGCACCCTACATTGAACAGATGGCGGTGAATATTGCCCGGGAAATGCGTATCGAGCGGTCTGCTGTCAATGTGAAAGCGACAACGACAGAAAAGTTGGGCTTTGTTGGACGTGGGGAAGGCATGGCTTCTGAAGCTGTGGTAAGTATCATCAGAGGTTGATGTACGTAGCATGCCGTTATGGCGCTGAGTACTCGTATTGCTTTTATGGTGTATAATATACAAGATAAGTATTTTTGGAGGGATCATTCTAATGTCTAATGAAATCAGAGTAAGATTTGCACCGAGTCCGACCGGACCGTTCCATATCGGCGGCGCTCGCAGCGCTTTGTTCAACTGGCTGTTTGCCAGGAAAATGGGCGGCAAGCTTGTTTTACGTATCGAGGATACTGACCTTGAGCGTTCCAGCCGCGAATCTGAAGAGAATATCAAGGCTGCGTTAAAATGGCTGGGGCTAAACTGGGATGAAGGTATTGACGTAGGCGGTGAATATGGCCCGTACCGTCAAACAGAGCGCCTGGAGCTTTATAAAAAGTATACTGATCAGCTGTTGGCTGAAGGTAAGGCCTACTATTGTTATTGCACCGACGAAGAACTGGAGGCCGAACGACAGGCTTTGTCGGCGAAAGGGCAAATGCCTCGTTATATGGGCAAATGCCGCAATCTTACTTCCGAACAAAAAGCACAGTATGAAGCTGAAGGACGCAAACCTACCGTACGTTTCAGAGTACCTGCCGATCAGCAGATACTTGTTCGCGACATGGTGCGCGGTGATGTTGTTTTTGATTCCAATGGGATCGGTGATTTTGTCATCGTCAAATCCGATGGTATTCCTACTTATAATTATGCCGTTGTTATTGACGATGCTTTGATGAAAATTTCACACGTTATACGTGCTGAAGAGCATTTGTCCAATACTCCGCGTCAATGTCTTATTTATGATGCGCTGGGCTTTGAAAAGCCTACTTTTGGCCATATTTCCCTGATCTTGGGTAAGGATCGTACCAAGATGTCCAAGCGCCATGGCGCTACCTCTGTCGATCAGTATCGTCAATTGGGTTATCTGCCGGAAGGCATTGATAATTTTCTGGCTTTGCTGGGCTGGGCGCCGAACAGCGAACAGGAGATTTTTAGTATGGAAGAATTGATTCAGGCTTTCTCGATGGATCATGTTGCTAAAAATCCTGCTGTTTTTGAAATCGACAAGCTGAACTGGATCAACCAGCACTATATGCGCCAGCTGGATGCTGAGGCTTTCTTTGAGGCTGCCAAACCGCACATGCTCGCTGCAGGTTATATGACTGGCGACGAGAGCGGTGCTAAACTGGAATGGCTCAAACGTGTGGTTGCTACGGCCAAAGAGCATGTTGCTTTTGCAGCGCAGATCCCTGAATGCGTCGCGATGTATTTCAGCGATGAATTTGAATTTGAAAATGCAGAGGCTGCTGCCGTATTGCAGGAAGAGTCTGTACCGACAGTGATGAAAATGCTGTTTGAAGAATTGCCTAAATTGGAAGTTTTAGATGGTCCTGCCGTAAAAGCGACCTTTAAAGCTATCCAAAAATCTACTAAACTGGGCGGCAAAGCTGTATTTATGCCGATCCGCGTCGCTTTGACAGGAAATCAGCATGGACCGGAGCTGGCAGAAATGGTGCCGCTGCTGGGGTTGGAACGTACAGAAGCCAGAATTAGAGCAAGCCTTGCCAAGGCAGGCATTACTCTGTAAAGGAGAGCTTAGAATGACGATTAAAGTTTATAATACTCTGACCAAACAAAAAGAAGAGTTCGTGCCGGTACATCCTGGCAAAGCCAATATTTATGTCTGCGGCGTCACTCCCTATAATCATCCGCATATCGGCAATGCCCGTCCGTTTGTGACCTGGGACGTTATCCGCCGTTTTCTGGAGCATGAAGGCTACGATGTACTGCATGTGCAGAACTTTACAGATGTCGATGATAAAATAATCAATACCGCCAATAAAGAGGGCGTTTTGTGGAGTGACATCTGCGGACGTTATATCGACGCTTATTTTGAAGTAATGGATAAGCTCAATGTACGCCGTGCGCATGTTTATCCGCGGGTTTCCGAGCATATGGAAGAAATCATTGCAACGGTACAAACGCTGATCGACCGCGGTTATGCGTACGAAATGGATGGCGATGTTTATTACAGCGTTGAAAAATTTGAGCATTATGGCGAACTTTCCGGTCGTAATCTGGAAGATATGCTGGCAGGTGCCCGCGTTGATGTCAACGATAAAAAGCATAATCCCATGGACTTTGCCTTGTGGAAGGCTGCCAAACCCGGGGAACCTTCCTGGAGCAGCCCCTGGGGTGAAGGTCGACCTGGCTGGCATATCGAATGTTCGACTATGAGCATGAAATATTTAGGGGAAACCTTCGATTTTCATGGCGGCGGCAGTGATCTGATCTTCCCGCATCATGAGAACGAGATCGCGCAGTCTGAAGGCTGCACTGGCTGTCATCCCTTTGTTAAATACTGGCTGCATAACGGTTTTATTACTGTTAATGAAGAAAAAATGTCGAAATCACTGGGCAATTTCTTTATGGTTATTGATATTCTCGAACATTACGAGCCGGAAACACTGCGCTTTTTTATCCTTTCCACACATTACCGCAGCCCGCTGGATTTCAGTGATGAACGTCTGGCTGAAGCGCAGCGCAGTCTGTCAAGGCTGAAAACGGCCCGGGAAAACCTGCAGGCCCTTACTGCTTTAATGAATGCCGGACCTACGGAAGAAAGTCTGGCGCTGCGGAAGAAGGCTTTGGAACTGCGCGGCGAGTTTATGGAAGCTATGCGTGATGATTTTAATACGGCTCTGGCCATCAGCCATATGTTTGCTTTGGCTAAGGAAATCAATATTTATCAGCAAAGCATCATCAGCAGCGGCAGTAAGCCGGATGGAAAGCTGGTAGCCATTCTGCAGAATGTATTTGCGGAAATGTGCTCGATCATCGGTGTGCTGGAAACAGTTTCCTGTGCTGCTGAAGCTGATGGTAACGGTTTGGAAGAACAGCTGATGGAGATGCTTATTGCCATGCGCCAGGAAGCAAGAAGCAATAAGGACTATGCTCAGGCCGATGCTTTACGCAATAAGCTGAGTGAACTGGGCATTGTTCTGGAAGATACTCCTCAGGGCGTACGTTGGAAAAAACAGTGAAGTTTGAACAATATCAGCAAATAAAAGCTCATGCTCTGGCAGCCTGTACGGCTGCCGGGCTGACTTATGGAGAACCGAAACAACTGAATCCGATACTGTTGGCGTATATCGGGGACGTTGTTTTTTCTCTTTATGTACGCCTGCGGCTATTGCCGACGTCAGGGCAAGTCCGCGTCATACACGATCTGGGTTCCAAAATGGTGTCGGCGGTAATGCAGGCAAAGGCCATGGAGGTTTTGCTGTCGGATTTGACGGAAGAAGAGGCTTATATCGCCAAACGTGGACGCAATACTAAATCAATGGTGCCTAAAAGCGCTTCCGTGCATGAATACCGCATGGGAACAGCCTTTGAAGCATTGCTGGGCTGGTTGTTTTTGAGCAATAAGGAAGAACGGCTGGAGGAAATACTGGAACGTTCTTTTATGATTATTTCAGAGACCATGCAGAAGAAAGGGTGAATAAACATGGAAGTAAAATTACTCAGACATACACCGGAACCTGAAAAGACAGTAGCCATGAGCGCGCGTCTATGCTATTCGCCCATTGGGGCCGCGCAGCTTGAAGAAAAAATGTCTGATGAACAGGCGGCAAAATTGGTACGCAAACTGGTGGAAATGGGACATTTTTCAACCTTGGAACATGTTACGTTCACCTTTGCTATAGAAGGAGTTTCCAGAGTACTGACGCATCAGCTGGTACGTCACCGTATCGCTTCTTATTCGCAGCAATCGCAGCGCTATGTTAAAGAGCATGATTTTGAAACGATTATGCCTCCTACCATCGCCGCCAGACCTGAAGCTAAGGCCAGGTTTGAACAGCTGATGACGGATATTCAGACTATGTATAACGAATTTACCGAAGAGTTTGGGATCCCGGCAGAAGATGCCCGTTATGTGCTTCCCAATGCGGCGGAAACTAAAATAGTTGCAACGTTTAACGTCAGGTCTTTGATGAATTTCTTCAGCCTGCGTTGCTGTAATCGTGCGCAGTGGGAGATCAGGCAGCTTGCGGAAAGAATGCTGGCTGAATGTAAAAAAGTCGCACCGGTATTATTTGAAAACGCGGGGCCGACCTGTGTCAGCGAAGGTATCTGCCGTGAAGGAGCAATGAGCTGCGGCCGGTTGGCAGCTATTCTGGCGGCCAAACAAAAACAGCAGTGATAATTAGGAGGAACTATGTCTGAAGAAATTCTTGCCGGACGCAATTCTGTAACAGAGGCCTTGCGCAGCGGCAGATCTATCAATAAACTGTTTGTGCAGGATGGCATCAAAGGCGGCAGTGTCAGCGAGATTCTTGGTCTGGCAAAAACTGCGGGCGTAGTTCTGGAGTTTTGCAAATCTGAAAGACTGGACAAACTGGCTGGCGGACTGCGCCATCAGGGGTTTGTCGCTTTAGCTGCCCCTATTCGTTTTCACAGCCTGGAAGAGGTTTTGGCGTTGGCAGAGGAAAAGGGTGAAGCTCCTTTTTTACTGCTATTGGATGAGCTGCAGGACCCTCAGAATGTAGGAGCTTTGATCAGAACAGCTGACGCTGCCGGTGTACATGGAGTGTTGCTTCCCAAGCGGCGCAGCTGTCCGCTGAATGCTGTGGTGGCAAAAATTTCTGCCGGCGCGGTAGAATATGTGCCTGTAGTCCAGATCGGCAATATTCCGCAGACGATTGAAGAGCTGAAGAAACTTGGTTTTTGGATCGCTGGAGCGGATATGCAGGGTGAAGATTATTATAAAAGTAATCTGACCGGCCCGATGGTCATTGTAGTGGGCGCTGAGGGTAAAGGTTTGGGACGGCTTGTGAAAGAAAAATGCGATATTATTGTCAGTCTGCCGATGCAGGGCGGCGTTTCTTCGCTGAATGCTTCGGCGGCAGGAGCTGTTTTGTTGTATGAGGTCGTGCGTCAGCGTCGGGTGCAGGCGAGCGTTTAAATTATGAAAGAATGGCTTGTGGTAGACGGCTATAATGTTATTAATAACTGGCAGGATTTTCGCAAATTGCGGGAGGAGAATCTTGAGCATGCCCGCGAGATTTTAAAAGAAAAATTAGCCGAATATATAGCTTTTAAGGGGTATGCGGGAATCGTTGTTTTTGATGCTCAGGAAGTACAGGGAGTTGCTTCGTTTGAAAAGAAAGGAGCCTTGGAGGTTGTCTTTACAAATGAAGGGGAAACTGCTGATTCATGGATCGAGCGCCGCGTGTATGAGCTTGTAAAAGGCGGCAACAATGTTTTTGTTGTGACCAGCGATTACGCAGAGCAGCTGAATGTCTTGGGAAGCGGTGCCTACAGGGTCTCGGCCCGTGAATTCCGTGAAGAGTATCTGCTTACAAAAAAACAGATCGCACAGCGCAGCGAACAGCTCACAGGCGGTTTGAGCCGTAATGAGCTGGGAGGCAGGCTGCAGGAGCATATTCTGGATCATTTTGAAAAACTGCGTCGTGATACCTAAAAATTGACGCTTACATAAGTATGGAGTATAATGAAAAAGCTGACAGATGCAGGAAATTCCTAGGAAACGGAGGTTGTGCCAATGAGTACGGAAACGCCATATAATCCTTATGCTGCTTTTGAAAACATGGCGGATGAAGATGTCGTCTTAAAGGCTAAACAAGAAGATAACGCGCTTGCTCAGGAATATCTTTTGCATAAATACCGTAATTTTGTGCGGGCTAAAGCCAGAAGCTATTTTTTAATAGGTGCCGAACGGGAGGATATCATCCAGGAAGGGATGATCGGGCTTTATAAAGCTATTCGTGATTTTCGCGGCGATAAGCTGTCGTCGTTCAGAGCTTTTGCTGAACTGTGTGTGACACGTCAGATTATTACAGCTATCAAAACAGCAACTAGACAGAAGCATATACCGCTTAATTCGTATGTTTCTTTGAATAAGCCTATTTATGAAGAAGATTCTGACAGAACCTTGCTGGATATCATTTCCGGTGTCAAAGTTGCTAATCCTGAAGATATGATCATCAGCAGAGAAGAGTTTGCTGATATCGAAAATAAAATGAATAATATCCTCAGTGATCTTGAATGGAAAGTCCTGATGAGCTATCTGGATGGTAAATCCTATCAGGAGATTGCCGTTGAACTGGACAGGCATATCAAATCGATCGATAATGCCCTGCAGAGGGTAAAACGTAAATTGGAAAAATATATTACCAACCGTAATGATAATACCGATCTGAGCGAAGTCTACAGCGGGCTTTTAGCCATTGATCCCAGCGAACGGTTCACTCATCGCAAACGTGATTGATAAATTGATAAATGTGAAACAAAATAGTAACATCATTTAGATTTTTCTGAATGATGTTATTTTTTTAAAGGATTTCGTAAACAAACAGCGAATATAGCAGTAACTGGAAAGTGAAGGGCAAATTTTACGCTGAGCGTAATTGGGAGGTAATGGACATGAGCCAAGTAGAAGAATTTGTAAAAATTGTAGAAGGCGTCAAAGACCATGATGTAAAAGTAGTTATCGTAACTGGTAAACCGGGCAGCGGTAAAAGCAAGGTGCTGCGCGAAGCTGCTGAAGAGAAGAAATGGGATTACATCGATTGCCGTCTTTTGATTACTGAAAAATTTTTGGAGGTTCCTCCTGGAGAGCGTCAGGCAAAAGCACCTGAGATGATGGCGGATATATTGGAAGGCTATGACAGCGAGGTTATTTTGCTTGATCGTCTGCAAACCCTGTTTGTACCGGTATTTCATATTGATGTTGATGCTTTGCTGCATAAGCTCAGCGAAAAGTTTGTTATTGTAACAGCTTGGCCGGGTTACCTTGAAGAAGGAAAACTCTGTTATGATAAATTTGATGGAACGGAGTCCATCCGTATCAGTTCGGAAGGGTTTACGGTTTGGAACGTTGATTAAAAAAGCGAGGTAAGTAATGAGCCAAGCAAAGAAAAGGCTGGCAGTTTTAACTGGCGGCGGTGATTGCCCCGGGTTAAACGCAGTTATCAGGGCAGTAGTAAAAACGGCCCTTAATAATGAATATGAGATATTTGGCATAGAAAACGGTTTCAACGGACTGGTGACAGGCCGGATGGGGCTGATGGACTATAAAGATGTTTCGGGAATCCTGCCTCGGGGCGGAACGATTCTTGGAACGACTAACCGCGACAATCCCTTCAAGTTTGCTGTGGAAGAAAACGGGGAATTGGTTTATTTCGATAAACGCGCGGAAGTAATGGCTAATCTTGAAAAAAATGGTATCGAAGCTTTAGTGGTTATCGGCGGAGACGGCAGCTTGAATATAGCTGCAAGACTGGCTAAAGAATGCGGAGTAAAGGTCGTGGGGGTACCCAAAACGATCGATAACGACCTTCCGTGTACAGAACGTACTTTTGGTTTTGACACAGCAATGGCGATGGCTACGGAAGCTTTGGATAGGATCCATACAACGGCAGAATCTCATCACCGCGTTATGGCGCTGGAGGTTATGGGGCGTTATGCTGGTTGGATCGCATTGCATTCCGGCATAGCCGGTGGAGCAGATGTTATTTTGATACCGGAGATACCCTACAGTATCGATTCGGTTATTGGAAAAATCAGGGCCCGCCAGGCAGCCGGGAAACAATTCAGTATTATTGTTGTAGCTGAAGGAGCAAGACCTGTGGGCGGTGAGATGTCTGTCGCACGCATGGTCAAGGGAAGCTTCGAGCCCATTCGTCTCGGCGGAGCAGGAGAAAAACTGGTTCGTGAGATCGAGGAGAAAACGGGTATCGAATCGCGGTGTACTGTATTGGGTTATCTACAAAGAGGCGGCACGCCTACACCTTTCGACAGAGTTCTTTCTACGCGTTATGGTGTAGCAGCGGTCGAGGCTTGCATACGCAAGGAATATAACGTTATGGTATCACTGCAAAACGATAAGATCGTTACGGAGCCTATTGAGAAAGTTGCCTCCAAGCCACGGTTAGTACCAGTAGACAGCGATATAATTCGCACAGGACGTCAAATGGGCTTATGTTTTGGTGACTGACTTGATAAGTCAAATCAAAGAACTTTAGTTTACAGCAACATTCAGAGGACAGCGGAAATGGACGCCGCTGTCCTTTTCTTTGTTATTATTCAGGTAAATTTCAGGTAAATTTATATAATTAAACTTGGCGGTAGAGATAATAACCTGTATAATGTAGAAGTTAGTAAAAATTATGCGATAAGGTAATTGTGGAAGGATCGATAACGATAATGGATCAGAATTTGATAGCGGTAATAGTAGGCTTTGTAGAAGGTGTAACTGAGTTTTTGCCAGTATCATCAACAGGGCATATGATCATAGTAGGGCATATGCTGGGGTTTGATGGTCCGGCGGCAGATATTTTTGACATTTTCGTACAGCTGGGAGCAATCCTGTCAGTTATTTTTATTTATAAAGAGCGGTTTTCCAGATTTTTTACCAAGGAAGGCTGGCAGGTTGATAAGGGCCTGAGCGTTTGGCATGTAGCTGTTGGTATTGTCCCTGTAATGGGCGTGGCATTTTTTGCGTATAAATATATCAAAGAATATCTTTTTTCACCTTTCACGGTCGCAATAGGTTTGGTATTAGGCGCGTTATTAATGATGTATGCTGAATATAAGACAAAAGATAAACAATCGGAATTGCTGGATGATGTGGATAAAATTTCTTTGAAACAGGCTGCTCTTGTCGGGGCATTTCAGCTGCTTTCGTTGTGGCCAGGATTTTCCAGGTCGGGAAGCACTTTGGCAGGAGGTCTTTTGGTAGGACTGAAACGCGAGACCGCGGCAAATTATACTTTTTTGATTGCAGTACCATTGATGTTTGTAGCGTGTCTGTACGATCTTTTAAAAAATATCAGTATATTGACAGTTGATGATCTGCAGATGTTGGCGATAGGTTTTGTGGTTGCATTCGTGGTTGCTTACTGGTCTGTATTGTGGTTTTTAAAATTTCTTCATAAATATAGCTTGACATCTTTTGCATATTATCGTATCATACTTGCTGTAGCTGCTTTAACATACTTTTACTTTTAAAGAGTTTTGTAAAAAAAGTTACTGAATTAATTGAAAAGTAGTTGACAAAATGATTATGTTAATATATAATCTTCCTTGTCACTAATTAAGTGCTGGCATAGCTCAACTGGTAGAGCAGCTGACTTGTAATCAGCAGGTTGTGGGTTCAAGTCCTATTGCCAGCTCCAAAATGGAGAGGTTCCCGAGTGGCTAAAGGGAGCAGACTGTAAATCTGCCGCGTTTCGCTTCGTTGGTTCGAATCCAACCCTCTCCACCACTTTCTTAATTAGTTTTCATCGCGGGGTGGAGCAGTTGGTAGCTCGTCGGGCTCATAACCCGAAGGTCGTTGGTTCAAGTCCAGCCCCCGCAACCATTTGTTATTTGGTTGCGATGCTGATGTAGCTCAGTCGGCAGAGCGTATCCTTGGTAAGGATAAGGTCACCAGTTCAATCCTGGTCATCAGCTCCAAATAAATATGGCGGCGTAGCTCAGTTGGCTAGAGCATTCGGTTCATACCCGGAGTGTCCGCGGTTCAAATCCGTGCGCCGCCACCAATAAAAAATAAAACCTCAGTGATGGGGTTTTTTTTATTATAATCATAAAACTGCAAGCAGGAGTTTACAGGCTGGCGGCGAATATGGTAAAATGGCTTCAAAGCCTATTTTATAAATAACAAAAGAGATTCGGAGGAAAAATGAATGGCAAAGCAAAAATATGAAAGAACAAAACCGCATGCTAATATCGGTACCATCGGTCACGTTGACCATGGTAAAACAACCCTGACCGCAGCAATCACTAAAGTATTGGCTTCTAAAGGCGGCGCAGAATTCATGGATTACTCCATGATCGATAAAGCCCCTGAAGAAAGAGAACGCGGTATCACCATCAACACTTCCCACGTAGAATATGAAACTGCAACCCGTCACTACGCACACGTAGACTGCCCAGGCCATGCTGACTATGTTAAAAACATGATCACCGGCGCAGCACAAATGGACGGAGCTATCCTGGTAGTATCCGCAGCAGACGGCCCGATGCCGCAAACCCGTGAGCACATCCTGCTCGCCCGCCAAGTAGGCGTACCGGCAATGGTAGTGTTCCTGAACAAAGCAGACATGGTAGACGATCCGGAACTGATCGAATTAGTAGAAATGGAAGTACGTGAACTGCTCTCCAGCTACGACTTCCCCGGCGACGACATTCCTGTAATAGTAGGTTCCGCACTGAAAGCACTGGAAGGCGACGCAGCATACGAAGCAAAAATCATGGAACTGATGGACGCAGTAGACGCATACATTCCTATCCCGGAACGCGCAACTGACAAACCGTTCCTGATGCCTGTAGAAGACGTGTTCACGATCACCGGCCGTGGTACAGTAGCAACTGGCCGTGTAGAGCGTGGCGTAATCAAAGTAGGCGACAACATTGAGATCGTCGGCATGACAGAAGAGAAAAAAGCAACAGTAGTAACAGGCGTAGAAATGTTCCGCAAATTGCTGGACGAAGCAGTAGCAGGTGACAACATCGGCTGCCTGCTGCGTGGTGTAGACCGTAAAGACATCGAGCGCGGTCAGGTACTTGCAAAACCGGGCAGCATTCATCCGCACACAAAATTCAAAGCAGAAGTATACGTACTGACGAAAGAAGAAGGCGGCCGTCATACACCGTTCTTCAACGGCTATCGTCCGCAGTTCTACTTCAGAACAACAGACGTAACAGGCGTGACTGAATTACCGGAAGGCATCGAAATGGTAATGCCTGGCGATAACGTAACGATGGACGTAGAGCTGATCACTCCGATCGCAATCGAGCCTGGTCTGCGTTTTGCGATCCGCGAAGGCGGCCGTACTGTTGGCGCTGGCGTTGTTGCTGCTATCAACGAATAATTAAGAGTGCGATAACCTTATTTTCTGCTAAGGCCGGTCCTGCATAGACCGGTCTTAGTATATTTTTGAAAGTTTGTTGACATAGAGTGTTAACTGTGGTACTCTATATTAGTGAAATTTTGTGATTGGTAATCTATGAGTAAGAGAGGTGTTAAATATGCGCAGTTTAGTTACCATGGCTTGCACTGAGTGCAAACAACGCAACTATCAAACCAACAAAAACAAAAAGAACGATCCTGATCGTATCGAACTGAATAAATATTGCAAGTTCTGCAAAAAACACACTTTACATAAAGAAACTAAATAATTTTAGTTAACGTGTGATTTAGTATCAGGTATTCAAGCAAGGATGTGAAAAAATGGCCGTTCCGGAAACTACGGGTGTGAAGAACGCAGGCGGTATTACACGCTTTATGCGTGAAACTAAAGTAGAACTGAAAAAAGTAACCTGGCCTACCAAACAAGAGCTTATTGCTAATACCGCAGTGGTTTTGATCGCGGTTATTATTTGTGCGGCATTGATTTGGGTCATTGATGCCTTCTTCAATGTTGTTTTTCGCTTGATTTTGCAATAAGTTTGCGTAAGGAGGAAAGGGAAGCTTCCCTATCATTAATATGGAATCAGAAAAACGTTGGTATGTAATCCATACTTATTCCGGTTATGAGAATAAGGTAAGCGCAAATCTGGAACGTAAAGTTCATTCCTTGGGTATGGAAAATGAAATTTTTCGTATTGTAATACCTATGGAAAATGAGGTTGAAGTAAAAGACGGCAAAAAACGCAGTGTCCAGAGAAAAGTCTTTCCTGGTTACGTGCTTGTAGAGATGATTGTCAATGACCGCTCTTGGTATGCCGTGCGTAATACACCGGGTGTTACCGGCTTTGTCGGTTCCGGTACTAAACCGATTCCTTTGACTGATGAAGAGGTCAAACAGATCATGCGCTCCATGGGCGTGGAAGAAAGCCGCCCGAAAATTGATTTACAATTACAACAGCTGGTTCGCTTGAAAGCAGGTCCGTTTGCTGGCTGTGTTGGCAGCGTTTCTGAGATTAATGAAGAACGTGGTAAACTGAAAGTTCTGGTTAGCATGTTCGGACGCGAAACACCTGTTGAGATTGATTTTACTCAGGTTGAAGAAACTGAATAACAAGGAGGTGTAATAAATGCCGAAAAAAGTCGTAAAAATGGTAAAATTACAGGTACCGGCTGGTAAAGCTACTCCGGCTCCTCCTGTAGGCCCTGCACTCGGCCAAGCTGGTGTAAACATCATGGCTTTTGTTAAGGAGTTCAATGAACGTACTGCTCAACAAGCGGGTTTGATCATTCCGGTAGAAATTACCGTATTTGAAGATCGTTCCTTTACTTTCATTACTAAAACTCCTCCGGCTCCGGTATTGCTGAAAAAAGCTGCTGGTCTGGAAAAAGGTTCCGGCGAACCCAACAAAAAGAAGGTTGCTCAATTGAGCCGCGATAAAGTTCGCGAAATCGCTGAAGCTAAAATGGCTGACCTGAACGCTGCTGATATCGAAGCTGCTATGAGAATGGTAGAAGGTACTGCACGCAGCATGGGCATCACCATCGTTGACTGATCTATAGTCGACTATTTACGTGGGAGGAATTATCCGTTTGCACCACAAGGAGGAAAGTTTAATGGCAAAATTTGGTAAAAAATATCAAGACGCTTTGAAACTTATCGAAGCTGATAAGTTCTATGCTCCGAAAGAAGCAGTGGAATTAGTTAAAAAAACTTCTGTTACTAAATTTGACAGCACTGTAGAAGTTGCTTTCAAATTGGGTGTAAATCCCAAATACGCTGACCAACAGGTTCGCGGCGCTCTCGTTCTTCCCCATGGCACTGGCAAATCTAAATCTGTTTTAGTATTTGCTAAAGGCGCTAAAGTTCAGGAAGCAGAAGCTGCTGGTGCTGATTATGTAGGCGGCGAAGAATTGGTTGCTAAAATCCAGGGCGGCTGGACTGATTTTGAAGTCTGCGTTGCAACTCCTGACATGATGGGTGTTGTTGGCCGTTTGGGTAAAATCCTCGGTCCTAAAGGCTTGATGCCTAACCCGAAGGTTGGCACCGTTACTATGGATGTAACTCGTGCTATCAATGAAATCAAAGCTGGTAAAATCGAATACCGTACTGATAAAGCCGGTAATGTCCAGGCTCCTATCGGTAAGGCTTCTTTTACCGAACAACAACTGTTGGAAAACTACATCACTTTGGTTGATACTCTGATCAAAGTAAAACCGTCCGGCGCAAAAGGTCAGTATATTAAATCCATTACTGTATCTACCACTATGGGCCCTGGCGTAAAAATCGACGTTTTGAAAGCTAATAGCGACAAATAAGATTTTTGATGTGGTAACAACTTTATAAATCAGAAGATAATCGGGCCATAGACAGCAGGTGCGGTAACGCATAAGTATAAAACGCCTGCCGAGGCTGGAGACGATGAAGATAGACCTTCGCGACCTCCGGCTTAGGCCGAGAGGTCTTTTTGATTTTATAAAATCATTTTAAAGAAGGAGGTGTGATGCATGGCAGTTATTAGAGCAGAGAAAGCAGCTAAGGTTGCTGAACTTAAAGAAATCCTTACCGCTGCAAAATGCACTATCCTGGTTGATTTCTGCGGTTTGACTGTAGCCCAGGATACAACATTCCGCCGCAAAATGCGTGAAGCTGGCATCAAATACGGCGTTGTAAAAAATACAATGCTGCGTATTGCTGCAAATGAAGCTGGCATCGAAGGTTTAGAACCTGTATTGGAGAAAAACACTGCAATTGCTGTTGCTCCTGAAGATCCCGTTGCTGTAGCAAAAATCATTTGCGATTTCGCAAAAGAAAACAAAGCATTAACTATCAAAGCTGGTGTGCTCGACGGTCAGGTTATCGACGAAGCTGCAATTAAAGCTTTGGCAGAGCTTCCGCCGAAAGAAGTTCTTATTGCAAAAATGCTGGGCAGCATGAATGCTCCTATCAGCGGTTTTGTCAATGTACTTCAAGGTACTATCCGCAATGTCGTTTATGCACTCGACGCTGTTCGTCAGCAAAAAGAATCTGCATAAGCACAGCGCTTAAAAAAGCAAGTTGAATAAAAAAATAAAACATTTGAATTTATGGAGGTATATATAATGAACAAAGAACAAATCATCGAAGCTATTGAATCTATGACCGTACTCGAACTTTCCGAATTGGTAAAAGCTCTGGAAGAAAAATTTGGCGTATCTGCTGCTGCTCCTGTAGCTGTAGCTGCTGCTCCGGCTGCTGGTGGCGCTGCTGCTGCTGAAGAGAAAACTGAATTTGACGTAGTTTTGACTGCCGCTGGCGCTGGCAAAATCAACGTTATCAAAGTTGTTCGTGAAGCAACTGGTCTTGGCTTGAAAGAAGCAAAAGAAATTGTTGACGGCGCTCCTAAAGCTGTTAAAGAAAAAATCTCCAAAGCTGATGCTGAAGCTTTGAAAGCTAAACTTGAAGAAGCTGGCGCTTCCGTAGAATTGAAATAATTTTAGCTTAAAATTTTCAATAAGCTTCCTGTAAAACAGGAAGCTTATTTTATTTCTTTATTTACTGTTGACAAGAGAAAAGGTTTATGATATCATAATAAACTACAGTAAATAAATGAATTGCAGGTATTTTGATAACAGTTACGATGGCTCAGTGGTTGGGAATCGTATACTGCTCATACGGTAAAGATGAAGCCCATTCATCGAAGACAATACGCAAGGTCCTTGAGACAATCTGGAACCTTGCTTTTTTTGTCATTCGTGAAAAGGGCTGAGTTTGGCCTGCCTGGCAAAATATGAAGGGGTGAGGGATTACATGTTTAAACCGGTTCCCGTAGGCGATAGGACTCGGTACAGTTATGCCAGAATCAATGAAGTATTACCAATGCCTCATTTGATTGACATCCAAAGAACATCGTATGAGTGGTTCATGCGAGAAGGTCTTTGTGAAATTTTTCATGACATTTCTCCGATCAAGGATTTTACAGGTAATTTAGAACTTTCGTTTGAGGGCTTTACTTTAGGTGAGCCTAAGTACAGCGTTGAAGAATGCAAGGAGCGTGACGCTTCTTATTCGGCGCCGTTAAACGTAAATGTTCGCTTGCTTTACAAAGATACCGGCGAGATCAAAGAATCTAAAGTTTTCATGGGCGATTTCCCCTTGATGACTGAAACCGGTACTTTTATTATCAATGGTGCTGAACGTGTTATCGTCAGCCAGTTGGTTCGTTCTCCAGGTGTATATTACAATGTATCCATGGACCCCAGCGGTAAAAAAATGTATGGTACCACCGTTATTCCAAACCGCGGCGCCTGGATCGAATTTGAAACAGATGTTAATGATGTTATCTATGCCCGTGTGGACCGGACCAGGAAATTACCTGCTACGATTTTACTGCGCGCTTTAGGCCTGTCCAGCAATGCTGAGATTTTGGCACTGTTTGGTGAACATTCTTCTGTTTTGGCAACTTTGGAACGTGATGCAACGACTAACCGTGAAGAAGCTTTAATTGAAATTTATAAGAAACTGCGTCCTGGCGAACCGCCTACATTGGAAAATTCTACGCAGTTGATCGAAGCTACCTTTTTTGATAATAAACGATATGACCTTGCCAGTGTAGGCCGTTATAAGCTCAATAAAAAATTGGGCTGGCGCCGTCGTTTGCTGGATAAAGTCCTTGACGCACCGCTGGTTGATACTTCTACCGGTGAAATTATTCTGCCGGCAGGCACTAAAATCGACGATAAGGCAATTGATATCATCGAGCAAAGTGAGATTTTCAGCGGCGTAGGTTTGAAAGAAGCTTTTATCCGCGTTAAAGAACAGGTTCTGAAATTGATCTGTACTGCCGACATTCCTGAAAAGCACCGCACCGTAACCGTAGAAGACGTATTAGCATCTTTTGGTTATTTGCTTAACCTGATGGATGGTTTGGGTACGGGCGATGATATTGACCATTTAGGTAACCGCCGTGTACGCAGCGTTGGAGAATTGCTGCAAAATCAGTTCCGAATCGGCCTTGCCCGTATGGAACGCGTTGTCAAAGAGCGTATGACTATTCAGGACGTAGACGTGATCACGCCGCAGGCCTTGATCAATATCCGTCCTGTTGTTGCTGCAATCAAAGAATTCTTCGGCAGCAGTCAGTTGTCTCAGTTCATGGATCAGAATAATCCTCTGGCTGAGCTAACTCATAAACGTCGTTTGTCTGCACTTGGCCCTGGTGGTTTGAGTCGTGAACGCGCCGGTTATGAAGTCCGTGACGTCCATCATTCTCATTATGGACGTATGTGTCCTATTGAAACTCCTGAAGGCCCGAATATCGGTTTGATCGGTTCTTTGTCTACTTTTGCTATTATCAATAAATATGGTTTTATGGAAACTCCATACCGTAAGGTTGATAAAGAAGAAGGACGAGTTACTGACGAAATCGTTTATCTGACAGCCGATGAAGAGGACGAATATATTTGTGCTCAGGCCAACGAACCGCTTGATGAAAACGGTTATTTTCTGGGTGAACGTGTTACAGCACGTTATTTGAATGAAGTTTTGTCTCTGCCTCCTAATCAGGTCGATTATATGGACGTTTCTCCGAAACAGGTCGTATCCATTGCTACGGCTTTGATACCGTTCCTGGAAAATGACGATGCTAACCGTGCTTTGATGGGTGCGAACATGCAGCGTCAGGCTGTGCCGCTTTTGTGCACACAGTCTCCTGTTGTTGGTACCGGTATGGAATATAAGGTTGCCGTTGACTCTGGCGTTTGTGTTTTAGCTAAACGTGCCGGTGTCGTTGAACGTGTTGTCGGCAACGAAATCCGTGTCCGTGCGGAAGATGGCAGTGTTGATGTTTATGAACTTTTGAAATTCAAACGTTCTAATCAGGGGACCTGCGTCAACCAGCGCCCTATCGTCAATAAAGGCGATAAAGTAGTTGAAAAACAAGTACTTGCAGATGGCCCTGCAACAGATCACGGCGAATTGGCACTTGGCCACAATGTAATTGTTGCTTATATGCCGTGGGAAGGCTACAACTACGAAGATGCTATTTTGCTGAGTGAAGATCTGGTTAAAGCCGATATCTTTACTTCTATCCATATTGAAGAATATGACTGCGATGCCCGTGATACCAAGCTTGGTCAGGAAGAAATCACCCGTGATATTCCCAACGTTTCTGAGGAAGCGCTGAAGGATCTTGACGAACGCGGTATTATCCGCATCGGTGCTGAAGTTCGTCCTGGTGATATTCTTGTCGGTAAGGTTACTCCGAAAGGTGAAACTGAGCTGACTGCTGAAGAACGTCTGCTGCGTGCTATTTTTGGTGAAAAAGCACGTGAAGTTCGTGACAGTTCGCTGCGTGTGCCGCATGGCGAGGCTGGTAAGATTGTCAGCGTAAAGGTATTTACCCGTGAAAACGGCGATGAGCTGCCGCCTGGCGTAAATGAACAGGTGCGTGTGCATATTGCTCAAAAACGTAAGATTTCCGAAGGCGATAAAATGGCAGGCCGCCATGGTAATAAGGGTGTAGTTTCCCGTATTATGCCGCGTGAAGATATGCCATTCCTGCCCAGCGGCGAGCCGGTGCAGATCGTGCTGAATCCTCTGGGTGTACCTTCCCGTATGAATATCGGCCAGATTTTGGAAACTCATTTAGGCTGGGCTGCCCGCGCTTTGGGTATGCAGATCGAGGCTGGTGCTGAAGGTTTAGCCGCCCGTTTCGAAAAAGCCGGTTATGATGTTGAAAAATATGGCATGCCTGAAACCGTTGAGATTGATAAATTCGGCGAAGAAAGCATTAAGGCAATGAAAATGTCCGTACCAGTTTTTGACGGTGCGCATGAAGAAGATATGAACGCTACCCTGGAATTGGCAGGCGTTGATCCAAGTGGCAAAACCAGGCTGTATGACGGCCGCACAGGCGAACCTTTTGATAATAAGGTCACCGTAGGCTGCGTATATATGCTGAAACTGCATCATCTGGTCGACGACAAGATCCATGCCCGTTCTACCGGTCCGTACTCTCTGGTTACGCAGCAGCCTCTTGGCGGTAAAGCACAGTTTGGCGGACAACGTTTTGGTGAGATGGAGGTTTGGGCTCTGGAAGCTTATGGTGCCGCTTACACTCTGCAGGAGATCCTCACCGTCAAATCTGACGACGTTGTTGGCCGCGTAAAAACCTACGAAGCTATCGTCAAAGGTGAAAACGTACCTGAACCTGGCGTACCTGAATCCTTTAAAGTTCTTATCAAAGAGCTGCAAAGTATCGGTCTCGATATTAAAGTGCTCAATGAAGACGAAGAAGAGATTTCCATGCGCGACAGTGATGATGACATCACTGAAACTGCACGTGACCTCGATTTGAACATCGACGGCGAAATTCCGGCTGCTGCTGCTCCTGTTGAAACAGATGAATATACTGTTGACGAAAACAGCGCTGAAGATGCGGAATTTGATTTAGTTGCAGATATTGGCAACTTTAACATGGAAGCTAAAGATGAGTTGGACGGAGATTTAAATAACTCCGACGATATTGAATAGAAGGGAGCGATCGATTCTTGTTGGATGTAAATAATTTTGAGTCTATGCGTATCGGTCTGGCTTCACCGGAACAAATCAGAACTTGGTCCTATGGCGAAGTAAAGAAACCGGAAACTATCAACTACAGAACTTTGAAACCGGAACGCGACGGTTTGTTCTGCGAAAGAATATTTGGACCTACCAAAGACTGGGAATGTCATTGCGGTAAATACAAAAGAATTCGTTATAAAGGCATCGTCTGCGATAAATGCGGCGTTGAAGTTACCCGCTCCAAAGTTCGCCGTGACCGGATGGGTCACATTGAGCTGGCTGCGCCTGTTTCTCATATCTGGTATTTCAAAGGTATTCCCAGCCGGATGGGCCTGATTCTTGACATCTCACCCCGGTCGCTGGAAAAAGTACTGTATTTTGCCAATTACATCGTGCTTGATGCCGGCGATACTCCGTTGGTGAAAAAACAATTATTGAGTGAAGGCGAATATATCGAAGCCCGCGACAAATATGGCAGCGGTTTTAAAGTTGGCATGGGTGCTACTGCTATTAAGGCATTGCTGGAAGAGATCGATCTTCAGGCATTGACTGCAGAGCTGCGTGCTGAACTGAAAGAAGTGAGCGGCCAAAGAAAAATTCGTGCTGTACGCCGTTTGGAAGTCTGCGAAGCTTTCCTGAAATCCGGTAATCGTCCTGAATGGATGATTTTGGATGTCGTTCCGGTAATTCCTCCGGAGCTGCGCCCGATGGTACAATTAGACGGCGGACGTTTTGCAACTTCTGACCTCAATGATCTGTATCGTCGCGTGATCAACCGTAATAACCGTTTAAAACGCTTACTTGAGCTGAATGCTCCTGACATCATCGTACGTAATGAAAAACGGATGCTGCAGGAAGCTGTTGACGCTTTGATCGACAATGGCCGACGCGGGCGTCCTGTAACCGGCCCTGGCAATCGTCCTTTAAAATCTCTTTCGGATATGCTGAAAGGCAAGCAAGGCCGTTTCCGTCAGAACCTGTTAGGTAAACGTGTTGACTATTCCGGACGTTCCGTTATCGTTGTCGGACCTGAGCTGAAAATGCATCAATGCGGTCTGCCGAAAGAAATGGCGCTGGAATTGTTCAAGCCTTTTGTTATGAAACGTTTGGTGAACAGTGGTCAGGCTACTAATATCAAAAGTGCGAAACGCATGGTAGAACGTGCGACTACTGCTGTCTGGGACGTCTTGGAAGACGTAATCAAAGAGCATCCTGTACTTTTGAACCGTGCACCGACCCTGCACAGACTGGGTATTCAGGCTTTTGAGCCTATCCTGTCTGAGGGCCGCGCCATCAAACTGCATCCTCTGGTATGTACTGCGTACAACGCCGACTTTGACGGTGACCAAATGGCTGTCCATCTGCCGCTGTCCGCTGAAGCCCAGGCTGAAGCCAGGATGCTGATGCTTTCGGTCAATAACATTCTGGCACCGAAAGATGGTAAACCTGTTGCCGTACCTTCGCAGGATATGGTTTTGGGTTCTTACTACCTGACGATTATCAAAGAAGGCGCTAAAGGCGAAGGTATGCGTTTCAGCAGCTTTAACGAAGCATTGCTGGCTTATTTCCACGGTGAAGTTGAATTGCAGGCGCGCATCAAAATTTATATCCCGAATAAGGATATTTATGAAGAACCGGCCAGCGAAGGTGTCAGTCTCGTAACAACTACTGTTGGCAATGCTATTCTTAATGAAGAGCTGCCGATTGAAATGCGTTATTTCCATTTAGAAGAGGAAGAAAACGAAGCCGGCCAAAAAGTTAAAGTATGGCATTTGAATAAACTGCTTGATAAAAAAGAATTGGGACGCCTGGTTGCCAAAGCACATAAATTGTACGGTAATCTGCGTACGGCCGAGATTCTTGACGTTGTTAAGAAAATGGGCTACGACAATGCTTGTAAAGCAGGTATTTCCATTGCTGTTTCCGATATTAAGATCCCGCCCGAGAAAGCGGAGATTCTGGCTGCTACAGAAAAAGAAATCGATAAAACTGAGCGTATGTTCCGCCGCGGCTTGATGAGCGAGGATGAACGTTATCGTAAGGTTATCGAACTTTGGGGCAAAGCTACTGATGATGTAACCAATAAGCTGATGTCCTCAACAATGGATCCGTTTAACTCTGTTTATATGATGGCTAATTCCGGTGCCCGCGGTAATACGCAGCAGATTCGTCAGCTGGCCGGTATGCGTGGCTTGATGGCAGATCCTTCCGGCCGTATCATTGACCGTCCGATCAAAGCTAACTTCCGTGAAGGCCTGACTGTTTTGGAATACTTCATTTCCACACATGGCGCTCGTAAAGGTTTGGCTGATACCGCATTGCGTACTGCCGACTCGGGTTATCTGACCCGCCGTTTGGTAGACGTTGCTCAGGACGTTATTGTACGTGAAGATGACTGTGATATCGTTGGCATCAATCTTGTCAAAGAACGCGGACGTCTTTGTAAAGCAACCCTGGGTTCCAGTCAGAACAAATTGCGTGAGATCGTTATCGGCCGCAATTTGGCAGCAGGCATTACTGATCCGGTTACTGGCGAATTGATTGTCGAAGCTGATACGATCGTTACAGAGGATTTGTATAACAAACTGGCTGCAGCAAAAGTCATGGAAGTAGTTTTGTATGCTACTGACGATATGAGCGGTGAAGAGACCGAGACCGTCCAGATCAATATCAGCGATGAACAATCTAATGCTGTGCTGAAAGAAGCGATGATGCATCATTTCGATGGCAAAGAAGTTGCTGAAGATGTTGTTGCCGCTGACGGTACTGTGCTGATCGAGGCAGGGGCAGCTTACGACGAAGCTATTATTGACGCTATTTTGGCTAATGGCACTGTCCGTGACGTTAAAGTTCGCAATAATGCAATCGAAGGTATTGAAATCGAAGCTATCACCGAAGGTAAAAATAAACAGACTGTTATTGAATCTTTGCGTGACCGTATCGTAGGCCGCTATCTGGCTGAAGATATTTTGGATAAGGACGGCAATATCTGTTACCATATCAATGACTATGTTACTGAAGATATGGCAGATCAAATTGCTTCGCTGCGCGAAAAAGTTAAAATTCGTTCTGTACTCAACTGCAAAGCTAAAGTTGGTGTTTGCCGTAAATGCTACGGCCGTAATCTGGCTACAGGCAGAAAAGTTGAAGTCGGTGAAGCAGTTGGCACTATTGCTGCTCAGTCCATTGGTGAACCTGGTACTCAGCTTACCATGCGTACGTTCCATACAGGCGGCGTAGCCGGTGACGATATCACGCAGGGTTTACCGCGTGTTGAAGAATTATTTGAAGCCCGTAAACCGAAACATCCTGGTTTGCTTACTGAGAATGCCGGTACTGTACACATTGGTGAAGAAAACGGTATTCGTAAAGTAACTGTTACCAGTGAAGACGGTGAACAAATCTATACCATTCCTTACGGAGCAAAGCTTGCTGTTATAGAAGGTATGGAAATCGCTGTTGGCGACCGCTTAACAGAAGGCTCTCTTAATCCGCATGATATTTTACGTATCAGCGGTGTGCGTGCAACCCAGCGTTATCTGGTCCAACAGGTATTGGGCGTTTATAAATCTCAGGGCGTTGAGATCAACGATAAGCATATTGAAGTTATGGTGCGTCAGATGATGCGTAAAATCCGCATCGAAGAAGCGGGCGATACTTATATGCTGCCGGGTGAATATATTGATGTTGCTGAATTTGAAGCGCAGAATGCGGAAATGCTGGAAAAAGGCTTACAGCCTGCAGAAGGTCGTCCGGTGCTGCTTGGTATTACCAAAGCATCTCTGGCTACTGATTCGTTCCTGTCTGCTGCATCCTTCCAGGAAACTACCCGTGTACTTACAGACGCAGCGATCAAAGGCAAAGTTGATCCGCTTTTAGGTCTTAAAGAAAATGTTATCATTGGTAAGCTTATTCCTGCTGGTACAGGTATGAGTCGTTATCGTGATATCAAAATCAAATATAATACTACTAACAGCGAGCAACAGTAAAATTACAGTTTTTAAGCAAAACCTCTACTCCTTTTTAAAAGGAGTAGAGGTTTTTATCAAATCAAACAATAGAATTCATAACAGATTTGGAAAAAGCGAACGATAGAATGACTTTTTGTTAAAAAGTTCACATTATAATTGACACATAGGAAAGCTATTGGTAAAATTATAATAATAAATAAGATGGTAGAGATGGCCCGAGAAGGATTTTTAGTTGCGCATATAGCAGTTGAAAGATTTCGACTTGGGTTTTATTTTTTCTCACAGACACTTTAGGAGGCAGAAGCATGAAAGTAGCTATTATTATGGGAAGTAATTCTGACTGGCCGATCCTTGAGCCGGCGGAAAAAACTCTGAAAGAATTTGGCGTAGAGGTAGAGGTGATCGTTGCTTCGGCACATCGTACCCCCGATGTGGTGCATGAATTTGCAGCTGGTGCCCGTGATCGCGGTGTAGAGGCTATTATTGCCGCTGCCGGTGCTGCTGCTCATTTAGGCGGTGTTATTGCTGCTTATACTACAGTGCCTGTAATCGGTATTCCTATCAATGCTACACCTTTGAATGGTATGGATGCGCTTTTAAGCTTTGTGCAGATGCCTGCAGGTATTCCTGTAGCAACTATGGCCATTAACGGTGCTAAGAATGCTGCTTTATTCGCAGTGCAGATCCTGTCTGTCAAATATCCTGAACTGGTTACTAAATTAGCGGAAAACCGTCTGCAAATGCAGGAAGAAGTAAAAGCTAAAGGTGAGAAGCTCGCAAAATTGCGTGCTGAGGGTAAGTGAGAAATGGTTGAAAAAGGAGAATTAACTGTGCCGGGTATTGATTTTGAATTAGACAAATTACATGAGGAATGCGGTGTTTTTGGCATTTATTCGCACAAAGACGATGTGGCGCTCAATACTTATTGGGGATTGTATGCGTTGCAGCACCGTGGTCAGGAAAGCACCGGTATCGTCACTACTGATGGCAGCAATATGCAGGTCAAAAAGGGTATGGGGCTGGTGGCTGACGTTTATAAAGATGGTGTCGGTGATCTTACAGGGCATATTGCTATCGGTCATGTACGCTATTCAACGACTGGTTCCAGTATGGCCTATAACACTCAGCCGCTGCGCGTTTATTTTGACGGCGGTAATCTGGCGTTGTCACATAACGGTAATTTGACTAATGCTGCTGAATTGCGTACCCGTTTGACCAGAGATGGAGTAGTCTTTCAGACTACTGTGGATACAGAAGTTGTTTTGAGTCTGATAGCACGTTCGCGCAAGGAAAAAATTGAAGACCGTGTTGCTGAAGCAGTTAATGAAATCAAAGGCGCTTTTGCTATTTTGATCATGACTGATGATAAACTGATCGCAGTGCGTGATCCCTATGGCTTCCGCCCTCTGTGTTTGGGCAAGCTGGACGGCGGCTGGGTCGTGGCTTCTGAATCATGTGCTTTTGATCTGGTGGGCGCAGAATTTATTCGCGATGTCAAACCGGGTGAAATGCTGGTTTTTGAAGATGATAATGCTGAACCTAAGAGCATGATGTGGGCCAGAGAAATGCCCTCTAAATGTGCTCACTGCATTTTTGAATATGTTTATTTTGCCCGTACTGACAGTGTTATCGATAAACAATGTGTTTATCAGGCACGCATCAATATGGGACGTGAACTGGCTAAAGAAACAAAAGATATTCATCCGGATATCGTTATTTCCGTTCCTGACTCCGGAACGGCTGCTGCTGTTGGTTACAGCCTGGAATCCGGTGTGCCTTTTATGGAAGGTCTGACTAAAAACCGTTATGTTGGACGTACTTTTATTCAGCCGACGCAAAAGCAGCGTTTAAATGCCGTGCGCTTGAAACTGAATCCGGTCAAGAGCGTTGTTGCCGGCAAGTCTGTTGTTATGGTCGATGATTCCATCGTTCGTGGTACTACCAGCGGCAAGATCGTTAAATTACTGAAAGATGCCGGAGCGAAAGAAGTTCATGTCTGCATCAGTTCTCCGCCGGTAACCGATCCCTGCTATTACGGGATCGATACTTCGGTGCGGAAGGAACTTATCGCTTCTACGCACACAGAGGATGAGATCTGCCAGTATATCGGTGCGGATTCTCTGCACTATATTTCGCTGGAAGGCTTGAAACGTTCTTTAAACAGTATGGATCCTGAAGGTATGTGTTATGCTTGCTTCAATGCAGGTTATCCCGATAATGCGGAAGAAACTATCCGTCAAGGTTCGAAATATATTTTTGAGAACAAATAATTAGGAGGTCCCTATGAGCGAGCAAAGCAAAAGACAAATGACTTATGCCGATGCAGGTGTGGATATTGACGCTGGTAATCGTGCTGTTGAGTTAATGAAAGAAAGCGTACGCGCAACTTATCGTCCGGAAGTTATTGGTGATTTAGGTGGTTTCGGCGGTTTATTTGCCTTAAACTCCGGGAAATACAGGGAACCGATCCTTGTTTCCGGTACTGATGGTGTTGGGACTAAATTAAAACTGGCTTTTATGGCTGATAAGCATGATACTATCGGGCAGGATGCCGTAGCTATGTGTGTGAACGATATTTTAGTACAGGGTGCAGAACCGCTGTTTTTCCTTGATTATATCGCTGTCGATAAAGTTGACGCAGAGAAGGTTGCTAACATCGTACAGGGCGTTGCCAGGGCTTGTAAAGAATCTGGCTGTGCGCTGATCGGCGGTGAAACTGCTGAAATGGCAGGCTTTTATTCCCAAGGTGAATATGATATTGCGGGTTTCTGTGTAGGCGTTGTTGAAAAAAGCAAAATGATCACCGGAGATAAGGTTGCTCCTGGTGACGTGTTGTTGGGTCTGCCTTCCAGCGGCGTCCATTCCAATGGTTTTTCTCTGGTTCGTAAAATTTGCTTTGAAGCAATGGGCTACGACATGAATACTGAGATCCCGGAATTTGGCTGCAGCTTAGGCGAAAAGCTGCTGACGCCTACGCGCCTTTATCCTAAAGCTTGTTTGCCGCTGATCGAAAAGTTTGATCTGCACGGTATGGTACATATTACCGGCGGCGGTTTCTATGATAATATTCCCCGTATTCTGCCGGATAGTTGTGATGCGGAAATCAATGCCGCAGCATGGGACGTTCCGGTAGTTTTCCAGAAATTGCAGGAATGGGGCAATGTGCCCTGGGCAGAAATGTACCGCACTTTTAATATGGGTGTGGGTATGGTTCTGGTAGTTGATCCCGCAGAAGCTGATGCCGTGCGCGAGCATCTTACTGCTTCAGGCGAAACTTTCTATGAATTGGGTAAAGTGGTTGCCGGTAATAAAAAAGCGGTTATGAAAGGCGGCGTTTTCAGTGAGTGACCGTAAAATTGGCGTCTTGGTCAGCGGTCGTGGCAGCAATCTGCAATCCGTCATGGACAGGATAGCCGACGGCTATTTGCCTTTGAAAATTGCTGTTGTCATCAGTGATAAAGCTGATGCCTATGCTTTGGAGCGTGCTGAAAAAGCTGGAATAGCAGCCGTAGCTGTTCCACGCAAAGAATGTGCGTCTAAGGAAGAGTTTGAAAATAAGATCGATGCGGCTTTGCGTGCTCATGGTGCCGAACTCGTGGTTTTAGCCGGGTTTATGCGTATTTTGAGCAGTAATTTTGTTAATAAATGGACCCAGAAAATCATCAATATCCATCCGGCGCTGTTACCAAGTTTTCCTGGCCTTGATGCTCAGGGGCAGGCGCTGGCATATGGCGTAAAGATTGCAGGCTGCACGGTGCATTTTGTTGACGAAGGTACAGACAGCGGTCCGATCATTCTGCAGAAGCCTGTGCCTGTTTTAAATGACGACACGGAAGAATCTTTGGCAGCCAGGATTTTAGTTGAGGAACATAAGGCAATGCCGGAAGCTTTACGGTTGTGGGCTTTAGGCAAGCTGGAAATACAGGGACGGCGCGTTATTGTGCATCCTTGAGATGAGGTGATAAATAATGAGAATCAAAAGAGCATTATTAAGTGTATCGGACAAAACAGGTATTGTGAAGCTGGCTCAGTTCCTGCATGACATTGGCGTAGAGATTATTTCTACAGGCGGCACGATGACAGCTATCAGAGAAGCAGGTATTCCTGTAACCTATGTCAGCGATGTAACCGGTTTTCCGGAAATTATGGATGGCCGCGTTAAAACCCTGAATCCTAAGATCCATGGCGGGATTTTGGCTGTACGCAGCAACCCCGAACATATGGCGGCTTTGGAAAAACATGATATCAAACCAATCGATCTGGTCGTTGTCAATCTGTATCCTTTTAAAGAAACGATTGCCAAACCAAACGTTACAGAAGCCGAAGCGATAGAAAATATTGATATTGGCGGCCCGGCAATGGTGCGTGCGTCCGCTAAAAATTTCCGTGACGTGATTATTGTTACCAATCCTGCCCGCTATACCAGCCTGATTGCCATGCTGCAGCAGTATGGGGACGCAGATATTAAAACACGCAAAACATTGGCCAAAGAAGCCTTTAACCATACTTCCGAATATGATGCTATGATCTGCGAATACCTGACCAAGCAGTTGGTCGAAGGTAAATAAGATGAAAAGGTTGATGAAACAATGCGTTTATTATTAATCGGCGGCGGCGGACGCGAACATGCTCTGGCCTGGAAATTGGCGCAAAGCCCGCAGGTAGAAACGATTTATGCGGCACCGGGAAATCCTGGTATCGCTTTGCTTGATAAATGTGAATGTATTGATTTACCTTTGCAGGAATTGGAAAAAGTTGCTGATTACGCTGAAGTAAATGGTATTGATTTAACTGTTGTCGGCCCGGAAGCAAGTCTTGTTGAAGGTATCGCCGACGTCTTTAAAGCCAGAGGTCTGGCACTGTTTGGACCCAGTAAGGCTGCTGCCGAACTGGAAGGTTCTAAGGCTTTTTCCAAGCAGCTGATGGAGAAATACGGTATTCCTACAGCGTTTTTTAAAGTATGTGAGGATATAGAAACGGCCAAAGCCTATATCAGGGAAAAAGGCGCACCTATCGTTGTTAAGGCAGACGGCTTAGCAGCTGGTAAGGGTGTGGTCGTTGCGATGACTGAAGCAGAAGCACTTGCCGCTGTTGACGATATGATGGGCGACCTTAAATTTGGCGGTGCCGGTGCCCGTGTAGTTTTAGAAGAGTTTATGGAAGGCGAAGAAGCCTCTTTGCTGGCTTTTACGGACGGAGAGACTATTGTTTCCATGATTGCCGCACAGGATCACAAACGCGTCAACGATAATGATGAAGGTCCTAATACCGGTGGTATGGGAACTTATGCTCCTGCTCCGATCATGACGGATATTCTGCGTTTGAAGGCTGTGGAAAAGGTTTTAAAACCGACTATTGCTGCGATGAAGTCAGAAGGAAGACCGTATCAGGGCTGCTTATATGCCGGCTTGATGATCAACGGTGATGATATTAAAGTGGTTGAGTTCAACTGCCGTTTTGGTGATCCGGAAACACAGGTCATCATGCCGTTGCTTGACGGTGATCTGGCAGAAATAATGCTGGACTGTGCTACAGGTACTTTGGCGCAGGCTGATATTGGCTGGTACGAGAAAGCTGCGGTATGCGTAGTTATGGCTTCCGGCGGTTATCCAGGCAGCTATCAGCAGGGACTGCCTATCAGTGGTCTGGAAGCTGCCGATGCCATGGACGGAGTAGTTGTTTTCCATGCTGGTACTAAAAATATCGATGGAAAAATAGTCACTGCCGGCGGACGTGTGCTTGGCGTTACGGCTGTTGGCAAAAATATCCGTGAAGCAAAAGATAAGGCTTATGAAGCTGTGGCAAAAATCAGCTTTGAAGGAGCTCATTACCGTCAGGATATTGCCTGGCGTGCGTTAAAAAAATAATAACGACGTCCCAATGCTTTGGCACTGGGACGTTTTGTATAACCTAAATCAGTTTTAAAAGCCGGTAAGGCATAGTTTAAATTTAGAGCAAAGGAAGATGAAGAAAATGGCATTTTATTATGATGAACCCGCGCATACTTTTAGTGAATATCTGCTTGTTCCCGGTTATTCCTCTAAAGAATGTGTACCGACAAATGTTGATTTACGTACTCCGCTAGTAAAATTTAAAAAAGGTGAGGAAGCAGCGATTACTTTGAATATCCCGCTGGTTTCTGCGATCATGCAGTCTGTTTCCGATGATAAAATGGCGATCGCGCTGTCTAAAGAAGGCGGCATCTCTTTCATTTATGGTTCCCAGACGGTTGAAAGCGAGGCCGCAATGGTAGCTCGCGTAAAAACGCATCGCGCCGGTTTTGTCAGCAGTGATTCCAATATTCGCCCAGACAGCACCCTGGCAGACATCGTTGCCCTGAAAGAAAAAACAGGCCATTCTACGGTAGCAGTTACTTCTGACGGTACTGTGAACGGCAAACTGGAGGGTATCGTTACCAGCCGTGATTATCGTGTCAGCCGCATGGATCTGAATACCAAGGTCAGCACTTTTATGACGCCGATCGATGAAATGATCGTTGGCGGCAAAGAAACTACTTTGCAGGAAGCCAATGACATCATTTGGGATAATAAACTGAACACATTGCCGATCATTGATGATGAAGGCCGCTTATTATATATGGTTTTCCGCAAAGATTATGCAACGCATAAAGAATATCCCCTAGAGCTTTTAGACAGCAAAAAGCGTCACGTAGTTGGCGCTGGTATCAATACCCGTGATTACGCTGAACGTGTCCCGGCGTTAGTTAATGCCGGGGCCGATGTGCTGTGCATCGACTCTTCCGAGGGTTATTCGGAATGGCAGAAATTGACGCTGGACTGGGTGCGCGAACATTATGGAGATACTGTCAAGGTAGGCGCTGGTAATGTTGTCGATGCGGAAGGCTTCCGTTATCTGGCTGAGGCTGGCGCTGACTTTGTCAAAGTTGGTATCGGCGGCGGTTCTATCTGTATCACTCGTGAGCAAAAAGGTATCGGCCGTGGCCAGGCTACTGCGTTGATAGAAGTTGCTAAAGCACGTGATGAATATTATAAGGAAACAGGCATTTATGTTCCTATCTGTTCTGACGGTGGCATTGTTTATGATTACCATATGACTTTGGCCCTGGCAATGGGAGCGGACTTTTTGATGCTGGGCCGTTATTTTGCCCGTTTTGATGAAAGCCCGACGAATAAAGTCAATATCAACGGCAACTATATGAAGGAGTACTGGGGTGAAGGCTCGAACCGTGCCCGCAACTGGCAGCGCTATGATATGGGCGGCGCTTCCAAACTCTCATTTGAAGAAGGCGTTGATTCCTATGTGCCTTATGCAGGAACCTTGAAAGACAACGTAACGCTGACCCTGAGCAAAGTGCGTTCTACCATGTGCAACTGCGGCGCGCTTAATCTGGCTGAACTTAAGAAGAACGCTAAAATGACTCTGGTTTCTGCTACTTCGCTGGTAGAGGGCGGTGCCCATGACGTTATTTTGAAAGACAATAACATGAATAACTATGTAAAATAAGATTCACAAAGTTGGAAAAAGATTATGTGCATTGTATACATGCTGATTTATATTGACTTCTGAAGCTTGGAACTGTAAAATTAACACATAATTTATTTGATGGAAAGGCGTGTTGGAAGAATGAATTTGAAAAAATTAGTTACAGCTGCTGTATGCACTATGCTGATGGCTACAGTTGCTTTTACTGCCGGCTGCGGCGGCGAGAAAAAATCGGACAAGAAAGTATTGAAAGTTGGTATGGAATGTGCTTATGCTCCGTACAACTGGTCTCAGACCAAAGCTGACGGCGGTGCTGTAAAAATTGCCGGCAGCAATGCGTATGCTTATGGTTACGATGTAATGATGGCTAAAAAGCTGGCCGATTCTATGGGTGCTGATCTGGAAATCCAGAAAATCGAATGGGACGGTTTGGCTCCGGCTGTTGTCAGCGGCAAGATTGACGCTGCTATCGCAGGTATGTCTATTACCTCTAAACGTAAAGAAACTGTTGATTTTACCAAACCTTATTACTATGCAACGGTAGTAGCTCTGGTAAAAAAAGATTCTGAACAGGCTAAAGCTCAAAGCGTTGCTGAGCTGAAAGGTTCGGTAGCCACCTCTCAGCTCAATACTATCTGGTATGATCAGATCGACCAGGTGCCTGATGTAAAAAAATTACCGGCTATTGATACTGTACCGGGTATGATCGTTGCCCTGACTTCCGGTAAATGCAATCTGATCGTTACCGATATCCCGACTGCTAAAGCTGCTGCTTTTGCTAATCCGGAATTGACTGTTTTGAATTTTGAAGAAGGTAAGGGTTTTAAAACTTCTCAAGAAGATGTTGAAATCGGTATCGCTGTAAAAAAAGGCAATGCAGAACTTGTTAAAGGGATGAATGCTGTTTTAGAAAAAATGACTGCTGCTGATTTTGATAAAATGATGGATGAAGCTATTAAAAAACAGCCTTTAGCTCAATAATAGTTACCGGTTATGTCTAAAGGGACGGCAATACTGCCGTCCCTTTATTTTCCTTTTTGACGCATTATTCTTTTGCGGATTAAGGTCTATCTGTGCTATAATAAATAACAGTGTTTTATCAATCAATTACGTTAGGTGGAGGAACTTATGACAACAATGCCCGAGTCATTTTTTGGATGGGTGGCTTTTTTACTGCATCAATATGGTGATGTTCTGTTAAAAGGCGCTTGTGTGACCTTACTTTTGGCTATTGTCGGCACTCTGATCGGTTGCGTTATCGGTCTTGTTGTAGGTATTATCCAGACTATTCCCGAGGATCCGAAGGCAAGCGCTTTTAAGAAAGCGCTTGTAAAAGTGACTCAATTGGTCTTGAATGCTTATGTAGAACTTTTTCGCGGTACGCCAATGATCGTACAGGCCATGGTAGTATATTATGGCGCAATGAGTATGTTTGATATTGATATGTCACCGATGTTTGCAGGCTTTTTAGTTGTGTCTATCAATACAGGTGCCTATATGGCAGAAACTGTACGCGGCGGTATTGAATCTATTGATCCGGGGCAGCGTGAAGCCGCTGTTGCTATCGGTATGGACCATTTCCAGACCATGCGCTGTGTAATTCTGCCGCAGGCTTTGCGTAATATCATGCCGCAGATCGGCAACAACCTGATCATTAATATAAAGGATACTTCGGTTTTGAATGTTATTTCTGTCACCGAGTTGTATTTTGCTTCAAAATCGGCAGCAGGCGTATATTACAGATATTTTGAAGTTTTCTTTATTACCTGTGTGATTTACTTTATTATGACTTTTACCGCTTCAAGATTGCTGCGCTGGTGGGAAGGGAAGATGGACGGACCCAAAGATTACCAATTGGTATCTTTTGATCCTATGCAGGACCCCTGCGGCCATTTCCCAGTCAACGTCGCCGGTAAAAAAAGAAAGGACGGTAATTATTAATGACTGCTGAACAAGGTAAAGAATTATTGTTATCCGTCCAGGGTTTAAAAAAGAATTTTGGGGAACGTGAAATTTTAAAAGGAATTGATTTTGACGTACATAAGGGCGACGTAGTTTGCGTTATCGGGCCTTCCGGCAGCGGCAAATCTACTTTGATCCGCTGCGTCAATTATTTGGAACAGCCTACTGCCGGAGTTATTAGCTACCGTGGTGAGAATGTTCTGGAATGTTTCAAAAATCTGCCTTTATATCGTACTAAAGTGGGCATGGTTTTTCAGCAGTTCAATTTGTTTAATAATATGACGGTTTTGGAGAACTGTGTTGTAGGCCAGGTCAAAGTATTGGGCAAAAAGACGGAAGAAGCAAAAGCGATTGCAATGAAGTATTTGGAGCATGTCGGTATGGCAAGCTATATCAATGCCAAGCCGCATCAGCTATCCGGCGGACAAAAGCAGCGCGTGGCCATTGCCAGAGCTTTGGCTTTAGAGCCGGAAGTATTGCTGATGGATGAACCTACCTCTGCACTTGACCCTGAGATGGTAGGCGAAGTTTTGGCGGTTATGCGCGAACTAGCAGAAGAAGGACTGACAATGGTTATCGTTACACACGAAATGGCATTTGCCCGCGATGTCTCAAGCCGTGTTATTTTTATTGACCAGGGTGTGATCGCTGAAGATGGCAGTCCGGAGGTTATTTTTACAGCACCGCAGAATCAGCGGACTAAGGATTTCCTGAGCCGGTTCAGTTTAACTCGTTGTTAGCAGGAAAAATCCCTTCTATGTAGAAATTACATGGAAGGGATTTTTTATTGAAAAAGCTGGGGAAGGATTAGCGTTATGAAAAAAATTTGTTTTGTTTGGACTTTGTTAGTGATCTGTTTTTTACCATTTGCAGTTAGTGAAGCGAGTATGGGGAGAAATACGATCTTGTTCGTACCCTTAGATAATAGACCTGTTTGTTTGGATTATGCGGTGGAAACGATGAAAGCTGCCGGCTGGAATGTGGAGACTCCTCCTTTAGAATATATTGCCGGTAATGATCATAGCGGTGACCCTGATAAATTATATGAATGGCTGGCAGAACGTTCGGCGGCAGCAAATGCGATCGTTGTTTCCTCAGATGCGCTGATTTATGGGGGGCTGGTCGATTCACGTACTCATCATCTGCCACAGGATATTTTGGCTGAGCGGGCGGAACGGTTATTAAATTTGAAAACACTAGGCGGCGATCCGCTGATTTATGTATTTACAACGATCATGCGCTCGCCGAAAGCGAGCAGTGCTCCTGTGGAGCCTGCCTATTATGCCGAATGGGGACCCAAACTGTTTAGGCTGGGAGCGTTGGAAGATAAACTTGATTTAAAAGAAATCAGCAGAAAAGAACGCAGAGAACTGGCCGGCTTGCAAGCTGAAATACCTCAGGCTGTGCAAGAGGACAGAGCACAGCGGCGCAGTTTGAACATCGCTACTACGGAACTTTTACTGCATGGCGTCGAAAGTGGCAATTTTGATTATCTGCTGATTGGACGGGATGATACGGCTCCATATTCACAGGCCCATAAAGAAGCGCGGAAGATGGATATCCTTGTGCGAGAACTGCCAAAAGAAAAAATTCGTTTTTTCTCGGGGGCGGATCAGCTGGGGTTACTTTTATTGAGCCGGGCTGCCAGCAGGGTAAGTTATGAAATCCCCATGATTTATGTTGATTTTGCCGACGGTAAGGGCGGAGCAACGATCCCAACTTATGAAGATGATCCAATAGCTTTCAGTGCATCTGAGCATATCCATGCTGCCGGCGGCTGGCCTACTGCTAAATTGGCGCGTGCAGATCTGGTCTTAGCAGTCAATACTCCGTTTGACGGTGTGACATTAGAGGCCTCAAGCCCGACAAATGATGGCGTGCTGACCAAACATACAGAAAAATTTGCTGCTGATATAAAAAGCTATCTAAAACAGGGTAAACCAGTAGCAGTTGCCGACGTCGCTTATGGTAATGGTGCGGACAACGCTTTGGTCAAAGAACTGTTTCAGGAACAACTGGCAGAAAAACTTGCAGCTTATGGCGGCTGGAATACTGCCGGTAACACTTTGGGTTTTGCCTTAGCGCAAGGATTGCTGGCTAAGAAGATGGATACGGCAGAGCGTCTATATCTGCTTGATGTAAGATATTTAGACGATTGGGCCTATCAGGCTAATGTGCGTAATAAAACTTATGTAGAATTGATTTGGCCCAATTACTGGCCTAACAGTGGGCTGAACACACAGCAGGTACAGGAAGCCGAAGCTGTTATTACTAAAGATATTTTAGAGATAGCGAAGCCGGTTTTAGGTGAACGCGCTAAAGATTATAATTTTATTTTACCGTGGCAGCGTATGTTTGAAGTAGAAGTAAGCAAAAAATAAATATTGTTATAGTACGACCCGACAGGCGTAAATGCCTGTCGGGTCGTACTATTTTTTGAAGACTTTTATGCTTATAAATCAAAAAAATGTTTATATAAAATAAACATTTTAAATAAATGATAATTAGTGTATAATAAAATAAAAATATTAGCTAAAACAAATGAATGTATAATAATAAATCAGGGAATTTTTAGAATATGGGTGGATCATGAATATAAAGATTCGAAAGTATCAATTACTTATGGTTTTACTGGTGATAGTAATTTCTTGTGTTTTTGTGAATACTGTTAATTGCAATCCTCAGGGAGATAATACAAGAAAACAGCAAGAACAGGCAATCCTGGTCAACTCTGTAGACGATAAACGAGGTTTTGCTTTTTTACAGAAAAAACTTCAGGATCAGAATGATGTAATCATTTATTCTGTAAATCAACATGGGCTGGCTGATTATGGTGTCAGTGAATCCATGGGACAGGCTATGGAATATGCCGCTTTGATAAAAGATAAAAAATACTTTGATTTGATGGCGGCCCAGACTGATAAATATTACTTGAATCAGGTCGGGTATTATTATTGGAAAATTAATGCTAAAGATTATAGCGGCGAGAGAATTTCGGCTTTGATAGATGATTTGAGAATATTTAAAGCATATTATCTGGCCGCCCGAAATAATATGGGAGATTACAGTAAACAGTTAGCTTCTGTTTCTGAGTCTATCTATAAATTTGATAGTGATGGTAAATATTTATATGACTTTTATGATGACAGAAGTCAGAAAAAAGCTGATTATGTTTCACTTTTTTATTTGGATATGAATGCTATAGATATGCTGAAAGCGTATGATGAAGAAAAATGGCAGGAGGTGTGGCAAACTTCACTGTCTCTGCTGCAGAAGATGGAAAAGAGGGACCATGGTTTTTATCCTGTTGCTTTTGATTATAGTAGTAAAAAATATGTATGGAATAAAACTGGCATAAATATGGTAGAAAATCTGTATACTGCTTTAAATTTATATAATGCAGATGGTGATGTAGACAGTTTACTGAAATTTATGCGCGGTGAGATCAAAGTAAAGAAAAAAATAGCCAATTGGTATCATTTTGACGGTTCCGTAAAAGACGAAAACGAGTCGGCGGCAGTGTATGCTTTGGCAGCTCGTTTATTTGCGTTGAACAATGATAAAAAACATGCCCTATGGTGTTATAACAAAGTCCTGGCATTTCAAATTGAAGATGTTTGTGCTTTTGGCGGTGGCTTTGGCGATCAGGATTCTGGTATGGTCTATGCGTTTGACCAGCTGGAAGCATTGCTTATGTTAAGGATGGTGCAGGGAATTGGTGAATAAAGGGATTAGACCTGATATTATCTGGTTCAATAGTTTTATCATTACTGTTTTATGTGTATTTGCAGTTATTCTTTTACGGTTTGAAGTATTGGATATATTTTTTGCTTTTGGAATTTTCGGTATTTTTCTTCTGACAGCAGTTTTTTCATATATGCTTGGTTTACAGCGAGGCTTGCTTCTTTCTGTTGCTGTTACATTTTGTTATGGCAGTTATCTTATTTATGCAGTAATAATCAGCAAGGAAATGACGACGGTTGAGCCGTTATATGTGGCCTGGCTTTTTTTGATACCGACGATAAGCATTTTGGCGGCGAAGTTAGGAGAAAGTATTGCCAGTAATAGTGCTGTGGCTAAGGATATTGAAGCTATAGAAGAGCTTGTTACTTTGGATGGAGCCACAGGATTTTACAATAACCAGGGCTTTTTTAAGAAGCTGGATGAAGAATTTTGGCGTGCGAAAAGATATAGTGAAGTCTTTACGCTGCTGTTACTGCAGATAGCCAATTTTGATGAAATTCAGATAGCATATGGTAATGTCGGTGCAAGTAGGATCTTGATAGCGGTTGCCCAGAATATTGATCAGCAGATGCGTGGGACCGATATTAAAGGGATTTTAGTTAATAATACTTTGGGGATTTTGATGCCAGGTACTGATGCTGCCGGTGCGGATACCGTGGTAGAAAAACTGCATTTGTTTTTGACAGTTGTTGCGGTGGATTTTGAAAATGGCAAAAAGAATATAAAAGTTAAGCCAAGTATTGGTGCCGCCGCTTTTAAAGAAAGTGACATTGATGTTATTGAGGTATACGAACGGGCTAAAACCGAACTTACTTATGACCGTGGGTAGAAACTAACAGTTGTTTTGGGGGATACATGAGCGCAGAAAAATTATTTTTTATTTCAATGAGTGCTACCTGGCTGATATTGTTTTACCATGTGTTTTTAACTGTCGGTGGCTACAAGCATTTTTTGAAAACGATGCATGACGATGATCAGGATATGCGAATGGAGTACTATCCATTTGTCAGTGTGCTGGTACCGGCACATAATGAAGAGGCCGTTATTGGCAGAACTGTAGAAGCCCTGGGAAGATTTGCCTATCCGAAAGACCGTTATGAAATAATTGTAATCAACGATTGCTCCAGCGATAAAACAGGTTTGATTTTAGAAGAGAAGCAAAAGAAGCTTCCGCAGCTGAAAGTGGTGACTTTGCAGCCGCCTGTTGGAGCTAAAGGAAAATCAAATGCTCTGAATCACGGTTTAAAAGCCAGCTGTGGTGAATATGTTGCCGTTTATGATGCTGATAATACACCTGAACGTGGTGCTTTACTGCAGTTAGTCAATAAATTATATAACAATGACAAATTGGGAGCAGTTGTAGGTAAGTTTAGAACACGCAACCGCAATGTAAATTATCTTACACGCTTTATAAATATTGAGACCTTGAGTTTTCAATGGTTATTACAGGCCAGCCGATGTTATTGGTTCGGCCTTACTACTATACCTGGGACTAACTTTGTTGTGCGGAGAAGTATTCTTGAAAGTATCAATGGCTGGAATGATCAGGCGCTGACGGAGGATACAGAGTTAACGATCCGGATTTATGATTTTGGTTATACCATTTTCTGGTATCCGCACGCTGTGACTTGGGAACAGGAACCGGAATCGCTGCGGGTCTGGATGAAACAGAGAACGCGCTGGGCACGTGGAAATTTATGGATCATCAGCCAGTATTTACTGCGGATATTTCAGCTTAAGGACAGAAAGATCGGTACAGATATAGTTTATTTTGCATTTACGTATTTTGTATTTTTTGCTGCAGTAATCATATCAGACGTATTATTTGTTTTAGGAGCGTTTGGAATAGTTCGTCTTAGTATAGATGCGCCGTTATCGTTGATCTGGTTGTTAGCCTATGCGCTTTTTGTAACAGAAACCTTTATCTCGCTTTCCCTGGAACGTGGTGAAGGAAGTTTAAGCAATCTGTTTTTGATTTGCCTGATGTATTTTACTTATTGCCAGCTGTGGATCATTTTAGTATTTAAAGCACTGTACGAGAGCCTGAAAGATAAGATTCAGGGAAAAGGATTCCATTGGTATAAAACAGAGCGAAGTTCTAATTAAGAAAGAGATTGTCAGGAAAGGTTCTGTAAAATATGGAAAAAGAAGCTCTTATGAGACGAGATGCGATAATGTTTGATGGGATTGTCCTGCTGCTTTTTACTGCAGCGTTAACGATCATATTATGTTTTTTAAATAATGACAGAGAATTTGCTTTTCTTGTTTTTGCATGTTTAAGTTTTAATATTATAGTTTCCTATTCGTTAGGGATAACTAAAGGGTTATATTTATCAGTTGCTTTTGTAGCAATCTTCAGCGGGTATACTTTGTATGATCTTGTTGCACAGGAAAAAATTGCTGCTGATGCTTATATTAGTTTTTTTTCACTGCTGTGTTTTCCCGTCGGCAGTTTTTTAGGTGGTAAATTGGCGGAAGTGGTAGAAAAGAATCTGCAGAAAATAGAAGATGTATCTGAATTGGAAAAACTGGTCACTCTTGATGGGAGTACAGGTTTTTATAATCAGCAGGGATTTTTTATACAGCTGGAGGAGGAAGTTGGCCGCGCTAAACGTTATGGTACTGGCTTTTCTTTGATTTTATTTCAGATCAGTAATTTACAGCAGCTTGAAGCTATTTATAAAAAACAGGACGTTATGTTTATCAAAAAAACTGTGGCGGAAATTGTTGCCAGTAAATTGCGGTTTACTGACTATAAAGGGATTTTAGATGATGGCAGCATCAGCGTTATTCTGCCTCAGACAGAAAGCGAGGGGCTGGATATCGTTGTAAGTAAAATAGATACAGCTATTGGCTTGATACCGGTGAAGTTAAGCAACGCTAAGCGTATGGTACGCGTAAAGACTTCACTTGGATATGCTACGTTTGATAATACTGATACAGATTACATGAAATTATATTTGCGGGCGAAAGAAGATTTGGAGAATGTCAAATAGCATGCGGTTAATCCAAAAAATAATATTTGTATTCTTGCTGCTGTTTTTGGGCGCCTGTAACTGTTTTGCTCAGTCTTCAGGAAGGAATTTTTTGGTCTATGATCTGCAGATGCGGTATGGTGGGACTTTCCCGCTGGTTTTTTCATTGGCAGAACATTTAGGACATTTTGAAGATAATTATGTGCTTATCTCTGCAGATGAATGGAAACCTGGTATGTTACAGGATGCAGATAACATAGTTTATGCTGGATTGCAGCAAAGAAAATTGCCGCAGGCATTGTTGGAGGAAATAGCGGCTGCCAATCAGGTCCTGTGGTTTGAAGATAATATAGAACAACTGGCAGAAGTTAAGGCATGGCGTAATTTCAGGTTGTTAGGTAAGGTAAGTGACTGGACTTATATAAATTTTAAAGAGAGAAGCTTTTATGATTGGATGAGTGTGGAATATACTGATCCTGGAAAAGATGTAAATGTTATAGCAACAGCAAAAAAGTTTATTGATGAGGTGCCTGTTATATGGCAACGCGAAAATGTATATTACTCAGGCATGCTGGAGTTTAATGAACAATTCGATGATTATATGGGATATTTACTGCATCAGGTGTTTAAACAGCACACTGATGCTCCGCGGCCAAGGGCTTTTTTGCGGGTCGAAGATGTAAGCCCTATTGTTGATCCTAAAGCTGTAAAAGCCGTTATCGAAAGAATAGAAAAATATAATATTCCCTTTTCTATAGGTGTGGTTCCAGTTGGCATTATGGACGGCAAGAAACATTATTTACACGAGCAGGAAGAACTGGTTGCGGTTCTGCAGGAAGCGCAGAAACATGGAGCCAGCATTATTATGCATGGTTATACCCATCAAAATGAATTTTCGCCGACAACAGGCGAGGGGTATGAATTTTGGAATGCTAAAGATGATAAACCAATGGATGATGAAGAAAGTTTTACTGTTCCGCGTATTGAAGCGGGTATTTCCGAATTGCTGCGTTGCGGCTTGATTCCACTTGCTTTTGAGGCACCGCATTATGCCGCAAGCCGAAAAACTTATGAGATATTAAGCAGGTATTTTAATATTTATTCCGGACAGCTGCAGATTTCTGATGACACAGACAGCATTACTATGACGCTTCCGTATATGATAAAGTCGAGATATCTGTACGGAATGCTGGTTATTCCGGAAAACATGGGTTTTTATGATGGCGGCGAGTTTGTGATAGAAGAAATGCTGAATAAAAGTGCTTCCCTTAAAACCATACCGGGCGCTGTAGCCTGTTTTTTCTATCATGGATATCTGAAGCCTGATAAAGTAGGCCCGATTATTGAAGGACTGCAAAAGCAGGAGTACGAATTTTTGGATTTAAAATATCTGCCGGTGAAAGTGCAGGCGCCGGGAATCTTAATTACAGCAGCAGATGGTGTTGTAAATGCTGTTGTTGCTGAAAAGGTAAAGCAGTCATGGCAGACTGCACCAGGAGAACAATATTTAAAAATTAACAAGATCGTCAGTCTTCAGGCGGCAGTTTTAGTAGTGATTTTAACTGCATTTATATATATAATCTTCAAATTAAAACGCAATACAAAAAAACATTATGAAAAATGATTAATATTAAGGATGTGTTGGGAGTATGCTCAAGAGAGTATGTTTGTTGATAGTGATGGTATGGTCGCTGGCGATTCTGTTCACGGCAGAAGCGGCGCCGCTGGAGCTTGGTCCTAAGCCTGTGATACAGGGAAATGAATATAGTATAAGTTTATTTATGGATGACAAGGTTTTGCGTAATCCGAATGCAGCATTGACGGGATTTTTGGAAATTAAGCCGGGGATGAAGCTTTCAGTATCACCTGTCTTGGATTTATGGTATTCATATTCACCGACGATTCTGCCTGATATTTCTACAATGACTGTTTCTGTAAATGGTATTCCGGCAGAAAGCCGCCGTCTTGTACCAGATGGCGCGTTTAAAAGCAACTGGCAGGTAGCCCTGCCACTGACAAGTTTACGAGAAGGTATTAATGAAATTACGATCAGTGTTCTACACAGGTCTATTGAAGGGCTGTGCAAAGATATTGATAATGATGCTAATTGGTTCATTATTCGTCCGGAAACAACGATAAAATTTAAAGTTGACGCAATGGATTACAGTTTGGCTAATTTTCCGAATCCTTTTATAGATGAATACTTTGGGGCACGCAATAATGTTGTATTCTCTCTTGTCGATCTTAGTGAAAACAATATTGTGTCTATGCTGCAGCTGTCGTCATTTATGGGACGTATGGCCGGTTATGGCGCACCAGTGTTTTGGGAAGCAAGACAGGAAAAGCCTGATGAGCATATTGACGCGAATGTTATAACGGTGGGCAGTCAGGTGGATGCTGGGACAAGTTTCAGCGGCGATACTGCATTTTTGAAGCTGCTTCCTTCGTTAAATGGGCATTATAATCTGATAGCAGGCGGTAATGATGCCAGGGGTGTAAAACTGGCTGTTAATGCTTTGTGCAATAATAAATTCGTCAGAACACTGAGTGGGAATGAAACACAGTTTTCTCTGCCGGTGCAGGCTGAAAAACTTTCTGCTAAAAAGGCGCTGGAGAGCAAAGGAGTTTACACGCTTCGGGATATTGGTTATGATGATGATATTTTAGCAGCCGGTGCATTTCATCAGGAAGCAGAAATATTTATTCCTAAACCATCTAATTATGACGTTGAAGAAGGATCTTATATTGAGCTGCATTTCAGGCATGCTAAAATTCTTGACCGCAAGAAATCGGCTGTGACTATTTATGTTAATGAGGTGCCGATCAGATCAGAAGTGCTGACGGCTGAAAATGCCGATGGCGGGATTTTAAAGGCAGAGCTGCCGGTTTTGCCGGCTAATCAGCAAGGATGGCGTGTGCGCTTTGCTTTTTATCACGACCTTGGCATAATCGACTGTTCTAAAAGATATGACGATGTAGCATGGTCTGTGATAGAAAAAGAGACCAGTATTTATTTGGCAGTGGGTAACCGTTCAAGACAGGAAAGTCTGGCAGATTTCCCCGGATATTTTAAAGCTGACAGTAATGGTGATATTGTACTGACAATGTGGCTCAGCCAGGCACCAGATGACGATGAGCTTACGGTCGCGGCTCAATTAGCATACTGGATTGGTCAGAACAATACAGGTAATATAATCTGGAAAGTTCAGAACGGCGCGAATGCCGATATAGATAATGAAAGTGGTACGGTTATTATTGTTGGACAGAACCGTGTTTTGATGGAAAGAAATGCTGTTAGAGGTATTTTGCCGATCAGTATTGATGCAGATGGCACAATGAAGACCAGCGAATGGTTGAATATTGCTGCAGATGCAATAAACCAAAAAAATATTTTTCAGGTTGGACATAAAAACGATAACATTATCTATGCATTTACCTATGCAGATAGCGAGAATATGAAAAGCTTTATGCGCTTGGCTTTCGTTAACGGAACTAATCTTAATGGACAGGTGGCATTAATAGATGCAAATGGGAAGACTCTGACTTTTGCAGAAGAGGTAAAATATCAGGAGACGGGCTTCACTAGAATTTTAAAAAGTTTTTCCGGTAATCGTTTGGGAAGTTATCTGGTAGTGATTGCTATAGTTGTTGGCGGTACGCTGGCACTGATGTGGTACTCTAAGCGCCGTAAGTAAAAATTGACGAAAGGAGAGCAGGCAGATGCAGAAAAAATTCCTAACTATGTGTTGCAGTCTTTGCATATTGATGCCTTCAACAGTTAGCGCAAGTGCCATCACAGTTCCTCCAGATGTCAAAGATGTTGCTGAAAGTACGGTTGAGTATTCTAAGAGTTTTGGGTACAGGGCAAGATTTGAGCAGGAGTTGAATGATGCCTCGTTAAATAAACAACAGATGGAAAAAGAAATGGCAGCTTCATGGTCGTCGGTAGTAAGATTGTTGGAACAGGCAGAAAAAAACAGGACCTTGCTGAATGCTAATCAGGAGCTGCTGCAGCATATGCTGCAGGATAACAGTGCGTATGCGCAGAGAGTTCAAGAGCTTGAAGAGAAAAGCAAAAACGCCTGGTCCGCAGCAGCTGATGCTGCAAATTATGCGGAAGGGCTTGATGATGCACAGATAGAAGGCAGTTTGGCCGAGGAACAGGTCAGTGCAGCATATGCATATGCCGGACGCTTGCAAGGTCAAGCTGAAAGTATTGACGCTGAACTGGAAAAAGTTTTACTTGAATATGAAGCGATGCAGAATAAAACTGATTTGCTGGTGGAAGTAAGAGATGAAACAGCAGCAGAACTTGTTGAACAGGAAAAAGAATTAGCAGAGTCAATGTATAATGCAGGACGCTATATGGATTATGCGTCCGAAGGCAGGTTTTATTATGAGCAGCTGCTAAAAGAAAAAAAGAATCCGTATCAGGATCTGTCTGGATTTGTGAGAAACAATTTTTTTAATTGGCATGGAAATGGTTGGAGTGGCAGCCAGTTCGTTCAACCATATTATTTTGGCTATGCGAATAAAAATAACTATTGGGGCCTTAACTTCAATTATGTGAGCTCAAAAAACACAACACCGGGACATGAAGGTAAAATAAACACTTTTACAGATACTTTACTGTATTTTTCGACGCGCAATAGTAAGGATAAATATATAGTTGATTATAATTTGGGAATCAACATTCCTACAGGGAAAACAAAGCTGTCAAGTTATGAGCGCAATGCCAGAATGGATGAAGATCTGGTGAGATTTGCCGAGTTTGGCGAAGGGTGGAACTTTACTCCAGGAATAGCTGTTACGCGTAGAATTGGGGGGGACAAAGATCTGCTGACAGTGGGAACAAGCTATTCTTTCAAAGGTGCTTATGATCCCACCAGTGATATAGACGATGACAAACTAAATCCTGGTAATGAATGGCAAAAATATTTGCGTTGGCAGCACGCTGAAGAAAAATGGCAGTTAGTAGGAGAAGTTCTGCATACCAGTTCTGCGGAAAGTAAAATTGCAGATGGCACTGCTTTTGATACAGGCGCAGTTTGGGAAACACGTCTGACATATAATCGGAATTTATCAAAGGATCAGGCGTTGATGCTATATTATTGGTACTATCATGAAAATAATGAAATTATTTTGAATAAAAGAGTTGAAGAATCTCCCGTACATTATTTTGGTACAGAATGGAAAAAACATTTGTCAAAAAAAACAGATCTGCGCCTAGCGGCAGATATCATGATAGCCAATGGCATCAGGTATAGTTCGCTTACAGATTCTTATGTAGATGACAGAAAGAAAGTCACTTTTGGAATAGGTTATGATCTGAAAATGGATGACAGAAATAAATTATCGTTGGACATTCAGCATTTTTCAATGCATGACGGTAAAAATTCTAATGGTGACGAGGCCAGAGAATATCGTGGTTTTAATTTTTTGACAAGCTTTTATCATACGTTTTAGAAAGGACTGTACTGTATGTTGAATAACAGGGGCGTATGTGTCTATGTGGCGATGTTGTTGTCAGCAGTATTTTTGATACTGCCTGTTTATACACAGGCTTCTGGCAGAGTTAGTGTATATGCGGACGATTATGTGCAGTTTTTGCTGCCTGCAGAATTAAAGGGGGAACCTGTTTCAGAAAATCCTTTTCAAATTTGTTTAACTGATATTGATGGTGACAGGATATATTTTGCAGTCAGTAAAAAAAGAAATGTGAATGCTGATAAGGATATAATTTCCGGAGAAGGAACTATGGCGGTTGCTGAAAATGTAATAACGGGTGACGATACTTTGCTTGTTTCTGATTATGGCAGCAAATTATTGGGACCGCATAGTAAGAAAATTAACTGGATACGTCTGCAGAGGCAACAAAGTTTAAATGATTATCTGATGATTTACTTTTGGAATAATATGGAAAAGCAGTATCTTTTTTTGTTGGAAGGGCCTCAGATAAAAATGGACGCGATGATAAAATTAGTAGAAGAAAATATAATTTTAGGAAAATAAAGAATAAAAATGAGTTGAATTGACCTCAAATTTAATAAAATTTGAGGTTTTTCTTTTAGATTTAAGAGTTGGTAACAAATCACAGGAAATTTTGTAAAAAATGATGAAATAATACATATTAAATATCCTCTGAAAATGGAAATACAAGTCTAAAAAGATTACAAAATCAAATAATTTTATGTAAAACATATTACAAAGTTACGCAAAAGAAACACTAGGAGCCGTGGAATACAAGAGCTACGGTTTAATGCGGGTTTATGCTCACAAAAAATCTGTAAAAAGTATTGACAGGGATAAGCCGCAGTGATACAATATGTGAGTATCTCGGGATAGCTATGCGCTTTTACAAGGAGGGTTTGTGATGACAGTAGAGTTGTTAAAGCAAGCAACGAAGCGAGTTGTCGGTAATAAGCAAACCGCTAAAGCGATTCAAAAAGGCACTGCAAAAACGGTTTATATTGCCGACGACGCAGATGTTCGGGTTGTGCAGCCGTTGCTTGATGCCTGTGCTGAAGCTCAGGTCGCTGTAGAAAAAGTGGCGACGATGCAGGAACTTGGCAAAGTCTGCGGAATTCATGTCGGTGCAGCGACAGCCGCGATACTCAAAGGTTGATAGGGATCTGGAAGCTCTGCTGAAGGATTTTTATAATCATTAAAATCTATTTATTCGGAAGGAGGTGCCGATATGCCTACAATTAACCAATTAGTTCGTAAAGGTAGAGAAGTTTTGAGCGTAAAATCCACTGCTCCGGCATTGAAAGAATGCCCACAAAAACGTGGCGTTTGCACTAGGGTTTACACTACAACCCCGAAAAAACCTAACTCTGCTCTTCGTAAAGTAGCTCGTGTACGTTTAACCAACGGTATCGAAGTTACTGCTTATATCCCTGGTATCGGCCACAATCTGCAGGAGCACAGCGTTGTTCTGATCAGAGGCGGAAGAGTTAAAGATCTTCCTGGTGTGCGTTACCATATCATTCGTGGTGCACTTGACACTGCAGGCGTTGCTAACCGCAATCAAGCCCGTTCTAAATACGGTGCTAAACGTGCTAAAGCAGCTAAAAAGTAATCAAGTCTACACAACGAACTGATAATCCATAAGGAGGGAAACACATGCCGAGAAAAGGCCCTGTAACAAAAAGAGACGTTTTGCCGGATCCTGTATACGGTTCAAAACTTTTAACAAGATTTATTAATAAGATTATGCTTGACGGTAAAAAAGGCGTTGCTGAACGTATTGTATATGATGCTTTCGATCTGGTCCGTGCTAAAACCGGTAAAGATCCTCTCGAAGTATTTGATGCAGCTATGAAAAACGTTATGCCGCTTTTGGAAGTACGTGCTCGCCGCGTTGGTGGTGCTAACTACCAGGTTCCGGTTGAAGTCCGTGCAGACCGTAAAACCACCCTTGGTATTCGCTGGCTGGTCAACTACTCCCGTTTGCGTGGTGAAAGAACTATGTGCGAACGCGTTGCTGGTGAGATCATGGACGCAGCAAACGCTACCGGCGCTGCTGTGAAAAAACGCGAAGATACCCACAAGATGGCTGAAGCAAACAAAGCGTTTGCACATTACCGCTGGTAATGGCCCGATCCCTATAACGAGGAGGATAAAATAGTGGGCAGACAATTTCCGCTTGAAAAAACAAGAAATATCGGCATCATGGCTCATATTGATGCTGGTAAAACTACTACGACTGAACGTATTCTGTTCTACACCGGTAGAGTTCATAAAATCGGTGAGACCCATGATGGCGGCGCCACCATGGACTGGATGGTTCAGGAGCAGGAACGTGGTATTACCATTACTTCTGCTGCTACCACCTGTCAATGGGATGGACACCGTATCAACATCATTGATACGCCAGGCCACGTTGACTTCACTGTAGAAGTTGAACGTTCTCTGCGTGTACTTGATGGTTCTGTTGCAGTATTCTGCGCTAAAGGCGGCGTTGAACCTCAGTCTGAAACCGTATGGCGTCAGGCTGACAAATACGGCGTACCGCGTATGGCGTATGTAAATAAAATGGATATTACCGGCGCTGACTTCTACAATGTAGTACAAATGATGAAAGATCGTTTGAATGCCAACGCTGTACCTATCCAGTTACCGATCGGTTTTGAAGATACCTTTGAAGGTATGGTCGATCTGATCAAAATGAAAGCTATCGTTTACAGCGATGCTCTTGGTAAAGAAGAAGAATTCGTTGAGATTCCGGCAGATATGGTCGAAAAAGCCAACGAATATCGTCAGGCTTTGATGGAAGCAGTTGCTGAAAGCGATGACGAACTGATGATGAAATATCTGGAAGGCGAAGAGCTGACTGAAGAAGAAATTATGGCTGGTATCCGCAAACAGACTATTGCCTGCAAAATGACTCCGGTCTGCTGTGGTTCTTCTTACAAGAACAAAGGCGTTCAGCCTTTACTGGATGCTGTTGTAGCATTCATGCCTGCTCCTACTGATATTCCTCACATCAAAGGTGTAAATCCTGAAACCGGCGAAGAAGACGAGCGCCCGTCCTGCGACAGCGAACCGTTCTCCGCTCTGGCTTTCAAAATTATGACTGACCCGTTTGTTGGTAAACTTGCTTTCTTCCGTGTGTACTCTGGTACTCTCGGCTCCGGCTCTTACGTTTACAACTCTACCAAAGGGAAGAGAGAACGTATCGGCCGTATCCTGCAAATGCATGCTAATCACCGCGAAGAGATCGATATGGTTTATTCCGGCGACATTGCAGCAGCAGTAGGTTTGAAAGATACTACTACCGGTGATACTCTCTGTGACGAGAAAGCTCCGATCATTCTGGAATCCATGGTATTCCCTGATCCGGTAATCTCCGTTGCGGTTGAACCTAAAACTAAAGCTGACCAGGAAAAAATGGGCATTGCTCTTCAAAAACTGGCAGAAGAAGATCCGACTTTCCGCGTTCATACTGATCCGGAAACAGCACAAACCATCATCTCTGGTATGGGCGAATTGCATTTGGACATCATTGTTGACCGTCTGCTGCGTGAGTTCAAAGTAGGCTGTACTGTTGGTAACCCGCAGGTTGCTTATCGTGAGACTATCCGCAAATCTGTCAAATCCGAAGGTAAATTCGTTCGTCAGTCCGGTGGTAAAGGCCAATATGGTCATTGCTGGTTGGAAATTTCGCCTCGTGAAGCAGGTGAAGGCTTCTTGTTTGAAAACAAAGTTGTCGGCGGTGCTATTCCTAAAGAATACATCGGACCTATCGAAAACGGTGTTAAAGAAGCTATGGAAAACGGCGTAGTTGCCGGTTATCCGATGGTTGACATTAAAGTTACCGTTTATGATGGTTCTTACCATGAAGTCGACTCTTCAGAAATGGCCTTCAAAATTGCAGGTTCTATGGGTTTCCGCTCTGGTGCTACCAAAGCTGATCCGGTTATCCTTGAGCCATACATGAAAGTAGAAGTTACTGTTCCTGAAGATTATATGGGCGATGTTATCGGCGACTTGAACTCTCGCCGTGGTCGTATCGAAGGTATGGAAGCACGTAATGGCGCTCAGGTCATCAACGCATTTGTTCCGCTTTCCGAAATGTTTGGTTATGCTACCGACCTGCGTTCTAAGACTCAAGGTCGTGGCAACTACTCGATGGAAGTTGATCACTACGAAGATGTTCCGAGAAACATTGCTGAAGCTATCATTGCCAAAAACAAAGGCACTCAAGCCTAATATAAAGTTTAACCTAATTTAAGGGAGGAAAAATAAATGGCAAAGCAAAAATATGAAAGAACAAAACCGCATGCTAATATCGGTACCATCGGTCACGTTGACCATGGTAAAACAACCCTGACCGCAGCAATCACTAAAGTATTGGCTTCTAAAGGCGGCGCAGAATTCATGGATTACTCCATGATCGATAAAGCCCCTGAAGAAAGAGAACGCGGTATCACCATCAACACTTCCCACGTAGAATATGAAACTGCAACCCGTCACTACGCACACGTAGACTGCCCAGGCCATGCTGACTATGTTAAAAACATGATCACCGGCGCAGCACAAATGGACGGAGCTATCCTGGTAGTATCCGCAGCAGACGGCCCGATGCCGCAAACCCGTGAGCACATCCTGCTCGCCCGCCAAGTAGGCGTACCGGCAATGGTAGTGTTCCTGAACAAAGCAGACATGGTAGACGATCCGGAACTGATCGAATTAGTAGAAATGGAAGTACGTGAACTGCTCTCCAGCTACGACTTCCCCGGCGACGACATTCCTGTAATAGTAGGTTCCGCACTGAAAGCACTGGAAGGCGACGCAGCATACGAAGCAAAAATCATGGAACTGATGGACGCAGTAGACGCATACATTCCTATCCCGGAACGCGCAACTGACAAACCGTTCCTGATGCCTGTAGAAGACGTGTTCACGATCACCGGCCGTGGTACAGTAGCAACTGGCCGTGTAGAGCGTGGCGTAATCAAAGTAGGCGACAACATTGAGATCGTCGGCATGACAGAAGAGAAAAAAGCAACAGTAGTAACAGGCGTAGAAATGTTCCGCAAATTGCTGGACGAAGCAGTAGCAGGTGACAACATCGGCTGCCTGCTGCGTGGTGTAGACCGTAAAGACATCGAGCGCGGTCAGGTACTTGCAAAACCGGGCAGCATTCATCCGCACACAAAATTCAAAGCAGAAGTATACGTACTGACGAAAGAAGAAGGCGGCCGTCATACACCGTTCTTCAACGGCTATCGTCCGCAGTTCTACTTCAGAACAACAGACGTAACAGGCGTGACTGAATTACCGGAAGGCATCGAAATGGTAATGCCTGGCGATAACGTAACGATGGACGTAGAGCTGATCACTCCGATCGCAATCGAGCCTGGTCTGCGTTTTGCGATCCGCGAAGGCGGCCGTACTGTTGGCGCTGGCGTTGTTGCTGCTATCAACGAATAATCTTTAATTAGATCCCGAATGAGGGGCTAATAAAAGCCCCTCATTTACTTATGTTTATTTGCATGGCCCTGCGATGATGTGAGAGGTTGCTTGCCTGCTAGACAGGGAGATTTTCACGGAGTATGTCCGTTCTTAGAAACGTGGCGATTAGGAGGAAAAATTTTAATGTCAAAATCACAGAAAATCAGAATACGCTTAAAAGCGTATGATCACAAAGCGCTTGATCAAAGTGCTGCAAAAATTGTAGAAACTGCGAAACGTACCGGTGCTCAAGTTTCCGGTCCTATTCCGCTTCCTACTGAAAAAAATATCTATACGATTCTGCGTTCTCCTCATGTAAACAAGGATTCTCGTGAACAATTCGAGATGCGTACCCACAAAAGACTTGTAGACATTCTGGAACCGACTGCGAAGACTGTTGATGCTTTGATGCGTCTTGACCTTCCTGCCGGCGTAGATATCGAGATTAAACTGTAAGGAGGAGGTGCAATAATGGCTAAAGGAATCTTAGGCAAGAAAATTGGTATGACCCAAATTTTTGAAGCTGACGGCAGACTGATCCCTGTTACTGTTGTAGAAGCAGGACCTTGCGTTGTCGTTCAAAATAAAACCGAAGAAACAGACGGTTATAATGCTGTTCAACTTGGGTTTGGCGAAGTTAAAGAAAAACATATGACCAAACCGATGAAAGGCCATTTTGACAAAGCCGGCGTAACTCCGGTTAAATTTGTCAAAGAATTGCGGTTGTCTGCTCCTTCTGAATATACAGTCGGCCAACAAATCACTGCTGACATTTTTGCTGCTGGGGAACTGATTGATGCAACCGGTATTTCCCGCGGTAAAGGCTTTGCAGGCACTATTAAGCGCCACAATTTCGCTCGTGGTCCTATGAAGCACGGTTCCAAATCCCATCGTGAGCCCGGTTCCATGGGTCCTATGCATTCCGGTCCTGGCGGTAGAGTAATCAAAGGCAAAAAATTGCCTGGCCGTATGGGTAATGCACAAGTAACTGTTCAACGTTTGACTGTTGCTAAAGTTGATGTTGAACGTAATCTTATTTTGGTTAAAGGCTCCATTCCTGGTGCCGCTGGTTCTTTTGTTGTAATTAAAGAAACAGTAAAACCTAATAAATAAGAGCGTAAGCGAAAGAAAGGAGGATGCTTCTAATGCCGAAGTTATCAGTATATAACATCGCCGGTCAAGCTACCGGTGAAGAAATAGAATTGAATGATCTCGTGTTTGGCGTTGAATTTAATGAAGCTGTTGTACATCAAGCAATTGTTATGCAACAGGCTGCTGAACGTCAAGGCACTTCTGCTACCAAAACCCGCGGTATGGTTCGCGGCGGCGGTCGTAAACCGTGGAGACAAAAAGGCACTGGCCGCGCTCGCAGCGGTTCTACCCGTTCTCCGATTTGGGTAGGTGGTGGTACCACTTTTGGTCCCCAACCTCGCAGTTATGCGAAAAAAATGCCCCGCAAGGCTCGTCGTTTAGCAATCCGTTGCGCATTGTCCGCGAAAGTTGCTGCCGGTGAACTGGTTATTGTTGAGGGCTTGAGCTTTGATGCTCCTAAAACTAAAAATGTTGTGACGATGCTGTCTGCTTTTGACGCTGCTGATAAAAAAGCTTTGCTCATTACTGATGGTGCTAATGAAAACGTTGAGCTGTCTTCCCGCAACATCCCGAAAGTCACTGCACTTTCCAACGGTTGCCTGAACTGCTTCGATCTGCTTCACAACAATAAAGTGTTCTTGGCAAAAGACGCTGTAGCTAAAATTGAGGAGGTGCTCGCATAATGGCTGCTAACCCTCGCGATATTTTACTCCGTCCGATCATTACTGAAAAAACTTCCGTAATGCTTCAAGACAACAAATATACTTTCCAAGTTCCTTTGACTGCTAACAAAGTGGAAATCCGCCAGGCAGTTGAACAAATTTTCAAAGTTAAAGTGTTAAGCGTAAATACTGTCCGCGTATTTGGCAAAACCAAACGCATGGGCAAATACGTTGGCAAACGTTCCGATTATAAGAAAGCAATCGTGAAGCTTGCTGAAGGCAATACGATTCCCATTTTCGAAGGAATGTAATTTGACGTAATAAGGAGGCAAATTAAATGGCTATTAAAAGCTTTAATCCGTATTCTCCTTCGAGACGCTTCATTACAGTGTCAACCTTCGAAGAGATTACAACTGATAAGCCTTACCGTCCGCTGGTTGAAAAGCTGCAAAAACACGCAGGTCGTAACAATACCGGTAAAATGACTGTTCGTCATCAGGGCGGCGGTAATAAAAGACAATATCGTATCATCGATTTCAAACGCAATAAAGACGGTGTTCCGGCTCGCGTTGCTACCGTTGAATATGATCCTAACCGTAATGCACGTATCGCTTTAGTAAATTATGCTGACGGCGAAAAACGTTATATCCTCGCTCCTTTAGACCTTAAAGTTGGCGATGTTATCGAAAGCGGTCCTGAAGCTGATATTAAAATCGGCAACTGCCTGCCTTTGAAAAACATGCCGCTTGGTACTACGGTCCACAATGTTGAGCTCAAAATCGGCAAAGGCGGCCAAATGGTTCGCAGTGCTGGTACTTCCGCTCAGCTGATGGCTAAAGAAGGCGATTATGCTCTGCTCCGTCTCCCTTCCGGCGAGATCCGCAAAGTACATATCAACTGCCGCGCAACTATCGGTCAGGTTGGTAATATCGACGCTGAAAACATCTGCATCGGTAAAGCAGGCCGTTCCCGCTGGCTCGGTATTCGTCCGGCTAACCGCGGTGTTGTAATGAATCCGAACGACCATCCGCATGGTGGTGGTGAAGGTCATTCTCCTGTTGGTCGTAAACGTCCTGTTACTCCTTGGGGTAAATGTGCATTTGGTACTCGTACCCGCAAAGAGAAAAAAGCTTCTAGCAAATTAATCGTAAAACGTAGAACGAAATAATTACAAGGATAGAGAAAGGAGGCTAACCTAGTGTCCAGATCAATCAAAAAAGGACCGTATGTCCATGCAAGTCTTCAAAAGAAGATTGAAGCGCTCAACGCTTCTAACGATAAAAAGGTCGTAAAAACATGGTCTCGCAGCTCCACTATTCTTCCGGATTTCTTGGGCCATACTATTGCCGTGCATGACGGACGTAAACATGTGCCTGTATTTATCACTGAAGATATGGTAGGCCACAAACTAGGAGAATTTGCTCCTACACGTACTTACAAAGGCCATGCCGATAAGAGTACATCTTTAAAATAAGGGGAAAGGGGGCACAATAACATGGAAGCAAAAGCTATTGCAAGATATGTTCGCATCGCGCCGCGCAAACTGCGTATCGTGATTGATCTTATCCGCGGCAAATCTGTGGGTGAAGCATTCGCGATCCTCAAACATACCCCTAAGGTTGGTTCTGAGGTTATTGAAAAAGTATTGCGCAGTGCAGTTGCAAATGCTGAACATAACAATGATATGAATGTGGATAATCTGATCGTATCTTCCTGCTTTGTAGATCAAGGTCCGACCATGAAAAGAATCCATCCGCGTTCCCGTGGACAGGCGTTCAAAATCTTGAAACGTTCTAGCCACGTAACCGTTGCTGTTAAAGAAAAATAATATCCCGGAAAAAGGAGGGAAAAGATAGTGGGTCAAAAAGTTAATCCGCATGGTCTCCGCGTAGGTATTATCAAAGATTGGGATTCCAAATGGTATGCTGACAAAGACTATGAGAAATTCTTATTAGAAGATATTAAAATTCGTGAATTCATTAAAGAAAAACTGTTCTTGTCCGGTATCTCTAAAGTAGAAATCGAACGCGCTTCGAATAGAGCCCGCATCTCTATCCATACTGCTAAACCTGGTATGGTAATCGGTCGTCAGGGCAGCAACATTGAATTGCTGAAAAACGACTTGAAAAAAATGACCGACAGCGTAATTGATATCAATATCGTTGAGGTAAAAACCCCGGATATGGACGCAACTTTGGTTGCAGAGAACATTGCATCTCAGCTGGAACGCCGTATTGCTTTCCGCCGTGCAATGAAACAGTGTGTTGGCCGTACCATGCGCATGGGCGCTAAAGGTATTAAAGTTCAGGTTGGCGGTCGTCTGGGCGGTGCTGAAATCGCTCGCAGCGAAAGCTATCGTGAAGGCAGCATTCCTCTGCACACTCTGCGTGCTGATATTGATTATGGCACAGCAGAAGCTCATACTACTTATGGCCGCATCGGCGTAAAAGTATGGATCTACAAAGGTGAAGTCCTTCCTGAAAGCAAAGAAGTAGCGCAAGCTGCTCCGGTTAAGGAGGCATAAACTAATGTTATTACCGAAGAGAGTTAAACATCGTAAACAACATAGAGGCCGTATGACTGGTCGTGCAATGCGCGGTAACAAAATCGCTCATGGCGAGTATGGCCTGGTAGCATTGGAACCCGCATGGATCACCAATCGTCAGATCGAAGCAGCTCGTATCGCGATGACACGTTATATCAAACGTGGCGGTCAAGTATGGATTCAAATTTTCCCGGACAAACCGATCACTGCAAAACCTGCTGAAACTCGTATGGGTAGTGGTAAAGGTTCCCCTGAATATTGGGTAGCAGTAGTTAAACCCGGTCGCGTTATGTTCGAAATGAACGGAGTTAGCGAAGAGATCGCTAAAGAAGCTATGCGTCTTGCTAGCCACAAATTACCTATCAAATGTAAATTTGTGACCCGCGCACAGCAAGAAGCCGAAGCTGCCGCACAAGAAAAGGGTGGTGAAGCTTAATGAAAACAACAGAAATTCGTGAAATGTCTGCTTCCGAGTTGGACAGCAAATTGGCTGGTTTGAAAGAAGAACTTTTCAACCTGCGTTTTCAAATGGCAACCGGACAATGTGAGAATCCGATGAAAATTCGCGAAGTCAAAAAGTCTATTGCCCGTATCAAGACCATTCAGCGTCAACGCGAGTTAAATGCCTGAGTGTGTTTGAAGTATGAAGAAGGAGGAAACAGTCGTGACCGAAGAAAGAAACGCACGTGTTACCCGTATCGGTAAAGTTGTCAGCGACAAAATGCAGAAAACTGTTGTAGTTGCTATTGAGCGTTTTGTTCAACATCCGCTTTACAAAAAAGGTGTAAAACATACTATCAAATTCAAAGCTCATGATGAAAATAACGAAGCGCATATTGGCGACGTAGTTCAAATTATGCAAACTCGTCCGCTTTCCAAAGATAAATTCTGGCGTGTTATTGAAATTTTAGAGCGTGCAAAATAAGATATTGCCGATCAGATAAATTGGCAAGGGAGGGAAAACCATGATACAACAACAAACCATTCTTAATGTTGGTGACAATACTGGCGCTAAGAAAGTTATGTGCATTCGCGTATTGGGCGGTTCTTACCGTAAATATGCTAACATTGGTGACGTGATCGTATGCGCTGTTAAAGATGCATCACCCGGTGGCGTTGTAAAAAAAGGTGACGTAGTAAAAGCAGTTGTTGTTCGTTCTGCAAAGGGCGTTCGTCGTCCAGACGGTTCTTATATCCGCTTCGACGAAAACGCAGCAGTTGTAATTAAAGACGATAAGAGCCCGCGCGGCACCCGTATTTTCGGGCCTGTTGCTCGTGAACTTCGCGATAAAGATTTCATGAAAATCATTTCTCTGGCACCGGAAGTGCTGTAAGAAATCTGATAATGCACATAAGGAGGTGTTCCTGAAATGACTGCAGCAATCAAAATGCATGTAAAAAAAGGCGATACCGTTTTGGTTTTGTCCGGCAAAGATAAAGGCAAAGAAGGCAAGATCATTGAAGCTCTGCCTAAAAAGGCTAAAGTAGTCGTTGAAGGCGTAAATAAAGTAAAACGCCATACAAAACCGTCTCAGGCTAATCCCCAAGGCGGCATCATTACCAAAGAAGCTGCTATTGCTTCTTCCAAAGTAATGTTAGTATGCCCGGCTTGTAAAAAAGCTACTCGTATTAAAAAGACCGCAGTTTCCGGCAGCTTCGTAAGAACTTGCAAAAAATGCGGCGAAGTAATCGATAAATAAGATTCCGGGAAAGGAGGAAATTTTGAATGGCAAAAACAAGATTACAAGAAAAGTATTTGTCCGAAGCTGTTAAAGGCATGATGGATAAATTCAACTATAAAAACATTATGGAAATCCCTAAAATCGAAAAAGTTGTCATCAATATGGGTATCGGTGAAGCTGTAGCTAACAGCAAAGCATTAGATTCTGCTGTTGCAGATCTGACTTTGATCGCTGGTCAAAGACCGGTCATCACTAAAGCTAAAAAATCCATTGCAGCTTTTAAATTGCGTCAAGGGATGCCGATCGGTACCAAAGTTACCCTGCGCGGTGACCGCATGTATTACTTCCTTGATAAGTTGATGAACATTGCTCTTCCGCGCGTACGCGATTTTCGCGGCGTAAACCCCACTGCTTTCGACGGTCGTGGCAACTACGCATTGGGCATGAAAGAACAATTGATTTTCCCGGAAATTGAATATGATAAGATCGATAAAGTCCGTGGAATGGATATCATCATTGTTACTACCGCTAAGACTGACGAGGAAGCCAGAGAATTACTCAGACTCCTCGGAATGCCGTTCAGCGCATAAGTGAGGAGGGAATACCTTGGCTAAAAAAGCCCTGATTGAAAAATGGAAAAATGAGCCGAAATTTGAAGTTCGCCGTTATAATCGCTGCAAGGTTTGCGGCAGACCACATGGCTATATGCGTAAATTCGGTCTCTGCCGTATCTGCTTCCGTGAATACAGCTACCAAGGCGCTATTCCGGGAGTAACCAAAGCTAGCTGGTAAAACAGCAAATTAGGAAGGAGGGTATTTAAGTATGGTAATGACTGACCCGATTGCCGATATGCTTACCCGTATTCGTAACGCAAACTCGGTTCATCACGATAAAGTTGAAATCCCCGGCTCCAAAATCAAAGTAGCTATTGCTGAGATTTTGAAAGCTGAAGGTTTCATTAAAGATTTTGAAGTACTTGCCGATAGCAAACAAAATGTTATCCGCGTCAGCCTGAAATACGGTGCTAATAAGGAAAAAGTTATTTCCGGCATCAAACGTATTTCTAAGCCCGGCTTGAGAGTATACTCTCAAAAAGATCAGCTGCCCAGAGTCCTTGGCGGCCTCGGTATCGCAGTGATTTCCACTTCTCAAGGCCTGATGACCGATAAAGCTGCCCGTAAGGCTGGTCTCGGTGGAGAAGTGCTGGCATACGTCTGGTAATACTTGAAAGATAGGAGGTGCTCATAAGTGTCTAGAATTGGTAAACAACCAATTACTGTACCCGCTAACGTTACAGTTACTATTGAAAATAATCTGGTTACCGTAAAAGGTCCTAAAGGCGAATTATCTCGCCAAATCAATAAAGATATGAAATTGACTCTGGAAAACGGCGTACTGACTGTTGAACGTCCGAGCGATGAAAAAACTCATCGTTCTATGCACGGTCTCTCCCGTACCCTGATCAACAACATGGTTGTCGGTGTAACCACCGGTTTCAGCAAATCTTTGGAAATTGCCGGTGTCGGTTATCGTGCCGCTAAACAAGGCAATAACATCAACTTTACTCTCGGGTTCTCGCATCCGGTAGTAAAAGAGCCGCCTGCAGGTATTACTTTTGAAGTTCCTGCTCCTAACAAAATCGTTGTCAGCGGCGCAGACAAAGAAAAAGTCGGCGCAGTTGCAGCTGAAATCCGCACTCTGCGTCCCCCTGAACCCTATAAAGGCAAAGGTATTCGTTATGAAGGCGAATATGTACGCCGTAAGATGGGTAAAGCCGGCGCTAAAGGCAAGAAGTAATTTCTAAAAGAAGGGAGTGAAACTCTTGCTTAACAGAGTTGATAAAAATGAGAAACGTCAAAAACGTCATCTCCGTTCTCGTCAATATATTATCGGTACGGCAGAAAAACCTCGTTTGAATGTATATCGTTCCTTGTCCAATATTTATGCACAAGTGATTAACGATGTGACAGGCGAAACGATTGTTGCTGCCAGCACTGTTGAGAAAGACTTGAAGGCTAACTACGGCGGCAACATTGAAGCTGCTAAAGCAGTTGGCAAAGCTATTGCTGAAAAAGCTATGGCTAAAGGCATTAAAGAAGTTGTATTTGATCGTGGCGGTTACCTGTACACCGGTCGCGTAGCTGCTTTGGCAGACGCGGCTCGTGAAGCTGGACTGCAATTCTAATAGAAGGAGGAATAAAAGTGGCGAATTTCGAAAAACAAGAAAGCGACTTAAAAGAGAAAGTCGTATTCATCAACCGCGTTGCAAAGGTTGTTAAAGGCGGACGTCGTTTCTCCTTCTCCGCACTCGTTGTAGTTGGTGACGAAAACGGTCATGTAGGTATGGGCCTTGGTAAAGCTGCCGAAGTTCCGGAAGCTATCCGTAAAGGCGTTGAAGATGCCAGAAAGAACATGATTACTGTTCCTATGGTTGGTACTTCCATTCCTCATGAAATCATTGGTGTGTTCGGCGCAGGCCGCGTGTTCTTGAAACCGGCTGCAGAAGGTACCGGCGTTATCGCTGGCGGCCCTGTTCGTGCCGTACTTGAATTGGCAGGCGTACGTGATATCTTGACCAAATGTCAAGGTTCTAATAACCCTAACAATGTTGTTCGTGCAACTTTGGAAGGTTTGAAATCCCTGAAAAGTGCTGAAGCTGTTGCAGCTCTGCGCGGAAAAACCGTACAAGAATTACTTGGCTAAGGAGGTAGCATGATGGAACAAGTTAAAATCACGCTGACCCGTAGCTTGATCGGTTACCCGCAGGATCAACGCGCAACCGTAAAGGCTCTGGGCTTAGGAAAAATCAATTCTACTGTTGTTAAAAACGACACCCCGACTATTCGCGGTATGATTCACAAAGTTGAACATCTTGTGAAAGTTGAAAAAGTTGAAGCTTAAAACAAGGAGGTGTGCTACAGATGAATTTGCATGAATTATCTCCCGCTCCGGGATCTAAAAGAGCCTCCGTTCGCGTTGGCCGTGGTCTCGGTTCCGGACTTGGTAAAACATCTGGCAAAGGTCAAAAAGGACAGAAATCCCGCTCCGGCGGTGTAAAGCGTCCTGGTTTTGAAGGTGGTCAAAAGCCTTTGTATCTGCGTTTGCCTAAACGTGGATTCTATAATAGATTTGGCATGAATTATGTCGAAATCAATGTTGGTAGTCTCAATTGCTTTGAAGACGGTACAGTAGTTGAACCCGTAATGCTGATCGAACACGGCATGATCAAAAACATTCGTGATGGTGTTCGTATCCTCGGCAACGGTGAGCTTACTAAAAAACTCACAGTTCAAGCTATGGGCTTCAGCAAATCTGCTGAAGAAAAAATTATTGCTGCCGGCGGAAAAGTAGAGGTGATCTAAGTGTTCGCAGCCCTCGCTAATATTTTCAGAATTACGGAACTCAGGCAAAAAGTTGTATTTACTCTCGCCATGTTCATCGTTTTTCGGGCTGGAACACATATCCCTGTTCCTGGCGTTAACGTAGCCATGATCGAGCAGCTCTTCCAAAGCGGTAATTTGTTTGGCCTGCTTGATATGTTCTCCGGCGGCGCCTTGAGCAAATTCTCAATTTTTGCTATGAGTATTACTCCATATATCAATGCGTCCATTATCCTTCAATTATTAAAGGTCGTTGTTCCTACTTTGGAGCAATGGTCTAAAGAAGGTGTGGAAGGTCAGAAAAAGGTTACTCAGCTGACCCGCGGCGGTACAGTTCTGCTTGGTTTTATCCAGGCTTTAGGTATGGCTTACGGCCTGAGATCGGCAATCAATAACCCCGGGATCATGTCGATTCTGTTGATTGCGATCAGTTTAACTGCTGGTACGGTATTTTTGATGTGGATCGGTGAACAGATCACTTCTAAAGGTATCGGCAACGGTATCTCACTGATCATCTTCGCTGGTATCGTTTCCAGACTTCCTGATGGAATGCATGTTATTTTCCAATATCTGCAAGCCGGCACGGTTAACATTCTGAACGTGATTTTGTTCGCGGTGATTGCTTTGGCGATGATTGTCTTTGTTGTAGCGATCTCTCAAGGTATTCGCAAAATCCCGGTTCAATATGCAAAACGTGTTGTTGGCCGTAAAATGTATGGTGGTCATACCAGCTACATTCCTTTAAAGGTCAACCAGGCAGGCGTAATTCCGATCATCTTTGCATCCTCCGTGCTGATGTTTCCGGTTACGATTGGCCAGTTTGTAGACATTCCCTGGGTAAAAACTGTTGCAGGCTGGTTTGCATGGGGTACTCCTCTTCAAACTACTTTGTATGTATTGATGATCTTATTCTTCACTTACTTCTATACCGCTGTAAGCGTGAATATAGCTGAAATGTCGGATAATATCAAAAAATATGGCGGTTTTATTCCCGGACTGCGTCCTGGCAAACCGACAACTGATTACTTGGATAAAATCATGTCCAGAATCACTCTGGCTGGCGCTATCTTTCTTGCATTGATTGCCCTGATGCCGAATGTTGTTGGTTGGATCACCGGTATAGAGGGTATCTATTTCGGTGGTACGGCCCTTTTGATCGTAGTCGGTGTTGCATTGGATACGATGAAACAGGTAGAGTCTTTGGTTTTGATGCGTCATTACCAGGGCTTTATGAAATAGGAGGAAGATTAGAATGTTTATTCTTTTGATGGGACCTCCGGGTGCCGGCAAAGGCACTCAAGCAGAAAAACTCATTGCTGAATACAAAATTCCGCATATCTCCACTGGTGATATGTTCCGTGCCGCTGTTAAGCAGGGTACAGAATTAGGTAAAGAAGCAAAAAGATACATGGACGCCGGCGGCCTCGTGCCCGACGTCGTTACCATCGGTATCGTTCGCGAAGGCTTAGCCAAACCCGAATGTGCCAATGGCTTTATCCTGGATGGATTTCCAAGAACCGAAGAGCAGGCTGTTGCCCTCGACGGCATTTTAACTGATCTGGGCATTAAATTGACCGGTGTGGTTAATATCGTAGTTCCTGACGCTGAGCTTGTAGGCAGGGTTACCGGCAGACGTATCTGCAAGGCCTGCGGCGCTACATATCATGTAGAATACAATCCCAGTAAGGTGGAAGGTATGTGCGATAAATGCGGCGGCGCGTTGTACCAACGTGACGACGATAAAGAAGAAACTGTAAAAAATCGTTTGCAGGCATATCATTCGCAAACGGAACCGTTGATCGAGTACTACAAAAAACAAGGCGTATATCATGAAATCGATGGCCTGCAGGAAATCGGCAAAGTTTACGCTGATGTTAAAGCTAGTCTCGGGGCGCTGAAGTAAGGAGGTAAAACGCTGTGTCCAAACAAGACGTAATTGAAGTTGAAGGCACAATCTTAGAATCCCTACCGAACGCCATGTTCCAAGTTAAATTGGAAAACGGTCATGTGATTCTGGCACACATATCCGGTAAGATACGTATGAACTTCATCAAAATTTTGCCTGGCGATAGGGTTACTGTCGAGCTTACTCCGTACGATTTAAGTCGTGGAAGAATTACTTATCGGTTCAAATAACCAAAGACAGGCAAGAGGAGGTTTAAAATATGAAAGTCAGACCGTCTGTTAAACCAATATGTGAAAAATGCAAAGTCATTAAACGCAAAGGCCATGTAATGGTAATTTGCGAAAACCCGAAACATAAACAAAAACAAGGCTAAGAAGGAGGTGCAGCGTTAATGGCACGTATTGCTGGTGTCGATTTACCTAGAGACAAACGTATTGAATACGCACTGCCGTACATTTATGGCATCGGTCTTACCCTGTCTCGTGAGATCCTGAGCAAAACCGGTATCAATCCTGATACCCGCGTTCGCGATCTGACAGAGGAAGAAGTTGCAAAACTTCGTGAAACTATCGATGGTGATTATAAAGTAGAAGGTGACCTCCGCCGTGAGGAATCCCTCAATATAAAACGCCTGATTGAAATTGGTAGCTATCGCGGCCGCAGACATCGTATGGGCTTGCCCGTTCGTGGTCAAAATACCAAAAACAATGCTCGTACTCGCAAAGGTCCGAAACGTACTATTGCAGGTAAGAAGAAATAATCAGTGAGGGAGGGATAAACGAGTGGCTGGTAAAAAAGTTGTTCGCAACAAAAAGAAAGTAAGTAAAAATATCGAAAGTGGCGTAGCTCATATTCGTTCCACTTTCAATAATACTATCGTTACTATTGCCGATCTGAACGGCAATGTACTCAGCTGGGCATCTGCCGGCGGCTTAGGCTTCCGCGGTTCCCGTAAAAGCACTCCGTTTGCTGCTCAAATGGCTGCTGAAGAAGCAACCAAGGCTGCAATGGAACATGGCTTGAAACAAGTTGAAGTATTCGTTAAAGGCCCCGGCGCTGGTCGTGAAGCAGCTATTCGTGCTCTTCAGGCTGCAGGTCTCGAAGTTAACTCCATTAAAGACGTTACTCCGATTCCTCACAACGGCTGCCGCCCGCCGAAACGCAGAAGAGTTTAATTTATTGGAGGTGTACCCGCTAAATGGCAAGATATACTGAGGCTGTATGCCGTCAATGCCGTCGCGAAGGCGCAAAACTGTTCCTCAAAGGTGACAGATGCTACAGCGACAAATGCGCTTTTGCTGTTCGCTCCTATGCTCCTGGTCAGCATGGTCAAGCACGCAAAAAAGTATCTGAGTACGGTATTCAGTTACGTGAAAAACAAAAAGCACGCCGTATTTACGGTATGTTAGAACGTCAATTCCATAATACCTTCGTTAAAGCCGAAAAACAAAAAGGTATTACAGGTGAAAACCTGCTCGTTCTTCTGGAAAGAAGAATGGACAATGTAGTTTACCGTCTTGGCCTGGCTGATAGCCGCAGCCAAGCTCGTCAACTGGTAACTCATGGTCATATCGCTGTTAACGGCAAACGTCTTGATATCGCTTCCGCTTTAGTAAAAGCCGGTGACGTTATCAGCGTTATGGAAAACAGCCGTGGTAAAGAATACTTCAAAGGTATGGCTGAAACCCTGGCTTCTAAAACTACTCCTGCCTGGCTCGTTCTCGATGCACAAGGCTTGAGTGGTAAAGTTGATCGTTTCCCGACCCGTGAGGAAATCGATGTTCCTATCGAAGAACATCTCATTGTTGAGTTGTACTCTAAATAATTAGTTGAACATCTGCCACCCAACATTAGGCGTATTGTGGTAATACGCACGAGAAGGAGGCTTTCCGCATGATCGAAATAGAAAAACCTAAAATGGTCACCGCTGAGATCAGCGATGACGGCCGCTACGGCAAATTTGTATGGGAACCGTTGGAAAGAGGCTATGGTATTACGCTGGGCAACAGCCTGCGCAGAGTACTGCTTTCTTCCCTGCCCGGTGCTGCAGTTACAGCTGTTAAAATTGACGGCGTGCTGCATGAATTCTCTACAATTCCAGGCGTAAGAGAAGATGTTGCGGATATCATCCTCAACATCAAGGCTCTTTGCCTTAAAGTAAGCAGTGATGAACCGAAAACTTTACGTATCGAATGCAGCGGCGAGCAAGAAGTTACCGCAGCAGACATCCTTGTTGATGCCGACGTAGAGATTTTGAATCCTGATCTGCATATTGCTACCTTGGACAAAGATGCGAAACTCGATATGGAGATTTCCATCGACAAGGGGCTGGGCTATGTTCCTGCTGATAAGAACAAACGCCCGGATCAACCGATTGGTATGATTCCTGTGGATTCCATTTATTCTCCGATCACGAGAGTAAAATTTGGTGTTACCGATACTCGTGTTGGTAATGTTACCAATTATGACAAGCTGACTTTAGAAGTTTGGACTGACGGCAGCGTTGAGCCAGATGAAGCAATCAGCATGGCATCCAGCATCATGATTGATTACCTGAAGTTGTTCCAAACCGGTACCGCTGCTTCCAGCAGTATGGTCACCGTAGTTGGCAGTACTGAGACCGCTCCGGTCGAAGAACCTGTCCAAGCAGGTCCTGGTTCCGTTTCCATTGACGATCTTGATTTGTCCGTACGTTCCAACAACTGCTTGAGACGTGCCGGCATCAATACCGTTGATGAACTGGTTCAAAAGACCGAAGAAGACATGATGAAAGTACGTAACTTAGGTCGTAAATCCCTCGATGAGGTTAAGAAGAAATTAGCCGATTTGGGACTGGCTTTACGCAATAGTGACGAAGAATAAGAAGGGGGTCGGAAACGAATGGCATACAGAAAACTGGGCCGTAATTCCAGCAACCGTAAAGCTTTGTTTCGCAGCATTTTGAGCTCCTTCATCAAACACGAGAGAATTGAAACTACTGTGACTAAAGCTAAGGAAGTCAGCAGCCATGTAGCCAAATTAATTACTTTGGCTAAACAAGGCGACTTGCATGCCCGTCGTCAGGTTCTTGCAGTTCTCGTCGATGAAGAAGCTACCAGAAAGCTTTTTGATGAAATCGCTCCGAAATATGCAGAAAGACAAGGCGGCTTTACTCGTATTTACAGAGTAGGTCCTCGTCGCGGTGACGCTGCTGAAATGGCAATTATCGAGCTTGTTTAAAATAAGCATAAAAAACCGGGAACTTTTGTTCCCGGTTTTTTTATTATTGTTAGCGCGTAATTCTTAATGGGACACAGTTAATTCACAAGTGGCATTAGCGGTACAGGATAAAAAAGTTGTATAATATTTATATAAGAATTATATAGATATGTGAGGAATAATTTATGCGAGTTAATGAAGATAATCCATTGGGCAGCGAAAAAATAGTCAGGCTGCTGCATGACTTTGCTTTGCCCAGCATTATAGCGATGTTAGTAGGAGCTTTATATAATATTGTCGATCAGTTTTTTATAGGGCGCAGTGTAGGTATGTATGGGAATGCGGCGACTAATGTCGCATTGCCTCTGACTACTGTTTGTACGGCACTGGGGCTGCTTTTTGGCGTTGGCGGTGCGTCGAATTTCAATTTGAAAATGGGCGCAGGCAAACGCGAGGAAGCGGCCAAATATATTGGCAATTCCATAACCCTGCTTGTAGGCAGTGGGGTGGGACTGGCGGTGTTTGTTTTAGTGTTTTTAAAACCGCTGATGATTGCTTTTGGCGCAACGGATATAGTTTTAAAATATGCGCTTATTTTTGCCGGGATCAATTGTCTGGGGTTTCCTTTTTTGATTTTAGGAACAGGAGGCAGCACACTGGTCCGTGCTGACGGCAGTCCAAAATATTCAATGACCTGTATGCTGACCGGTGCTTTTATCAATCTGATCCTGAATCCGTTATTTGTCTTTGTCATGGGCTGGGGCATTGCCGGCTCAGCCTCTGCTACTGTTATCGGACAGGTTATTTCCGGACTGATGGTAGCTGGCTATCTGCGAAAATTTAAAACAGTGCCGCTTGGTAAAAGTGATTTGCTGTTAACATGGCAGCGTTCCAAAATGATATCGGCATTGGGAGCTGCCAGCTGTTTTAATCAATTTGCGATTATGGTCGTGCAGATAACCCTGAATAATACACTGACTCATTATGGTGCAGATTCGATATACGGCAGTGAGATACCTTTGGCCTGTTCAGGGATCATTACCAAGGTAAATATGATCTATTTCTCGATCATCATTGGCTTGTCACAAGGCTTGCAGCCGATAGTCAGCTTTAACTACGGTGCAAAAAAATACGGGCGCGTCATCGAAGCTTACCGTTTGACATTGCTGATAGGTACAGTAGTGTCTGTGATTGCTTTTGCCTGTTTCCAGCTTTTCCCGCGGCAGATCATTGGTTTTTTCGGCGAAGGTTCAGAAGCTTATTATCAGTTTGCGGAGGAATATTTCCGCATTTATCTGTTTTTTACCTTTTTAGATTGTATCCAGCCGATTTCTTCTAATTTCTTTACCTCTATCGGCAAAGCGACTAAAGGCATTATCCTTTCTTTGACCAGGCAGATTATTTTTCTGCTGCCGCTGATCGTCATTCTGCCGTTGTTCTGGGGTATCAATGGCGTTATGTACGCAGGTATGACGGCTGATTTTGCGGCTGCTGTTCTGGCCACCTATTTAGGCTGGCGGGAGGTGCGGTTGATGCGCAGCTGGATGGAGGCTGGGAAACAGTAAGAACTTTGTCAGAAAGCGGGAGGTTTTGAGATGAAAAACAATGAGTTGAAGATCAAAATGTATGCATTTACTGTGGATTGCACAGATCCTTACGCCTTAGCTAAATTCTATGCGGAACTGCTTACCTGGGAAATACCTTTTTATGACGAGAACTGGGCCTGTATAGGCGCTCCCGGAACTGCTCAGGGTGGCTATCCGGGAATACTTTTTCAACGTAACCCGGAATATCGCCCGCCCGTATGGCCTGAGGAAGCAGGAGCTCAGCAGCAGATGGCACATTTGGACTTTGCCGTTAATGATTTAGAAGCTGCAGTTCAACATGCAATCGGCTGCGGAGCAGTAATGGCAGCCAAACAGTTTTCTGAAGACTGGCGTGTGATGCTTGACCCCGAGGGACATCCTTTTTGCCTGTGCCAGATGCAGGCTGTTTTTGAAAGTGATAAATTTGCGTTGTTATAGAAGGGCAGGAGTCTGGTAAAGGCTGTTCTCATTTCTCGTGATAATACTTTTACAGGTGGCACATTCCACAGATGCTGCAATGATGAACAATATATGCAGAAGCTGAAAAATAAGATCCGGAAATTTTCCGGGTCTTATTTTTGTAAAGTTAACCGAGTGTGCTGGAGGCGGTTGACGTACCTGGGCTGGAATAATATAATATAAAGGTACTGAATTAAGCGGAGGTTTGCCATGCAAACTATAATTGAAGTAAAAAATTTAACGCATATCTATACAGACAGTGAAAATAAAGAAATAAAAGCCCTGGATGGTATCAATTTAGAAATCAGACAGGGTGAATTTGTTGCCGTGATCGGTGCCAATGGCAGTGGTAAAAGTACTTTGGCGCGTCATTTCAACGCTCTGCAGCGCCCCAGTGAAGGTGCATGCCTGATCGAGGGAATGGATACTACAGTAGAAGAAAATCTTTGGAATATTCGCCAGCATGTAGGGATGGTGTTTCAAAATCCTGATAATCAGATCGTGGCGGCAATTGTTGAGGAAGACGTTGCTTTTGGGCCGGAAAATATCGGTGTGCCGACTGCTGAAATAAGAACCAGAGTCGACGCGGCGCTGGCGGCGGTAGGCATGAGCGATTATGCCCGGCATGCGCCGCATCTGCTTTCCGGCGGGCAGAAACAGCGTGTGGCGATCGCAGGTGTTTTGGCATTGGAACCCAAATGCATTGTTTTGGACGAGCCGACGGCAATGCTCGATCCTCAGGGCCGTAAGGAAATAGTAACTACCGTCAAAAAATTGAACCGGGAAAAGGGTATTACTGTAGTTTATATAACTCATTACATGGAAGAAGCGCTGCAGGCTGACAGGATCATCGTGATGGGTGAAGGCAAGATCCAAATGCAGGGAACGCCGAAAGAGGTGTTCGGCCATGTGCGTGAATTATATGCTTTAGGACTGGAGGCCCCCCTGGCGGCGAAAGTTGCCGATGATTTGCGGCAAAGCGGACTGGATTTACAGCAGGGGATTATTACAAATGAGGAGTTGGCTGAAAGCATATGCCGATAACATTAGAAAACGTTGAATTTACATATATGGCTAAAACACCTTATGAACGCAAGGCCTTGCAGGGTGTTTCGCTGACAGTGGACAAAGGTGAGTTTGTTGCTGTGATCGGGCATACCGGCAGTGGAAAATCGACTTTAGTTCAGCACCTGAACGGTCTTTTAAAGCCGTCAGCAGGTAAAGTAACTATTGACGGACTGGATATCAGCGGCAAAGAAGAAGCCGTAAAAAAAGCCAGGCATCAGGTAGGCATGGTTTTTCAATATCCTGAGCATCAGATTTTTGCGGAAACTGTTTTTGAAGATATTGCTTTCGGCCCGCGCAATAAGGGCATGCAGGAGGATGAGGTCGAGCGGCAGGTTCAAGACGCGATGAAATTTGTCGGACTGGACTTTGAAACCTTTGCCAGCCGTTCACCGTTTCAGCTTTCCGGTGGGCAGATGCGCCGTGTGGCTATTGCCGGTGTCATAGCAATGGATCCTGATTATCTGATTTTAGACGAGCCGTCTGCCGGACTTGATCCGCGTTCGCGTGATGCAGTTTTTGCAGAGATCATGGCTTTATATAAAAAACGCCGGATGGCGGTGATTTTAGTTACACACAGCATGGAAGAAGCAGCCCGTTACAGTAACCGGCTGCTGGTAATTTCCGGCGGGAGGGTCATTTTGGACGGAACGCCAGTGGAAATCTATCAGAACCATAAGAAAGAACTTTTGGCGGTAAGTATGGATGTGCCGCAGCTTTTTAAACTCAGTGATGAACTGCGCGCACGCGGTATGGAAATCCAGGCGGATACTATGACTGCGGAAGCACTGGAAGCGCAGATCAAAACAGCAAAGGGGTTGGAATAAATGCTGACTGATATTGCGCTTGGACAATATTACCCGGGAAATTCCCTGATTCATAGATTAGACCCAAGAACAAAGATCCTGGTAACATTATTTTTTATCATAGCGATCTTTTTGGCAGCGGGAGCTGTATCCTATGGGATTCTGTGGGGCTTTGTATTCCTGATCATTCTGTTATCGCGTTTACCGCTGCTGCTGGTTTTAAAATCAATAAAGCCGTTGTGGATCATCATTGTTCTGACAATGGCGATTCATATGTTTACAGGGCAGGGTGAAAATATTATTTTTTCCTGGAAGTTTTTTAAGGTGACGCAGGAAGGCTTGGAAATGGGCCTGAAAATGTCGATGCGTCTGATCCTGCTGCTGCTGATCTCGTCGATCCTGACCTTTACCACGTCGCCGATAGTGCTGACTGACGGGATCGAAGCTTTGCTGCGGCCTTTTAAACGTTTGGGCGTACCGGCGCACGAGCTGGCTATGATGATGACGATCGCCTTACGTTTTATTCCTACGCTGCTTGAGGAAACAGACCGGATCATGAAGGCTCAGACTGCACGTGGAGCTGATTTTTCCAGCGGCAACCTGATGCAGCGCGCTAAAAATATGCTGCCGCTTTTGATCCCGCTTTTTATCAGTGCGTTCAGGCGTGCCGATGACCTGGCGGTGGCAATGGAGGCACGTTGTTACCGGGGCGGGGAAGGCCGTACCCGCATGCATGAGCTGATGTATTATGGCCGGGACTATGCGGCGCTGACAACGGTATTTATTTTGATCGGGCTGATGGCGTTTATTCGTTGGGGGAACGCGTTATGCGTACTCTGAAACTGACTTTTGCTTACGACGGTACCAATTATCATGGCTTTCAGAAGCAGGCTAATGCCCTTACAGTGCAGCAGGTGATTGAGGAGAAGCTTTCCTTCCTCTGCGGTGAAAAAATCGTTACAGCCGGTTCTGGGCGTACTGATACCGGTGTGCATGCACGAGGCCAGGTCGTGTCGCTGACAACAAGCGGGACAATTCCTCTGGATAATCTGCTGAAAGCCTGCGCCAGCATCCTGCCGAAGGATATAGTACTTTGGCAGGCTGAGGAAGCAAAGCCGGACTTTCATGCCAGATACAGTGCCTGCTGGAAACGGTACAGCTACAGGATCGTGCAGAACAGATACGATGACCCTTTTCTGCGCAATTATGCTTGGCAGATGCGTGAACGGCTGCAGCTTGAGCAGATGCAGGCCGCGGCACAGCAGTTGCTGGGAACGCATGATTTTTCTTTTTTTCGTTCGGCCGGCAGTGTGCCAGGCTCGCCCGTAAAAACTGTTTACCGTGCCGAATGGCTGCCGCAAGGTCAGAGCGGGTTGGAATTCTGCATTGAAGGCGACGGCTTTTTATATCATATGGTGCGCAACATCGTCTGGAGTCTGGTAGAAGTCGGCAGAGGCCTTAAAAGTATCGAAATGTTTAAAAGCGAGTTTGCGGACGGAAAGCGGCATTTTAAGGCTGCGCCGGCACCGCCGCAGGGTCTTTATTTAGATTATGTTGGTTATACGCCGAATATTCGGGTGGATATTGAAAAAATCAGAAAATAATCCTGATTTTACTTGACAAAAAATGTCAAGATGGTTACAATATACATACGTGATTTTACGCCTATCTCCACTAGCCCCGGAGAGAAACGATAAAATTACATCGAACAGGAAATACTTTAGGGAGGGACATAAGGATGAAATCTTTTATGGCTAATCCGTCCAATATCGAACGTAAATGGTTCGTTGTTGACGCAGCTGATAAAACTCTTGGCCGCATGGCAGCCGAAGTTGCAAAAATCCTTCGTGGCAAACACAAACCGACTTTTACTCCGCATATGGATACCGGAGATCATGTAATCATCATCAATGCTGACAAAGTAGTTTTGACCGGTAAAAAACTGGTGCAAAAAGTTTACTTCCGTCATTCCGGTTACCTCGGCGGCGACAGCTACACTAAAGCTGGCGATATGCTCGCTAAGAACCCGGTAAGAATGGTAGAGCTCGCAGTTAAAGGCATGATTCCTAAAAATCGCCTGGGCAGCCAGATCTACACCAAACTGCACGTATATGCTGGTCCTGAACACCCGCATGCAGCTCAAAAACCTGAAGCTTTAGAAATCAACGTAAGATAATCCGGAGGAGGAAACGTAAATGGCAGTAGTTACTTATAGTGCGACTGGTCGTCGCAAATCTTCAGTTGCTCGCGTTCGCCTGATTCCGGGTGAAGGTAAAATCGTTATTAACGGCCGTGAGCTGACCAATTATTTTGGTCTGAAAACTTTGGAACTCATCGTTAACCAACCGCTTGAAATCACTGAAACTAAAGGCAAATACGACGTGCTCGTAAATGTTATTGGCGGCGGCATTTCCGGTCAGGCAGGCGCGATTCGTCATGGTATCGCCCGTGCTTTGCTCGACGTTGACGCTGAATATCGTCCGGCTTTGAAAAAAGCTGGCTTCCTGACTCGCGATCCGCGCGAAAAAGAACGTCGTAAATACGGTCTTAAAAAAGCGCGTAAAGCAAGCCAGTTCTCGAAACGTTAATCATTTGGAACAAACGTTCAAAACCCGCACAATTTGTGCGGGTTTTCTTTTTGCCGTAAAATATTGAAAAGCTTACTTAAAATCGGTGAAAACAGACTTTAAAAATGAATGCTAGTGTTAGAAATCACAGTAAAATTATGCTTTTTGCTTGCTTTATGTAATTATTTTCACCTGGGAGCCGCTACAGGTCCATATATTTTCTCTTGACAAGTATCCGACAAGTAAGTATAATAACTCTTAACAATTCAAAATTTTTCACCTCAAAGACTGTGAAGGGAATAAGATAAAACTGGCAGGCCTCAGAGAGTCGACGGTTGGTGCAAGTCGATGGCAAAAGTTTTATGGATAGCTCATCCCGGAGTTGTCTGCTCGATATGTAGAGCAGGACGTGTGGCGGCGTTAAGAGCCTGGGCCTTGTTGGAGGCTGATCGAGGGCTGCTGGGCAGCTGAATTAGGGTGGTACCGCGTGGAATAGTTCCTCGCCCCTATGCATTATCGTAGGGAGCGGGGATTTTTTATTACCGCTTCCGAAGTTAGGCCAGTGGGCCTTGATAAACAGAATGGAGGCAAATATTCATGAAACAGGCAAGCAAACAGTATATTCCTTTTCAACCGATCCAGTGGCCAAACCGCCAATGGCCTAATAAAACCATCACCAAAGCGCCGATCTGGTGTAGTGTCGACTTGCGCGACGGTAATCAGGCTTTGGTTACGCCGATGCAGCTGGAAGAAAAGCTGCTGATGTTCAAGACCCTGGTCGATATTGGCTTTAAAGAAATCGAAGTTGGGTTTCCGTCAGCGTCTGAAACCGAATATGAGATTTTGCGTACTTTGATCGAAGGCAATCATATTCCCGATGACGTAACGATCCAGGTACTGGTGCAGGCCCGCCCCGAGCTGATCAAAAAAACTTTTGAAGCAGTCAAAGGCGCGAAGAATGTGATCGTACATTTTTATAACTCTACGTCTACTTTACAGCGCAAAGTAGTATTTAAAGAAGATATGCCAGGCATTATCAAGATCGCTGTGGAAGGCGCCAAGCTTATCCGCCAGCTGACTGAGGAAGAGATCGCCAGCAGCGGCATGAATATCCGCTATGAATATTCTCCCGAAAGCTTTACCGGTACTGAGATCGATTTTGCTATTGAAATCTGCGAGGCGGTAATGGAGACTCTGGGGGCAACAAAAGCTAACCCGATCATTCTGAACCTGCCTTCAACTGTCGAGATGTCGACGCCAAATACATATGCCGACCAGATCGAATATTTCTGTACGAAGATGCGCAACAGGGAAGCTGCCATTATCAGTATCCATCCGCATAATGACCGCGGTACAGGGGTTGCTGCGGCTGAACTGGCCTTGCTGGGTGGTGCTGACCGCATTGAAGGTACCTTATTTGGCAACGGTGAGCGTACAGGTAATCTGGATATTGTGACGGTGGCTTTGAATATGTATACTCAGGGCGTTGATCCGGAACTTGATTTCTCCAATATTTTAACGATTAAAAAGATTTATGAAGCCTGCACCAAGATGAAGGTGCCTGAGCGGCAGCCGTATGCAGGTGAGCTGGCCTTTACCGCTTTTTCCGGTTCACATCAGGACGCTATCCGCAAGGGTTACGAGTATATGGCTGACAGCGATACGCCGTATTGGGAGGTTCCGTATCTGCCGATCAATCCTGCCGATCTGAGCCGCGAGTACGAACCCGTTATCCGTATCAACAGCCAGTCTGGCAAGGGCGGCGCTGCTTTTGTGCTGCAGCATGCCGTTGGTTACAGGCTGCCGAAAGAAATGCATCCTGAGTTCGGCAATATCGTGAAAGCCGCTTCCGATGCTTTTGGCGACGAGTTGAAGGAAGAACAGATCGTTGATTTGTTCAATCGTGAATATGTTGCATTTGACGGCAGGTATAAACTGGCCTGGCATCGTTTTATCGAGCAGCGTGAATTGGATGGTACTACGCATACCCGTTTTGAAGGCGGTATCGATGTCTGCGGTGAACTGAAGAATGTTGTCGGCGTCGGTAACGGCCCGATCGACTCCTTCTTCCAGGCGTTGTCGGTTATCGGCGTAGTGGGGTATGAATTCGTCAATTATCATGAACACGCTATTTCCCGCGGTTCTGACGCTAAAGGTATCTGTTATATCGAATTGAAGGTGCCGGGCAACGGACACATTTTCGGTGTTGGTATCGACAGCAATATCAACGTAGCGGCACTTTTAGGCATTCTCTGCGCTATCAACAGGGCTGAAAAATAAAAAAAGATGAACGGTTATTAAAACCAAAGGCCTCTGCTTTAAAAAAGCAGAGGCCTTTGGTTTTTTAGGGGTATTGTGAATAGTAGAGTCAAACAAGTTTATAGTTTTTTAAAACACTGTGCTGAACTGCTTTGTACAGGAACACAGCTAAAATAACGGAGGGAACAGCGCTGACTGCCATGGAAATGGCACAGTTGATTGCTGACAGCCAGGCGATCTGATGCGGAAGCCCCAGAATAAAAAACTTGAAGCCGTAGCGGATCAATGGTTCAGTGATAACGTTGACCAGGCAGCCGCCGATAGCGGCGATAGTTACGATTTTAGTTGCTTTTTTGTCATCTGCTGCCGTTAAGTCAAAAACTTTATAGGCAATAAAAGCTACGGCAAAGCCCAGTAGAAATTTAGCCAAAAAAGTCGGCGGCGCCGAGGTGGTATAGCCGGCTAAAATATCTGCCAGTGAAAGCCCTACCGCTCCTGTAAGCGCTCCGTATCTGGCGCCAAGCACTAAGGCGGCAAGGATGATAAAGGCGTGCCCGATGTAAATCTTGCCGGTCATACCACCGCCCATGGGGATCTCGATCCGTAAATAAGTAAAACAAACAAAAGCTAAAGCTGCAAACATACCTGCCAGCGTCAGCCTGGTAATATTGTCGTTGCGCATAAAAACACCTTCTTCAATTAAATCTACAAGACATAGTATAAAACAAAACTGGTTTGCGTAAAATAGACAGAATTGTAAAAATAAAGCAGGACAGTTTTAAAAAGCCGCTAAATACAGCGGTATTGCGTCAGGCTGAAAAATAATTCACAAAGGTTTTGCAGAAAAAGTTATATGAATAATGACTCATATGTTATAATAAACTCAGTGAAGGAAATCCAGAGTCTGCCGCGAAAATAACTTAAGATATTCCCTTAGGTAGTGTCATTAGTTGACAAAGCCCAGGCGGGTTGTTAAGATTGAGTTAGAAAACAGGCAGGGTCAGCTTTCGCTAACCTTATCATTATCGCATAATTACCGCGGCCTGCCCTGACTGGCGGTACTGAAGTGAATTCCGAATGGAGGCATAAATTATGGAAAAAGTAAGTATGTATATTATTGGTATGTCGTGTGCAGGTTGTGTTGCTGGTGTAAAAATGGCATTGGAGGATGTACCGGGCGTAAAACACGCAGCAGTAGACCTGGAGCAGTGCATGGCAGTTGTAGAATATGAAGCCCCGGCTACGGTGGAGCAGTTGGAAAATGCAGTTAAAGAAGCTGGTTTCACTGTTGAAAAATAAAGCTTATGAAAACAGTAACTATTAAAATTTCGGGCATGCATTGCGCGGCCTGTTCTAATGGTGTGGAGCGGTCGCTGAAAAAAGTGGCCGGCGTCGACAGGGCGGAGGTCAATCTGGCGACTCAATCGGCTTTGGTGCGTTATGACGAGAATCAGGCTACGATGGAGCAGCTGGAAGAGGCTGTGACCAGAATGAGTTTTGGTGTGGTCCATGACGCGCCCGGCGAAGAATCTACAGCTGAACAGAGGGCGGAGCAGGATGCTCTTGATCTAAAGAAGCGTTTAAAAGTGGCGGCGTTCTTTTTTGTGCCGCTGTTATATTTGGCGATGGCACCTATGGTTCCCGGCAGATTTTTACCGGTGCCGATCGATCCTGATCAGATGGGCGATGTTTATGCTTTTGTGCAGCTGCTGTTGACGCTGCCGATCTTGTATGCCGGCGGACCGTTTTTTAAAAACGGGATCATCAGCTTAAAAAATGGCGTACCGTCGATGGATACGCTGGTCGCGCTGGGTACGGGGGCTGCTTTTATTTACAGCAGCTATTCGACCTATGAAGTGTTGGCGAAAATCAATCCGCATGCTGTACACAATCTTTATTTTGAGTCGGCAGGCGCTATTTTGACCTTTATTCTGTGCGGCAAGTTTTTGGAGCTGCGTGCAAAAGGCGAGGCAGGTCATGCTATCAGCAGTCTGCTGAACCTGGCGCCGAAGACGGGCTTTATCTGGAAGGACGGCGAAGAGGTAGAGATACCGCGCGAAGCCATCCTGACAGGTGATATCGTTATCGTCCATCCCGGCAATCAGGTGCCTGTAGACGGCGTGATCACAGAGGGACATGCCAGTATTGACGAGTCGATGCTGACCGGTGAAAGTATGCCGGTAGGAAAAACTGTCGGTGAAAATGTTTTTGCGGCGACAGTGGTTACCGACGGCTATCTGCGTTTTAAAGCGGAGAAGGTCGGCAAGGAAACGATGCTGTCACAGATCATGCAGATGGTGGAAGCAGCGCAGGGTTCAAAAGCCCCGATCGCTAAAACTGCTGATCAGATCGCGGCTGTTTTTGTGCCGGTAGTATTGGTGATAGCGTTAGTTGCCGGTTTGAGCTGGTGGTTTGCCGGCGCAGGCAGCAAGTTTGCTTTGCAGGTTTTTGTAGCCGTGCTAGTTATTGCCTGTCCCTGTGCTTTGGGACTGGCAACGCCGGCGGCGATCATGGTAGCTGTGGGCAAGGGCGCTGAAAAAGGTGTGTTGTTCAAAAATGCCGAAGCCCTGGAAACAGCGCATAACGTCACAATGGCTGTTTTTGACAAAACCGGTACGATCACTAAGGGGAAACCGATCGTAACCGATGTTATTGGCTGGAACGGTGCCAAAGAGGAAGCCATAACGAGACTGGCGGCGGCGATCGAGCAGGGTTCGGCCCATCCGCTGGCAGTAGCGATCAAAGAACGGGCAGCAGGTATGGAACTGCCGACCTGCAGCGATTTCAGGACTACGGTAGGCGGCGGTATTGCCGCCCGTTGTGAAAATACCAATGTACGTCTGGGCAATTTGTCCTTTGTGCAGCCGGTGGCGATAATTCCTCCGAAGGCCATAGAACTGAGCGAGCAGCTGTCGGCAGTGGGTAAAACGATCGTTTATTTGACCATCGGCCGCAATTTATGCGGGATCTTTGCTATTGCTGATACCTTGAAGGAAGAAACTCAGGAAGCGATGCAGAAGCTGCATGAGCTGAATATCCGCACCGTGATCCTGACCGGTGATAATAAACGGGCTGCCGCTTATATTGCTCAGCAGGCCGGTGTTGATGAGGTGGTAGCCGAGCTGCTGCCGGGGCATAAGGCCGAGCTGATCAAAAGCTTCCAGCAGGGCGGCGAGATCGTCGCCATGGTCGGCGACGGTATCAACGATGCACCTGCTCTGGCACAGGCTGACCTGGGGATCGCTGTTGGCGGCGGTACTGACGTAGCTATCGAGTCGGCGCAGGTCGTGCTGGTCAACGGCGATATTCGCAACATCAGTACCACGCTGCGTTTGAGTAAGGCGACGATCCGCAATGTCAAAGAAAACCTGTTCTGGGCCTTTGGCTACAACATTATTGGTATTCCTGTTGCGGCAGGTGTGCTGCATATTTTCGGCGGGCCGCTGCTTGATCCGATGATCGCCGCGGCAGCCATGTCGCTGAGCTCGGTTTCGGTTGTCAGCAATGCTTTGCGATTGAAGCGTTTTAAGTAAGTTAAATAAATTTGCAGTAATCAAGTGAATATTGATACATGTTTTGCGGATATTTTCCTGTGAAACATGCGAAAATGGACCTTAGTCCCACTTACATTTTTTGTAAGTGGGACTTTTTTTGTTATGCCTGTCATAGTAAGGCAAATATCAGAAAAAGTAGTTTTAAAAATTATATGAACCAAAGATAGATTTTTTTTATAACTAAAAATTCGTAAAACATTAAAATAATGAACTATTTTTAATAAAAATCCGCCATAGTGGATAAAAATGATAGTAATGTAAAGGTAAGGAGGTGAAGAAAATGGAGCTGGATGATGAAAAAATAAGCTTCTCCAAGAAGGTCGTTGGTGCGGTGACCTGGCTGTATGCCGGCATCATAGTATTTTCGGCCGGTACTTGGTTACTATACAGGGAAATTCCTGACGCTTTGATCGATTATGTTGATGGTCCGTTTTCGATCATTATCAGCGGGTATTTTGCCAAAGCCGGTATGGAAAATTTTTTGAAGCTGCGCGGAGGAGCTAAAGAAAAGGGCACCTAGAAAGGGGGAACTGGTTTATGATCTGTTATTATCTGTTTCCAGGTTCGCACTTAGAAACGTATGACGCAAAAGCACTTATCTAAATTATCCGGGGTCAGTACCAGTATGATCAGTGCGATCGAGTTAGGCGAGCGGCATCCGACAGTACCGGTCCTTGACGCGTTGGCCAGAGCGCTGCAGGTCAAGGTCACCGATCTTTACAGCCGCAAATTTTGATTATGAGGAGGAGCCGTGATGGCGAAGAAGCAATACTTTGAGAATTTGTTGGGAGCGATGAAGGAGTCGATTTTAAAAGCGCACAGTATGATCGAAAATCAGCATTTGAATGTGATGAAGCGTTATTTTGACGAATCGCAGAAACCGCTGACTTTTGATATCCAATATCCGCGGATCAATCCCGACACAGGCGAACTGGAATATGTGCTGGTGCAGGTGCCTAAAATTGCGCTGGTACCGATGAATTCGCTGAAGCTGAAGGAAATGAAGCTGAAATTTAAGGTGAAGCTGAGCAGTTGGGATGATGGTAAGAATAATGACAGCGGTTTGCTGGCGAACATTTTGTCCTCCAATAAGACGGATACCGACAATTTTGTCGATGTAGAATTGCTGTTTGAGTCTAACGATCCTCCCGAAGCAGTAATGAAGATCAATGATCAGATGGTGAAGATACTTCCCTGATAAATTACAAACAGAAAGGATGTAATAATTATGGCATTAGTAAAAATGGCAGAAGAATTTGGCGGTTTACCGATGGAATCTTTGATCGGCGGTCCGCTGCAGGCAGCCTGTGATGCACAGACCATGCTGGCTGGCGCGACGGCGCGTTTTATTGAAGATGTTGGCCTTGTCAAGGAGGGCGACAAACAGGTCGTGCGTACTGTTGGTTTCAGTTTTACCCGCAGCGCCAATGGCGATGACGGCAGTGGGCCGGCTTCTGAAAAAGTGGAGATGAATATTCCGCTTTTGGCTATGGTCAAGGTGCCGGCGCTTTCTATCGAATTGGTGGATATTACCTTCGATATGGAAGTAAAATCCTCAGAAACTCAATCGGAGATCGACGACAAAAAAGGCGAACTGGAAGCAGAAATGGGCTTGAAGGTAGGCCCGTTCAGCATGACGGCCAAGGTCAAGGGTTCTATTTCCAGTCATAAGGAAAATACCCGTAAGAGCGATAATTCTGCTAAATATCATGTGCAGGTACGCGCTACTCAGGGCGAGATGCCTGAAGGCCTGTCCCGTGTTCTGGACATCCTCAATACGGCGATCAATCCTACCAGTATTGAAAAAGTACCGGCAGCCAAAGGCGAAGGTCAGGGCAATACAACTACAGGTGATGCGGCTTAAAAACAGGTAAAGGCAGGGAACTATGATGACGAAACCATTTGATGTAAGTGCGGTAGGCTATGTAAAACGTGTTGTTATCGGTAATACCGATCCTGAAAAAACTGTCAGCGAAGCAGAGCTGGAAAAGCAGCGGCAGTTTTTGAACCGCTGCCTGAGCGATTCTCCGCGCGGCCGGATCATTGGGCAGGAAAAGAACTTCTATTTACTGAATATCGGCGAGCATCAAGTGGTGCTGCAATACATAGTTTACCATGTGGGCTTTGCCAGAAAGCCGGTATGGCTTGAAGAACAGTAAACTAAAAAGCCGCCTGTCATGTGCTTAGAACCAAAGAAAATGGACATTGAATAAAAAAGCCTCCAATCGTAGAA
>UQZN01000008.1 GCA_900545535.1 uncultured Phascolarctobacterium sp.
AAAGTGGTTGGAAGGTGCGCCCGACAGCAGATATCGCTTATGTCTGGACGATGGGCGATAATGATAATGCTATGGGCATCACTGTACTGGGTATCAATGCACAGGACCGTTTGGGTTATGAGTTAATGGACAGCGGTTTCTTTGTAGGCCGCCTGGGACTGGAAGCCGAGAAGGATGACTGGACTTACGGCGTCAGCTACAGCTACCAGAAAGGCAGCGACGCACAGAGCAATAAATGGTTCGTTGATGTGAAATACAGTTTTTAAAAATTAGCAAACCTCAGTAAACATAATTTAAGAGTTTTAATAATACAAAAAAGAACACCCGCATTGGTGATTACTCACTAATGCGGGTGTTTTATGTTTTCTGCTCAGTACTTATTTTTTAAATAATTCAGGTACCCATTTTGCCGGGTCGACTTCTTTAAATTTGCTGCGCTCAAAGTGGTCTTTCAGTCCGAAAGGCACGGTGCAGTCAAAAATAGTTTTGCAGGAGATACCTACATCACGCACAGAGGGCGAGAAGTCGGGGCGTTGGGAAGGATCGAGCGGATGACAGCGGACGCCGGGGATCGTGATAACGTCGACGTCGCCCTGGAAGCGGGTATTCAAAGCCCACAGTACGTCATCGGTATCGAACAGATCAACGTCGTCGTCGACCAGAATAACGTGTTTCAGTTCCGAGAAAGCGGAGAAGGCAAGCAAAGCAGCCTGTCTTTGGCGTCCTTCGTCAGGTGGAGCTTTTTTGACGAATTGGATAACTGCCATGTATTTGCCGCCGCCGGAGCAATGGGCATAGACGTTTTTAACGTTACCGGGCAGAGCTTTTTCGGTCATACCGAGGATAGATGCTTCGGTCGGGATACCTGCCATATTGACATGTTCTTCAGAAGGCCCGATACAGGATTGCATGATCGGGTCGCGGCGGTGGGTAACTGCTTTGACTTTGATCAGCGGGATCGCGGGTTTCATAGCGCCGGTATAGCCCGGGAATTCCGGCATGGCTTTACCGGTGTTGGTGTTCTGGTCTTCGCGGACGCGTACGTCTGGCAGCAGTTCGCCTTCGATGACGTATTCAGCGCGGGCGATCGCTTTTTCGTTGATGGTTTTACATTGTACCAGCTGTACGCCTTCACCGCGCAGGCTGCCGGCGATGCTCAGTTCATTGAAGCCGAGCGGCGTTGTAGGCGGCTCGAAGCAGGCTGCGATCTCGATTGCGGGGTCAACACCGATGCTGATGGAGATCGGCATGGGTTTGCCTGCTTTTTCGTATTTCTGACGGAAGGTGTCTAAATGACGACCGGGAACGAAATACATGGAAATTTCATCTTTGCTTTGCAGACACAGTCTGTGGATGGTAATATCCGTGTTGCCGTTTTCAGGATCGGTGCCGTAGCACAGGCCCATGGTAATGTACGGGCCGGCGTCTTCTTCAGTATTGGTCGGTGCCGGGATAAGCTTGCGAATATCGAAGCCTTCGTCAGTTGCCAGATGCACTACTTCCTGGCAGGGGGCCTGATCTGCGCCGACAACTACGGGTGGGATCGGGGTAGCAACGGAATCTTTTAAAAGGAAACCAAGTTTTTCAGGCTCGCAGCCCAGCAGGTGACCAACACGTTCACGGCTGGAAAGTACGCCGATAGCGACTTTAGCGTCGGGATGTCCTTTGACGTTATTGAAGATCATGGCAGGGCCCAGGCGGGTCGGGCGTTTGACGGTGCCTTTGGCGCCGACGTAGCGGTAAATGCCGGAGATCTCAGCCATCGGGTCTGCTTCGACATCGGTTTCTACCAATTGTCCGGGGATAGTACGCAGGTAATCAAGTGCGGAACGTAAATCATTGATTTTGGTTTTCATAAATAGAAGCCTCCTTAAATTTCCTCAATAAAAAATAGTATTGATAGGATACGAAAGAAACTGCCGCCTGTAAGAAAGTTGGAATGTTTTTGCGGAGACTGTTTTTTGCAATATCTAACAGTTTGCTGAACCGGCGCCGGAGCTGCACCAACCGGCGTCGGATTCCAGGCAGCGTTTCCTGTTACAAACATCATAATACTTTCAGCCACTGCAAGGCTATTCTAAATGACGAAGCTGTTGTGACATATTGGAAAGATAGGATCAGAGCATTGCTTTAAGGTAAAGTTTATGAACTTTTAATTCAATAAAGGCAAGACGTTATGCTGTATTGGAATAAGCCAAAGCTTATTTTTAACGTATAATCGAAGTAGATTAGGATGATATGGACCGCAAGAGGGCAGGTGAAGAAAATGAATTTTAATCAGTTGAAATACTTTGTTGCGATCGTGGAACAGGGAAGTTTCTGGGCGGCGGCGCTGGAAGAATATATTTCTCAGTCTTCACTGTCCAAGCAGATCAAGGCGCTGGAAAACGAGCTTGGAGTAGTGCTTTTTAACAGGAGCGGCAATAAAATAACATTGACAGAAGCCGGACAGTGCTTTTATGAATACGCTTTAAAGCTGCTGGAAATAAAAAACAGGATGCAGCAGGATTTGATGGATTTTAAAGAAACGCCGATCGAAGAGGTGAAGTTTGCCTCTATCCCTATCGTCAGTTCTTATAAAATATCGTTGTTGCTTTCTGAATTTCAAAAGGTCAATAAAAACCGGAAGCAGGTAGTCAACTATAATATTCTGGAAGAAGAGCAGAAAGACGTGCTGATGCTTCTGAAAAACGATAAAGTAGATTTTGCTTTTGTGCGCGACGGGTTTAATATGCTGCCCGATTATGAGCACCGTTTGTTCCTGACAGATGAGATCGGTTTGATCTGCTCGCAGGAAAGCGAATTGGCACAGCTGGAAAAATTTGATTTTTCGATGCTGCGGGATGAAAAGATCATTCTTATTTCACCTAAATCGGAAATCTACCGCCTGCTGATGGAAGAACTGCATAAGGTGAACAAGGAATGCAATGTGACAGCGACAATGACGCGGCACCGCAATGTTTTTTCGATGGTAGCCAATAATGTCGGCATTACTTTCTTCACTAAAAGGATGTTTGAAGAAGGGCATACGATCAAAGGTTTGAAATATGTACCTTTAGTTATGCCGATCTACAGTAATGTGTATATCGTCAAGCGTAAGGAAAAGGCTTTGAATGCGACTACGGAACGCTTTTGGGAATTTCTTTGCAGTAAGTATCAGGAATATCTGCTTTAAAAGGAATGATAGATGTTATAAAAAAACCACTGCGATGCAGTGGTTTTTATTTATTCCGGTTTTGGTTTTTTCTGCCAGAAATTCCAGAAATCTTTGGTGATCTTATTGAGTTTCCGGTTTTTCAGCTTGATCAGCGCCACATTGCTGGTAACTTCTTCCGTCAGGGGAATAGTAGTGATATGCGGGAACTGATGCAGATCGACCAGACTGTAAGGCAGCAGAGTGATGTCGTTGGAGGTCTGCAGGATCTCCATCAATATTTTGTGACGGGTTGTAAGACATTTGGCGCGTTTTTCAACACCATACTTTTCAAAAGCTTTTCTTACGATCGTATTGATTACCGATGAGGTATCGAGCAGTGAAAGCGGATAGGGAATAATATCTGTGGGAGAAATAGACGCTTTTACTGTCAGCGGGTGATTTTTATTGCAGACCAGAACGAAAATATCTTTTTTATAAGGCATTATATCAAAGGCTTCAATATTTTCTAAATAGTCTGTGCGAACCAGGGCAATATCAATAGTACCTTCAAAAAGTTCTTTCATAACACGCTGCTGATTGTTTTCGTGCATATCGATAACTACGTTGAGATTAGGGTTGTAATGATTGGTAAAATCGGCGATCAGTGCGCTGATACCATAGGATGAAACGACGGGGATCGAACCAAAACGAATAGTGTTGGATTTTTTGGTAGCAAATTCGTCCAGATAAAGCAGCATCTCGTTGTGCTGTTTGATAGTTGTTTCGGCGTATTTGGCAAATTCTGCGCCTATTTCTGTTAAATAGACTTTGGAATGTTCGCGTTTGAACAGGTCGACACCCAGTTCGGTTTCCAAAGCTTTTATCTGCTTCGACATTGATGATTGGGAAATATACATATCATCAGCAGCGTTTGAAAAGCTGCCTGTTTTAACAATGGCGAGAAAGTATTTTAACTGATTAAGATTCATATAATATCAACCCGCCTTTCTGTACTGGTTAATAATTGGATAGCATCGTTGAACAAGTTAAATTGCGATAAGGGAACATAACTGCTTTCCATTTAAATTATATTCGATTTTGGTATTTACACATATTCGAGTATGGAATACAAACTTGCGGCTTTGGAAATTCCTAACAAGAATGACGTGTTTATTTAACTGAATTGCCTTTTGAACGGGCTGGTTCTATGATGAAAAGCAAGAAAGAGTTTTGCTGGAGATAAAAGGCAGGGAGGCGAAAAAGATCTACTAAGAGCTGTGGAAAGCTCGATTCTCAAGTATAATGATATGCTATGACTTAATAAATTGCAATAATTATATTTGCTGCACATGAATTTAATTATTGAGAGAGATAGTTTATTGGTTGTAGATGGTTGAAATCGTAAGAGATAGGAGGTTTTATTGTGAAACTGAATAAAGCAAGGATTGGATTTATTTTAGGCATCATCGTAGCGCTGCTTATTGGTACGGCTGATATCCCCGGACTGGCCAGAAACGGTCAGATCTGTATGGCGCTTTCGTTTATGACGGTAATCTTCTGGGGCTTTCAAATTGCTCAGCCGGGTTATACTTCAGGACTTTATTTATTGTTACTGGCAGTTTTTGGTGTTGAAAAACCAGGACTTATTTTTTCGACCTGGACCGGGCCGATGATGTTTTTGATCGTGGGTGCGTATCTGATAGCCGGCGCGGTTAAGGAGTCGGGACTTGGTGAACGTATCGCTTATAAATTTATTATTTCGTATGTAACTTCGTTTAAGAGTATTATCGTGGCGATTTTTGTTCTTACTTTTATCCTCAGTCTTTTGATCCCGCATCCCTGGCCGCGTGCATTTTTGATCATGTCGGTTATGGCGGTCGTTATCAAGAGTGCTAATATCCCCAGAGAAGATGCGGTCAAGATCGGTTTTACCGTTTTTGCTTCGTCTGTTCCTGTTTCGTTGATTTTCCTGACCGGCGACGCTACGATCAGCCCGCTGGCAGTTCAATCTTCCGGTGTTCCCTTGGGCTGGCTGGGCTGGTTCAAGCTGATGGGGCCTCCCAGTATCATCGTCAGTATCATTACTTGCTTCATGATTTTGTTCCTGTTCAAACCAACGCAGGAAGTACATGTTAATAAAGATGATATGCGTGAGAAATTAGCAGGTTTGGGACCAATGAGCGGTAAAGAAAAACGTACTGCTTTCTGGGTAACCCTGGCAATCATCTTGTGGATGACTGATACCCTGCACGGCGTTGATATTGGTTGGGTAACGCTTTTTATCGCTATGGCGATGAGTATGCCTTTGATCGGCGAGATTTTGACGCCTGCCAGCTGGAACGGTGTGCCGCTGCATGTTTTGATCTTCTTGACTGCTGCTGTTGCTATCGGACGCGTTGGCGGCGCTACCGGCATGAACGCCTGGATCGCTCAGACCGTATTACCGGGAACTGTACCAACTGATCCGTATATCCTGGTAGCGTTTATCACTACTGTTTCCATCATTATCCATATGCTGCTGGGCAGTGTTATCGCGGTTATGGGCATCATTATTCCGGCCATGATCACTTTTACCAGCCAGATGGGTATCACGCCGTTAGTACCGGCATTGATCGCTTATTCGGCAGTTGCTTCTCACTATGTACTGCCTTTCCAGCATTTGAATATGCTGGTCGGTATGGGTGAAGATAACGGTATGTATACGCAGAAGGAAACGATCAGGCTGGGTATTCCGTTCATCATCGTTATTTATGTAATGACAGTACTGATCGAAGTTCCGTATTGGTCGCTGTTAGGTTTGTTCGATAAATAATTTTTCTTAAAGGAGGGCTGGAGATGCGTCTGATCGTTGGTATTTCCGGAGCCAGCGGGGTCGTTTTAGGCTATGAGATGCTGAAGGCTTTAAAACTGATCCCAGATTGTGAAGTCCACTTAGTTGTAACTGAAGGTGCAGTTAAAAATTTTGAGTGTGAAACGGAGCTTACCGTACAGGAGGTCTGCGCTCTGGCCGATGTTGTTCACAGTAATAAAAATATGGCTGCCAGCATTTCCAGCGGCTCGTTTAAAACTGACGGGATGATCGTTATACCCTGCAGTATGAAAACAGTCGCCGGGATCGCAGCCGGGTATGCTGATAATCTGCTGCTGCGTTCTGTCGATGTTTGCCTGAAGGAGGGCAGAAAGGTGGTCATCGTACCGCGCGAGATGCCTTTGAGCAGGCTGCATCTGCGGAATATCAAGGAAGCTGCCGATTACGGCTGCATCGTAGTGCCGCCGATGCTGACTTTTTACAACGGGTCAAATTCGGTCGAAAAACAGATGCAGCACATCATCGGGAAAGTCCTGATGCAGTTTGGCATTGATTATAAGCATTTTGTGGCATGGAAAGGAGAGGACTGAAATGCAGGCGAAGTCTTTTTCCTTAGGTGCGGAAGCGTATTTACTGGAAGCGATGGCAGTACGCTGCGGTGACGATCTGACAGTCGTTATCGGAGGCGGCGAAAAGCAGCATATCGGCGCTGTCGCTGTAGGCGTGCCGCGCCCCAGCTTAAAAGATAAAAATGTAGTTTCTTCTTCGGCATCAGTCTTGTGCCTGACGGGGCATAAGGAAGATCTGCTGGCCCGCAGCGCCGCTTTAGAGCTGGCTAAGCTGCTTGGACATACGGTCACTGTGACTGTGGGGCTGCATATCGACGATGCGCCGGCAGCTGCGATCTCGCTGCTGGAAGAAAATTTTCAAGAGCTGTTACGGCAGATATGTCATTGGGCTGTTTCTGCTAAACAATAAGTTTACACCTCAATTCCTCCATCTTTGGAAGCGGGCGGGAAGAGCAAGCTCGCCTGCTTCCAAAAAATCAGTCAGTGTCAGACGGTACGCTGTTTGTTCACAGGAAGTTCGCTTTTAAAAAATTGACGCTGTGAATATTTTATGCTATATTTAAAAGGTAATTGAATACGGTAGCCTTTGGGGCAGGGTGCGATTCCCTACCGGCGGTTATAGTCCGCGAGCTTCTTCGGGAGCATGATCCGGTGTGATTCCGGTACCGACAGTACAGTCTGGATGAGAAAAGGCGGCTATGAGTTTGTTTTGCGAGCCATAGACAAAACCCCCAAAGGTTTTGCCTGTGGTTTTTCTAATTTCAGGGCAGGAACCGTAACTTGCTTGAAGAAGGTGACTTGATGGACGATGAATTATATATGCGGCAGGCTTTAGCTTTAGCCTGTCTGGCTGAGGGCGATACCAGCCCCAACCCGATGGTGGGGGCGGTGATCGTCAGTGCCGAGGGTGAAGTGGTAGGCGAAGGCTATCACCATAAGGCAGGGCTGCCTCATGCCGAGATCAATGCGTTGAATGAAGCGAAGAAGCTGGCCCGCGGCGGCACGATCTATGTGACGCTGGAGCCCTGCTCACACTTTGGGCGCACTGGTCCCTGCTGTGAGGCGATCATTGCTGCCGGTTTAAAACGGGTGGTAGCTGCGATCGAAGACCCGAATCCCAAGGTTGCCGGCAACGGTTTTCAGCGTTTGCGCGCTGCCGGGATCGAGGTTACTGTAGGCGTGTGTGAGGAAGAAGCGCGGCTGCTGAACGAGAAGTTTTTTCACTGGATCGTAACCGGCAGACCCTTTGTTGCACTGAAATATGCAATGACCTTAGACGGCAAGATCGCGACTAGGACCGGCGATTCCAAATGGATCACCGGCGAGGACGCCAGGGCTTACGGTCATTATCTGCGCAAGGCCCACGACTGCATTTTAGTTGGCAAGAATACGGTGCTGGCTGATGATCCGGAACTGACGACACGGCTGGTGGAGGGCAGAAACCCGCTGAGGATCGTGCTGGACAGCAACTGCGAAATTCCCATGACGGCAAAGGTTTTTGACGGCGAAGCGGAAACGCTGCTGGTTACAGGCAATGCTTTATCCGGTGCGAAGCAGGCGAAGGCAGACGCCTTACGGGAGCTGCCAAAGGTAGAGGTGCTGCAGCTGCCGGCTGTTAATGGCAAGCTGCCGGTAGCGCTCCTGCTGGAAGAACTGGCCCGGCGTAATCTGATCAGTATTTTAGTGGAGGGTGGCAGTACGGTGCATGGCGACTTTTTAGAAGCCGGTTTGGTCGACCGTATTTATGCTTTTATCGCGCCGAAGCTGATCGGCGGCAGGGAAGCGCTGACTCCGGTCGGCGGTACTGGCCTGGCGCTGATGGAAGATTGCTATATTTTGAAGGATACGGAAACGCTGCCTTTGGGAGCAGATATTTTGCTGACGGGCAGAGTGGAAAGGAATAAATGCTGATATGTTTACGGGTTTAGTTGCAGAGCTTGGCACGGTGCGCGGTTTAAAAAGAGTGCAGAACAGTTATCATCTGACTGTAGCCGCGAAAAAGGTGCTGGAGAATTTAAAAATAGGCGACAGCGTCGCAGTCAACGGTGTCTGCCTGACCGTAGTTGTTTTGGGCAGCGGCGAGTTTACAGCCGATGTGATGCCGGAAACAGTACGTCTGAGCAATCTGCGAGATCTGCGCAGCGGCGACCGGGTCAACCTGGAACGGACGCTGCGGCTGATAGATGGTCTGGACGGGCATATCGTCAGCGGGCACGTGGAGGGCATCGGTGTGATCGCCAAATGCCGTCAGGACGGGATCGCCAATGTGGTGACAGTCAAAACGTCGCCGGAGCTGATGCGGTATATCCTGCATAAGGGGTCTATCGCTATCGACGGTATCAGTCTGACGGTGACGGAGGTAACAGGTGACACCTTTTCCGTCTCGCTGATCCCGCACACATCGAAGGAAACCACTTTAGGCTTTAAGACGGTTGGCGACGAGGTCAATCTGGAAACAGACATCATCGGCAAATATGTCGAGCAGATGCTGCGGTTTGGCGAAAAGACAGAGCAACAGGATAAAGCCAGTGTTTTGAGTAAAGCGACTTTATTCGAAAACGGATTTATTTAAATAAGGAGGCTATGAAAATGGAAGAGTTTAAATTTAATACAGTTGAAGAAGCAATTGCGGCAATGAAAGCCGGGAAAATGGTACTGGTGACCGATGACGAGGACAGGGAAAACGAAGGCGATCTGATTATGGCGGCCGAGCTGTGCACGCCGGAAGCGGTCAATTTTATGGCAAAATATGCCCGTGGGTTGATTTGTATGCCGGCAGCGCCGGAGATCATGGACAAGCTGCAATTTGGCGCCATGGTCGCTAAAAATACCGATAATCACGAAACTGCGTTCTCCGTGTCGGTCGATCATGTGGATACCACAACAGGCATTTCGGCACATGAACGTGCTTATACGATGAAAAAATGTGCTGACGCTAACGCACAGCCTGAGGATTTCCGCCGTCCGGGGCACGTGTTCCCGCTGCGTGCCCGTGAAGGCGGCGTGCTGCGCCGTACCGGACATACCGAGGCGACTGTTGATTTGTGTACTTTGGCAGGCTTGAAGCCGGTCGGCATCTGCTGCGAGATCATGAGTGAGGACGGCAATATGGCCCGTACTCCCGAATTGAAAGAATTTGCTAAAGAGCATGGTTTGGTATTCATTACAGTAGCGGCTTTGGTTGCTTACCGTAAAGCACATGAAAAAATGGTGCACCGTGCGGCTGAGGCAGCACTGCCGACTAAATACGGTACTTTCCGTGCCATCGCATACGAAAACGATCTGGATGATTTGTGCCACGTAGCTATCGTGAAGGGCGATGTGGCTGGCAAAAAAGACGTTCTGGTACGCGTCCATTCCGAGTGTCTGACCGGCGATGCTTTCGGTTCACTGCGCTGCGACTGCGGCGACCAGCTGGCAACAGCGATGCGGATGATCGAAAAAGAAGGCTGCGGCGTCGTGCTGTATATGCGTCAGGAAGGCCGTGGGATCGGACTGGCAAATAAGATCAGGGCTTACGCGCTGCAGGATCAGGGGTATGATACAGTGGAAGCTAATGTGAAGCTGGGCTTTGCTCCCGATCTGCGTGATTACGGCATCGGCGCCCAGATCCTTGCTGACCTGGGGTTGACCAGTGTGCGTCTGATCACCAACAATCCGGCGAAACGGGTAGGGCTTTCCGGTTATGGCATCACTGTCAGCGACAGGGTGCCCATCGTTATCGACGCCAATCCTTTCAACGAATTTTATCTGGAAGTCAAAGAGGAAAAAATGGGGCACGAGCTGCACGAAGGACATACGCATAAACACTGCAATTGCTGCAGCTGATAAAAAAATCAAATCAACTAAGATGGAGGCAATGAATATGAAAACTTTAGAAGGTCAATTAACAGCGCAGGGTATGAAAGTGGCTATTGTTGTAGCCCGTTTTAACGAATTTATCACCAGCAAGCTTTTGAGTGGTGCTATCGATTGTCTGGAACGTCATGGTATGGAAAATGAAAATATTACCGCCGTTTGGGTGCCGGGTGCTTTCGAGATCCCTTTAGCTGCCCAGAAGCTGGCTGTCAGCGGCAAGTATGACGCCGTTATCTGCTTAGGCGCCGTTATACGCGGTTCAACTCCGCATTTTGATTATGTTTGCGCTGAAGCTTCCAAAGGCGTGGCGCATGTGGGACTGCAAACCGGGGTACCAGTAGCCTTTGGCGTACTGACTACTGAAAATATCGAACAGGCTGTAGAACGCGCCGGTACCAAAGCCGGCAATAAAGGTGTTGATGCTGCGATGACTGCTATCGAAATGGTCAACCTGCTGAAAAACATCTGATCTAAAAACGTAAGTTAAGCGTAGAATTCCAAGAGGTAAATATAATGAAAGATATTCTGACTAAAGGCACGGCTGAAGGCGTGCGCATTTATGCGCTGTGTACTACCAATCTGGTACAGGAGGCTGCCACCAGGCATCATACCTCCCATTTGGCCAGTGCCGCTTTAGGCAGGGCAATGAACGGCGCCCTGCTTTTAGCCGCCACTATGAAAGATAATGAACGCATCACCCTGCGTCTAAAGGGTGACGGTCCGATCGGCGAGGTTGTTGCCGATGCCGAAGGCACGAACGTGCGTGGGTATGTAGGCGACCCGGACGTGTTTTTGCCGTTGAAAAACGGTAAGCTGGATGTGGGCGGCGCTCTCGGTGCCGGCAATATCATCGTGACCCGCTATCTGCAGAACGCTGAACCTTTTACCGGTTATGCCGAGCTGGTTGACGGCGAGATCGCCAGCGACCTGACTAATTATCTCTATACTTCCGAGCAGACTCCGTCTTCGGTGGCATTGGGTGTTTTAGTCAATAAAGAGGGACAGGTCATAGCCTCCGGCGGCTATTTTATTCAGGCCATGCCTGGCTGCGCCGAGGAGACGCTGGCAAAACTGGAAGAAAACATCAGTTTAACGCCTTATGTTACGCAGCTGTTGGAGTTGGGCTATACTCCCGAAAAGATGATCGAAACGATTGCCCGTGGTCTGGAGGTAACGATCCAGGAAAGCGTGGAGCTGAGCTACAAATGCCGCTGCAGCAGGGAAAAGATTCTGGGTGCGCTGGCGACTTTGGGGCAGGAAGATCTTACCGCCATGAGCGAGGATGAGGAAACAGAAGTGCATTGCCAGTTCTGCAACGAAACCTATAAATTCAGCGGGGCAGAAATTGCCGGCCTGCTGAAAAAATAAAGCAACTGCCTGAAACCGCAGGAACATTTTGTTTTTGCGGTTTCAGTGTTTTTTGTCAGGTGAGCTGCGGGCAGCTTTTTAATGCCGGCAAGGTTTGATTTTGCGGCAGCGGATAAATAAATCTTGACATATCGAACAGCTGTTTGTATACTATTGATAGATGATAATTGACAGCAATTAAACAGGAGGCTTGATTAAATGAGTACGGAAAAACTGAACGCTGACAAAACAAAAGCGTTAGAAAATGCAATGCGCCAAATCGAAAAAGATTTCGGTAAAGGTTCGATCATGAAATTGGGCGAAGCCAGCGCAAAAATGAACATTGAGGTCATTCCGACCGGTGCTTTGTCTTTAGATATAGCTTTGGGAGTAGGCGGTATCCCCCGCGGCAGGGTCATCGAGATCTACGGTCCTGAATCTTCCGGTAAAACTACTGTTGCCCTGCATATGATCGCTGAAACACAGAAAATCGGCGGTTACGCAGCGTTTATCGACGCTGAGCATGCTTTAGACCCCGAATACGCACGTAAATTAGGCGTTGACGTCGACAATCTGCTGATCTCTCAGCCTGATAACGGCGAACAGGCTTTGGAGATCGCCGACGCTCTGGTACGCAGCGGCGCCATCGACATCATCGTTATCGACTCCGTTGCGGCTTTGGTACCGCGTGCCGAGATCGAAGGGGAGATGGGCGATTCGCACGTTGGTCTGCAGGCCCGTTTGATGAGCCAGGCGCTGCGGAAGCTGACCGGTATCATTTCCAAATCGAAATGCGCCACTGTTTTTATCAATCAGATCCGTGAAAAAGTCGGTGTTATGTTTGGTAATCCTGAAACGACTACCGGCGGCCGGGCACTGAAATTTTATTCAACTATCCGTCTGGACGTACGCCGCATCGAAACACTGAAAAACGGCAACGATATGATCGGCAACCGTACCCGTGTTAAAATCGTCAAAAATAAAATCGCTCCGCCTTTTAAACAGGCTGAATTTGATATCATGTACGGCGAAGGCATCTCACACGAAGGCTGTATCGTTGACCTGGGCGCAGAGTTTGACATCATCAATAAAAGCGGCGCCTGGTATTCCTATGGCGAAGTACGTTTGGGCCAGGGTAAGGAAAAGGTCAAAGATTTCCTCAAAGAAAATCCGGAAATGGCTGCTGAGATCGAAGCGAAGATCCGTGAGCTGACCATTGCCAAACCAGCCAGTGCAGAAAGCGGTGTAAGCGATGCTGAACCGGTCGTCCAAGAACTTAACGACTGAGCAGGAAGCGTATGATTATGCTTTGGATATGCTGAGCTACCGTGATTACAGCCGCAAGGATATGGAGCTGAAGCTGAAACGCAAAGGCGCGGCTCCCGGGATTATCGCAGGCACTGTGCAAAAGCTGCTGGAATATGGTTTTCTGGATGAAAAACGTTATGCCCAGAAGGTTTTTGAAGCATGGCTGGCTAAAAAATATTATGGCAGAAATCATCTGTGGCTGGAGCTGCAGAAAAAAAATGTAGCTGAACGTTATATCAACGATATTTTGGCGCAGCTTTCTGAAGCAATGGAGCAGGAACGGGCCGAGTATGCTTTGGGAAACTGCCTGAAACGTAATCCTGAAAAATATGATCCTGCTACCAGGGAAGGACGTGCCGCTATCGGCAGATTCCTGTATGCGCGGGGCTTTGCAAGTAAATATATTCAAAAAAGCATTAATAATATACATGGCTCAGTGATACTAATGGATGACTGTTAACTTGACTTTTATATAAAATCCATTTAAAATTATAGTATCCAATCGTGTTAATAATTAATGAATGTTATCCACGAGGCGACAATAGTTTGTTGCCTCATTTTTTTTAAAAATTAATAAGGAGGTGAAAATCATTTTAGAACTTATCGGTATTACTATCGGTGCTGGTGCCGTTGGTGGTGCGATCGGTTATTTAGTACGTAAAAATGTTGCTGAAAACAAAATTGCTACTGCTGAAGAAACTGCTATTCGTATCATTCAGGACGCGGAACAGACCGGTGAAGCCAAACGCAAAGAAGCGTTAGTAGAGGCTAAAGAAGAAATCCACCGCATGCGCAGTGAGATGGAACGAGAAAATAAAGAGCGTCGCAGTGATATCCAACGTCAGGAAAGACGTCTTTTACAAAAAGAAGAAAATCTTGACCGTAAGATAGAATCTTTTGAGAAAAAAGAGGAACACTTAGCCGTCCGAGAGGCATTCCTCAGTGACAGTCAGGCTAAAGTCGATGCATTATATCAAAAACAACTGGGTGAATTGGAACGTTTGTCCGGTTTATCTACCGAAGATGCTAAAAAAGAACTTCTTCAATCCGTTGAAGAAGAAGTGAAACATGAAACCGCTATGCTCATTAAAGATTTGGAGCAGCAGGCGAAGGAGGAAGCAGACAAGAAGGCCAGAGAGATCATTTCCCTGGCGATTCAGCGTTGTGCTGCCGACCACGTAGCAGAAACTACTGTTTCTGTAGTAGCCCTGCCTAATGATGAAATGAAAGGCCGTATCATCGGTCGAGAAGGCAGAAATATCCGGACTCTGGAAACTTTGACCGGTATCGACCTGATCATTGACGATACTCCGGAAGCGGTAATTATTTCCGGCTTTGACCCCGTACGCCGTGAGGTCGCCCGCGTTGCTCTGGAAAAACTGATCAACGACGGCCGTATCCATCCGTCCCGTATCGAGGAAATGGTTGAAAAGGCACAAAAAGAGGTTGAGCAGAAGATCAAGGAAGCAGGCGAGCAGGCTACTTTTGCAGTAGGTGTGCACGGATTGCATCCTGAACTGATCAAGCTGCTGGGCCGCTTAAAATATCGTACCAGCTATGGTCAAAATGTTCTGAATCATTCTATCGAGGTCGCTCATCTGGCAGGTCTGATGGCTTCCGAATTGGGTGTAGACGTAGTTTTAGCCAAACGTGCGGGCTTACTGCATGATATTGGCAAAGCTATCGACCACGAGATGGAAGGTTCTCACGTTGAGATCGGTATGGAAATCGCTAAGAAATATCGTGAATCTGAATTGGTACTCAATGCTATCATGGCCCATCATGGCGATGTAGAGCCTAAGAGTGTTGAAGCAGTTCTGGTAGCTGCAGCTGATGCTGTTTCTGCCGCAAGACCTGGCGCGAGACGCGAAACATTGGAAAGCTATTTGAAACGGTTAACTCGATTGGAAGAGATTTCTGAATCTTTTGAAGGCGTTGAAAAATGCTTTGCTGTCCAAGCAGGACGCGAGATCCGCATAATGGTCAAACCTGACCAGATCGATGATGCTACATCTATTTTGTTGGCACGCGATATTGCTAAAAAGATCGAAGCCGAGATGGAATATCCCGGTCAGATCAAGGTTGTCATCATCCGTGAAACACGCGCTGTTGACTACGCAAAATAATAGGTTTGAAAATAAATCCCCGAGCCGTCAGGTTCGGGGATTTTTTACATAATTGTTACGATTTATTCGCTTAAAGCACTGCGCTAGCTGTTTGTTTTATGTTATAATATGAGTACTGATTCATTATTTAAAATTTTCTGGAGGTCAGTTGATGAGAATTGATGGTGCCGGCGGTTGTTTTGATAACCGCATTTACGAAATAAACAATAAAAGTGCGTGGAATCTGCTGCTGCTTACAGTTAATGAAATGGGCGTGACGGTTGATTCCCGTGACGACGAAAACTGTATTCTTGAATGTCACAGCGAGCAAAAACTGATGCGTTTTTCGGCACAGGCGATGGATGAAGAAACGACGCAGGTTTTTGCTGATGTGCATGGAAAAAGGATCCAGGTCTATAATTGGAAGCCTCAGGATAAAGAGGTCAATCTTTTTTATGACTTATTTGAAAACAAACTGCGCGAATACAGGGCTTTTATTCTTTGCCCTGGCTGTAAGGCAAAAATCAGTTCACTGGTAAAATTTTGTCCGGAATGCGGTGTACCGGTAAAATAAAAATAAACCAAATACCGTTAGGTATTTGGTTTATTTTTAATAATCATAGATTAGATAGCGCGGGTAACTTTACCGGAACGCAAGCAACGAGTGCAAACATTAACGCGTTTTACAGAATCGTTAACAATAGCCCTTACTTGTTGAATGTTCGGTTTCCAAGCACGTTTAGTATGTCTATTGGAATGGCTGACGTTATTGCCAGCGAGAGTACCTTTGCCGCAGACTTCGCAAATGGATGCCATGAGTCCCACCTCCTTAACGTATTACGAGCATTAGTTACAAATTTAACAAAAGTATCATACCATAGACTGTAGGTAAAAGCAAGTAAATTTTATAGATTGGCAGTGATTTTATGTGGTGGCGTGAGCCTGTTACCAGTTTAAAGGGTATAGGGATAAAAAAGGCTTTAGATTTTCAGAAATTGAATATTGAAACAGTCGGTGATCTGCTCAACAGGTTTCCGCGCATGGACAGTTACCTTGATTATTCCAAGGTAAAAAGCATCGGCGAATTGACTACTGATAACGAAAAACAGCTTTTCAGCGGCGAAGTATTTCGGATCGCCGATAAATATTCCGGCAAAGGCAGACGTTATACGGTAGTTACAGTTCAGGATGAGAGCGGCTATGCCGATATTTTTCTTTTTGCAGCGCAGCGTTATCAGGCGCGCAAATATAAGCCGGGGATGCGGTTGATCGTTATTGGCAGGGTGCGGCGTGGTCCAACGGCTAAATTTGTTTCTGAGGCGTTTATTCAAATTGCTGACAGCGACGATAATGTAGCTGCTTTGGGGATTTTACCTGTCTATAGTCTGGCTGGTTCGTTAACGCAGGGCGTTGTGCGTACGGCGGTCAAACAGGCGCTGGCTAAAGCCGCGCAATATCTGCCGGAAACGCTGCCGGCAGGCCTTATTGCTGCAAGGCAGCTGCCGGACCGTTATACTGCTTTGAAGAATATTCACTTTCCAGAGAACTTTGCTAAATTGGCAGAAGCTAAGCAAAGATTTATTTTTGAAGAACTTTTTTTGCTGCAATGTGGGCTGCTCTATTATCGTGACCGCATCAAAGAGGTCAGGCAGGGGATCAAGCACAGCGCGGACGGTAAGCTTGTTCAGGCTTTAAAAAGCTCGCTGCCCTTTGAGCTGACTGAAGCCCAGCAGAAGGCCTGGCAGGAAATATCGCTGGATATGCAGGATAATAAACCAATGCACAGATTGCTGCAGGGCGATGTCGGGTCCGGTAAGACCGTTATATCGGCTCTGGCTTTGGCTAAAACTGCTGAAAACGGTTATCAGGGCTGCATTATGGTGCCGACAGAGATTTTGGCGCAGCAGCATTTTGAGACACTGACAGAGTATTTGGGCAAACAGGGCTTGCGGGTAGAGCTTTTGACCAGCAGTGTAAAAAAAGCTAAACGCCGGGAAATCTTAGAGGATCTGGAGTTGGGTGAGATAGATGTGCTTGTGGGAACCCATGCCCTGATCCAGGACGATGTCGTGTTTGCCAGATTAGCGTTGGTAGTTACAGACGAACAGCATCGTTTCGGTGTCGAGCAGCGGGCAAAATTATCGAATAAATCCCAGTTTGCTCCCGATATTCTGGTTATGACAGCGACGCCGATCCCACGAACTCTGGCTTTGACTATTTATGGTGATCTTGATACTTCCATGATGCAGGGCAAGCCGGTGGGACGCAAGCCGATCGAGACCTTATGTTATACCGGGGAAAAGCGTAATGCCGTTTATGAGGGACTGGTGCGTCAGGTGCAGTCTGGTCATCAGGCTTATGTTGTCTGCGCCCTGATCGATGAATCTGAAGGTGTGGAAGCGCGTTCGGCAACCGAAGTTTATACGGAGCTGCAGGCGACGTATTTAAAAAATATCCCCTGCGCTCTGCTGCATGGTCGGTTGAAAAACCAGGAAAAAGAAGAGATCATGACCCGCTTTGCCGCAGGTGAGATCAAAGTGCTGATCACAACGACAGTTATTGAAGTCGGGGTCAATGTTCCTAATGCAACGCTGATGATCATTGAAAATGCCGACCGTTTTGGCTTGGCACAAATGCATCAGCTGCGCGGCAGGGTAGGACGCGGCAAGGACCAGTCATACTGCGTGCTGCTTACGGACAACGATAATCAGGAAACACTGGAGCGGCTGCAGGTGTTGCGTGACAGCGATAACGGTTTTTTCCTGGCGGAAAAAGATCTGGAACTGCGCGGCGCCGGTCAATTATTTGGTTTACGTCAGCACGGCTTGCCTGATTTATATATTGCTGATATACTGCAGGATATAGGTGTTTTGATAGAAGCGCGCGAATTAGCTAAAAAAGCGTTTCAGGACCCGCAGATGCTGCGAGAGATAGAAGGTGCCCTCAGCAGTCAATTTGATGAACGGTTCCAGCGTATTTTTTATTCTTAGATTACTGAGGGAGATAAAATGGAGAATGGAACAAAATGGTATCGCGATCCCGATATCATAACTAAACTTGTTGCAGTAGCGTTATTAGTAGTGCTGGGGTGCTGCATTCATTTCTTTGCACAGGATTTTTTTGATAAAGCTCTGAGGCTGGTAGTCAGCGGCAATGTCAACGCATTAGCGGAATACTTGCGTTCCTTCGGCCCCTGGGCAATAGTCATCAGCTTTCTGCTGGATGTTTTTATCAATGCTGCCAGTATTTTTCCGTCGATCTTTCTTTCAACTGCCAACGGTTTGATTTTTGGTTTGCCTTTAGGTATTCTGATCTCCTGGCTGGCAGAAACAGTCGGCGTTGTCATCAGCTTTTTGCTGATGCGCTACTTTTTTCGCGGAGCAGCTGAAAAAATCATTGCAACCAGCAACAGCTTAAAAAATATCGATGAAGCCAGCGGCAAAAACGGTCTGCAATGGATGGCCTTTGCCAGAGCGCTGCCGTACTTCCCGTCGGGGATATTGACTGCTGTAGGCGCGCTCAGCCGGATCAGCGTCCGTGATTATATCATTGCCAATCTGATCGGTAAATTCCCTTCAACGGCGCTGGAAGTAGTTATCGGGCATGACGTAGTAAATTTTCGGCAGAACAGTATGCGTCTGACGATTTTAGTCATAGTTACAGGCGTCGTATTTTGGGCATATAAAAGATATAAAAAATAACTGCTTAAGTGCAGTTATTTTTTTGATATAATCAGGATAATAATTTTCTTTTAGTATCTCTTGTAAGAATAATTGAAAGCAGTTATAATATGTACAGTAATAAAAGAGGAGGGTCTTTTATATGAGTAAACATCAATTTACGGATATCCGTGTTGCAATCGAGCCGGATAATCCTGCTGTACAAAGGCTTGAATTCAAATGCATTAAATGTGGTTCCTGCAAAGCAGTCTGTACTGATTATATCGGTGTCTGCGGCACCTATGATCTTAAGGCGACCGGAGATGTGCCTATCTGCATCAACTGCGGTCAGTGCGCTAATGTGTGTCCGGCAGACAGTATTACCGAAAAGGTTGAGGCTTATGAAGTAGCGGCTGAAATGCGCGATCCTGAAAAGATCGTGATTTTCAGTACTTCTCCTTCTGTGCGTATTGCTTTAGGTGAAGAATTCTGTATGGCGGACGGCAGCTTTGTTGAAGGTAAAATGGTAGCGCTGCTGAAAAAACTGGGTGCAGACTATGTGCTGGATACTAATTTCGCCGCTGATTTGACGATTATGGAAGAAGCCAGCGAGCTGGTGGAACGTATCACTAAAGGTGAAAAGCCGCTGCCGCAGTTTACCAGCTGCTGCCCGGCCTGGGTAAAATTCGCTGAAACCTATTATCCGGAAATGCTGCCGCATATTTCCAGCGCTAAAAGCCCGATTGGAATGCAGGGGCCGACGATCAAAACTTATTTTGCCAGGAAAATGGGCATTGATCCTCAAAAAATCGTTAATGTTGCCGTTACTCCCTGTACGGCTAAAAAATATGAGATCCGCCGCGATGAGATGAATGCGGCCGCCAGACATTTGGGCATTGAAGGTATCCGTGATATGGATTATGTGATCACGACGCGTGAGCTGGCAATACTGGCAAAGGATGCAAATATTGATTTTACCACTTTGGAAGATCAGGTATATGACGACTTTATGGGTCTTGGTTCCGGTGCCGGCGTGATTTTCGGCAATACCGGCGGTGTTATGGAAGCCGCTGTACGCAGTGCTTACACCTTCGTTACGAAAAAAACTGCGCCGGCAGCTTTATACGATCTGCAGCCTGTGCGCGGTCTGGAAGGCATCAAGGAAGCTTCGGTAGATATTGACGGTTTGGAAGTAAAGGTCGCTATCGTCTATGGTACTGCTAATGTCCGTAAATTGATCGAAAAAATTAAAAGCGGCGAAAAAAGCTATCATTTTGTTGAGGTCATGACTTGTCCGGGTGGCTGCATCGGCGGCGGCGGTCAGCCTAAAGATAGGGAATATAAAGGCGATGCTTTGCGCGCCAAGCGTATCGAAGGTCTTTATAAACGTGATGATTCGATGCAGCTGCGTTTAAGTCATGAAAATCCTGAAATCATCAAATTATATGAAGAATTTTATGGTGAACCGCTCAGCGAACTGGCCGAGCAGATGCTGCACACCATGTATTTCGATAGAAGCGCTGATCTGGGCGGAGTTTATATCGCTCCGACAGAAGTTAAACCTGCGGCTGGCTTAAAACAATTCCGCTGTAAGGTCTGCGGTTATATCTACGAAGGCGCAAGCCTGCCGGAAGATTATACCTGCCCGACCTGCGGCGTCGGAGCCGAAATGTTCGAAGAAGTAAAATAACTGGTAACAATAGAATAAAAAATCATAAAAATACCAGGTGCTTTTGCACCTGGTATTTTTACATAATTAATTAAAATAATACGTTGGAAAATATAATGAATTTGTAAATATTTAAATTTAATTGTAATAGTTTATGGAAAGTTGTAAAATAAAAGTGAAAAATATATGAAAGAAGTGTGTCTAAATGAAAAATATTTCTTTACTGTTATTTTTCTTTTTTCTAATTAATATTACAAGTGTAGTATACAGTGATAATATTATTAATAATTCAGACCGTCAGTATAATCAACAACTAGAATTTCAAGAAAAATTGCGTTTAGGTAATAATAGTAATATAAATCTTTACGATAATATAAAAGTTGATAGAAAGTATGAGCTACCACAGGACGAAAACAGCTTTTATATTTCTCATATAGAATTGATAGATGATACTGGACGATTTAAATGGCTTCAAAAAATTTTGAATAAATATGATAGGCAAAAAATAGGTAAAAGTGGGCTAACAGAACTAGTAAAAAGAGTAACAATTTTGCTTGCAAACAAAGGATTTGCTACTACCAGAATAAATGTTCCTCAGCAAAGTTTATCTACTGGGATTCTAAAACTTAAAATTATTCCTGGATATATAGGCAAAATAAATGTGCTTGGAAAACAAAAAATAAAATGGATTAACACTTTTCCGATAAAGTCAGGTGATATTTTAAATTACAGGAATTTAGAACAAGGCGTTGAGCAAATTCAGCGTTTGCAATCACAGCAAGTAAAATTACAGATCATACCAGGTGAAAATTCAGGAGAAAGTGATATAAATATCTATTCTGCACAAGGGAAAAATATTAGAGGTATGTTGATATTCGATGATTCTGGTGATGAAAATACAGGACGTTATCAATCTGCTTTAAATTTAACAGTAGAAAATCCGTTGAACCTTAGCGATACTCTTGATATTTATCTTGGACATGATTTAGATAATAATAACGATTTGAAAGGTACTAAAAATTATAATATAAACTATACGATACCTTATAAAAAGTGGTTATTTAGTATCAGTAAAAATCACTATTTTTCACATCAAAGTTTAATGTTTTGGAATTTTGCTTATCAATATAATGCCAGATATGACAGAATTGAATTTATGAGCCAATACCTGTTAAATAGAGATGCTTCATCTAAAACATCAGGGTATGTAAAAATAAGTAAACAAAAAATTGAAAAAGATATTGATGGAATCAAACTTATTTTACAGGGAAAAAATGTGACCAATGGTGAAGTTGGAATTATGCATAAGCTTAAGCATAATACAAGTGATTATAATTTTAAATTGGGATGTAAGTTTAATTTACCGTGGTTTAATAGTGTAGAAGATGCTGCACAACTTGTCAGTAATTATAGAATTTGGCAGTTTACTGCTAATATGAATAGACCTTTTAAAATAGGTAAAATAAAAACAAAGTATAAAACAACTCTAAGCGCTCAATATGCAACAAATAATATTTATCCTTCCGATGAATTTACAATGGGTGGCAGATACAGTGTAAGAGGGTTCGATGGAAAAAATAATCTTTCAGGAGAAAATGGTTTTTACTGGCAAAATGAAATTGCTTTTCCTAATGGTAGAGGAGAATACTATTGTGGGCTTGATATAGGTTATATTGATGGAGAATACTTGCAGGGTGGATATAAAGCTAATACGTTAATCGGTTCTGTCTTAGGTATGAGAGGATTATATAAGAGTTTTTACTATGATTTGTTTGCAGGAGTTCCTGTACAAAAACCAACTGGATTTAAAACAAATAAATTTGCAGTAGGTTTTCAAATGATATATCTGTTCTAGAAGCTCTTGAAAAGGAGGCGTTAATTAAGAGCTTTAAAATATAAAAAAGGGGATAAGAACATGAAAAAGAACATAATTTCTCAAAAGTTGAAAAGATCAGTTTTAACAGCAATGTTGTCATTAAGTATTATTCCTGGTGTGGCATCGGCAGCAATTTCTCCTGATGTTTCTGCTCTAAATGTCGCTGTGAATGTAAAAGATGGTGTGGAAATTATCAATATTAATGAAGCAAATGCAAGTGGTCTTTCACACAATGTTTTCACACAGTTTGATGTCAGTAGCTCTGGAGCAGTATTTAATAATTCTGTAAATGATGTTAATTCGCAACTAGCAGGGATGATCAATGGTAATAGTAATTTTGTTAATGGTATAGCTGCTCAAACTATTTTAAATGAAGTAGTAAGCAATAATCCGTCTAGTTTGAATGGTATTATGGAAATAGCTGGTCAAAAAGCAAATTTAATAATTGCTAACCAGAAAGGTATTACTGGTAATGGTTTGGGTTTTATTAATACTGATCGGGCTATTTTAACTACCGGTAATCCTGTGCTTAATGAGGCTGGAGCTTTGACTGGATTCAACGTTACCGAAGGTACCGTAGCTATAGCAGGGACTAATAATACATCAGGAGCAGATACGACAGAAATATTGTCTAAAAAAGTTGATGTGAATGGTAATATTACTGCAAATGTACTGAAAGTAGTTACTGGCTCCAATGCAATTAACTTTGCTGATTTGGCTTATAGTAATACAAATGGTAATATTATAGAAACAGGATATGCTATTGATATCACTGCAATTGGTGGGATGAATGGTAATAGTATTTATTTAGTTAGTACTGATAATGGTGCTGGAGTAAAGAATGATGGGATTATATATGGTGCAGATAATGTAGAGTTAACTTCTAATGGTGATATTATAAATAATTATGCTATTGTTAGCGATAAAAATGTAAGTTTATCTGCTCAGAAAAATATAATAAATAGAAAGCGTATTAATGCCAATGATAGCATCAATATTAATGTTATAGACACTGTTACAAATACTGATAATGGTATTATAAATTCTAGTAATAACACGTCGGTAAAGGCGAAAGATTTTTTTAACGAAGGGAATATTTTAGCTGGAACAAATCGTGATTCACAATTTACTAAAAACGGCACACTTGATATAACTGCTACAAATAATATAGATAATGTCGGAAATTTATATGCGGGTAGCAATGTTAAATTAAAAGCTATAGCCAATTTAAACAATAATGGGAATGTTTATAGTAATGGTGACCTGAATATTAGAGAAAGTAGGAATGTTCAAAATTCAAATAAGGGTATAATAGCTTCTTATAATGACATAGTAATTTCATGTGATTCGTTAGTAAATGATGGTCGTTTATTTGCTGGATATGATCAAGAGACTGAAAAGTTTAATCATGACCAGGGTAATCTAAATATTGCTTCTCAAGGAACAATAGTAAATAATAGATATCTGAACAGCAGTGGTGAAATGCAATTAATAGCACAAGGTGATATTACAAATTATGGTTCTATTTCTGCAGATAATAATCTTACTTTTACTGCAAGTGGCGATGTAAATTTTGTGCCGCTAACAACAGAGACAGAACTTCCGCTTATCATAGCAGGAAAAAAGATAGCAATTTCTTGTAATAATTTTCTCAGCAATGCTGATGTTGGATCTCTTCATGATACTGGTGTAGCTGATGAAAATGCTCGTACATATGGTATTGATATCGATGCGCTTGAAACATCAACTATTTATGGTAACCTTGTTTCTAACAATGGTGCTATCACAATTGATGCTGATCAGGTTGTTATCCAGGATGCAGAAATTACATCGGTTACCCCACTAACTTCAGAAGGGTTTGATGTAACTGTAATAACTAATGGTTCAATTAATGTTAACAATAGTAAATTGATTTCTGAAAAAGGATTAAAATTAGATTCCAATAATAAGGGCGAAATTTATATATTAAATTCTCAGATAACCAATAATGGTACTGGACCATGTAGTTTTTTTGCTCAACCAAAAATTACTGTAGATAATTCTGCCATTACAGGTAAAGGTATGGTAGCATTAAATGCTAATTATGTGGATATTAAAGGTTTGAAATCAAGGTTGACTTCTGGTGGAGATATGATGATTTTTGCTTTTACAGAAATCAAAAATACTGGTGAACTAATTTCCAATGGTTATCTTAATATGGTAATGTCAAATTATGGTAAATTTAATAATATGGGTGTTATGTTGTCTAAGGATTATTTGCAGATTTATGGAAGTCCTGTATTTCAAAATCTCAATATCTTAGGCAGTCAGAGTGATATTTCACTTTGGGGGCGTAATGCAGGTGCTGCATATACAGGTGTTAAAGCACCAATTGTTAAAGTAAATGGGTACGATATGGGTCTTGCAGGCAATATTTATGCATTATTTAGTCCAAGTGATTTAACTGTAAAATATGTAATTACTGGTATTGGTGAAATTGCGCCTGGCGGTTATGGAACAATTGGGAGTGCGGCAAGTAGTGCATACAGTTGTTATAAAAATAATTATTCGGAACCAACAACTAATCAAATTATTGAATCAACGAAAGATTTTATAACTTCAGAGGGAGCTAAATTTGTTCTTGATAAATTTTTTGTTGCAGGAAGTGGCAATACAATAGGAGCAGTAAACCTTTTGAAAAATGCTATAAGATATGAAGATTATAGTATAAGTCTAGACAGGAAATTTGGTGCGTACGATGTTCTGACAGGTGATAGGGTGTTACAAGGTGGCTTAACTGATGCTTTAAAATTTTTAGATACAGTAGCTGGAAGTGATAAAGGATGGCAGGAAACGGTTAATGCTGATGGTATCATTACAAGAATATCACCAGACGGTTCAGTTACAGCAACATTAAAAATGCCTACTGAAACACAGGAGAATCCTATAGTAGAATTTAGAGGAAGTGGAGCAGAAGTAAAATATTTTTAATGTAATGTTGGAGGATCATAGCATGTCAATAAATAAATTGAAGGAATATAAACAGCGATATGTATATCAAGTAATGATAGAAGCTATAATATTTTATGCTTTCATAGAATGGGCTAATCATCAGCACGGTTCTTGGATTAGGGAGGTGTTTTATTTGAACAGTGATGGTGGACATAAAGTTAGAGCAGGAGCGTTATATCTCTATGTAACATTTTTGTGGTCGATGCTGATGCCATTGGATTCTTTGTTCAACAGTTTTTATGATAAATTATTGGCTGAAAATGATACAAGCCGTAAATATAAACTGTTGTTTTTAGTGCCGGTGTTGAATATTGCTGTTTTATGGTGGTTATTTGTAGAGAAAATTGATAAGTATTCAATAATAATATTCCTAGTATTTTATATTATATTTATATCCTGGTTAATAGACAAGATTTTAAAACTCTCAGCTTTGTTTATCTCATTATAATATCAGTTAAATAATATAAGCGTTATTTATTATTATGGAAAAAATAGACAAAAGAATATAAAAAATTCTATACATATTAAGTATTTATAGAATTTTTTATATTCAGTACTTTTATTGATTGGACTAATAAATAATATGGTTGTTTATTAGCTAGTAGACGATATTGTTTTAATATCTTAAATTAAATCTACTAATACAAAGTATCAGGGCTTAGATTATTACTTTTGAGGTTTTTCTTATGAAAACTAGCTGGAATAGATTCTGGTGTTTTATCATATTTGTATATATTGTATCGTTCTTGTTTCTTTGGGATTCCCATGTTACAGATAAAGATTTATTTGGTCAGTATCTATATCCTGTTGTACATGGAGGAAGAAATGGTACGCTTTGGGTACGAACTGCTTTTGTTAGTCAATATTTGATTATGTATACATTAACAAGCATTATACTGTTGTTCGACAGGTGGATTGTTTCACCAGAATACTATAAAAATATAATGTTGAGGGGAAAGTTGCAGTTCCAAAACTCGTACTTTTTTGGTATCCCTATTCTTAATGTACCTTTTATGCTGCTTTATCTTACAGGCAGTAGAAGAATAGGGATGTATGAATTATTTTTTTCATTGTTGATTCTTTCTTTATACATCTTTGGATTGTATAAATTAGGGCAACATTTCACCTTGATTTAGATAAGTAATTGTTAAAAAACAGAGTGGGAAATTCCTCACTCTGTTTTTTATCTGATATTAATTTAAATTTTGCTTATTGATTCAGCAGTTTATAAATTTGAGGGAAGGGCTCGACCGTACGTTTTAAAATGCCGTTGATGTAGGCGATAGTAATACCGTAGTTAGTGATGGGAATATTTTGATCGACGGCACATTTGATGCGGTACTGCATTTCCCGTTCATTCAGCATACAGGCGCCGCAGTGGATGATCATTTTATAAGGGGAGAGGTCAAGCGGAAATTCTGTGCCGCTGGTAAAAATAAATTCAGGATTTTTACCTGTATATTCTTTGATCCAGCGGGGCAGCTTGACAGTGCCGATATCGTCGCACTGGCGGTGATGGGTACAGCCTTCGCCGATCAGTATCTTGTCACCGTCCTGAAGGCTGTCGAGTGCTGTAACGCCTTGTACTGCGGTTTGCAGGTTGCCTTTATAACGGGCAAAAAGGATCGAAAAAGAAGTCAGATGAATATCGGCAGGCGTTTCTGCGGCAACTTTTTTAAAGACCTGGCTGTCGGTGATGACCAGCTGCGGACGTTTGCCTAAATTTTGCAGTGTGTTTGCCAGTTCATTTTCTTTGACGACGATGGCGGTAGCGTCTGCTTCCAAAATATCACGGATCGTTTGCTGCTGCGGCAGGATCAGGCGTCCTTTGGGAGCGGCAGAGTCAATGGGGACGACCAGGACTACGAAGTCGCCTGGCGATAGCAGATCGGCAACCAGGCGTGCTTTGTTTTCATCTACAGGTGCTGCTTTAGCAATGGCTTCTTTAAGTTCAAAAATATTGAGCTTCTGTGCTGCGCTGACAAACAGAGGCTTATTTTCTGGCAGCAGCGCCTGGCAGGCAGTTTTTTTATCTTCATCTATGGTTTCGCATTTATTGATAACCACGAGCAGAGGGATTTTTTTGGCATTGATCCGTTCTATCAAACGCAGGTCTTCAGCAGCAGGCCCGGCAGCGGCATCAATAACCAAAAGCGCTATATCGGTTTTATTAAGCACCTGATAGGCTTTTTGGATGCGCAGGCTGCCTAGTGCACCTTCGTCGTCAATACCGGGAGTGTCGATAATCATTACTGGCCCCAGAGGCAGGATCTCCATAGCTTTATAAACAGGGTCGGTAGTGGTACCCTTCGTTTCAGAAACGATTGCCAGATTTTGACCGGTGATAGCATTGATCAGACTGGATTTTCCGGCGTTGCGTTTACCGAAAATACCAATATGAACACGTTCTGAAGCTGGAGTGGTATTTAAACTCATAAAATCACTTCCTTCTATATAAATTATATACTAAAATAGTGCAGAAATAGTACAAATAAGTTTTCTGAAAAATATACAATATCACACTTGTATACAAAATTGCTAAATTTTTGTAACAGTTATTGACGATGCTGTTAGTTTTAAAGTATATTATATATGCGTGTGGAATAATTCACAACCAAACCAAAATAAAGGAGGCGTATGAATGAGTACTAATAATGATTCAACGCAGCATGTTCAAATCGCAGTAGCCGACCCTACACCCTTGGGACTGTTTGGTCTGGCCGTCGTAACAATGGTGGCTTCTGCACAAAAATTGGGTATCGTTGAAGGTGTATCCTGGGTTTTGCCGTGGGCACTTTTCTGCGGGTCCTTCGCCCAGCTGTTAGCGGGTTATTTTGATTATTGTCATCGCAATATTTTTGGCGCAACCATCTTCAGTGCTTTCGGCTTTTTCTGGTCCGCAGTAGGTATGAGCTGGATGATTAAAGCAGGAGCTTTTGGTCCTGGTCTTGCTGCCGGTGTGGACACTAAAGCTATTGGTTTTGCATTTTTGGCCTATTTTATATTTGCCTGCATTGGTACCATTGCTGCGTCCTCTGCAAGTCTGTTCTTATTCGTAGATATGGTTTTCATTGATATCTTACTTTTAGGTTTAGCTTTAGACGGGCTTGGTATCGGCGGTCATTTCCCGCATACCATGGCTGCTTATGCTGAAATGGCAGTAGCGCTTATTTCCTTATACGGCGCCGGAGCAGGCTTCCTCAATAATTTCTATGGCCGTCAGTTCTGGCCGGTTGGAGCTCCGCTGGGTATCTGGAAAAAATAATCTTGTTTGCTAAAAAAGCACTGTGAATTGCTCACAGTGCTTTTATTTTTTCAAAATTACTTAACCAGTTCCAAACGGGGGTTGGGCAGATAAACGCGTCCTGCTTTGGCGCATTCTTTGCCGTTGACCATAACTATATCGGCAGTAAAGTTGATGTTGCCGTCAAAAAGGCTTGAGCCGACGGCATAAGTATCTACAGGTATATTTAAAGCTTCAAATTCAGTGATGCGTTCGACGTCGAAACCACCGGAAACGATGATTTTTACATAATCGAAACCTTCTGCGTCTAAAGCTTTTCTGACATTCTGCACAAGTTCTTTGCAGACACCAGTCGGTTTGAACATGCCCATCTGGCTGAGCAGACTTTTGTCTACCATAGTGCCGGAGGTGTCAAGGCGTACTCCCGCTAATTTGCGGCCTAATTTGCGCGCTACCTGCAGGGATGTTTCAACACAATCATTATCAAAATCAACTAAAGCGATACGGGCGATGTCGGGTGCGACATACTTATCAAAAGCACAGGTTGCCGCTACCGTGTCGCCGTTGTAGGCAGCGATCAGAGCGTGGGGGATAGTTCCCAGGCCGATGCCGTTGCTGGCTAAAGCGTTAGCGTCAGTAGAAAAGCCTTTGATGCCGCCGATCATCGCGGCATAACCGTCAGATTCCTGGGTTTGCCAGGTGTCATAGCGGGCGGGGAAGAAAAGTACAGGTTTGCCGTTGGCGGCAGTTACGACGCGGCGTACGTTAGTGGCGATACGGCTCTGACGCGCCAGAAAACCAAGATAAACCGTTTCCAGATGGGCAAAGTCGGCCAGATCACCTTCGATAGTCATCAAAGTTTCCCACGGAGCGACTTCGTCACCGTCGTGTAAGGCGTGGATCGTAATATTTTCAGGATTGTGTGCGCAGGTTTTGATCAGGGCGATACTTTCATCAATACCGCAAACAACTACCGGTTCACGGGTAAAAAGCTGCATCATGACCCTGGGATGGTGATTATCGCCATTCAGTATCTCCTCGGTACGCATAAAATAAGCGTCGGTGTAATAACCGGCTTTGATTTTTTCTACCGGAAAATGAAAATGTTCAACTGGTAAACGATTTTTCATGATAACCTCCATCATTAAATATAGAATAAATTAGCTCTTGATATTGTGCTAATTACATTTTATGATACAATAATAGCGCTACAGGTTCAAGTTTTTTGATAAATTTTTCTTAAATGGAGTTTCTAAATGGCATCTTGCGAGAAGAAATATACAATATTATTATTGTCAGCTCCGATAGGCTCAGGGCATAAACTGGCCGCTCAGGCACTGGAACAGTCTTTTGCACTGGCAGAGAAGGTGTGTGTTGTGCACGGAAGTGTTTTTGATTTTTTACCTGGCAGTATCGGCAAGGCTTTCTTAAGTTTTTATTTATGGGTACTTTCTTACTGTCCCTGGTTGTATGAATTGGCATATAAGTGGGGAAACCGTCAAAGCGGTTCTTTATGGCTGCGCAATTTGATTAACAGTATCTTAGCAGGGCTGGCCCAGGATTTCCTGACCAGAACAAATCCTGACGCTGTAATTGCGACGCACGCTACACCGGCAGGTATCATGGCGATCTATAAGAAAAAATTCAAGCCGGATTTGTTGTTAGGTGCGGTGGTTACTGATTATACGGTGCATAAATGGTGGCTGTGCGAAGGAGTAGATGTATATTTTTCAGCGGCAGAAAATCTGCTTCCGCAGTTTGCTGCTTTGAGCACTGAGGTTTTACCTACCGGGATACCTGTTCGGAGGCAGTTTTATCAGGAGCACGACCGTCAGGAGCTGCGCCGTAAATTTAACTGGTCTGAGCAGGATATAGTGTGCCTGCTGATGGGCGGCGGCGAGGGACTGCTGCCGATGGAAAGTATTGTTAAAGCTTTTCACGGTAATTTACCGCAGCATTTGAAAATTATTGCGGTCGCCGGCCATAATGAAGGCTTACAGCACCGGCTGGAAATTTTTAAAGAGGTGCCATTGACTGTCTATGGATTCACAGATGATGTGCCTGAGTTATTACTGGCGGCAGACATAGTTGTGACCAAAGCGGGCGGCTTGACAGCGGCCGAAACTTTGATTGCCGGCTGCAGCTATATTATTTATAAACCTCTGCCGGGGCAGGAAACCGGTAATGCTGTTTATTTGGAGCAATATTGCGGAGCGCAGGTGGCACAATCGCCGCAGGAGGTAAAAACTATGGTTTGCCGTTATGCAAAGCTTGCCGCGCCTGTACGTCTTGCAGAAAGACAGCAGCGCAGCATGAAATATGGCAAGCCTGAAGCAGCCCGAAAAATCAGCGATTATATTTTAAAAAAACTTGAAAAATAAGTAAAAACTTGACCGCTGGCTAAATCAACTCTATAATGAAATGGATTTGTAAAAAATAATATTTTGCGACACCCGGTTTTCGTGTGGATGCCTGCAATCTATCGGAGGCATTGACTTGGAACGTTATTATTGGGGTGCTTTAAGCGCTTCTGTCGGCTTGGGCAACAGCAAGCTTGAAGCTTTAGTTGCAGTATTTGGCAGTGCGCGCAGTACATATCTGGCTGAACGCCAGGAGCTTTTGGCTGCTGGGATATATAAGGAAGCTGCTATTGACAAGTTTTTGAAGTTCAGGGATCTGGATTTACCTGAGCAGCTGCAGCGGTTTTGTGAGCGTCAGCAGGTGCGGCTGATGACGAGCAGTGATGCTGATTATCCAGCTGTGTTAAAGCATATTGCCTTACCGCCGAAGGTTTTATATATCAAAGGTAATTTGCCCAGACTTGATTACAGTCTCGGTATCGTTGGTTCGCGCAGAGCTTCTGCTTATGGTTTGAAGGCGGCAGGAGATTTTGCTGCTGATCTGGCGGCTGCGGGACTGGTTATCGTCAGCGGCGGGGCCAAAGGTATTGACAGTGCTGCCCACAAAGGCGCGCTGCAGGCTGGCGGCAGTACCGTCGCAGTGCTTGGCTGTGGTATAGATGTTGTTTATCCTCGTGAAAATGCAGCGCTTTTCGAGCAAATATGTGCAAATGGGGCACTGGTTACAGAATTTGCTCCGGGAACAGAACCGCTTGCGGCTAATTTCCCTTCGCGCAACCGGATCATCAACGGAATGACGAAGGGCATACTGGTAGTGGAAGCGGCAAAAAAGAGTGGTGCCATGATTACGGCGGAGTTTGCCGCGGATGAAGGACATGATGTTTATTGTATTCCAGGAAGTATCTACCTGCCTAACAGTATCGGCTGTCATAGCCTGATAAAATCCGGGGCACAGCTTGTGGATAGGCCGGAAGATATTTTGAATGATCTGGAATTGGGCCGCGGCAGCAGGCAGAAAATAGAGAATTTATCATTGTTTGCCGGTACTGAAACAGAAACTGTTTCAGAGCTGGCGCAGCAGTTGATGGATATAATGACACAGGAACCGGTTACTTTAGAAGAACTGGTAGAATTAAGCGGTCGCTCTCTGGCAGAGATCAGCGGGGAACTGCTGGATCTGCAAATGCAAGGTAAACTGGGCCTGGCAGACGGGCGCAGATATTACCGAATTTAGGAGGACTTATTATTATGACGAAAAATTTAGTAATCGTGGAATCACCTACTAAGTCAAAAACTATTGAAAAATTTTTAGGGCGTAACTATACGGTACGCGCTTCGATGGGACATTTGCGTGATTTGCCGAAAAGCCTGTTCGGTGTTGATATTGAACATGATTTTGAACCTAAATATATCAACATTCGCGGCAAGGGCGAACTGATCAAGGAATTAAAAACCCTGGCTAAAAAAGCTGATAAAATTTATCTGGCAACTGACCCTGACCGCGAAGGTGAAGCTATCGGCTGGCATTTAGCACATATTCTGGGCGTCGACCCGGAAGCAAACTGTCGGATCGAATTTCACGAGATCACGTCCGGCGCCATCAAAGACGCGTTGAAAAATCCTCGTCCGATCGATCTGGATAAAGTCGACGCGCAGCAGGCACGCCGTATTATTGACCGTATCGTGGGTTATCAGCTCAGCCCGTTGCTGTGGCGGAAAATCAGAAAAGGCTTGAGTGCCGGACGCGTGCAATCTGTAGCAGTAAAAATTATTGCTGACAGGGAAAAAGAAATTGCTGATTTTGTACCCAAAGAATACTGGACGCTGAATGCGAAGCTGCGCGAAAAAGCAAAAGCACCGATTTTTGAAGCAGAGGTCATCAAACATCTGGGTAAAAAGCTGGAAATTCGCTCGGCTGAAGAAGCGGCTGTTGTAGAAAAGGCTTTGGCTAAAGCTGCTTATGTTGTTGAAGAAGCAACGAAAAAGGAGCGTAAACGTAATCCGCTGCCGCCGTTCACTACCAGCAGCCTGCAGCAGGAAGCAGTGAAGCGTCTGAATTTTACTACTAAAAAGACGATGATGGTAGCGCAGCAGCTTTATGAAGGCGTCGCTGTGGGCAAAGAAGGCTCTGTCGGTCTGATTACCTATATGAGAACTGACTCTGTGCGTATTGCTGACGTCGCCGCTGAAGATATCCGCGGTTATATCGAAAGTGAATTTGGTAAGGAATTCCGCCCTGCGCGTGCCAACAGCTATTCCAGTAAGAAAAATGCTCAGGACGCACATGAAGCGATCCGTCCTACCAGCGTACACCGTACACCAATGGAAATGGCAAAATATCTGAATAAAGATCAGCTGAAGCTATATTCTCTGATCTGGAACCGTGTCGTTGCAAGTCAGATGGCTCCTGCTGTTTTTGATGTCACTACCTTATTGATCGCCGCAGGAGATTATCAGCTGCGGGCGACAGGTTCGGTTTTGAAGTTTGAGGGCTTCTTAAAGCTCAGCGATAAAAAAGATCTGCTGGAAGAGAAGGACAAAAGCGTTCCCTATCTGGCAGCTAAAACACCGGTAGAATTATATAAGCTTTTACCGGCTGAACAGCACTTTACCGAGCCGCCGGCTCATTTTACCGAGGCTACGCTGGTCAAAGAGCTGGAAGATAAAGGTATTGGCCGTCCAAGTACTTATTCACCTACGATCCAGACTATTCTGGACCGCGGTTATATTGCCAAGGAAGGCAAGAAACTGATGATTACTGAGCTGGGGCTCATGATCGTCGAGATGCTGACTAACTATTTTAAAGATATCATCGATATTCCTTTTTCAGCTGAATTGGAAACAGAGCTGGATGAAATTGCTGAGCATAAAGCCGATAAAACCCAAATACTGGAAAAATTCTATGGGCCGTTTGCTAAATTGATGGAAAAGGCAGATAAAGAAATTGAAGCGGTAGAAGCTCCGGTAGAAGTCAGCGATGTGCAGTGTGAAAAATGCGGACGCATGATGGTGATCAAACAGGGACGGTTTGGTAAATTCCTGGCGTGCCCTGGCTTTCCTGAATGCCGCAATACAAAACCTATCCTGCATAAGATCGGTGTCAAATGCCCCGAATGCGGCGGCGAGGTTATCGAACGTAAAACAAAAACGCGCCGTATCTTTTACGGCTGCGCTAATTATCCTGACTGCAAATTTACTTCCTGGGACAGACCTACGGAAGAAAAATGTCCTAAATGCGGGAAGGTAATGCTGGAGCGCCTTGAAAAGAACGGTAATAAAAAATTGTATTGCTCCAATGAAAATTGTGAAAATGGCTTGCAAGTCAAAAAAGGAAAGGCAGGACGTAAAAGTGCCAAAAGCAAATGAGCCGATTCATGTTATCGGCGCAGGTTTAGCCGGCTGTGAGGCTGCTTATCAAATAACCAAATATGGTATTCCTGTGATTTTGCATGAAATGCGGCCTGGAAAATCTGACGAAGCACATAAAACGGCAGATTTTGCTGAACTTGTTTGCAGTAATTCTCTGCGTGCCAATAATCTGGAAAATGCTGTCGGGCTTCTTAAAGAAGAGATGCGCCGCCTTGACTCGCTGATCATGCAGCAGGCTGATAAACATCAAGTCCCTGCAGGCGGAGCCCTGGCAGTTGACCGGGAAGGGTTTGCGCAGGGTATTACGGAAGCTGTCAAAAAACAGCCTTTGATCACTGTAGTTCATGAAGAAGTAACTGATTTACAGAAGTTTGAAGGTTATGTTGTTGTTGCCAGCGGCCCTCTTACTTCGCCGGTATTAGCCGAAAATATCAAACAACTGGTGCAGGCCGATTATTTTCATTTTTTTGATGCTGCTGCGCCGATTGTTACTGCAGAGTCTTTGAATTATGAAAAGGTCTATCGCGCCTCGCGTTATGATAAAGGCGAGGCCGATTATCTGAATTGCCCGTTTGAAACAAAAGAAGAATATCTGGCCTTTTGGGAAGCGTTACGGACAGCTGAACTGGCGCCTGTCAAAGAATTTGAAAAAGAGGTCTTTTTTGAAGCCTGTATGCCGATTGAAGAAATGGCCCGCCGCGGTGAAGATACTATGCGTTTCGGACCGCTTAAGCCTGTAGGATTGGTTGATCAGAGAACGGGCAGGCAGGCTTATGCCGTAGTACAGCTGCGTCAGGACAATGCTGCTGCTTCGCTGTATAACTTAGTCGGGTTCCAGACCCATTTGAAATGGCCGGAACAAAAACGTGTTTTTGGTATGATACCAGGATTGGAAAATGCTGAATTTGTCCGGTATGGTGTGATGCATAAAAACTCTTATATAAATTCGCCTAAATTATTGAATGATAAATTTAATTTTACGGCTGCACCCAGATTTTATTTTGCCGGGCAAATGACCGGTGTGGAAGGTTATGTAGAATCGGCTGCCTCAGGCCTCATGGCAGGCATCCATGCTGCAAGGGCGTATTTGGAGCTGCCGGCGGTAACCTTTCCGGAAGAAACGGCTCACGGTGCTTTGGCGCATTATATAAGCAATCCTGAGATCAAAGATTTTCAGCCGATGAATGTTAATTTTGGTCTGCTGCCGTCTTTAGGCAAAAAGATCCGCAATAAAAAAGAAAAAAACGGTCTGATTGCAGAACGTGCTTTAAATGCTTTGCAGGATATACTGCAGGCGATCAAATAAATCGTTATGAGCAGGAAAGACACGCATACTTTATTTTATAAACTGCTGCGGCTGCACTTTGGGCTGGCCTTATATTCTATCGGGTTGACGCTGGGAATACAGGCTAATATAGGTTTGGCGCCCTGGGAGGCTTTCGGTATCGGCGTTTCTTATGTTACCGGATTGTCCTACGGGACGATCAATGTTTTGACCGGACTTTTGATTTTGGTCGTGACAGTTGCTATGGGTGAGCGTTTTGGTTTAGGCACGATCCTCAATGCTGTTTTGATTGGCTTTGGCGTTGATGTACTTCAGTATTATCACGCTGTACCTCTGATAGAAAATTACTGGCTGGGTATTATCATAATGTTTTTAGGTCAGTTTTCTATCAGCCTGGGTACTTATTTTTATATCAGTGCCGGACTTGGTTCGGGTCCGCGTGATTCCCTGATGATTGGGTTAAAAAGAAGAATGCCCAGGGTACCCATAGGCATGATCAGAGGTCTGATTGAAGGCAGTGTATTATTGGCCGGATGGCTGCTGGGAGCAAAGGTCGGCTTAGGTACTGTGATAGCTGCTTTTGGTATCAGTACCATTTTACAGATGACGTTTAACTGGCTGCATTTTGACGCCAAGTCAGTTCAGCATGAAGGCATCTGGCAGACTTTGGGTATAAAAAAAGTTTGAAATTTTAAAAATAGCGGTCCAATGATTGGGCCGTTATTTTTGTTTATATTCAGATTTTTACACATTTTTGTGTATTCAATAAAAAATTCAAAAAATTTAGCACTTGGTTATTGAAATAGTTTCCTTGTTTATGATACTATAAGTCTACATAAGAAGAAGAGGTTTATTATGGCAGAATCAGCATTGCAATATCCAATAGTAGATAAGTTCCTCAGATACCTGCAGGTTGAGAAAAACACTTCGTCGCTGACTGTTAAAAATTATGCTGCTGATATAAGCTTATTCAGTAATTTTTTAGCAGAACGGTTGGGCGGAGATTTTCAATGGCAGAAAATTGGAGTACTGGATATTCGTGCCTATCTGGCGCTGCTCAATAAAGAAAAGTACGCGCGGACAACTATTGCCAGAAGGATTTCTTCGCTGCGTTCTTTTTACAAGTTTTTGCTGCGCGAAAATTATGTAGAACAAAATCCTTTTGTAAAGGTAAGAACGCCGAAGTTGGAAAAAAGGCTGCCGGTATTTTTGGAAGAGTTGGAAATCAACGAGATTTTGACTATGCCTGACAAAGATACGCTTGGCCTGAGAGATCAGGCTATTTTAGAACTGCTTTATGCCACAGGCTGCCGTGTTTCTGAATTGGTAGGGCTTACAACGACTAATATTGATCTTGGCAGTCAATATGTCTTACTGCTGGGCAAGGGAAACAAAGAACGCATCGTGCCGATAGGGCATACCTGCTGTCAGGCTGTGCGGCAGTATTTGCAGGTTACACGCGGAGCTTTGATGGAAAAGTATAAAACAGCGGTGCATGATAAGGTTTTTGTTAATAGCAGGGGAGGTCCGCTGACGGATCGCAGTGTCCGCAGGATCTTAGATAAATATATAACCCAGCTGGCTATGCAGAAAAAAGTCAGTCCTCATACTATCCGGCATACTTTTGCCACACATCTTTTAGATCACGGTGCTGATCTAAGGGCTGTTCAGGAACTGTTGGGGCATGCCAACCTGTCTACAACGCAGATTTATACTCACATCACAACCGAACGTATTACTTCTGTATATCAGAAAAATCATCCGCGCGCTTAAAATTTGAGGGAGGAATCATCATGGAACTTTTGGAGAAAACAAGAAAAATCAACAAATTGCTGCAACGGGGGGAAAAAGTAGAATACAACGCTATCGCACGTCTGCTGCGCGATGTTATCGGCGCGAATATTTATATTGTTGGGCGTAAGGGCGGCGTCAAAGGCAGCGCTCTTCAGGATGATTTCGAATGTGATATTATGCGCGAGCAGGTTTTGGATGTCAAAAGATTTCCGCAAAAATATCTGGATTTTATTATGGACGCAAAAGAAACAGTTTCCAATATTGAACATAAAAATCAGGAATGTTCCTTTGTCAAAGGTACGAAGTGTTTTTTTGATCAGAAAAAAACTACTATCGTTCCCATTTATGGCAACGGCGAACGTATCAGTACTTTGATCGTTGCTAAATATGACAAACCCTTTGACGACGAGGATCTGCTGCTGGCTGAATATGCTGCGACAGTTATCGGTGTTGAGATCCTGCACGAGCGGGCAGCTAAAGTAGAAGAAGAAGTGCGTAAAAAAGCAATGGTTCAGATTGCTTTTTCAACCCTGTCGTATTCTGAACTGGAAGCTATTGTTAACATTCTGGGCGAATTGAAGGGCATGGAAGGTTTACTGGTCGCTTCTAAGATTGCAGATCGTGTCGGTATCACCAGGTCGGTGATCGTTAACGCATTGCGTAAATTTGAAAGTGCTGGCTTGATCGAAACGAAATCTCTGGGCATGAAGGGAACCTATATCAGGATCAAAAATGAATTTCTGCTGGAAGAACTGCGTAAAAATAATGCTTAAATAAGTAACGGCTGATTTACTGTAAGATTGCGGTAAATCAGCCGTTTTTATTAGCTTGTAGGGCAAACTGATAAGATATTGTTAAAATTTTTACAAAAACTTCTTGCTTTTGTGTAATCACTGTGCTAGTATAGTAAAAATATTTCAAAGAAGAAGGGAGTTTTATAATGCGTACAGACAAATTTGCAAAAGAAGGTTTGACTTTTGATGATGTGCTTTTGGTTCCGGCAGAATCTGATGTTTTGCCGCGTGATGTAGATGTTTCAACTTATTTGACTAAAAACATTAAATTGAATATTCCTCTGATCAGCTCCGGTATGGATACTGTAACAGAGTCAAAAATGGCGATTGCTATTGCCCGCGAAGGCGGTTTAGGCGTTATCCACAAAAATCTGACAATTGAAGAGCAGGCTGGGGAGGTTGCCAAAGTAAAACGCAGCGAACACGGTATCATCGTCGATCCGTTATTTTTGGCTCCGGATAATATTCTGGCTGACGCCGTCAAGATGATGGAGCATTATCATATTTCCGGTGTGCCTATCTGTGACCCTGACGGTAAGCTGCAGGGCATTATTACAAACCGTGACCTGCGCTTTGAAACTAACCTTAATAAACTGATCAAAGAATGTATGATTGGTGAAGGTCTTGTAACTGCTCCGGTTGGCACCAGCCTTGAAGACGCTAAAAAATTACTGCGTGAGCATCGCATCGAAAAATTGCCTTTAGTTGACAGCGAAGGCTATCTTAAAGGGCTGATCACGATCAGCGATATTGAAAAAGCTAAAATGTATCCTAATGCCTGCAAAGACAGTGACGGCCGTCTGCGTGTAGCCGCTGCCGTAGGCGTTGGCGCTGATATGATGGACCGCGCCTCTGCTTTAGTTGCTGCTAAGGTAGATGTTATCGTTATCGATACCGCTCACGGACATTCGCATGGCGTTCTTAGTTCAGTACGCCGCCTGCGCGAAGCTTTCCCTGAATTAAATATCATTGCTGGCAATGTAGCTACAGGAGCTGCAACCGAAGCTTTGATCAAATGCGGCGTTGATGCCGTTAAAGTCGGTATCGGACCAGGTTCTATCTGCACGACCCGTGTTGTAGCCGGTATTGGTGTGCCGCAGATCACTGCCGTCAATGATTGTGCCGCTGTGGCCCGTAAATATGGCGTGCCGATCATCGCTGACGGCGGCATCAAATATTCCGGCGATATTGCTAAAGCCATTGCCGCCGGTGCAAATGTTGTTATGATCGGTGGCTTGCTGGCAGGAACTGAAGAGTCTCCTGGCGAAACTATTATCTATCAAGGGCGTTCTTATAAAGTATACCGTGGTATGGGTTCCTTAGGAGCTATGGAACGCGGTTCCAAAGACCGTTATTTCCAGGAAAATGCCGATAAGTTAGTGCCGGAAGGAATTGAAGGCCGCGTACCTTTCAAGGGCCTGGCAGCGGAAACTATTTTCCAGCTGGTTGGCGGCTTGCGCGCAGGTATGGGTTATTGCGGTGCTAAAGACATCGAAGAAATGATCACCAAAACTCAATTTATTCGTATGACTGGCGCCGGGTTGAAGGAAAGTCATCCGCATGATGTCATCATTACGAAAGAAGCTCCTAACTATAGCCTGTAATAAAATTTAAGGGAGGTTTTTCGAGTATGGAAGATGCAGTTTTATTTTCTTTAAAAGGTCAGGTTGCCGTAATTACCATGAACAGACCGCAGAGCTTGAATTCGATGAATGAAGCTTTGATCGACGGGCTGCATGCGGCGCTGACCAGGGTGGAAACCGATCCAAGTGTTAAATGCGCTGTGCTGACAGGTAACGGCAAGGCTTTTTGTGCCGGCGGCGATCTGCCGTTTTTAGAAACACTGGCAGATACTGCTGCTAAAAAGGCTTTCATTGCTAAAGTAGGGCAGGTTGCCAAACGCATTACAGCGATTGAGAAACCGATCATTGCTATGGTCAATGGCGTTACTGCCGGTGCCGGTGTTAATCTGATGCTGGCCTGTGACCTTATTTATGCAGTTGATACAGCTAAATTTGCTCAAAGCTTTGCTAAAGTCGGATTGATCCCTGACTGCGGCGGGCTGTACTTTCTGCCGAAAGCCGTGGGCGTACATAAAGCGAAAGAACTGATGTTTACAGCTGATTTGATTGATGCGGCCACAGCTGAAAAGCTTGCATTGGTCAATCATATCTGTCCGGCAGCAGAGCTTGAAACTGCAGTTATGCAAATGGCTGAACGCCTGGCAGCTTCAGCACCATTAGCTATCGGCCTGATCAAAAAGTATCTGAACAATACGGCGATGACTTTGGACGAAGTGTTGGAAACGGAAGCAGTTGCTCAGCCGTTGTGTATGGCGACCGCTGACAGCGCTGAAGGAATGACCGCTTTTAAGGAAAAACGTGCTCCTAAATTTACAGGTAAATAAGAATTCACAAAAAAGACGGAATCGCTGACAGCGGTTCCGTTTTCTTTTCACGTAAAATACTGTATAATATTAATATTGACGATTATGGAGGTTTGCATGTTAGATTTTGATTTTTCATCAATGTTATATAGGATCCCGGCGCTTTTGATTGCTATCACCATTCACGAATATGCGCACGCGCAGACTGCAGAAGCCATGGGAGACCCAACGCCGCGGTTCATGGGCCGGTTAACTTTTAACCCTTTGGCTCATCTCGATCCTATCGGTGCCCTGATGCTTATTGTAGCAGGCTTTGGCTGGGCCAAGCCTGTCGGGATCAATCCTAATAATTTCAGGAACCGCCGTGAAGGTATTTTAAAGGTATCTTTTGCAGGGCCAGCCGCCAATTTGTTTTTATGTTTTCTGGCGGCTTTGATCGTTGCCTTAATGACTAAGTTTGGTGTAATGACCAAAGGGGTTTATTCATTTTTGCTGTGGACACAGCTTTATAATGTCTGGTTTGCGTTTTTTAATCTGATCCCGATCCCGCCGCTGGACGGTTCCAAGATTTTAGGCGAACTGCTGCCGCCGCGTACTGCTTACCAGTATGAAAATATGGTTGGTCAATATGGTTTTTATATTTTGCTGGCATTGGTTTTTACCGGCATCGTCGGTGTGATCATCAGACCTTTGGCAAGCATATATATGACTTTGGTAAACAGTATTTTGGGGATAGTATTTTAATAAAAACAGCTTATTGAATTATGATCATGAAGGGACTTGATGTTGATGACTAAAGGTAGAATTTTCAGTGGGATGCAGCCGTCCGGCCGCTTTCACTTAGGTAATTATATGGGAGCGCTGGAAAACTGGGTGCGCCTGCAGCACGAATATGAATGTTTTTTCTCTATTGTTGATCTGCATGCACTGACTTCGTCTTACAGCGATACTTCCAAATTACAGGAAAACGTTATGGAAATGGCGATAGATTGGCTCAGTGCCGGTCTTGATCCTGAGAAAAATGTCATCTTTGTACAATCGCATGTTAAAGAACACGCTGAACTGGCTTTGCTTTTGGGTATGAGCACTCCCTTGTCCTGGCTGGAGCGTGTACCTACTTATAAAGATAAATTGCAGAACTGGTCTGCCCAGGGCAAGGATAATAATACCTATGGCTTTTTGGGGTATCCTGTGCTTATGGCGGCCGACATCATGCTTTATAAAGCAACCTGTGTTCCTGTAGGTGAGGATCAGTCTGCCCATTTAGAGCTGACTCGCGAGATCGTACGCCGTTTTAACTATCTTTATAATAAAGAGGTATTTCCTGAACCGCAGGCAGTATTTTCCAAGGCAAAGGTCTTGCCGGGGATCGATGGACGGAAAATGTCAAAATCCTATGGGAATACCATTCCTTTTGGAGCCGGGCCGGAAGAAATGTGGGAACGTATCCGCATGATGACCACTGATCCGCAGCGTATTAAAAAGACTGATCCGGGACATCCGGAAGTTTGTATCGTTTACGCTTTCCATAAGGTCTTCAACCCGGAAGAGTATGAAGAGATCGGCGCTAAATGCCGTGCCGGTGAGATCGGCTGCGTACAGTGCAAAAAGCGCCTGGCAGAAAAAATGAATGCTCTGCTGGCTGATATCCATACGAAACGGGAAGAGTTATCTAAAAAGCCCGAGTATATCAAAGAAGTACTTGAGTATGGCGCTAAGCGCGCCCGTAAGGAAGCTGAAAAAACTATGGCGGAAGTCAAAAGCGCCATGAATGTGCTGTAATGTATGGCTAATCTGTCAATCAAGGTCCAGGATTTTGAAGGTCCGCTGGATCTGTTGATACATTTAATAGAGAAAGAAAAAATTGATATTTATGATATTCCTATTGTAGCAGTGACCGAGCAGTACATCGAATATTTACAGGCAATGACAGAGTTTGATATGGAGATTGCCAGTGAATTTTTACTGATGGCCGCGACGCTGCTGCAAATCAAATCGCGGATGCTTTTACCAAAGCAAACTGTTGAAGGCGAGGAAGATGAAACAGATCCGCGCCAACCGCTGGTGGAAATGCTGGTGGAATACAGGCGGTTCAAGGCCTGTGCGGCCAATTTAGCAGAACTGAAGCAGCAGGCAGAACGTTGCCGTTATCGGCTGCCGCTTTTGGCCGGCTTTGTTGAACGCAGTTTAAAACAGTATGAGGCTTCTGAGTTGATCAGCGCTATGCTGACTTTGCTTTCAGTGAAAACTGAAAATACTGCTTATATAGAGCGGCAGGAATTTAATGTGCAGGATAAAATGAACGAGATCGTGCATATGCTTGCGCAGCATCTTAACGGCGTTGAATTTGCTAAAGTGTTTTCACGTACTGGTTCCCGCAGCGAGAAAGTTGCTTCTTTTTTAGCTGTGTTGGAACTTTTAAAGCTTGGTGTGATCACTATCAATCAGACAGCTGCCTTTGCCCCAATCTATATATTCCTGCGACAGGGGGAACGATAAATGTTTCATGATTATTTAAGAGGTTCTTTGGAAGCCCTGCTGTTTGCAGCCGGTGAACCGTTATCTGTAGCTAAGATAGCTGAGATCATGCAGCTTGACAAGCCGCAGGTCTGGGAACTGTTATCGCTTTTGGAACAGGATTACGAAGATGAAAAACGGGGCCTCTATCTGAGAAAAGTTGCAGAAGGTTATCAATTATGCACCAAAGAACAGCACTATGAACTGATCAAACAGCTGGCGCGGTCGCAGGAAATGAAATTGTCTAATGCCGCTATGGAAACATTGGCGATCATTGCTTTTAAGCAGCCTGTTACCAGAAGTGAAATGGAAGCTATTCGCGGGGTCAAGGTCGACGGCGTTGTCAATACGCTTTTGGAATATGGTTTGATAAATGAGGCAGGTCGTAAGGATTCCATAGGGCATCCTATTTTATATGGCACAACAGATAAATTTTTGATTACTTTTGGTCTGAATTCTTTAAAGGACTTACCGGATTTTCCAGATCTTTTGTCGGAACAAGAAAACGAACCGGAACAAATGTCGTTGATGGCTGAATTTAATGAAGAGCTGACTAAAACAGAAGAAACAGGGGATTTATAATTTATGGAAGAACGCTTGCAGAAAATTTTAGCTGCGGCTGGGGTAGCGTCCAGACGTGAAGCTGAAAAATATATTTTAGCCGGACGCGTAAAAGTTAACGGTAAGATCGTTAAAGAATTGGGAACCAAAGTAGGTGAAAAAGCGTTTATTCTGGTTGATGGCAAACCAATCAAACGTGAGAAAAAAGCCTATTATTTATTTTATAAGCCTCGCGGAGTTGTTACTACGATGATCGATCCGCAGGGACGCAGAACTGTCGCCGACTTTGCCAAAGATTTACCGGAACGGGTTTTTCCGGTAGGCAGATTAGATTATAATACGGAAGGTCTGTTGCTGCTGACCAATGATGGCGATCTGGCGCAAAAACTTACTCATCCCAAACATGAAGTAAATAAAACCTATAGAGTGACTGTTCCTGGACTGGTGCCTCAGGAGAAACTCGATCTGCTGAGGGTCGGCGTCAAGTTGGAGGATGGAATAACTGCTCCTGCTATTGTCACGCTGATTGGTTACGATAATGAAAAAAGTAATACTACTTTTGATATTGTTATTCACGAAGGGCGTAACCGTCAGGTACGCAGAATGTGTGATTTTATCGGATTTCCAGTCAGACAGTTAAAACGTATAAAATTAGGTAATTTAACGCTGCAGGGGTTAAAACGCGGCGGTTACAGGATTTTGAGCGAAGATGAAGTTAATGCTTTAATAAAGGCGGCGGCTATCAATGAATAAAGTTATCGTTGTAGGCGGCGGCGCGGCAGGATTATTAGCGGCTGTCGCAGCAGCGGGGCAGGGGGCCAGGGTAACTGTCCTCGAAAAGATGTTTAAGCCCGGCAAGAAGCTTTTGATTACAGGCAAAGGCCGCTGTAATATTACTAATGTCTGTGAAGTGCAGGAGATCATAAAAAATATGCCCGGTAACGGGCGCTTTTTGAATAGTGCTTTGCGCCAGTTTACCAATGAAGATATGGTAAAACTGTTAAATGATAATGGCCTGGAGACTAAGGTTGAGCGCGGCGGCCGGGTTTTTCCGGTGAGCGATCAGGCCAAAGATGTTGTAGATACGCTTTTAAAAATCCTGCATGATTTAGGTGCAGAAATACTTACAGATGTTTATGTCGCAGAAGTTTTGACTGATGCAGATAAAGTTATCGGCGTAAAAACGAAAAGCGGCAAGGTATTTAAGGCGGATGCGGTCATCGTTGCTGCAGGAGGTGCGTCTTATCCCGGGACCGGCTCAGATGGAAGCGGCTTTAAACTTGCTGAAAAACTTGGCCATACGATCATACCGCTCAAACCGTCCCTGATACCCTTAACGAGTGATTCTCCGTATATCCCTGATCTGCAGGGATTATCTTTGCGTAACGTGCAAGCTACGGTTTGTTCTTCTGGCAGTAAAATAGCTTCGGAATTTGGTGAAATGTTATTTACGCATTTCGGGGTTTCCGGACCGATTATTTTATCGCTCAGTAAAACTGTAGCGTCACTTTTAGAAGCAGATAAAACAAATATTGATTTGCTGATAGATTTAAAACCGGCTTTGACTTTGGAAAAGCTGGAAGCGAGGGTTCAGCGTGATTTTGCTCAATACAGCAGGAAACAACTGCTGAACGGGATGAAAGATCTTTTGCCGCAGCGGCTGATTCCAGTGGTTTTAGACCAGGCGTATCTGGATGAAGAAAAGCCGGTCAATCAAATATCCAAAGAAGAACGCAGGCGTTTAGTGGAAACATTAAAAGGGCTGTCGGTTTCGATTACGGGCACTCGCCCTTTGGCTGAGGCTATCGTAACAGCCGGCGGAGTATCCACAAAAGAAATCGATCCCAAAACGCTGCATTCTAAGCTGTGGCAGGGTTTGTATTTTGCAGGAGAAGTCATTGATATAGACGGCTATACCGGCGGTTATAATCTGCAGGCAGCATTTTCAACAGGGTATGCTGCTGGAACAGCGGCGGCATATCAATAAACAGGCAGGGTGGTAAAGTGATGGAGAAGAAATTAGTAGTTGCTATCGATGGCCCGGCGGGAGCAGGTAAAAGTACTATTGCTAAACTGGCGGCTGAAGAATTGAACTATATTTATATTGATACCGGTGCTATGTATCGCTCGGTAGCATGGAAATTTTTACAGAGCAGGCAGGAATTTTCGCCTGAATTAGTAAGTAAACTGGCCGCGGAAATGACTATTACTTTTAAACCGGAAGCAAAACTGAATCGTGTTTTTGTTGACGGGATCGAGGTAACAGAGGCAATCAGAACCCCTGAAGTGACAGAGATCGTTTCCAGGGTATCCGCTGTTGGCGCTGTGCGCGAAGCTATGGTAGCACAGCAGCGTCGAATGGGAGAAGCTGGCGGCGTAGTTATGGATGGGCGCGACATTGGGACAGTAGTGTTTCCGCAGGCTGACTTGAAGATCTTTTTGACTGCTTCTGCCGAGGAACGCGCATCGCGAAGATATAAGGAAATGCTTGCCAAAGGAATGCAGGTCGATCTAAGTCAGCTGCAGTCTGATATAGAAGCGCGTGACAAACAGGATCGTGAGCGTAAAATCGCGCCGCTTTGCTGTGCGGAAGATGCAATTTATCTCGATAGTTCTGCGATGTCTATTGAAGAAGTGGCTTCTAAAATTTTAACTTTAGTGCGGGAGCATTAAATCATGTTTTATTCAGTCTTGAAGGTTATTTTAAGAATAATGTTCAAAATATTTTTGCGTCTTGAAGTAAAGGGGACAGAAAATATTCCTGCAGCAGGTCCGTTGGTAATTGCCAGTAACCATTTAAGTTTGCTTGATCCGCCTGTGATCGGTGTAGCTGCTACCAGAAAAGTACACTTTATGGCAAAGCAGGAACTGTTTGTACCTGTCCTGGGCGATATCTATAAAGTTTTGGGTGCATTTCCAGTTAAAAGAGGCGGTGCCGATAGAGCGGCAATAAAACACGGTATAGATTTGATGCTGGACGGTGGTGTGCTGGCCATTTTCCCGGAAGGTACCCGCAGCAAAACAGGCGCGTTAGGCAAGGCCGAACCGGGAGCTTTGATGATGGCAGGAAAAGCAAACGCTGCTATTGTTCCGACCTGTGTAAAAGGTACTGATATCAAACGCCAGGGGCTATTATGGCCCAAAGTAAGCGTAGCATTTGGCAAGCCGATTTTTTTCCCTCAGGGTGTACCGATAAGCAAAGAACTTCTGCATGAACTTACAGAGGCTCTGATGTTGGAAATAAAACGCTTACAAGAAGCGGAGTAATAATATGAAAATCAGGATTGCTGAATATTGTGGTTTTTGCTATGGCGTTGAACGTGCAGTAGATATGGCATATAAGGCCGCTGCAGAGAATGTTCCTGCGGGAACATTTGGACCTTTGATCCATAATCCGCAGCTTATTGAGGATCTGGCAGCTAAAGGTGTGCCCTGTCGTGAAAGTCTGGACGAATTTCAGGCCGGAGAAACTGTTATTTTTCGTTCACATGGAGTTGGGCCTGATGTTTACGAAGCAGCTCGGGCAAAGGATCTGACGATTCTGGATGCAACCTGTCCTAATGTCCGGGCAGCGCAAAAAAAGGGGCAGGCCTTAGCTGCAGCTGGTTATTTACCGATAATTATTGGTGAAAAAAATCATCCGGAAGTAAAAAGTATTGTACAATGGGCAGGAAAACATGCTATAGTTATAGAATATATTAAAGATATAGGTAAAGTACCCTTGGCAGATAAATATGGCGTTTTGATTCAAACTACTTTTGAATTAGCGAAGTTTGAAGAAATTCTGGCAGCACTCAAGAAAGAACGGCCCGGCGAATATAAAGTAGAAAAAACTATTTGCCTGGCAACGTCTCAACGACAAAATGCAGCCTTGAAATTAGCAGACGAAGTAGACGCCTTTATTGTGATAGGCGGCAGGAGCAGTGCCAATACCAGGCACTTATATGAGCTTGTTGCAGAACACTGCAAGCGTGCTTACCATATCGAAACAGCCTCGGAATTAACTGAGGAGATGTTTAAAAACTGTCAAAATATAGGAATAACGGCAGGCGCATCAACGCCGGACCGTATAATTAAGGAGGCTATACGTGTAATGGAAAACATGGAATCTTTTGAAAGTATGCTGGAACAAAGTCTGGAGGACGCACATGTCTATCCTGGTAAAATTGTTAAAGCTACAGTCATCCAAATAGGCAAAGATGAGGTATATGTTGACTTCGGCTATATGAAGGAAGGCGCTATCGCTTTTTCTCAGTGGTCTAACGAAGATCCGGAAATTTTGGCTCAGACTATTAAAGTCGGTGATGAAGTAGAGGCTAAGGTTATTCCCGGCACATCAAAAGATGATTTTATTCGTCTTTCAAAAATCAAAGCTGAACAGGATGCCGCATGGAATGATGTAGCAGAACTGGCAGAAGGTGAAAAACGTCCTGCTACGGTAAAAGTTTTGCGTATTATTAAAAACAAAATGAAAAATATTGTCGGCCTGGCTGTCGCAGTCGAAGGCGTAGAAGGCTTCATGCCTGCTTCCCATGTAGAACTGCGCCGTGTAGAAGATTTTTCCGATTATATCGGCAAAGAACTGGAAGCAGAAGTTATTGAAGTAGATACGGCGAAAAAGCGTTTAGTTGTTTCTCGCCGCGATTTACTGAGAAGTGAAAAGGAAGCAAAAGCACAGGCGTGGCGTGATGCAAAAGAGGCCAGGATCCAGGCTGCTAAAGAAGCTCGTGCTGCCGCTGAGGAAGCCGCATACGCTTCTGTTGAAGAAGGTCAGACTGTTACCGGCAAAGTTGTAAGAATTGCTGATTTTGGTTTGTTCGTTGAAGTTGGCCAGGGACTGGTTGGTCTGGTCCATAATACAGAGTTGTCCTGGGACCGCAATGTAAAAGCAGAAGATGCCGCTAAAGTTGACGATGAAGTAACTGTACTCGTGAAAAAAATCGACCGCGAAAACAGACGCGTCGCACTCAGTATCAAAGCTACTCAGGAAGATCCGTGGCTGGCTGCTGCCGCCGATTTTAAAGAAGGCATGATTGTCGAAGGTACCGTAGAACGGTTCCTGCCTTTCGGTGCTATTGTAAAACTTGCTGATAAAGTTGAAGGTCTGGTCCATGTTTCTGAGATCGCTGAAACTCGTGTTGAAAAACCGGAAGATGTTTTGGAGATCGGTCAAAATGTTAAAGTCAAAGTAATCAAAGTAGATTTAAAACATAAAAAAATCGGCTTAAGTATCGCTAAAGCCGCTAAGGAAGCAGAAAAAGCTGAGTATAGCTCTTTTATCAACGATAAACCGGAATTAACTCTTGATTTAAAAGAGCAGCTGGAAGGTTTGAAGGATTAATTAAACGGATGGTAGATATGTCGCGAGAGCAAAGAAAATTAGATCATATCAGATATGCATTAGAAATTGGCGATGGACCGCTTGCTAATGGTTTTGCCGATGTGCATTTTCTGCATAACTGTCTGCCTGAGCTTGCTCCTGCTGATATTGATATTACAACGACGCTGGGCGGGATTAAGCTCAGCGTTCCCTTTTTGATAAATGCGATAACCGGTGGTACTGATAATGTTATCGACGTCAACCGTAAGCTTGCTCAAACAGCAAAAGCGGTCGGAGCAGCTATGGCTGTCGGGTCGCAATATGGAGCTGTAAAAAGCAGAAGCAGTTACCGAAGCTTTGAGGTAGTACGCGAAGTTTATCCAGATGGGATAATTTTTGCTAATATCAGTGCTCTGGCAACTCCGGCTGAGGCTGCTGATGCCGTCAGGATGCTGGCTGCTGATGCGCTGCAGATCCATTTAAATCCAGCTCAGGAGCTTGTTATGCCTGAAGGTGACAGGGATTTTAAAGGCCTTCTGTACAATATGCGCAGTATTTTAGAGCAGAGTAAAGTACCGGTTATTGTCAAGGAGACCGGTTGTGGTATGGCGGCGGAACAAATCAGTCAGATGCTTACTGCCGGCTTTACCTGGTTTGATATCGGAGGGGCCGGTGGTACTAATTTCCCTGCTATAGAAGCTAAACGTTTTACTTCTCAAAAGACTGTTTTGGCTGAGTGGGGGATCGCTGCTGCTAAAACTCTTATTGAGGCATTTTCCGTTTGTAATGGTAATAATATTATTATTGCCAGCGGCGGAATACGTGATGGACTGACTGCTGCTAAAGCGTTTGCTTTAAGTGCTGACGCTGTAGGTATGGCGGGAAATATTCTGCATTATATTATGGAAGACGGCGTTGAAGCAGCTCAAAAGGCGTTAACAGAAATGATAACTGATTTACGGATGATAATGCTGCTCACAGGTTGTAGCAATTTGAAAGCTTTACGTAAGACTCCATTATATTTTACTGGTGAATTGCGCGAGTTTTTGCTTGGACGCAATTATGATATTCCCAAAATAAGCGCAGGCAGAAAAAGATAACTTGTTTGTCCCGTTCTTTGGAAAAGAACGGGATTTTTGTATGTTTTGTCAAATTTGAAATTATAATGTATAATATTAAGATACCAAACTGTGCTTTTAGAAAGGGAAACTATGCAGGGAATCATTAGTGCCGTCCGCCGCGACAGTTTAGCTGATAATGCCGGTATCAAAGCCGGAGAAAAGTTGTGTGCTGTTAACGGCGTATTAGTGCGTGATATTATAGAATTAAGTTATTTAGTTGCAGACGAACAGGTTACTTTAACAATTGAGAATCAGGAAGGCGTGCAGCGTCAGGTTGTTATTGAGAAGTATCCTGATGAAGACCTGGGGCTGGAATTTGCGGCTGCTGTTTTTGATAGTGTTACAACTTGTTATAACAACTGTGTTTTCTGCTTTGTAGATCAGATGATCCCCGGTATGCGGAAATCATTATATGTGCGTGATGACGATTATCGCTTATCTTTTCTGTATGGTAATTTTATTACACTCACTAATATGAAAGAAGAAGATTTTGAGCGGATCATCAAAACGCATATGTCGCCGCTGTATGTTTCCGTGCATGCCACAAGACCCGAAGTACGCTGCAAAATGATGAACAACCGTTTTGCCGGTGAATTGATGTCTAAAATCAAGCGGCTGACAGAGGCTGGGATTTCGATCCATACACAAATTGTTTGCTGTCCTGGTTATAACGATGGTGAAGTTCTGGAACAGACTTATCATGATCTGAAAGCTTTAGCGCCCATGGTAGAAACTATGGCCGTGGTTCCGGTTGGTATTACCAAGCACAGAGAACATCTGACACCAATGCGTTTGTTTTCTAAGGCGGAAGCCGCCGCTATAGTTGATAAGGTCACTGTCTGGCAGCAGGAATGCCGTGAAAAATTTGGAAAATCTTTTATCTATTTGGGCGATGAGTTTTATTTATTGGCAGAAAAACAGTTGCCTGAAGCCCTATGGTATGACGGATTTCCGCAGCTTGAAAACGGTATTGGTCTGAGCAGAAGCTTTCTTGATGAATGGCAGCTGGCGATTGCGAAAAATCTGACTTTAAAAAAAGGTGCCGATGCAGTGATACCAGTTGGTACCAGCGCTTTTAAAATTTTACAGCCGCTGGTAGACGAGTTTAATAATAAAAATGGTTCCCACCATCGTTTTTTACCTTTAAACAATGAATTTTTCGGAGATACTATCAATGTTACTGGATTATTGGTTGGCAGGGATATTTTAAATGCTTCCCAAGGTATGAAACGAATTATTTTGCCTGCTGTTGTTTTGAATCAGGATAATTTGTTTTTAGACGATATGTCCTTAGATGACTTTAAAAAAGCTTTTGCAGGCAGGGTAGAGCGTGCGGCGAATGCGCACGAACTAGTTGCATTGCTTAACAGGTAGGAGGACGGGTTATGAAAGGTTATGGTTTGCTGCAGGTTTATACAGGTTCCGGTAAAGGAAAAACTACTGCGGCGTTGGGTGTGGCTTTGCGTGCTGCAGGCAGAGGCGCCAAAACGATAATGCTGTCCTTCCTTAAAGATGACCCTGCTTATGGCGAAGCTTTAGCAGCGGCATATCTGCCGAATTTTTTACTGAAGCAGGTCGGACGTGACGCTTTTGTAAATTTTCATAATCCAGATCCTGTTGATCTTAAGATGGTTCGAGATGGTTGGGAAGAAGCAAAAAAGATCATTGTTGAAGGTACTGCTGATTTATTGATTTTAGACGAACTGAATATCGTTTTGGCAACAGGTATGCTGCCGGAAGAAGAAGTTATTGGATTTTTGAAAAAATACAAAGGTAAGACAGAGATCATTACAACGGGACGTGGAGCTCCTGAGGCATTGATCGCTATAGCCGATTTAGTTACGGAGATGCAGGAAGTAAAACATTATTTCCATAAGGGTGTAAGCTCCCGTGACGGAATCGACCATTAGAGAGTGAGGATGAGAATGTTATGGGAAAACCGATAGTTGCTATCGTTGGCCGGCCAAATGTTGGCAAATCAACATTATTTAATATTTTTGCCAACAGCAGGATTTCAATCGTGGAGGATACTCCGGGTGTGACCCGCGATCGCTTGTATGCGGATACTGAATGGCTTGATAATGAGTTTATGATGGTAGATACCGGCGGTATCGAAATCATGAATAATGATAAAATCGCTGTTTCCATTCGTCAGCAGGCACAGATCGCTATTGCGGAAGCAGATGTCATTTTATTTGTTTGTGATGCACGTGCAGGCATTACTCATGAGGATGCAGAAGTCGCCAGGCTGCTGCGTCAATCAAAAAAGCCGATCGTGCTTGCTGTTAATAAAGCTGATTCACCCAAGCAGGAAATGGAGATCTTTGAATTTTATAACCTCGGCATCGGTGAACCGATTCCAGTTTCGGCCGCGAACCACCTTGGATTAGGTGATCTACTGGACGCTGTTGTAGAAAAATTCCCGGAAACTTCCGCTTATGGGGAAGACGGTGATGAAGATGAAATCAAAGTAGCTTTGATTGGCCGCCCTAATGTTGGCAAATCTTCTATTTTCAATACTTTAGTCGGTGAAGAACGTTCCATTGTAAGTGATGTGGCAGGAACTACCCGTGATGCTATTGATACCCCTGTCGTAAGGGACGGGCAGAAATTCCTGTTTATTGATACGGCTGGTATGCGGCGTAAAGCGCGTATAGATGAGCCTATAGAAAAATACAGTATAATTCGTTCGTTGAGAGCTGTCGACCGCTCAGACGTGGTCCTGATGGTTATAGATGCTATCGACGGTGTGACGGAACAGGATAAAAAAATTGCCGGCTATGCCCACGAAGCTGGTAAGGGTATCGTTTTGGTAGTAAATAAATGGGATCTGTATGATAAAGATAATACTTCTACTTTGCGTTATACAGAAAATCTGCGCAGAGAATTGGTATTCATGCAGTATGCACCGGTAGTTTTTGTTTCCGCAATGACTAAACAGCGTATACACAGACTGCCCGAAGTTATTCATTATGTAGCTGAACAAAATGCCATGCGCATTTCCACTAGCGTTCTGAACCAGGTTGTTGAAGATGCTATTGCTATCAATCCGCCTCCTACCGAAAAAGGTCAGCGCTTAAAAATACTGTATGCGACACAGGTCAAGATCAAGCCGCCGACATTTGTTATTTTTGTCAATGAACCGGAAATCATGCATTTTTCGTATCAGCGTTATTTAGAAAACAAATTACGCGAAGCTTTTGGGTTTGAGGGAACACCGCTGCAAATGATCATCCGCGGTAAAAACGAAGAAGAATAAGGTGGGGGAGAAATGGCAGAAAGCTTAATCTGGCTTGTTTGCTTTATCATTGGTCATGTATTCGGATCGATACCATGCGGGCTATGGTTGGTAAAAGCAGCGCACGGTATCGATATCAGGGAATATGGCAGTAAGAATATAGGAACAACTAACGTATTTCGTACTGTAGGCAGTAAAACAGCAATTTTTGTACTGCTCTGCGATATGCTGAAAGGTATTGCCGCTGTAGCGTTAGTGGCTTATTTTACTAATAATGCTATGGGGGCAATGGTTGCTGCCGGTATCGGTGCTCTGCTTGGTCACAATTATTCAATGTTTTTGGGCTTTAAGGGTGGCCGCGGTGTTGCTACCGGTCTGGGCTTGATCCTTTATTTTATGCCGAAAGTGTGTCTTGCAAGTTTTGGTGTCTGGCTGGTTTTAGTTTTACTGACGCGTTATGTTTCGCTGGGATCAGTTGTAGCAGCTATTTGTACACCTGTTTTTGCTTATTATTTCGGTTACCCTCAGTCTTTAGTGATTTTTGCTGCTGTAGCAGGAGGCTTTGTGGTCATACGACATGCTGAAAATATCAAAAGATTGCTTAACGGTACGGAAAGTAAAATAAAACAAGGTAATGCCAAAGATCTACAAAAAAAATAATAACACTGATAACAGCCGTATTTATGTACTAAAAACGGCTGTTTTTTTATTTCTATAAGAAAATCTTAAAACATATGGCTTTTACCACGAAACAATGATATAATAAAACACATGTAAAAACCATATGGACATTTAATTAAAGGGAGGACGATATCAATGTCTGACAAATCTACTTTTTATTTAGTGCGTGAAGAAATTTTACCGGAAGCAATCAAAAAAACTATCAAAGTAAAAGAAATCCTGAAACGCGGTGAAATCAAAACTATTAATGAAGCTGTTGAAAGAATGGGGTTAAGCCGCAGCGCTTATTACAAATATAAAGATTATGTTTTTCCGTTTTATGAAGCCAGCAAAGAGAAAATCATTACTTTATCCTTATTGCTTGAACATAAAGCGGGTGTGCTTTCAAGAGTTTTGAATACCGTTGCCGGTGACTCCGGCAGTATCATGACTATTAATCAGGGAATTCCTTTGCAGGGCGTTGCCAATACTACTATTTCCATTGAAACTAAAGATCTTACAATTGATCTGGAAGCTTTATTAGATAAACTGCGTATGATCGACGGAGTAAAACGGTTGGAGGTTTTGGGCCAAGTTTAAGTTATATCCGTTGATGCGCTTGAAACCTCGGAGGGGATATTGTGAAAGAGTGCATTAGAGTAGGGCTTTTAGGTGCGGGAACCGTTGGCAGCGGCGTGTTGAATGTTTTAGAAGAAAATACCGCTGAGATCGAGAAAAAGGTCGGCGTCCCCATCAAAGTAGCTAAAATTTTAGTTCGTGATATAAAAAAAGCCAAAGAATTAGCAGCAAAATATCAATTGACCGACAAGATAGAAGATATAGTTGAAGACCCTCAAATTGATATCGTTGTTGAGCTTATAGGACGTGAGCATCCGGCAAAGGAATATATAGCCGCTGCTTTAGAGCATCAAAAAAACGTTGTAACGGCTAATAAAGATGTTTTGGCAAAGTATGGCAAAGAACTATTTCCGTTGGCAGAAGAAAATAAAGTTGATTTTATGTTTGAAGCCAGTGTAGGCGGCGGTATTCCCATTATCAGACCGTTAAAATCATGTCTGGCTGCAAACAAGATCACTTCTGTAATGGGTATTGTTAACGGTACCACTAATTATATGCTGACAAAAATGTCGCAGGAAAATATGGATTATGCTGATGTTCTGCGTGAAGCGCAGGAAAAGGGATATGCCGAATCTGACCCTACTGCAGACGTCGGTGGTTTGGATGCCGCCAGAAAACTTGTTATTCTTGCGTCAATAGCTTTTAATACCCGTATTGATCTAAGCGATGTTCTGGTAGAAGGTATTGAGGGACTTGATTTGTGTGACATTGAACACGGTAAAGAACTGGGTTATGCTATTAAACTTTTAGCAATTGCTAAAAATAATGCCGAACATGGTATCAGTGTTTGTGTGCGCCCAACGATGCTGCCAGTTTCACATCCATTAGCAGGCGTCAATGATGTGTTTAACGCAATTTTTGTTACAGGTGATGCTGTTGGCGATGCAATGTTTATGGGGCGCGGAGCCGGTAAAATGCCGACTGCCAGCGCTGTCTGCGGAGATATTATCGATGTGGCCCGTAATATCATTCATAATTCCAACGGACGTATCAACTGTACCTGTTTTGATGAAAAACACCTTTGCAGCCTGGAAAATATGATGTCGCCCTGCTATATCCGGTTAAATGTGCAGGATAAACCAGGTGTTTTGGCAGCTATTGCCGCTGCTTTTGGCGCACAGAATGTCAGCTTAAAAAACGTTGTACAAAAAAGCAAAGCCAAGGGTGTTGCTGAATTAGTTGTTATTACTTATGATGTCTCTGAATTAAATTTACAGATGGCGGTACAAACATTAAAAGCCCTGCCGATTGTTGAAAAAGTTTGCAGTGTTATCCGTGTTGAAGATCACGATCTGGAGTAATTGGACATGAAAAATAAAATAACTGTTATTGTTCCTGCTACATCGGCTAATTGTGGTCCGGGTTATGACTCTTTGGGCCTGGCCTGCGATTTATATAATGATTTTACCTTTGAAATTTCAGAACGTCCGGGCTTTGCACTGGAAGTCATTGGTGAGGGTGAAGACAGACTATACGCCAGCGGCAGAAATTTAGCTTTTCTAGCTTTTTTCAAGGTCTGGAACGAAGTGCAAGGGACGAGGATCGGACTAAAAGTAACAATGCAGAACCGTATTCCGCTGTCACGAGGTCTTGGCAGCAGTTCTACCGCTATCGTTGCCGGACTTGTAGCAGCCAATCTGCTTACAGGAGCAACTCTAAGCAAAGAACAGCTTTTAAATTATGCCACTGAAATAGAAGGTCATCCTGATAATGTAGCACCGGCACTTTTAGGTGGCATTACAATCAGTTATATGGATGAACAAGGGGCACATTCACTGCGGTTTCTGCCGCAGAAAGAGCTGCGGTTTATAGCTGTAGTACCAGAACAGCCTCTTTCCACGCATAAGGCACGTCAGGCTATACCACAGCAGATCCCACATCAGGATGCTGTTTTTAACGCCAGCCGTACTGCGCTTTATGTAGGTGCTTTGATGAGCGGCAATTATCAGTATCTTAGCGCTGCTTTAGAGGATCGTCTTCATCAACCTTACCGTATGCCGTTGATTACAGGCACAGAAGCTGTTTTTGAGGCCGCCAAAGTCAGTGGAGCTTATGGCGCGATTATCAGTGGTGCAGGGTCTACATTGATGGCATATGCTGACCCGGAAAAAGATTGTACTAAAATTGCAGCAGCTATGATCGATGCTTTTAAGAAACATGGTCAAAATAGTACTGCCCATATTCTCAAGTTGGATTTTGCTGGCGCAAGGGAAAAATAACACGGTCAAAATTAAAATATTACTTGACTTTTATATGCAGGATGGGTATAATACTCATTGTGATTCGGGGCGTGGCTCAGCTTGGTAGAGCGCTTCCTTGGGGTGGAAGAGGTCGTGGGTTCGAATCCCGCCGCTCCGACCATTTCGGATCGCCAGCCTTTACGGGTAACCCCCGTAAAGGCTTATTTTTTTGTCTGTTGGCAAGGAGGGTTATATCTATGATTCGTACGCTGCCGTTAGTTTGTGGTGACTGCGATAAGAATTTCATACCTGCTGGAGAGTTGTATTATCGCGATAACTTTATGAGCAACAGTATTAGAGATGTACATTTTATCTGCCCGGACTGTATAAAAAAGTGGCTGGATAAATGGCAGATCAAAACAGCAGATTTTTTTGAAAAAGACTATGTGCTGACAGTAAGTATTACTCTCGAAGATGGTACGGTCTACGAGAACCTTGATTGTACGCCATTGGAAGAAACAGTTGTCACAAGTGAGGAAATACCGGAAGAGGCACAGAGAAAATTATTCGCGATCTACAGTCAATGGGACTCCGACCGTAAAAAGAATTCACTGAAAGACTGTACTTTTAAAGACGAGTTTATGCGTACAACTTTTAGCTGTGAAACTTACGGCGGAGAAACGTTTACTGATATTGCTTTTCGCTTTAATATGAAAGGCCAGCTGGAAACAGAAACGCCGGTACCGGAATATGTACTAAAACAAATAATAGATGCCTATCGTTTATACGAGATGCAGAATAAAGAATAATTAGGGGGATAATATGCAGGAATTGTTGGAGAAAATTGAGAAAAGGCGTACTTTTGCCATTATTTCTCATCCTGATGCCGGTAAAACGACTTTAACTGAAAAACTTTTGTTATATGGAGGCGCTATCCATCTGGCAGGCTCAGTAAAAGCGCGTAAAAGCAATAAACACGCAGTGTCTGATTGGATGGAAATCGAAAAGCAGCGTGGTATTTCTGTCACGTCTTCCGTTTTGCAATTTGATTATGCCGGGCACCGCGTCAATATTCTTGATACTCCCGGACATCAGGATTTCTCGGAAGATACTTATAGAACTTTGATGGCGGCAGACAGTGCGGTAATGCTTATTGATGCTGCCAAGGGCGTTGAACCGCAGACGAAAAAGCTGTTTTGGGTTTGCCATCGCCGGAAGCTGCCTATTTTTACATTTGTCAATAAATTAGACCGTTATGGCAGAAATCCGTTTGATTTAATGGCGGAGTTAGAACAGGTTCTTGGTATTCATGCGTATCCTATCAATTGGCCTATTGGAATTGACGGTAATTACAAGGGCGTTTATGATCGGATCAAAAAACAGATCGAACTTTTTGAAGATGATAATAGTCATGGTTCTAAAATCTTAAAATCAACAACAGGTTCTCTTGACGATCCTCAAATCATTGAAGCCTTGGGCCAGGAACTGTATGATAACCTCTGCAATGATATCGAATTGCTTGATTTGGCTGGTGATGAATTTGATATGGCACGCGTCAATAACGGCGAGCTGACGCCGCTGTTTTTCGGCAGTGCGATGACTAATTTTGGTGTCCGCAGCTTTTTAGAGAAATTTTTGGAACTTTCACCGCAGCCGCAGCCAAGAATTTTGCAAAACGGTGAAATTTTAGATCCAGCAACAGAAGAGTTTTCTGCTTTTGTTTTTAAAATTCAGGCCAATATGAATCCGGCACATCGTGATAGAATTGCGTTTATGCGCATCTGCTCCGGTGTTTTTGAAAAAGGTATGTCCGTTTACCATAAACAGGGTGGAAAAGTAGTCAAGCTTTCGCAGCCGCAGCAATTTCTTGCCCAGGAACGTACAATTGTTGAAAAGGCTTACCCTGGCGATATTATCGGCGTTTTTGATCCTGGAATTTTTGGAATCGGAGATTCCCTAAGTGATGAAAAAATGAAAGTCCAATTTGAAGACTTTCCTGTTTTTCCGCCGGAAATTTTTGCCAGAGTACAGCCCAAGGATTCATTGAAACGGAAACAGTTTGTCAAGGGCATTACGCAGCTGGCACAGGAAGGCGCGATCCAGGTTTTTGAGCAAAAGGATGTTGGTATCGAAAGCTTTATTGTCGGTGTTGTTGGTGTCTTGCAGCTGGAAGTATTAGAATACAGGCTGCTCAACGAATACAGCGCGCAGCTTTTGATGAACCAGCTGGCTTATACTGTCGCACGCTGGGTTTATGCAGAAGATAAAAAGCTTATTGAAAATATTAAGGGATTGGACAGCGGGATGCTGGTTTACGATCAAAAAGACAGACCTGTTATTTTAGTTAATAATGAATGGTCTTTGAATTGGATATTAGAGCGAAACCCTGGCATTCAATTTTTGACAGTTCCTTCAGATGTTGCTAAAATTTAGATATTAAAATATAAATTATCTAATAATTTAAGTAAAGTTAATTGTAAAAACTTTAAAAAGTGGTTTATGCTATAAACAGTGGCAAAAGAATTTTTGGTGAGGTGAAAAGTATGACATATAAAAACGGAACAAATAAATTCACCTTATCACAAAAAATAGTGCTTCTGATAACATTTGTTATCGTTGCATCATTATTACCAGCCAGTCTGCTTATAGCGCATAGGGTTTCAGGTGTTGTTGATGAACGTATAAGCGTAAACGCGGTAAGCATTACTACCTTGCTTTCTCATTCGCCGGCGGTAATTCGTTCTCTGACGTATGAGACTGACATCAATAGTACCAATGAAACTCTGAATAATGTCGTTAATATGGCGGCAAAATCCTGTAAAGCAAGTATTATTATTTTAGACCGCAATAAAAATATCCGTGTATTTCATAATCCTACTTCAATAGATGGATTTGAGGATGAAGCGCGTCAAATAGTAGCTGAACAGGGGTCAACCACTAATTTGAACTGGTATGATACTTCGGTTTTCAACGAAAAGGCAGTAGGGGTTATTCGCGATGACCGTAATACTGTTATCGGCTATATCGTAGCTGGAGTGTCGCCGAAAATGATTCAGGATTTAACGGTTGAATCAGTGCTGCTTATCTTTCTGGCAAGCCTGTTTGGTTTATTTGTAGGTATAGGCGGTGCCGTTTTTTTAGCCAGGCATGTAAAAGCAACTTTATTTGGATTAGAGCCGGAAGATATTGCCACTTTATTGCAGGAACGTAATGCTTTGCTTAATTCTGTTAAAGAAGGCGTTGTTGCAATCAATAAGGATGCAGAGATAACCTTGATCAATACTGAATCAGAGTTTTTGTTTGCGCAGGCGGGAATAGCAAATCCACATACGCTTTTGGGCAAGCCGCTTGAAACCGTTATGAACGGACTGACTCTGGATACTGTTTTAAAAGAAGGCAGGGCAACGCTCGATATGCCTGTGCAGGTAGGTTCTGTTTTATTTATTGCAACGTTAGTGCCTTTATTTGATAATGGACATATCGGCGGCGCAATCATAACATTCCGCAAAAAAACTGAACTGGAAGAGCTGGCTAACCAGTTAACCGGCGTACGTAATTATGCTGATGCGCTTAGAGCTCAGACCCATGAATTTATGAATAAAATGCATGTTATCATGGGCTTGATCGATATGAAGGCTTATGATGAATTAAAACAGTTTACGATGGAGATCGCCAATAACAGGCAGGCAGAAGCCGCTTATGTAGTGACAAGATTAAAAGACATCACATTAGCAGGTTTTATTTTAGGAAAAATCAGCCGGGCCAGAGAGTTGGATATTGAATTTTCTTTGACTGATGAAAGTGAACTTACGACTGAATTTATTCGGCCTACAGTGCAGGAACTGATTCTGATCATTGGTAATCTAATTGAAAATGCTTTTGACGTTTTACGCGATCACCCAAGTGAAAGAATCGTAAACCTGAGTATTCTGACCTTTGATAATGAAATTATGGTCATGGTCGAAGACTCTGGTCCTGGTATTCCCGAAAATAAACTTGAAACTATCTTTGAAAAAGGTTATTCTAGTAAGGGGCCCAGACGCGGTATCGGACTTTTTTTAGTAAAACAAACAGTTACCCACTTAAAAGGTACTATCGAAGTTGAATCAACTGTAGGCGAAGGTACCACGTTTACCATAAGATTACCAATCGTAAGGACGGTGAAAACATCATGATCAAAGTTTTAGTAGTAGAAGATGACCCGATGGTAGGAAAACTTCACGAACATTATCTGACCCAAATCAAAGGTTTTCAACTCTGTGATATCGTTCGCAACAGTGATGAAGCTTTGAAAATTATGCAGACTAAAGAGTATAATCTTGTCATTCTTGATATTTTTATGCCGGGAATGGATGGTTTGCAGTTACTGGCCAAAATAAGGGAACAGGAATATGACGTCGACGTCATTATCGTATCGGCTGCCAATGATAAAGATAAAATCAAAGCGGCGCTGCGTTTAGGGGCATTTGACTATATCATCAAGCCCTTTGAATTTGAAAGATTTAATCTGGCTTTAAACAATTATAAGAGCCGTTATAATTTAGTTGAAGAACAGTCTATTCTTAAACAGGATGAGCTTGATAAAACTATCATTCATCAGGACACAGATGTAGAAGTTACTTTACCTAAAGGTTTGGATAAAAATACTCTGAATACGGTCTGGTCTGAAATCATTAAAATCGACGGAATGTTTACCACGGAAGAAATTTCAGCTAAAGTTGGTATTTCGCGTGTCTCGATCCGTAAATATTTAGAGTTTCTGAAATCCTTGAAATTATTGAGTCTTGATCTTCACCGCGGCAGTGTAGGACGCCCGGTTTACAAATATAAATGTATTGATAAAAATGCCAATATCATTGATTTATATATTCAATAAGGGTTATTACTAATGGAAAAAATCACTGCTATTCAGGTTTTGGATGTGCCGGTTCATCCTTATAGTATGGATGCTGCTGTTCAATATCTTGATGACAAAATACAAGCGCAGGCACACTCTTTTGTCGTTACTGCTAATGCTGAGATCATTATGATGTGTCAGGATGATGCAGAATATAAAAACATTTTAACAAATGTTGCTGATTTGGTCCTGCCGGATGGTGCTGGAACTGTCTGGGCAGGCAGAAAATTGGGGCATGATGTGCCTGAAAGAGTTGCCGGTTTTGATTTATTTAATCGTTTACTTAACCTGGCTGCAGAAAAAGGATATAAAGCTTTTTTCTTTGGTGCAGCTCCTGGTATAGCTGAAGCTGCAAAGAAAAAAGCGGAAAGCTTATATCCGGGTGTGAATATAGTAGGCTGCAGAGACGGCTATTTCAAAGATAGTGATGAAAAAGTTATTATTGAAGCCATCAATAACAGCGGTGCGCAGATCCTTTTTCTGGCGTTAGGAGCACCAAAACAGGAAAAGTGGTTGAATGCCCACCTTCAGGAACTGATGCCTTGTATTACTATGGGCATAGGCGGAAGCTTTGACGTATTAGCAGGAAAAATGGAACGTGCTCCGTTATGGATGCAGAAATATTCGTTAGAATGGCTTTTCCGTCTTTATAAACAACCAAGCCGGTTTACAAGAATGCTCGCTCTGCCAAAATTTGTTATTAAAGTAATTTGTTCCAAATGAAATAAAAATGGACAAAAAGATATGGCTGTATTATAATAATGTGATGAACTGAAGGCTCATCACATTATTATTTTGCTTTTTGTTTTCTTAAATTTGCTGAAAGAGAGGGGCTCTCTATTATGAATATAGTCAAAGACGGTCATCCGTTTATATTCGCTTTTGCTATTATTACTTTTGCTGTAGGCTATTGGGGGAGCCTGGTCTGGGCTGTTGTTCCTGCAGTATTCATGCTGTTTTTTATTTATTTTTTCCGTAATCCCAATCGACCTACACCAGCAGATGATTCCATTATTTATTCTCCAGCAGATGGAACTGTAATGGCTATAGAAGATTTTTATGACGAAGAATATTTAAATGAAGATGCTGTAAAAGTTACCATTTTCCTTTCCGTTTTTAATGTACACGTTAATCGCAGCCCTGTAAATGGTGAAATAAAATATCAGCGTTATACCTGCGGTCAATTTGTTCCTGCTTATAAAAAATCTGCTTCATTTGAAAATGAACGCCATGCTATCGGCGTACAAAATGATAAAATGAGAGTTTTGGTTATTCAGGTCGCTGGATTACTGGCACGTCGTATCGTATCCTGGGTGACTTTAGGCCATAATTTGAAACAGGGCGAATGTTATGGTATGATTAAATTTGGATCAAGTACTGAAATTGTTTTGCCAAAGAATGTTGAAATTCTTGTTAAAAAAGGCGATTCAGTAGTTGGAGGAGTTTCTATGATCGGGAGGGTTCATTAAGAAATGAATTATCGTCGTATCATCCCTAACAGTATTAGTGCTTTAAGTTTAACATTTGGTGTTTTATCTATTTTTGATACATTTGAAGGCAATTTTTCCAGAGCAGCTATCTTTATAATACTCGCTGTTATTGCAGATTCTCTGGATGGAAGAGCAGCCCGCTTTTTGGGAGTAGGAGGCGGCGAGTTTGGTAAAGAGCTCGATTCTTTGTGCGATTTAGGTTCGTTTGGCGTTGCTCCGGCTATTCTTATTTATCAATATGGTATGACGGATCTAGGTTTACTGGGTAAGCTTATTGCTTCTGTTTTTACAATCTGCGGAGCTATGCGCTTAGCAAGATTTAACGTAAATGTAGGGGAAGTAAAAGGCTACTTTCAAGGGATGCCAATTCCTGCCGGCGCTTGTGTTCTGGCAACATATGTTCTTTCGGGTTATTCCTTTTCCACTTATTTTGTTGCTGTTTTAACTTTTGTAATTGGCTGTATCATGTACAGCAACGTAAAATTCCCGGATTTTAAAGGTAAAGGCAATCCGATGTTTTTACCTCCGGTAATAATTGCTGCAGCTGTTGGCCTGTATTTACTGTATACGAATCTTTCAGCCTGGCCGTTTGCCGCTATGTTCACTTATTCGTTAGCTGGGATTATTAACTGCGTTTATGCAAAAATGCTAAGTAAGCAGTAAATATTTTTAGAAAGCAAGGAGATTTTTGATGAGTACCTATTTTGACTTGATCATGATTCCGTTGCAGCTTTTAATTGTATTCTTTACGATCTATTATTTTACGCTTTCTTTCTTTGGCCTTTTTGGCCGCAGACCGGAAGAAAAAATTTACGACGAGCAAAAAACTTTTGCAATGATCGTTTGTGCACACAATGAAGAGCAAGTTATCGGTCAATTGGTCGAGAATCTGCATCTGCTGAATTATTCTGATCGTTTATATGATATTTTTGTAGTTGCAGATAACTGTAAAGATAATACAGCGCAAATTGCCCGTCAGTCAGGAGCCATTGTTTATGAACGCTTCAATGATAATGAAAAGGGTAAAGGCTTTGCAATGGATTGGATGTTCCAAAGACTTTTTGAAATGGAGCGTCAATATGATGCTGTCTGTGTTTTCGATGCTGACAATCTAGTCCATCCTAACTTTTTAAAAGAAATGAACAGCCGCTTATGTAAAGGTGAACAACTTATTCAAGGTTATCTGGATTCCAAAAATCCTAATGATACCTGGATTTCCGGTGTATTTTCGATTTCTTTCTGGGTAGTAAATCATGTATGGCATTTGGCGAAATATAATATAGGTTTATCAAGCTGTCTTGGCGGTACTGGTATGTGTATTTCTACCGATATCCTGCGCAGACATGGTTGGGGAGCCACCTGTCTTACTGAAGATATGGAATTTACCATGAAAGCCCTGTTGGAAGGCATACCTACTACCTGGGCGCATGATGCTATTGTTTATGACGAAAAGCCGCTCACATTTATGCAGTCTTGGAACCAGCGCAAACGTTGGGCTCAGGGGCATTTTGATGTAGCTAATCGTTATATCGGTAAATTATTTGTCAAAGGGATTAAAGAAAGAAATATTGTTGTACTTGATGGTATTATCAATTTGTTCCAGCCGTACTTCTTGCTTATCTCTACTTTTTTTGTAATTTGCAGTTATATCTATCAGTTTTATCCTTTCTATACGAATGTATTATACGCTATTCTGCCGTTGGAAGTTTGGACGTTGATAGGTATTGGTCAGTATATTTTTCCGATGATCGTGCTTTTTAAAATTCATGCTTCGTTTAAATCCTGGATATACCTCCTCTTGTATCCACTTTTTATTTACAGCTGGATACCTATTACAGTGTTGGGATATATTCATAGACACGATCATGAGTGGAGTCACACCGCGCATACTCGAGGAATCAGTTTCAACGAAGTTTTGATTCCGGAAAATGCTGAATTGGGACCTAAGCAGGTCGTCTTTCCTAAAAAACAATAAATTTTGACCGCTCGTAGCAAGAGCGGTCTTTTTCTTTATAAAATCCTTGAATTCTTTATTTTATAAGGCTTTTATGTTATTATAAGATGATAAGATGTAAAAGATTTAAGGAGAAGTTTGTGAAGATACGTGGAGTCTTATTTGATCTGGACGGCACATTGATCGATACTGTAGATTTGATAATCAAAGCATTTGAACATAGCTTCGCAGTGTGTCTGAATAAAAAAATGCCGCATGCAGAACTGGTAAAATATTTTGGATTACCACTGCGCAGCGCCATGAGGAATTATGTCAATGAAGATCAGGTAGAAGAATTATGCGCTGTTTATAGAGAGTTTAATCTTAAGTACCATGATGAGCTTATTAAACCTTTCGCTGGTGTTAAAGAAACACTGGCTGAGCTGCAGCAGCGGGGAATAAAAATGGCTGTGGTTACTTCTAAGAAGGTCCCGATGGCTGAGCGGGGGCTGCAATGTATGGGGCTGGAAAATTACATAGAGACAGTCATTGGCTGCGATATATGTCAATATCATAAGCCGCATCCCGAACCCATGGCAAAGGCCCTGGCTGCTTTAAATCTGAAAGCTGATGAATGCCTTTGTATTGGCGACAGCCCTTTTGACTTGCAAAGCGGTCAGGCTGCTGGTTGTTATGGCACAGCAGCTGTACGTTATACCAGCTTTGACTGGCAGCAGATGCTTGGCGAAGGCAACCCTGATTATATCCTGGAAGAAATGCCAGATCTGATAAAGATTATTGATGATCTGAATAATAAACACTAAGGAGGAACATATGCGTAAAATAGCGATCATAGGTGGAACTGGAATCTATAGTCCGGAAACCTTACAATGTTTTGAAGAAAAGGTGATTCAAACTCCTTACGGACCTGCTTTATGCAATATTGGAACAATGTGCGGTAATCAGGTGATCTTTATCACCCGTCATGGTGTGGGGCATAAAACTGCTCCGCATAAAGTAAATTATCGTGCCAATATCTGGGCGTTGAAAAGCCTTGGTACAGAAGAAATCTTTGCAACTACTGCAGTTGGATCTTTGAATTTGGATATGGAACCGGGGCATTTTGTTGTATGTGACCAGGTTTTGGATTTTACGAAAAGCCGTATCAATACTTTTTATGATAATCCGGAACGTGGTGTAGCTCATGTTGATTTTACCAACCCTTACTGTCCCAGACTGCGCGATAAAGTTATCAATTGCCTGTATAAGACAGATATAGTTTTTCATAAAAAAGGCTGTTACGTCTGTACAGAAGGACCGCGTTTTGAAACTGCTGCGGAAATTAAAATGTTCGCAATGCTGGGAGGTGACCTTGTCGGCATGACCAATATGCCGGAGTCACTGCTTGCCAGAGAAGCAGAAATGTGCTATACAAATTGTTCTATCGTCACTAATATGGCTGCAGGTATTTCACCGACGCCGCTTTCTCACAGTGAAGTAGTTGAGGCTATGGATAAAAGCATTAAAAACATGGAAAAGCTTATCAGCGCCTTTATTGCGGCTAATGAAGCAGACAGTATGGAATGCGGTTGTCCGAAGTGCATGACAGAATTTGGCGGTTTTACTTTATAAGGAGCCTGTAAACATGGTCAAAACTATGGAATGGCAAGGGCAGAGCCTGCTTTTGTTAGATCAAACTAAGTTACCGGCAGAAATTGTAACTATCATTTGTGAAGACTACCGAAGAGTTGGAGAGGCAATAAAACGCTTGGAAGTACGTGGAGCGCCTGCTATTGGCGCAGCCGCAGCTTTTGCCATGACTTTAGGCTGGCAGGAACTTATTGTAAAATATACTGGTGCCGGTTCTGAAACGCTTTTAATAGAATTTAAGAAGATAAAAGACTTTTTGCTTTCTACGCGTCCAACAGCGGTCAATCTTGCCTGGGCAGTTAACAAAATGTATATGCAGGTCGTTGCCTTGGCTAAAGAACAAAGATCGCTGCAAGATATTGGGACGGCATTGGAAAATTTAGCCTGTAGGATTTATCAGGATGACATCGCGATCAATCGACAGATCGGAATCCATGGTGCAGCTTTACTGCCTCAGCAGGCCAGTATCCTTACTCATTGCAATGCCGGTACTTTGGCCACCTGCGGATGGGGAACTGCCTTAGGTGTTGTCAGGCAAGCATTTTTGGATGGACGGCTGTCGATGGTTTACGCAGATGAAACGCGTCCGTTGTTACAGGGCGCACGTTTAACAGCCTGGGAGTTAACAGAAGATAATATCCCGGTTACTTTGATCACTGATAATATGGCGGCCTGGGTTATGCAGACCAGGCATCTGGATGCTGTTATCGTCGGTGCGGATAGGATCGCCGCTAATGGTGATACGGCCAATAAAATCGGTACTTACGGAGTAGCTTTGGCAGCTAAGCATCATGATATACCTTTTTATATCGCTGCTCCAGTCAGCACTTTTGATTTTACCTTGGAAAATGGCAACCAGATCCCAATCGAAGAACGGGCTGCTGATGAAGTAAGATTATTTCAGGGAGTAGTAACTGCTCCCCGGCAGGTAAAGGTTTTCAATCCTGCTTTTGATGTAACTCCGGCAGAATTTATTACTGGTATTATTACCGAATACGGTGTAGTATCTGCGCCGTATACAGAAAATATAAAAAAATTGCAGCAAAAACTGCAAGAGGAGGACTAATATTGATTATGGAAAGTATAATTCGTGATATCGCTTTAGCACCATCCGGAAAACAAAAAATTGCCTGGGTAAAAGAGCATATGCCATTGCTTAATATCCTTAATGAAAAATATAGTAAAAACCAGATTTTTAAGGGTCTTAATATGGTAGTTACTATCCATTTAGAAGCCAAAACAGCATATCTGGCACAGGTGCTTAAAAACGCTGGGGCCAATGTTGTTGTAACCGGCAGTAATCCCTTATCTACTCAGGATGATGTTGCCGCGGCGTTAGCAGATAGCGGTGTCACTGTTTTTGCGACCCATGACTGTACTGATAAAGAATATGATATGTATCTCAGTAAAGCATTAGATGTTGAGCCGGATCTGATCATCGATGACGGCGGGGATCTGGTCAATATGCTGCACGGTGAACGCAGGCATCTGGTTGCCAAGCTTATTGGCGGCAGCGAAGAAACTACTACTGGCGTACACCGTTTAAAAGCTTTATCTAACAGCGGTAAGCTGGCTTTTCCGATGATTGCTGTTAACGATGCCTATTGCAAATATCTTTTTGATAACCGTTATGGAACCGGTCAATCTTCCTGGGACGGCATTATGCGCACGACTAACCTTTCGGTTGCCGGTAAAACAGTAGTCGTTGCCGGCTATGGCTGGTGCGGTAAAGGCGTGGCAATGCGTGCCAAAGGCTTAGGCGCCAATGTTATCGTCACTGAGATCGATCCTATCAAAGGCATAGAAGCAGTTTTTGATGGTTTCAGGGTAATGCCGATGCAGGAAGCTGCCAAATATGGTGATTTCTTTGTTACTGTTACCGGCTGCAAAGACGTTATCACCAAAGAGCATTTTGCCGTTATGAAAGATGGCGCTATTCTCAGCAATGCAGGTCATTTCGACGTTGAAATCAATATTAACCATCTTGAAGAATTGACCGTAGAGCCGTCATATGAAGTAAGAAAAAATATCAGGACCTTTACGATGGCTGATGGGCGTAAAATCAATTTGCTGGGCGAAGGACGCCTCGTAAATCTGGCCTGTGGCGATGGACATCCTGTTGAGGTAATGGATCTTTCTTTTGCGATGCAGTTTTTAGCAATGAAATATTTATTGGAACATAAAAATGATCTGGAAAATAAACTTTACGTTTTACCGGAAGAATTAAATACTGAAATTGCTGCGCTTAAATTACAGGCTATGGGCATTGGTATCGATAAGTTGACTCAGGAACAGGAAGCTTATCTGCATCAAGCCTAGAAGGATGTGTTAATATTGCAGGATGATCGCATTATCGATGCAGCGCGTCAGCAAATTGTTGCCGCCGGCCTAAAAATGATCGAGCAGAAAATGATCGCCGGATCATGGGGGAATCTAAGCATCAAAATCAATACTTCATGCTGCGCAATAACGCCGTCCGGTCGCAGTTATGACAGCTTAAATACTGAAGACGTTATCGTTGTGGATATGCAGGGCAATAAACTTGAGGGCGCATTGATTCCCTCATCCGAAACTCCCCTGCATCTGGCGGTTTATGAGGCAATACCAGAAGCGCAGGCCATAGTACACACACACAGCATTTATGCCAGTGCCTGTGCCGCAATGCATAAACCTATACCGGCTTTGATCGAAGATCTGGTACAAATAATAGGCGGCAGTGTAGATGTTGCTGAATATGCGTTACCGGGAACGGAAGCTTTAGCTGCAAATGCTGTAAAAGCTTTGCAAAATAAAAAAGCCGCATTATTGGCTAATCATGGCGTCGTGTGCTGGGGCAGCTCTTTAAATTCCGCTTTAATGACTGCCGAAATAGTCGAAAAAGCAGCACAGATTTACTGTATCTGCGAAACTATGGGCGGTGCAAAATTATTGCCGGAAGCAGATATTGCTGTAATGCATGATTTCTATAAGCAGCATTATTCTAAACGTCAAACAGAAAAGGGAGATGAAGTACTTGGGTAAATTACTGATAAAAAATGTAGAAATAATTTCGGCTCCCGACAATGAAAAGTATTTTTTAGGAATTGACAACGATACGATCAGCGTTATCAGTAAAGAACTGCCGGGCGGTTTTGAGAATGCTGAAATAATTGATGCTGCGGATAAGATCGCGGTTCCCGGCATGGTAAATACACATACCCATGCTGCTATGACTTTATTGCGCAGTTATGCAGACGATATGGCTTTGATGGACTGGCTGCAAAATAAGATTTGGCCCGCAGAAGCAGGCTTAAATGATGACGACATCTATTGGGGCACAATGCTTTCGATCGTAGAAATGCTGAAAACCGGTACTACCTGTTTTGCCGATATGTATTTTGCAATGGACAGAGTTGCTCAGGCAGTAGAAGAAACCGGTATGCGTGCTTCTTTAAGCCGTGGTTTGGTAGGCCTTACACCTGATGCTGATGAAAAACTGCAGGATAATGAAACGCTTTTTAAAAACTGGCATGGGAAAGCTGATGGCCGTATCAGGGTAATGTTTGGCCCACATGCTCCCTATACCTGCCCTGTACCTTATTTAAAGAAAGTTATAGCCAAAGCCGGTGCATTGGATGCAGAAATTCATATGCATCTGTGTGAAACGGCAGGAGAAGTGAGTGATTGTGTAAAAGAACATCATATGACGCCTATCAAACTGATGGACAGTTTGCAGATGTTTGATTGTGGGACTTTGGCTGCACATTGCGTACATGTCAGTGAAGAGGATATGGAAATAATGGCCGCGAAAAAAGTGCGTGTGGCGCATAATCCGCAGAGTAATCTGAAGTTGGCCAGTGGTATTGCTCCGATACCGGCCATGCTGAAACGCGGTATTATAGTCGGACTTGGTACAGACGGAACTTCCAGCAATAATAACTTAGATCTTTTGGAAGAATGTCGTCTTACAGCTATGCTGCATAAAGGTATCAGCGGAGATCCTTTGCTCATTCCAGCTAAAGAGGCTTTAGAACTGGCCACTAAGCAAGGCGCTTTGGCCTTGGGCTTTACCAATGTAGGGCAGATAGCGGTGGGGCAGAAGGCTGATATAGTCCTTTACGATATGCAAAAACCCTATTGGTATCCACGGCACGACCGTATTTCGTTGTTAGTTTATGCTGCAAATGCAACTGACGCTGATACAGTTATCGTCAACGGTAAAGTTTTGATGAAAAATGGTGAACTGCTGCACATGGATGTAGAAAAAATTTATGCGGAGGCCAATACACGTGGTCATCGCTTAACTAAATAAAGATAAAAACTTAGGAGTGACGATAGTGGCAAAAATACTTGTAAAAAATAATTTAGCACCGGCTGTTTATGAATTTATCATTGAAGCGCCAATGATAGCGCATAAATGCCAGCCAGGTCAGTTTGTGATGATCCGTACAGATGAAAACAGCGAGCGTATACCTTTGACTATTGCTGACTTCGATCGCGAAAAAGGAATTATTACTTTGATCGTGCAAACAGTAGGTAATACTACAACGCATCTTTGTGAAGCTTTCAACGTTGGTGACGAAATACTTGATGTGCTTGGACCTTTAGGTATGCCTTCACACATGGGGAAATTCGGTACTGTTGTTTGTGTTGGCGGCGGCATCGGCGTTGCGCCTGTTTATCCTATTGCCCGTGCTTATCATGAGCTTGGCAACAAAGTAGTTTCGATTATCGGCGCCAGAAATAAAGATCTGATCATTTTTAAAGATAAAATGGAAGCCGTAAGTGACGAAGTCATTATTACTACTGATGATGGCAGTGCTGGTCATAAAGGTTTTGTTACAGATCCTCTGAAGGCAATGCTCGAAGCTGGTGAAAAAATTGATTTGGTTCTGGCTATCGGGCCTGTTATCATGATGAAAAATGTTGCGGAAACTACCAGACCTTATGGTACTCCAACTACTGTCAGCTTAAATACCATTATGGTTGACGGAACGGGAATGTGCGGCGGCTGCCGCGTCATGGTAGGTAATGAAAATAAATTTGCCTGTGTTGACGGTCCTGAATTTGATGCTCATTTAGTAGATTTCGCTAATCTTGTTCAGCGTCAGCAAATGTATAAAGGTCAGGAAATGCTCGAATATAGCTGCGGAGGTCATTGCAAATGCGTGGAGGAATGAGAAATCCTATGCCGGAACAACCGGCTGATATTAGAAATAAAAACTTTGAAGAAGTAGCACTTGGCTATGACATGGATACTGCTGTCGATGAAGCACAGCGCTGTTTGAATTGCCCCAAGCCGCGCTGCGTTGAAGGATGTCCGGTGAATGTGGAGATACCTGCTTTTATCCAGGCTCTGGCACAAAGCAGAATGGACGATGCTATCGCTATATTAAAACGCAAAAATAGTTTGCCGGCTGTTTGCGGACGTGTTTGCCCTCAGGAAAACCAGTGCGAAAGTAAATGTGTTTTAGGTATCAAAGGTGAATCTGTAGCTATTGGCCGTCTGGAACGTTTTGTTGCCGATTACGCCCGTGAACAGGGTATTGATGTTACACAAGCTGATACAGCACCCGCAAAAGGTAAAAAAGTAGCCATTGTGGGCAGTGGTCCCTCCGGTTTGACTGCCGCAGGTGATCTTGCAAAAATGGGCTATGACGTTACTATGTACGAAGCCCTGCATGCTCCTGGAGGCGTTTTAATGTATGGTATTCCTCAATTTCGTTTGCCTAAAGAAATTGTAAAACACGAAATTGACGCTTTAAAAGAGCTGGGAGTTAAAATAATTCCTAATGCTGTTATTGGCAGAACCTTCACCATTAGAGAATTAATGGAAGAAGAAGGATTTAGTGCCGTTTATGTTGGTACAGGAGCAGGATTGCCGCATTTCATGCATATCGATGGCGAAAATTTAAACGGAGTATATTCTGCTAATGAATTCCTTACCCGCGTTAATTTGATGCGCGCTTATCAATTTCCGAATGTTGCAACTCCGGTATATGTAGGTAAAAAGGTTGCTGTTGTAGGCGCCGGTAATGTTGCCATGGATGCTGCACGTACTGCCAAACGACTTGGTGCTGAACAGGTATACATTGTTTATCGTCGCAGTGAAGATGAAATGCCGGCTCGTAAAGAGGAGATAGGGCATGCCAAAGAAGAAGGTATAGAACTGAGACTGCTCAATAATCCCACACGTATTCTTGGAAACGAAAAGGGATGGGTCAGTGGTATGGAGTGTGTTAAAATGGAACTTGGCGAGCCTGATGCATCAGGGCGCCGTTCTCCTGTGGAAATCAAAGGCTCAGAATATGTTCTTGATGTTGATATGGTGGTTATGGCGATCGGGCAGGGGCCCAATCCTTTGCTTAAACAAACAACGCCTGAACTGGAAACTAATAAGCGCGGCAATATCGTTGCCGATGAAGAAGGCGCTACTTCTATTCCAGGAGTTTTTGCCGGCGGCGATATAGTGACCGGGGCAGCAACAGTAATTTCTGCCATGGGTGCCGGTAAAAAAGCGGCGTTGGCAATTGATGAATATTTGTCAAAGATTTAAAGAATAGTTTCCTTACTGATCCGGCAGAATTCTGCCGGATATTTTTTTAATTTTCTTTTCATATTTGTTCTTATTTTACTTAACTGTAGAATGGTAAAAACTTCTATGATATGTTAAAATAAATAAGATAAGTTCTATATTAAAAATTTTTCTTCGAGGTGAATAAAATGCAATTTCCATTAGTATTAGGAGTTTCGGCACGTCATGCTCATTTATGCCGCGAGCATATGGATATTTTATTTGGTGAAGGATCTGAATTACACCCTAAAAAATATATTGGTCAGCCAGGGCAGTATTCTTCAGAAGAACAGATTACTTTAGTAACTGCAAAAGGTGAAATGAAATTAAGAATTATTGGTCCGCTGCGTAAATATACGCAACTGGAGCTATCTTTTACTGATGCCAGAAAAGTCGGACTGAATCCGCCAATCAGAAATTCTGGCGATATCAAAGAGTCTGCGGGCGGAAAACTGGTAGGGCCTAAAGGCGAAGTAGAAATTACTGAAGGCATAATTATTGCCGCCCGGCATATTCATTTATATCCTGAAACAGCAGAAACCTACGGATTAAAAGATGGCGACATTGTTTCTATCCAAACAACAGGGGAACGTGCTTTGACTTTAAATAATGTTTTAGTACGTGCCGGTGAAGGTAATGCTGATGAAGTTCATATTGATACTGATGAAGCTAACGCCTGTAATTTGGACAGTGGCGTGATGGTTGAAATTATTGCAAAATAATTAACGAGGTGGCAAAGTGGCAAAGTTTTTGATATTTCTATCCCTGTTAATTCAACTGTCATTAGTAAATACCGGTTCTGCAGCCGAATATCGTAATCCTGAAGCGGGCTTTAAGATAAATGTACCACAGCAGGAAATAAATATTGTAGGCAAAGATTTTTATGGCGGAATGCAGTCTAATGGTAATTTTATTTACGTTTACAGTCTTAATCAAAAACAGGCATCGGATCTACTGGAACAAAAATTCACTACCGACGCTTTTAATGATGATTATGCATCAATCGAATTATTGGAACGTTCTGGTATCGATCCTAAAAAAGCAGATTTAAAACTATTGAATCCTTCACTTTACTGGCCTGCTGATAAACCTTTTATTAAACAGCTGCCAGATGATCTTGCTTTTAACATTCACGCACAAAAACTTCACGGCAAAAAAAGTTTGACTCTACAGTTTACAGATAATGCAGTCAATAAAAGTGATGATCAGAACTCATATTTATGTTCTGTTGATTTACTTTCCGCAAATGACAGATTGTATGTAATAACTACTAAAACTTTAGACAATAAAAAGGACTCTGAACAATCGACTGAGTCGGTACGCGACGAGTATCGTCAAGGCGTGGCCACAACAAAACCTGTTGAAGTCATTAAGCCATTAGTTTATACTGACAAAATCGGAAAATTTAAATTTGAGCTTCCAGACAACTGGTATTATGTTCAAAGTTATTTTTCAGACGATCCTAAAGCCTGTCTGACATTTGCCTTACCTTTGGAAACCTTAGCCAAAATTAAAGAAAAATCCCAAAATTTAGAGGCTGATGATTTAGATAAAGAGAAAATAGCGGATAATGTTTCTGAAGAAAACATAGCTTCATGGATGGATTTGCTGACAGAGAGCGTATGGTCAGTTTCCTGTGAAACAAAGGACTTTGAAACCGCTGCTTATTTAGAAAATCCAGAAGCTACTAAAGCAGAGATGCAGCTATTGTTTTCAGAGTTAAAAACTTATATCGAGAGCAGTCGCTATTATAAAAACAGTAAATTTGATTTTGATATTAACATTACTCCTAAAATAGGATATATAAATTTCGATTTTGCCTTTAACTTAAAAGGTAAAAAAGATTTCGATAATACCGGTAGAATTTTCTTTACAAAGAAAAAAGGCGGCCTTATAGTCTATACATCTACTCTTGGCAATACAGAACAACCGGTTTCTAAAGCGCTTCTAGAGAACATTAAAAAGCTTGATTTGCAGTGATTTTTGACGCCTCTTTACTTAGCAGTATTTATGCAAAGGAGACATAGCTATGAAAAAAACAATCTGTTCAGGAATCGTCGCAGTTAGTATTTTAGGCAGCCTTGCTACTTGTTATGCGTTCGACTATCGCAGTGAAGAAGCTGGTTTTAGTGTTGATATCCCTGACAATAACAATAATAATACTGTTATTGTCAGTAAAGATCTGTTTGCAGCCGGTAGTAATAAGGCTGGCATGCATGGTATAGCTGCAATCAGTCAGCAATCAGTTGAAGCATATACTAAAACTGATTTTGCCACAGATAAATTTGAAGAAGATTTAAAGAAAATAGCTGCAGATATTAAAGCAGGAAAAGATATTTTAGCTGATCCTGCTTATGCGTATCTTACTGCACCACAAAATGAATTGCAGGTATATATGCAAAAACTTATGCAGGAAAATATGCAATCCTTACCAGGCGAAAAGAGCTATAAAATAACAAAGCTTAATAAGATACCAGCATTAGAAATCAATAATGATATGCTGCTTAACTATGCTATTGAACTGCCGGTTGCCTATACTAAAAAGGAACAGCAGGCTGTGCAAAAATATAATCCTTCGGTAAAATTTAGTGCTGATGGCAAGCAAATGACAGCACAATATAATTTGATTTCGAAGATATATATATTATCACAAAATGATCAATTATATAATATAAGCAGCGGTTATGTTGAATTTCCTGAAAATGAACAGACTGAGACCAGTCTGGAAAAAGATGGACTGGATAAATTTATTCAAAAACTTGCGGATAACAGAGTAGATAAACGTGCATATAAGAAACTCTCTAAAGAGTTTACCAAAAAACTAAATTTCTTTAAACCGCAAGCGTCGAATTCTGGACTTATAATTAAAGATGGTATTTTTGACAAAGATTTTAAAATACCTCATGACTGGCTTTATATCCAAAGCAATCAAAAATTTGAAAATATGCCCATCAGTTTCTTTTCTGCATTACCTGTGAAAAGCTTGGAAACGATGGGGAAGGAGTATATAGACTCCAAATTATTCAATATTAAAACTACTGATACCAGTATCAATGTAGAATCGAACATTAATACCAGCGAATTTGATTTAGGAAAAATTTTAAAGGCTTATTCAGAAGGCCTTATAGGTATTTCAGCAAAATATCAATCAAATCGTCCGCATGATCAGGGTCCCAGGCAATTTTTAGAAAATCCTGTCTTTACAAAGATGATGTTTGAAGAATTTATGAATAAACCATTTTTAAATCCTCGTGAAAAAGCAAAGCTGGAAAAGTTTGTTCAGGTCAAAAATTTCACACATGATATGGAGATCAATCAAGAAAACTGTCTGATCAAATTTACTTATGACCTGGATTTACATCTACCAAAGAATTTATCAAAAATCAATCAACCTGGTTATGATGTATTTAAAGAAAATAATTTAACAGATCTGTCTATCAGTGGACAAAAGAAAATTTATTTTGATGCTGATAACAGGATCAGTTTGCTCTGTTATTTTACTCAAGAGCAAACAGGACAAGCAGATTTGATTCAAAAAGAATTTGATAACTATGATTTATTTAAAAGTTCCTTGCTGACAGAAAGACATTAAAAAATATTAGTTCTGATACCTGGATAATAGCATCAAAATATTATCCAGGTATTTTTTATAAAAAAGCATCGCTATAAATCGTTTTAAAGACGTTGTAAAAACAAAGCGAGTATAAGTTGTAGTATAATCGTTTAAAAATGCTTATATGTCAAATATATGTCTGAAATAAGGTTTTATGTAAAATCCTTAGTGAATAGCATATTACACATTTATAATTCGAGTTTGGTACTTTACATAATATATATTATCGGACATAAAATAAAAAGCCGAGAATTTTCTATAAATAAGGTTGACCATAAGGTTCTTTTGCTAAGTTCATTAAACGAACAACTACAAACAGATGTTTTGACATTCTCTTCTGTTCCTGATATAATAGAAGAAATTAGAAACGATAAATTTTATTGTCTAAAATTTTACGAGATATTATGAGGATTGGAATTGGAGGCTGGTTTTATGGCAAGAAGAGCACGTTTTAGTGATTTTGATGGCGTTATTACAGAAGAAATGCTTTCTGATCGGCAAAGAGCGATTTTAGATTTTATTCGTGAGCATGTTTATGCTAAAGGCTATCCTCCTGCTGTACGCGAAATTGGCAAGGCTGTAGGTTTGTCTTCAAGTGCTAGTGTACACACGCATTTGCATAAATTAGAAGAATATGGCTTTTTGCAAAGAGACCCTGCCAAACCACGTGCTATTGAATTAACACAAGACAGCAGCTGGCGTCAGAAAACAGTTGTTCCAGTTCCTCTGGTTGGTAAAGTTACTGCTGGTCAGCCTATTTTAGCAGTTGAAAACGTCGAAGAAACCTATCCTATTCCTTTGGATTTAATTGGTTGCCAGGAAGATGTTTTCATGTTATCAGTATCGGGAGATAGTATGATCAAAGCTGGTATTCTTGATCATGACTATATTGTTGCCAGAAAGCAAAATTTTGCTAATAATGGTGATATAGTTGTTGCTCTTATTGATGGCGAAGAAACAACCGTTAAGCGTTATTTCCGCGAATTACGTTCAATTCGCCTGCAGCCTGAAAATGATGCTTATACTCCTATAACAGGCACTGATAATATTCAGGTCATTGGTAAGGTAATAGCTGTATTCAGAATGCTATAACATCTATTTTACGCCATAAAAATATCATAAAGACACCCATGTGACATCACATGGGTGTCTTTATCTTTCTTAAACAGTAAAAAGCAGCTAAGGTGATTTATCATTCATCTTAGCTGCTTTTTTAGTATTTATAAGAATATTTAATTTTAGCTATTTCTCCCCTACCATTTTGGCTGCTGACATAATTGCAATACGTCCATGCTCAAAAGTAAGTCCTCCCTGGAAATAGACATTATAAGGTTCACGACAAGGGCCGTCCGCACTTAATTCAATTGATGCACCCTGGACAAAAGTACCTGCTGCCATGATTATCTCATCCTGATAGCCGGGAATCATGGCAGGTACTGGCGCCACATGTGCGTCAACTGGAGAGTTGCTTTGAATGGCCACACAAAAATTACATAAACGTTCTTTAGTTTCCAAGCAAATTGCCTGTATGATATCACTTCTTCTGTCACCTGCAGCGGGAGTAACCTGATAACCTAAACGGTCAAAAACTGCTGCGGCAAAAATTGCTGTTTTAACAGCTTGTAACACGACATGAGGAGCCAGGAACAGTCCCTGATAGAACTCTCTTGCTGTATCGCCAAGGGTAGCGCCCATTTCTCCACCTAAACCAGGTGCAGTTAATCGATAGGAAGCAAGTTCTACTAAATCTCTTCTGCCAACAATATAGCCGCCTGTAGGAGCAAGACCACCACCAAGATTTTTGATGAGAGAGCCTGCCATAAGATCAGCTCCAACTTCTGTTGGTTCTTCCTTTTCAATAAATTCGCCATAACAATTATCAACAAAACAAATGATCTCAGGATTTACTGTTTTAACAGCTTTGCAGATCGTCCCGATTTCTTCTACTGTTAATGTTTTACGTACACTGCTGTAACCGCAGGACCGTTGGATATGCACCAATTTTGTTTTAGCTGTAATTGAGGACTTTATTTTTTCAAGATCGACCTGCGAGCCTGTCATTGGAATTTCTTTATAGATTACTCCCAGATCAGCAAGCGAGCCTGGCGTTTTTACAGGTACACCGATAATAGTCTGCATCGTATCATATGGAGCCCCCGTAGCAGCTATCATCTCATCGCCTGCTTTTAAAACTCCCAGTAAGGCAACAGCTAAAGCGTGGGTTCCTGAAACAAATTGTGATCGCACTAACGCCGCCTCAGTTTTAAAAATATCAGCGTATATTTCATCCAGTTTTTCTCGACCAACATCAGAATAAGCATATCCTGTAGTGGGTTTTAGATAAAAGTCTGATACCATATGCTTTCTAAAAGCCTGCATAACTTTTTCGGTATTATATAAAGCTGCTTCTTCATAGCGTTTTGCAGCTTGCAATACCTCTAATAATGCTGCTTCTTCTATTTTCTTAAAATCAGTCATTTTTATGCCGCCCTTATATTATAAATTTTTCAAAATCAGTTAATTGTTCAGCTGCCAGACGTACTTTTAACAAAGTCCCGCTGTCTTTGTATTCCTGTTCTAAAACAGTACCTATAGTATGTAATTTAGCTGCTTTATCTGATTCGGTGTAAGGAATAAGTAAAGTAACTTCTATAGATTTTAGTTTTAGATTTTCTGAAATCAAAGTTAAAAGTTCATCAATACCAGTACCACTTTTTGCTGATATGCAAACACTGTTTTCCTGCTGTGACAAGCGCTGTACCAGCGCATTTTCAGGAGGCAGCTTATCTATTTTATTAAAAACAGTCAGTATTGGTTTATCCTGTGCGCCAATTTGTTCCAGGACCTTATAAACAGCATCACTTTGTTCCTGATATAATTCATGGCTGACATCAATGACATGCAGCAGTAAGTCTGCTTCCGCCACTTCTTCTAAAGTAGATCTGAATGCCGCTACTAATTGGTGCGGCAAGCGTTGAATAAAGCCGACCGTATCAGTGAGGATAGCTTCATGTTTATCAGGCAATATCAATTGTCTTGTAGTAGGATCAAGCGTTGCAAATAATTGATCTTTAGCATAAATATCAGATTGTGTAAGGAGATTCAATAATGTAGATTTGCCGGCGTTGGTATAACCGACAAGGCTTATAGATGGAACTTGATTTTTTGTTCTTTTTATACGGTGTAAGGTTCTGACAGCACGGACTTTTTCAATAGATTCTTTGATAAAAGCTATACGGTCACGAATACGCCGGCGGTCAACTTCCAATTTGGTTTCACCAGGGCCGCGGGTACCAATACCACCGCCTAAACGTGACAAAATAAGCCCTTTGCCCATGATTCTTGGTAAATTATATTGTAATTGCGCTAATTCTACCTGTAATTTACCTTCATTTGTACGCGCTCGTTGAGCAAAAATATCTAAGATCAATGCAGTTCTGTCAAGAATCCGTACACCCATTACCTGTTCTATATTTCTTTGCTGTGCTGGTGTCAACTCATCATCAAAAATACACAGATCAATATTTTCCTGCTGTGCGTACAATGCCAGTTCCTGCACTTTACCTTTGCCGATAAAAAACGCCGGATCAGGTTTGGCGCGGCGTTGGATAAATCTGTTTACTACTACGGCTCCAGCAGTATCCGCAAGCTGTTTCAGCTCTTCAAGCGAGTCTTCAGCAGTCCAGCCGCCTTTTATTTGTCCCCAGTCCATACCGACTAAAATAGTTTTTTCTGCAGCAACTGCCAAGCTCGAACTGCTGGTTTGCTTATCTAAAATGCGCTCTATCGTATTGATGATATTGAGAAAATTAATATTTTCGGCTTCTGCCAGTGAAAAGGGACCATATTCATCACAGATAAACTGCTCTTCTTTATCGAGTCCGACTATCATGGCAAAAGAAATTAGGGACTGCGTATAATCAGGTGCGGTAACACCTATTGTAACCATGGCATCGAATTTATTATTTTTTAAAGCTGAAAAATCAACGCCGCTCAGTGCCGGATTACCATTTGGATGTGTATGAACACAGCGTATGCCGCTCAATCTGCCACTTCCCCTGCGGCCTTCTACTGCCGGTAACTCAACACTGTCATTACCGCCGATCACAATATTAGTTATTTGTCCGCTTCGAGAAATATAAAGAGAGATTTCTCTGTTAATAAATTCAGTAATATCGGCTAATTTTAAAGCTAGTTCAGCAGAAATAAGCTGTCCTAACGGCACTTGTATATCATACAAAGTAATTAATTCATTTAAAACAGAGTCACGTATTCCTTTTTTATTACCTGAAATTTCACGCATGATTTACACCTCAAAGAGCAGACATGGCATTTATACCATGTCTGCTCTTCCTTTACTTACTATTATTGACGAGCTTTCGCCGGTTCGACATTGACTTTATAACCCTTAATCGTGTTTTTGTGCATAGAACCCAATACTTTTTCTGCAAAGTCTGCCGGGATTTCTACAAAAGTAAATTTGTCGTAGATATTTATGAGACCAATCTCTTTGGCAGGAATATCCGATTCAATAGCAATAGTACGGACTATATCCTGAACAGTAACTTTTTGACTGCGGCCGATGTTCATGAAAAGACGTACCATGCCAGGACGACCACCAGTATTGCTTAAATCTTTAGATAAAACATCTTCTTCAGGAGCTTCTAAAGCCTTATTGCCTTCCTGCATCAGTTTTAAAGCAGCTGCAACAACATCTTCCGCTTCATATTCCTTTAACAGGCTTGCGGCAATAGGCATATAGTCATGATAGTTAGCCTGATCAAGCACGCTCTGCATTTTCGAAACGATCATTTCACGCTGACGTTCAACAACATTGGCTGTAGTCGGCAACTGACGGCGTGTTATTTTAGTTTTAGTAGTACGTTCGATAAGTTTCAGCTGACGGAATTCGCGCGGAGTAATAAAGGTCATTGCCACACCGGTATTACCGGCACGGCCGGTACGGCCAATACGGTGAACATAGCTTTCCGGATCCTGTGGGATATCAAAATTGATAACATGGGTAATATTATCAATATCAATACCGCGGGCAGCAACGTCAGTTGCAATAAGAATGTCAGCACTTCCGTCACGGAATTTTTTCATAACGCGGTCACGCTGAGTCTGGCTCAGATCACCATGCAGGCCCTCGGCCATATAACCGCGGCTGCCTAAAGCGATAGCAAGGTCATCAACACCCTTTTTAGTACGGCAGAAAATAATCAGTTTACCGTCTATTTCTGCATCCAGCAAGCGGCACAAACCTTCAATCTTATCTTTTGTTTCAAAATAATACTGATCAATAAGAGGAACTGTAAGTTCTTCTTTGCTGATAGTAACATTTTTCGGAGCCTTCATATATTTTTTGGTAAGGCTCAAAATAGGTCTGGGCATTGTTGCTGAAAACAACAATGTTTGACGTTCTGCCGGAAGATTTTTCATGATTTCTTCCATATCGTCAACAAAGCCCATATCAAGCATTTCATCAGCTTCGTCAAGGACCAGAAATTTGATATGATCAAGTTTGATAGTATTGCGTTTGATATGATCTATTAAACGTCCTGGTGTACCAATAACGATGTGTACACCGCTGCGTAAGGCCCTGATTTGACGATCGATCGGCTGGCCGCCATATACTGGCAGTGCTTTGATTTTAGAACTGCGTCCGATCTTACCTACTTCTTCTGCGACCTGGATTGCCAGTTCGCGGGTCGGAGTCATAATTAAAGCCTGGATATGACGATGGTCGGTGATACTTTGAACAACAGGAATACCAAAAGCAGCTGTTTTACCAGTACCGGTTTGAGCCTGACCGATAACATCACTGCCTTCCAATACTAAAGGAATAGTTTGCTCCTGAATTGGTGAAGGTTCTTCAAATCCCATAGCTGTCAAAGCTGATACGATTTTTTTATCCAGCAGTAAGCTGCCGAACATTTCTTGTGAATTAGTTGTCATTGTTTAAATTTCCTCATTTCTTCCATCTTTTATTTTATCTATTACCATAGAAATAGCCGCTAACGCACTACGCAATTTATTTTCAGTTCTGGTTCCGCCGAAAAGATGTTTAACACAACGTACGTCATTGCCATCAGCTACAGCCATATAAACTAAACCTACGGGTTTTTCTTCTGTAGCGCCCCCGGGACCTGCGATCCCAGTGATACCTACACCATAAGTAGTTCCAAAAAGGTCTTTTACTCCGGCAGCCATCTCGCAGGCAACCTGTTCACTGACAGCACCGTATTTTTCCAGATTTTCAGCAGATACGTTAACAAGCTTCTGTTTGGCCATATTGCTGTAAGTCACGACGCTGCCTAAAAGATATTCGCTGCTTCCGGGAATATCAGTGATCATACTGCTGGCTAAGCCTCCGGTACACGATTCTGCAAAGGCAATCGTACTGCCGCTGTTTAAAAGCTCCTGGCCAAGATATTCTGCTAAAGAAGCATCATCAACACCGTAAATAAATTTACTCAAGCGTTCATAAATCTGTGCTTCTGTACCGGAGATCATTGCTTTGGCTGCTTCAATATCCGCTGCTTTGGCTGTGATACGAACAATAATCTCTCCACGACGCGCATAAATAGCAATAGTAGGATTGCTCTGAGAAGTAATGATATCATCCAGCTGAGCTGCTACAGATGATTCTCCAATACCACGCATTTTTAAAATCCGCGAATAAATTACTCCCTGTTGAGAGTAGCGCCGCATAAGCAAAGGCAAAAATCTCTGTTCACAAATATAAGTCAATTCTGACGGCGGTCCAGGCAATAGAACAATCAGCTTTCCATCATGTTCCAGGGCCAACCCAGGCGCAGTACCAACTTCGTTAGTTAAAATTTCTGCTCCCAACGGGACCATAGCCTGTTTATCATTATTAGACGACATGCACAAACCTTTTTTTACAAAAAAGCTGTTGATCCTGTCCCATGTATCTAAATCCAGATACATTTCCAACCCCAGCATATCGGCGATAACTTCTTTCGTTATATCGCCTCTTGTTGGGCCCAGGCCTCCAGTAGTAATAACAATATCCGCTCTTTCTAAAGCAATCTTTAAAACGCTTCTCAAGCGCTCTTCGTTATCACCAACAGTAGTCTGATAAAGTACATCATAGCCCAATTTATTTAGTTGCCGTGACAAATACTGAAAATTAGTATTAAGTATTTCTCCCAATAGCAATTCAGTACCTGTATTTACTACTTCAACTATCATTTGTTTTGCCCCCTTGCCGGCAAATTAAATTCGCTCTCCTACCATTTCATAGGTAAAACCCTGCAAAATTTTTACTTTGATAAATGCGCCCGCCTGAACTGCTCCCGCATTTTCAATAAAAATACTGCCGTCTATATCAGGTGCTTCTCTATAAGAACGCCCAAAAGCAAGCTCAGGGTTTTCTTCATCGCGGCCTTCTACAAGCACTTCCAGTATCTGCTCTTCCATTTCCTGATGCAGTTCTTCGGATATTTGCGCCTGCAAAGCCATCAATTCGTGAAAACGTTCTTCCTTGACTTGTTCAGCTACTTGTTCCGGCAACGTTGCTGCCACTGTCCCTTCTTCCTGGGAATAAGCAAAGACACCGGCATTATCAAAACGCTGCGCTTTTACAAAAGCTTTCAACTCTTGAAAATCGGCTTCTGTTTCTCCGGGAAAGCCAACAATAAATGTGGTTCTGATCGTGATACCTGGTACACGCTTCCGTAATTTGTTCAGTAAAGATTCTACTTCAGCTTTAGTATCATAACGATTCATGCTGCCCAGCAGTCTGTCACTGGCATGCTGCAATGGAAGATCCACATATTTGCATACTTTCTCAAGGTTGGCAAAAGCTTCGATCAAATCGTCAGTAAAATTATTAGGATAACAATACATGACTCTGATCCATTTTAAACCTTCCAGCTTGTTAAGTTCACTTAACAGCTCTGGCAGACGCAGCTTACCATAAAGATCTTCACCATACCTGGTGGTATCCTGAGCGACAACGATCAGTTCTTTAACGCCTTTAGCAACTAATGCTTCAGCTTCGCTGAGAAGCTGTTCAAAGGGGCGGCTTACATACGGTCCGCGCAGTTTGGGAATAATGCAGTAAGAACAGCAATTGTCGCAGCCTTCTGCGATTTTTAAATAAGCCATATAATCAGGAGTCGTTAAAATACGCAGAGCAGCAGTTAGCGCCATTTCCGGTTTCTTCCGGGATTCAAGCATGATGAAGCGTTCTCCCTGTACAACTCTCTGGATTACATAAGCAATATCCTCATAACATTCGGTACCAATAACGGCATCGGCTTCAGGAATATTATCTAAAAGTTCTTCGGCATAACGCTGTCCTAAACAGCCTGTAATAATTAGATATTTACAGCTGCCTGTATTTTTATATGCACCCATTTGCAGGATCGTATTGATCGATTCTTCTTTGGCTGATTCTATAAAACCGCAGGTATTGACGATAATTAAGTCTGCGTCTGCAGGATCATTGGTAATAGTTATTTGCTGTTCATGAATCAGTCCCAGCATTGTTTCCGAATCGACAAGATTCTTGGGACAGCCAAGACTTACTAAGCCTAGTTTCACGTTTCTTCCTCCATCTATTTTGTTGCAAATCTTGCTGACTGCAGCCATTTATTTGTTAAAGCTTCCTGCTGAGTCAGAGTATCATAAGCCGTATTGAGCCATAATTTCTCAGGCTGCTCTATATGATTTCTATTTAGCCCATTGGCTAACAAAAATATATAGCCTGTATTTTGTTCTAAAGCAACTTTCTGCGGCAGTGCAGAGACTAAAAGCCAATCTCTGAACAACTGGGCGGACTCGTATTTTTGGGAAGCAGCGTCTACAGCAACTCCATACAAGCTGACAGGAGTCCCCTCGCTTGGTAAAACAATATAAGCAGGAAAATCATTTTCCAAATATTTAAATACATAGCTGCGGCGAGTAATCGCCAAATCAGCATCACCAACAGTAGTCAAACGGATAGGTGTGAAAGGAAAGCGGGAATATTGAGGAATCTGTCTGTTAAGCCCCCTGAAATATGCCAGCGTTTTTTCTTCACCTCGCCTGCTTGCAAATGCGGCTAAAAAATTTCTGGTACTTGCTGAATCTGAAAGATTTTCCATTGCTACACGCACGTTTTGAAGCTTAATGATATCCTGCCAGCTCAAGATATTTTCCTGACCGTATTTTCTGGCATAATTTTGATTGACTAAAAAAACTATCGGATCATAAAAAACGCCAAACCACTGGCTTTGCTCATCTTTAAAAGCTGACGGCAATAAGTCGCCGGCTTCACTTAAAATGGCATATAAACGCTGTTGTTTACTTAAAAGCTGCAGTTCATTATGCTCTAAAAGATAAATATCCGGTAATTTACCCTGTTCTCTTTCTTCCGGCAATAATAATTTTATAACTGTGTCCCGGTCGTGTTCCTTATTATATTCACTGATTAAAGCCTGTAAAAAACTGTTATCCAAGTTGGAATATAATAACAATTCAGTTTTTCCGTGTACTGCCATAGTTGTTTCATTTTTATCAGTATCCAAAACAAACCAGGCTATACCTAAGAATAGCAGGACAATGATTAACAGTATCTTTTTCTGAGGCATCTTCAACCTCCTGTCTTACCGCCGTTTATTCATTTTAGGATTTGCCGTATTTTTACTATGACGTGCTTTAGGATTATACGAAGCTGCTATTTTTAACAGGCAGCCTGCATTATCACCAATAAGGTCGCCGCGATTGGTTTTCTGTAAAGCTTCTTTCACCAATTGACGGTTTTTAGGGTTCCTGCATTGCATCAGGGCACGCTGCATAGCCTTGTCATGAGGGTTTCTGGCAACAAAGACTTTTTTCCCGGTCTCAGGATTGATACCGGAATAATACATCGCGGTTGAAGCACTTCCAGGAGTTGGGATAAAATCCTGTACCTGTTCAGGCTGATGCCCTATATCACGCAGGAACTCGCTTAACTCTACCGCATCACGCAGAGTACAGCCGGGATGACTGGAAATAAAGTAAGGCACTAAAAACTGTTTTAAACCAATCTCTTTATTTTTTTTATTAAAGGCACGCATGAATTTAAGATAAACTTCTTTACCAGGCTTGCCCATATTAGCTAAAGCATGTTCGGCTACATGTTCAGGAGCAACTTTTAACTGTCCGCTGACATGATAACGACATAATTCATCTAAGAAACGATCGTTTTTATCTGCCAGCAAATAATCATAGCGGATGCCGGAACGAACAAATACTTTCTTTATTCCGGGAAGCGCACGGACTTTTTGCAGTAATTCTATATAATCACTGTGGTCAGCATCAAGATTAGGACAGGGCTTGGGAAACAGGCATTGCCTGTCACGGCAAACCCCAACTTCCAATTGCTTGGCACATGAAGGATGTCTGAAATTGGCTGTTGGACCGCCAACATCATGGATGTAGCCTTTAAAATTTGGTAATGCAGTTATTTTTTTCGCTTCGCGAAGGATAGATTCATGGCTGCGTGTTTGAATGATTCTTCCCTGATGAGAATGAATAGCGCAGAAAGAACAACTGCCAAAGCAGCCACGACAGCTGATTATACTGAACTGCACTTCTTCTATGGCAGGTACACCGCCATATTTTTCATAGGCAGGATGATAGGTGCGCATATAGTCCAGATCATACACAGCATCCATTTCTTCCTGTGACAGCGGAAATGGCACTTGATTTTGAACAACAAATTTCTGACCATTTTTCTGCACAACAGTTTTTCCTGAAAATGGGTCCAGTTCTTTACTTTGCAAACGGTATGCATCAGCGAAAGCTTCCCTGTTTTTTAAAATATTTTCCAGCGAAGGCAATTCAACGAATTCATCCAAACCTTCCAGGTTATCTGTTAAATAAGCTGTGCCGCGTACATAATGAATATCTTCAACAGCAGCTCCGCCAGCTAAATAGTCGGCAATTTCTACGATCTGCTTTTCGCCCATGCCGTATATCAAAAGATCGGCCCTGCTGTCAACTAAAATTGAAGGTAATAACTTATTTTCCCAATAATCAAAATGCACAAATCTGCGCAGGCTGGCTTCAATCCCGCCGATAATAACCGGTATTTCCGGCCATAAGCGTTTTATTTGCTGTGAGTAAACAACAGTGGCATGATCGGGACGCTTACCCATCTCACCACCAGGGGTATAAGAATCTTTTTTTCTTGGTTTTTTAGCTGCTGTATAATGACAAAGCATCGAATCAAGATTACCGCCTGAAATAAGCACGGCTAAACGTGGTTTACCCAATGCTTCAAAATTCTTCAGTTCGCGCCAATCTGGTTGGCAGAGCAATGCAACTTTATAACCTTGTGCTTCCAGTACACGACAAATAACGGCCGGTCCAAAGGAAGGATGATCAACATAGGCGTCGCCGCTGATAAACAAAAAATCTATTTGTTCCCAACCGCGGGCATTGATATCTTCCTGCGAAATCGGCAAAAATTCTTTCATCAGGATTTCTGTCCTCCGATATTATTTCTTATATTCCTTAACGACAACACCATCAACTTTTTCTGCAGGAACAGGTTTTCCATTGACAGCAATCTGCATCGCTTTGATATTGCCATATTTTACAACAATTTTTTTATTAGCTGAGAAATTCTTGTCCTGATTGCTGATCAAAGTTCCTTCAAAAACTTTTTCGCCGTCCGCAACAACCTCTACCCAGCATCTGTCATTACAGAACATATAAAGATTTACATTTTTCTGATTTGCGGCAGCTTGTTTCTGCTGCGCCTGCTTATCATCAGCAGCTTCTTTTTTTGTTTTAGCAGCCGCGGCCTGTTCAGCACGTTCTTTTGCTTTTTTCGCGTCTGCTTCTATTTTTGCTTTTTCCTGATCAGTTATTTCACTGGGTTTAGAAGTTTCGTTACCCAGCGCTGATTGTTTTGGCGTTACAACATTTTCCGGTTTATCACTACCGTTAAGCAGAAAAACATAACCAGCAGCTGCAACTATAACTAACAAAAGGAACGACAGCAAATAAGTAAATATACCTGGAGAACTTTTTTGTGGTTTTAAATGAGGAGTAACACTTATTTTAGAAGTTGTACGGATTTCAGCAGGTTTCACTTCTTCCGGATCAACTCCCGCACAGGCGGCTTTATAAATGGTAACTAATTCAGGTCCATTTAATCCCAGATAATTACCATAGGTACGTATAATGCCTTTAGTAAAAACATCTCCGGGAACTTTTGCATAATCACCTGCTTCAATAGCCGCTAAATAGATTTTTCGGATACTGGTAGCTTCTTCTACCTGCTCTAAAGAAAGTCCCTTTTCAAGTCTGGCATTTTTTAGAATTTCTCCTATATTATCCATAAGCTTACCCTCCTCCATCTCATTTATTGTGCTGTAAAAAAGCGTTCTTCTATTTCATGACGCGACATAATCAGTTCGCGGGGCTTACTGCCAACAGACTGGCCTATAATACCAAGTTCTTCCATACAGTCTACCAACCTGGCAGCACGCGTATAACCGATCCTGAACTTACGCTGCAGCATCGATGAAGAGGCCTGGCCGGTATCCATTACCAAACGGACCGCATCTTCGAAAAGCTCGTCACTCATCAGGTCATTGCCGTTTTCAGCCATTCCATTAGAGCCTTTGCTGTCACTTTCAAGTGCCTGCTGAGTAACTTCTTCAGAATATTCGACTGGAATGGATTGCTTCTTTATGAAATCAACTATCTTATTTAATTCGCTGTCACTGACAAAAGCACCCTGCACACGTACCGGTTTGTTTGTCCCGATAGGATAAAAAAGCATATCGCCTTTGCCTAAAAGCTTTTCGGCGCCGCCCATATCCAGAATAGTACGGGAGTCTGTCTGCGAAGAAACTGCAAAAGCAATTCGCGAAGGTATATTTGCTTTTACAATACCGGTAATGACGTCAACAGAAGGACGCTGCGTCGCTAAAATGAGATGAATACCAGCTGCCCGGGCTTTCTGGGCCAAACGCAGGATAGCATCTTCAACATCTACTTTTGCCACCATCATCAAATCAGCTAACTCATCGATAATAATGACTATAAAAGGCATTTTTTCTGCTGCCTGAGCATTATAACTGTTGATCTCGCGCACATGATTATCAGCAAAGGCCTTATAACGGCGCTCCATTTCGGCAACAGCCCAGTGTAAGGCCGAAGCTGCTTTTTTAGAATCAGTAACGACAGGCGTCAGCAAATGCGGAATACCGTTATAATTCGAAAGCTCAACAACCTTAGGGTCAACCAGGATCATTTTCACTTCTTCAGGCCGGGCTTTGTACAAAATACCGGCAATGATCGTATTGATACATACTGATTTACCTGAGCCTGTGGAGCCGGCAACCAGCATATGCGGCATTTTAGACAGATCCACAGTAATAATATTACCGCTGATATCTTTGCCAAGCCCTACACAAAGTTTTGACTCGGTTTGACGCACCAAATCACAGTCAACTACTTCTCTGAAAAATACCGGATCATTTTTTCTGTTGGGAACTTCTATGCCAATAGCAGCTTTACCTGGTATCGGCGCTTCAATACGAACGCCTGATGCAGCAAGCTTTAAGGCTATATCGTCTGCCAAGTTCACCACCGAGCTGACTTTAACACCCGGAGCAGGCTCCAGTTCGAACCTGGTAACGGAAGGACCGCGGGTAACGGCAACGACGCTGGCGCGAACACGGAAATCTTCAAGAGTCTGTTCTAAAATCGCACATTGTTCGCGAATATCTTCTTCTGTATGCTTATCTTTGGAAACATACGGAGGATTGAGCAGTTCCAGGGGCGGAAACAAGTAGGTACTTGGTTCTGCTGCCGGCGGAACTTCTGGCTGCAATTTTTCACTCACGGTTTTTTTAGGAACCGGAAGATCAGCAGCAATATTTTTATCAGCAGTATCAATAATTTTTATGTTGCCGGAAGCTTGATTTTTGCTTTGATCCTTATACGGATTAAGAAAATCCTGCTCAGGCATTGGTACTGCAGTTTCTTTCGGTTTATTAAAATCTATGATCGGCCGCGTAATAATATGCGGCTCGTTTTTTTCAATAACAGGGAATTCTTCTATAAAGGGCTGTTCATTTTCTAAAAATGCTTCTTCAGTACTGGCTGCATTTCTGCCAACAGCTTTACGAAGAATTTGTTTAAACTGACTTTCTTTTTTGATGCCGGAAGTAAAACCTGAAAATTCCTCGCTATTATAAGGATTGGCAGTATTTAAAACTTCCATATTCTTGAATTCAGAAGTTTCAGCAGTAGTTTCAATATCCTGATTCTGGTAGGTTACAATATTTTTAGCTTTACGTCCGGCTGTTTCTGCCGAAGCCTTCAACGATAATTTTCCCGTTAATAAAACGCTGCAGATAATACCAGCCAGTAAAATTATTAAGGCTCCCGCTGTTCCCGCCAGGCGCCGCAAAGCTAAAAGAAAAACCCCACCCAACAGGCCGCCGCCTTCTTTAAGGTGTTCGGGAATAAGCTCTTCCCCGGCTACAGGCACAAAAACATGATGAGCTGTGCCTAAAAGGCACAGCGTCAATAATGTCAGGGCTAATCCTTTTTTGGAAATACCCAGTCCTCGATGGGTAAAAGAAAATCTAATGCCAAGAGCTATACAGGCAAGAGGAAACAAAAATGCTCCTTTACCTAAAGTATAACTCATAATTTTATCGACAAAGGCACCTATTGTTCCTGTAGGAAGGCCCAAATAAACTGCTGCCGCAAAACATCCTAAAGCAAGCAAAAGAACGCCGCTTATCTCCAAACGACTGTTATTCTGTTGTTCTGTACGTTCTGCTTTGGTTCTTCTCAAATTAGGCACCTCATTTACAACATTAAATCTCCATTATAATAGGTAAAATCATCGGTCTTCTACGTGTTTTCTCATATAAGAAGCGACCCAGTGAATCACGGACAGCCGATTTGATGACCGACCATTCAGAGACATTGCTTTGCTCGCATTTATCCAATGCCTGCTGTACTTTTTCTTTAGCAGTTTCCATCAAACCTTCGGCTTCGCGTACATAGACAAAACCGCGGGAAACTATGTCAGGGCCGGAAACAACGGTACAGGTATTTTTATCGATAGTAACTACTACTATCATAATGCCATCCTGAGAAAGCTGTCTGCGGTCACGCAGGACGATATTACCTACATCACCTACGCCAAGTCCGTCTACAAGTACTTTACCGGAAGGAACGCGGCCATTGATACCCACACTGTTGGCAGTCAATTCTATGATACAGCCATTTTCGCCAACGACGATATTTTCGCGTGGCATTCCCAGACTGCCTGCCAGCTGAGCATGTTTGATCAGGTGACGATATTCGCCGTGCACAGGAATAAAGAACTTCGGACGCACTAAATTATGCATCATCTTGATCTCTTCCTGGCTGGCGTGTCCGGAAACATGTACGCCGTTACTTTTTTCATAAATAACATCGGCGCCCAGTTTATATAAGTGATCGATCGTTCTGGAGACCAGCTTTTCATTGCCGGGAATAGGTGTTGCGGAAATAATAACGGTGTCTCCGGGAACTATATCTACTTTTTTATGATCTGACATGGCCATTCTGGTCAGAGCCGACATCGGCTCGCCTTGACTGCCTGTTGTAATGATCACGATTTTATCGGGAGTATAATTGCTTGTTTCATCAATATCGATCAGAACTCCTTCGGGTATTTTTAAATACCCCAATTCCATCGAAATATTGACGACATTGACCATACTGCGTCCAATAACAGCTACTTTACGTTTATAACGGATAGCGCTGTCTACGACCTGCTGGATACGGTGAACATTAGAAGAAAATGATGCTACGATAATGCGGTGTTTGGCATAACGGAATTCATCGTCAAAAGTTTGACCGACGACCTTCTCGCTTTGTGTGTAACCGGGTCTTTCTGCATTAGTGCTGTCTGCCAGCAGAGCCAGAACACCCTGATCGCCAAATTCGGCAAATTTATTGAATTCTGTTACCTGACCGTCAACCGGCGTTTGATCGAATTTAAAATCACCGGTATGGATTATCAGTCCGACAGGAGTATGGATCGCCAGTGCTACCGCGTCGGGAATACTGTGATTGACACGGATAAATTCTACCTTAAAGCAGCCGGCATGGATCTTATCGCCGGGTTTGATGACTTTGCAGGCATTCGAGCTGACGCCGTTTTCTTTTAAACGGCCCTGCAGGATACCCAGTGTCAAGGCAGTACCATAAACCGGAACATCTATTTGTTTCATTACATAAGGCAAAGCGCCGATATGATCTTCGTGACCATGCGTTAAGAATATGGCTTTGACTTTATCTTTATTTTCCAAAAGATAGGTAATGTCAGGAATGACAAGGTCAATACCAAGCATGTCATCTTCCGGGAACATTAAACCGGCATCGACAAGAATGATGTCGTCGCCATAGCGGAATACCGTCATGTTCTTACCAATTTCCCCTAATCCGCCCAAGGGAATAATATTTAGTTTACTTTGTGTTTTACTCAAAAAAAATACACCTCCAAAAAATTTTAAAATTATTTCCGTACAAGTATTTAGACCTCTAGTAATAAAATCTATTAACCGCACACCTACTCTACGGTATATTATACATTAAACCATGCAGAAAAACAAATGTTTAATCAATTATCAGTAAATTTTTATTGTAAATATTACGTGAACTGCACATAAAAAAACAAGCATACCTGAAAAGGTATGCTTGTTTGAAAGCTTTTACAGATCTTCACCGTGATTTTCGATAGGTCCTTTATTTTTATTCATACGCTGCCAGAAGAAAGCAGCTGCAAGAATAACTACGCCAATAGCATCGGTAACAGCACCAGGAATAATCATATTCAGGCCGCCGATAAAGAACAGCAATCTTTGCAGAGCATTCAGCTTGGACTGACAGAAACCAATCATAGCGATCGACACACCCCACATACCAATAATTGCCGTCGTGCAGGCAAAAGTAATCGTAAACGGAGTTGCATCAATCATCAGCAGTTCAGGTGATAATACGAAAATATACGGAACGATAAAGGCCGCGATCGCCAGTTTGGCAGCAGCAACGCCGGTTTTCATTGGATCAGCACCAGAAATACCAGCTCCTGCGTAAGCTGCTAAAGCAACAGGAGGAGTTACGTCGGCAACGATACCAAAGTAAAACGCAAACATATGCCCTGCTAAAACAGGAACGCCCATCTGCACCAGAGCCGGTGCGGCAATCGTCGAGGTAATAACATAGTTGGCGGTCGTAGGTACGCCCATTCCAAGAAGCAACGATGTGATCATGGTAAAGAACATAGCCGGCAATAAATTGCCGCCTGCCAAATCAAGCAGTGCTGTCGCCAGTTTAAGACCAACGCCGGTCTTGGTGACAACACCAATGATAACGCCAGCTGTGGCACATGCTATCAAAACGCCAAGAACACCTTTAGAACCTTCGATCAAGCCCCTGACAACATCTTTAAAAGTGATCCTTGTTGATTTACGCAGACAGGAACAGATAAGAGTCAGAGCGATAGCCCATAAAGCCGCACGCATCGGCGTATAACCGGATACCAATAAGTACACGATAATCGCCAGCGGTAAAATCAAATGGCCTTTTTCCATAAACAATTTACCAAACTTTGGTAATTGATCACGCGGTGTTCCTTTTAAGCCGTATTTTTTAGCTTCATAGTGAACGCCAAGCCAAACACCGATGTAATATAACAATGCCGGAATAACGGCAGCTTTAACAACTTCGATATAAGGAACGCCAACAAATTCTGCCATTAAGAACGCGGCAGCACCCATAACCGGAGGCATCAGCTGTCCGCCGGTGGAAGCAGCTGCTTCTACTGCGCCTGCAAACGCAGGACGATAACCCAGTTTTTTCATCATAGGGATCGTAAAAGCGCCTGTACCCGCTACGTTAGCAACGGAACTGCCTGATACTGTACCCATTAGACCGGAGGATAATACGGCAACCTTGGCAGGTCCGCCTGCCGCCCAGCCTGCAACAGCATTAGCCAGGTCAATAAACAGCTTGCCAAGACCGGTAGCTTCCAAATAAGAACCAAAGAGGATAAATAAATAAATGAATGTCGAGGATACACCCAGCGGCGTACCAAAAATACCTTCAGTCGTAAAGAACAGATGGTCGAACATTTCCTGCATACCTACACCGCGATGGGCCAGGATACCCGGCATATACGGACCGGCAAAAGCATAGAACATGAAAAACAGCGCTACTGTCAGCATAGGCCAGCCAACAACACGGCGGGCTGCTTCAAACAGAAGTAACGTGCCAATAAAAGCAATACTGAAATCGAATTCAGTATTCATGCCTGCCCTTAAAACAAGTTCATTGTAGAAGACTACAATGTAAAGAGCACTGGACACGCTTAAAACGGCAAAAATAACATCTAAAGGATGCATAGCTTCCCGAGACCAGCTTTTTCTGCCCGGATACAAAAGGTAAATCAGTGAAAAACCAAATGCCAGATGGATCGCTCTTTGTAAGTGCGCATCAAGTACGCCAAACGTTGCAGTATACAACTGAAAAACAGCGAAGGCAATACAGATAAAGGAGACCAGTTTGTCCCACAATCCTGTTAAATTACGTTTGTCAGATTCTTTGTCAAACTTCTGCATGACTTCTTCAGCAGACATGCCCGTTTTAGAATCCTTCTCGTTGAATTTGTCATCAGGTGATGCCATATTCTTTTTTTCTTCCATACGGCCCTCTCCTCTCTAAAAAAAATCAATTAAACCAATACTGATAACGTCTCTCAGCTTTAATTTCTATTAATGTACCATGCCCATATAATTCACATAAATCATAAACTTTACCATTGTGAATCACTTTCTGCCTGGCCTGAACAGCCGGTCTTATTTTTACTGTTTTGTATGGTCTGTTCATAACTAATTTAAATTTCCCGTCTGGTTCGGTAACAAGTTTACCTTCACTGCCAGAAAAAGGTAAACCACAGCCAAGAGATTTATATTTAGTATAAATCATAGTCATATCGTCCACACCGTTCACCTGGAAAAACTCTTCGACTTGCGTCAGTTCATAAGAATGTTTAAATTCTATATTCCAAAGCTCTCCCGGTTCAACAGTAAAATATTGTTTTGGCAACCCACCTTCCGGGTTCAATGAAACTATCAATTGATCAGCATACCAAAACAACATACCCAAACACGTTAATACAATAACGGCACCAACCAAAATTTTTTTATAAAAAGACCGGCCCCCGGATATGTCCGATGACCGGTCTTTTTTATTTAGTGTTTCGGTCAACTTTTTTTATTTTTCTTTCAGGAATTTGTCAGCGCCTGCGTTTACAGGAATGGACATGCCGTCCATTGCGCTGGCTTTGGATACTACGTTTGCTGCGGAATGAGCTGCTTTCAAACGATCAAGATTTGTGAAAATAGCTTTAGTTACAGCATAACCAGTATCTGCATCCATCTTATCAGTTACTGCCAGCATGCAGCGGACTGCGATTGCCGGGCAATCAGTAGTTTGGTTGGTATAAGTTTTTGCGCCAATATTTACTTTAGTATAGAACGGATATTTTGCAATCAAAGCATCAGCTTTATCAGCGTCAACCGGCAGCAATACAACAGTATTCTGCGTTGCGATATCCTGGATAGCTGCGGTCGGATGACCTGCAGTTACAAAAGCAACGTCAACATTACCGTCTTTTAAAGCATTGGAAGCTTCTGCGAAGGAGAGGTATTGGACTTTGATATCATCATAAGTAATACCATAAGCTTCAAGGATCTGACGGGCATTTGCTTCAGTACCGGAACCTGCGGCACCTACTGCAATACGTTTGCCTTTAACATCATTCAAGGATTTGATACCGGTTTTATCCAAAGTAACGATCTGTACGGTTTCCGGATATAAAGTAGCTAAACCCTGCAGGCTGGGTACTTTTTTATCTTTGAACATTTCAATGCCTTTTACAGCATAATAAGCATTATCATTTTGAATAAAAGCTATATCGACCTTGCCTTGTTGTAAAAGATTGATATTAGCAATAGACGCACCGGTTGATTGTGCGGATGCATTGACACCAGGAATGTTTTTATTCAGAATGTCAGCAATAGCACCGCCCAGCGGGAAATATGTACCGGCAGTACCACCGGTAGCGATATTAATGAATTTTTGCGCAGCCGGTTTTTTCTCGTCTTTTTTCTCGGAACCACCGCCGCAGCCGGCGGCCATTGTAGCGAAGACCATAATTGCCATCAGAAAAGCTAAAAGTTTTTTCATAGGATCCCCTCCTCGTTTTTTTGTGCCCACAGCTATCTTCTGAAAAACAAACAGCTTATTTTTCAAATGACAATGACTATGACACTTACTAGTTAAAATAATTCGCTAAAATTTTACAAAATCCTGCTGATCCTGCGGTCAGCTATATTGTATACAATATACTTTATCTATTTTTCTTAAAATTACCCGGATTTTGCGAAAAACAAAAGAATATGATATTATATATATCGTTATAAAATACTTAAAGGGAAAGAACTTCCCTTAGACAATAAGAGAAAAGGATGTGTGTTTCATGAGCTCCGGAGCTTATACTCTCAAACTTTCGCGGACACTTTACAACGATACTTTCCGTGCCCAGCTGCTGGACGAAAATCAACAGGTGATCGGACATCTGCGTATCGTTCCCGGTGTTCCCCTTGACCGCAGTCAGGTCCCGGAAGACGCGCCCAGCGTTCCGGCCTATCTTTTAGTAATCGTCGACGATGCTGATATCAACAAAGATAATCTGATCGACTTTGAAGAACGTGCCAGTTATGCTTTATTGAAACGCTTTTCAACGGAAGCGATCAGCTTTCAGCACTGCCAGTTTTATTATCCTTCGCCGGCCTTTATTTTTGAACAGGCTGACGCCCTCAACAATCCGGTTATGTAAAAAAATCCCTTCAACAAAAAATGTTGAAGGGATTTTTTATATACTTTTTAGGATCGCTATCAAATAAATTTGTCATTTACCTCTGCAGTTTCACCGTTTTTAAAACTGCGGTATTTATCGTAAATAATGCGCATGGCAGTCGCTACTGCTTTTTTGGCACTGCCCTGGTACTGGTGCTCCAAAATGTTCTGTAATTCTTCGTGTCCATTCGCAAGATTATAGCCTACAAGACACTGTGAGATATATTTTCTTGCCAGTTCTGTAGCCAGTGTACAGTCAGCCTCGACGATCATTCCGCTTTTCATATCAACAACGACGATCACACCTATGACTTTATACATTTCCGCAGCGGTAATACCTACCGGTAATTTTGCATACCCCGAAAAAAGTACCCGTTCATTACTTTGTTCGTTTAACATAAAAATCCTCCTGTTTTTTTACTGACAAGCTGCGTACGGAAACATTGATTGTTTTGACCTGCATTGCCGTCATATATTCTATTTTTTCTTTTATTTTGTGTTGGAACAGTTTGGTTACTTCAAAAATCTTAACGCCGTAGTACAGCACAACATCGACATAAATACTTATGCCCTTGGTGTCGGCACGCTTGCGTACTTTGATCCCTGTCACTTTATCGATCCCCATCATTTTTTCAGCGATCAGATTAACTATATCGTAAAGCGCATAGTCAGAAATAAGCAGCTTGCCATAATAGCTGAAAGCCGGCCTGACAATAGAGCGGTCCTCGCCGCTTTTTTTCCTTTGCTTGGAAAAAAGATTGTAAGGCAGATCAGCAAAATACCCTGTAAAATGCGGTTTCAGCTCAACTGTCGGTACTGGAACAATATGCTTGCCATCCCGCAGTCTGGCCTGTTTAGCCTTTTTGATCTCCTGCTTGGAAGCAATTTGCTGAATGTAGACAGTTTTTTCAGGCTCAGGTATATTCAGCCGTTTGACTATTTTCCCTATCATATTATCGGAAGTAGCCAAGATCAGCAAACGCCGTACATCATTATTCACTAAAGCCTGGCGAACAGCCTCCGCATGATCTTCATCCGTAAAAATAGCACGCTTGACTGCCTGTATTCTATTCGTTTCATTTTTAGCAGAGGTTCCTGCTAAAATTTTGGTTCCTTTGATAAGTAATCCATCATCGATAATAGCATCACAATTATTCTTATGGGCAATACCTATGGCCCGATGACTTTTACCAGTACCGCTGGGACCTACAAAAGCTACTACTTTCATAAAGGCCTCCGCAAATCCGACGTAAATTTATTGCTTATATTCTATCACATTTTTGACATTTGTATACAGAACTTCAAAAATTCCCAATTGCTCTGGAAACCTTCCGCTTACTCCATGAAAGTCCGAACCGCCTGCAACCAGTAAATCAAACTCTTTTGCCAGCCGCAGCCAGTATTTTTGCTCATTTGCATCTGCCGAAGGATGATAGACTTCGATACCGTCAAATTTGACATGCTTCAGCAGACAGCTTACCAGCGGTTTGTTTTCCAGCTCACTGGGATGTGCCAGCACCGCCAGTCCCCCAGCCTGGTGCAGCAGCGCAACTGCTTCCTCCGGCGATAATTTGGGCTGCGGTTCATAACCGGGCTGTCCCCTTTTCAAAAGCACGTCAAAGGCTTCCTGTACCGTCTCAAAATAACCTTTGGCAACCAAAACTTTAGCTACGTGAGGACGGCCTACCGCCCTGTTATCGGGATCACACTCTGCGACCTCGACATGATAGCCCAGCGCGGCTATTTTCTGCAGGATCTTCTGCAGCCTGATCTCGCGCGCATGGCGCATTTCGTGCATTTTCGTCAGCAGGCGGTCGTTGTGGATATCGATATGATATCCTAAAATATGCACGCTGGCTTCGCCGGCCTGAGTACCAAGCTCCACGCCTCTGATGATGCGGGGAGCATTTTTTATGCCTGCGGCCGCTGCTTCTGCCAGTGGTATGCCATTTACAGAATCATGATCAGTCAGAGCCAGTACCCCTATTTTAGCGGCAGCAGCTGCTGTTACCAGCTTTGCCGGAGTATAAACGCCGTCTGAACTTGTACTATGAGTGTGCAGATCTACTAACATTTTACATTTCCTGCACCAGTTTTATCAGTGTGCTGACGCCGAACCCGGTGCCGCCCTTAACTTTAAAGCCTGCTGTTTTAGCAGCGGTAGAAGTGCCGCCAATATCGATATGGGCCCAGGGAATACCTGTTTCAACAAATTCACCGATAAAAAGTCCGCCGCTGATACAGCTGGCTTCACGCCCGACACTGTTGAGCAGGTCGGCAACGTCACTTTTCAATGCTTCCCGGCATTCCGGCAACGAAGGCAGCTGCCAGTAGCCTTCGCCGGCTTTTTTACCGGCTTCGATCAACTGCCGGATCAAAGTATCATCGTTACCGACAATACCGGCCGTTTCCGTACCCAGGGCAACAATAACGCCGCCTGTCAGTGTGGCAATATCGACAACTCTTGCTGCACCCTGCCTGCAGGCATACCAGACAGCGTCTGCAAGAACCATGCGCCCTTCGGCATCCGTCGAAACAACCTCGATCGTTTTTCCGTTAGCTGCCTTCACAACATCACCGGGACGCTGAGCACTGCCGGAAGGCATATTTTCAGCACAGGCAATGATACCCATTATATTACAGGGCACTTTCAGCGCCGCAATCGCTCTTAAAGCGCCTAAAACGGCACCGGCGCCGGCCATATCGTCTTTCATTTCTCCCATATTGTCGCCGGGCTTAATGGAAATACCACCGCTGTCAAAGGTGATGCCCTTACCGACATACGCAGTATAAGGCGCGTCACCGGCTCCATTGTATTTAATGGTGATCAGGCACGGAGGATGGATAGACCCCTGACCAACTGCCAGTAAAGCATGCATACCCATCGCTTCCATCATCGTTACGTCCAGGATCTCAAACTCCATATCATATTCCAGTGCCAAAGCTTCCGCTTCCTCAGCCATGACGCCAGGAGTTACAAAATTACCGGGCCGGTTGACCAGATCGCGCGTATAACAAACGGCATCTGCCACTACTTCCGCTTCGGCCAAGACCCGCTCAGCATCAGGAATACCGGAAATAATGGAAAAATCCAGTTCCGGTTTTGCTTCTGGTTTGCCTTTGCATTCGGTAAACTGATACCCGCCTAAAACCAAGCCTTCCGCCAACGCCGCTAAATAATGCGCCCTTGCCGGATTGGCAAGAACCGGCGCGACAACTACAGTCTGCCTGATTTTTGCCGCAATCAGTGCCCTGGCGGCGCTGCCGGCCGCTTTACGCAGATTGTTCGGTTTACATTCATCACCTTTGCCGAAGCCTGCAACAATAACTCTCTGCAATCTTCCATCCTGCATTACAACAATATCAGTCAAGCTCCCTGACGCTGTTAAAGCTTCGTTTTTAGCCGCCAGCTCGTTTACAGCCTGCACGATATTCTCAGGCAGATTCAATTTTGCTAGTGCCGGCAGACATTCCCTGCACAAAAACAGAGTTACCGATTCCGCATCGATCATACTCTCTGTTTCGAAACCATCTATTACTGATTTTACTAATTCTTTTGCTGTTTCCTGATCTAAATCCATAATACTGCTCCTTTATAATTCTCGTTAAAGTTTTTATCTGAAAGTGACACAGGTAGTCAGCTCATCCAGATAAGTATTGCCGTTTGACTTTTGCAGCTCTAAATCGCTGACAACGACCTTCATCACACTGTGCCGCGTACCGCCCGTATAATGACTGCCTAAAGAATGGATCGCATAGGGAACTTCGTTAGAAGAACCGAGATATAACATCACATGCCCGTCCATATGCAATGTAGAACCGGGCGTCAGGCTTTTTACGACATTAGCCCGCTGAGCGCTGCTCATATTGCCCATTTTTTTATGGATACCGGCACTTGTTTCCTGCTCGTCGGCATTACGCGGCAGAAAAATACCTACTGTACGGTAAGCATTGCTGATAAAGCTGGAACAATCGACGCTGTTCTGCAATCCGCCCCAGCCGTAAACCGCATCATAAAATTTAAAGGCACTGCGAATAATATTGTTAGTTGTATAAGGCAGGTAGCCTTCGTGCAGAGAGCTGTTAGCCGCTAAAATGACTTTCTCCTCCTGCAGCTTTCCCTCTTTGGTCCTGACCGGAACCTTCACTGTATACGAAGCCGCTTTTTTATCAGCCAGCTGTAAACGTGAGCCCTGCTGAAATAAAACCTGGGCCCCGTCTGCCTTTAGTGTATAATCTCTGGCAATTACGGTCAGAAAATTCTTCGGTGCCGCATAACGTGACCAGGTAGCGCGGTCAGTTTCGGCAACGTCAAATTTAGACAGCCAGCCTCGGTAATTATAGGCCTGCACATAATAAAAATAGCCGTTAGTGCTGGTATGCAAAATAGCTACAGCTTCGCCGGGGTCCAAAGCAGTTTCCTGCAAAGCATCAAAATTACGGTCGCTGGCATAAAAAAACAAACCTTCACCCGTGGGCAGATTGCGTATATTAGTACGTCTTACCGTAACGCCATAACGCACAGTGACCTCTGCCGGTATAGCCGACGCATTAGTTTGCGCTCGCAGGATATTTTTGTAATTGTTGCTGACGAGCTTGCCGTCCCGATACAGATCATCGCTCAGATCAGTATGATCATTGACATAAGCGGCTACGGTTTTACCGCTCAGGGTTTTAGGATAGGCCGCCAGATCATACACTGTCGGCGAAGCTGCAATGATCTTTTTATTAAAAGCCTCGACACCAGCCGCATTGAGCACCACTTTATCTCCGTCAGCATTATGCTCTGTCCAGTAGGCCGGCGTGATAAATTTTTCATAAGCAGTGATCCCTGCCGCTTCCACCGATCCTTTAGGTGCCAGCAGCACCAGCGCCGTTATACATAAAAATAAAAAGTTTTTAATCACAAAAACGCCCTCCTTACTAAAGCTTTACAAATATTATTGCCGCTCAGGTCATCATATTTGCAGCAATTCGCCGCCGCAACAGGCTCAGCAGTTCGTATTTTTCCTGAAGCCGGCAGTTTAAATCGTCTTATTGGGTCGATAATTATTAAATTCTGTGCTAACGCTAAAAATCCTGCCCCAACACAGAAAAACTACCGTAGTTTTATAGTAAAACCACGGTAGTGATAAGTGCTAAAAAGCTTCATAAATGCCATCCTGGCGTTTTCTTTCAGCAGTTTTGGAAATATAAGAGCCAAAAATGACCGGGTACCCTTTGCGCTCAATGATCTCCTTGATATAATCACGATGCGGGCAGGGCGGCCTGTGATAATTATCCGATACCACGCAGGAAGCAAGATGTATTACAACATCTTTGCGGTCATCGCCCCAGCGTTTCAGCTTCCGGTTCAGATCTTCGATCTTTCCGGCTACACCGGCTCCGCAGCAGCCGCCGCAGGTGACCGTCAGATATCTGGTATCGGCATCATAACCGTTAAATCTGCCGCTGCGCTCGTAAAACGATTTCATGCAGGCATAACCAACGCATTTTTTCTGCACGATGTCACACTGAATAACAACTACTAACTTAGCCATTATTTTACCAGTCCGTATTCTTGAAGAACGGCTGTCATTTTTGCTTTATTAGCCGCTTCCATAGGCGTCAAAGGCAGGCGCGGCTGGCCGGCATCAATGCCGGTGACCAGTGTTACAGCAGCTTTGACAGGGATAGGATTAGTTTCGATAAACATCGCGTTTGCAAGCGGCACCATTTTGGCATTCAATTTAGCAGCTTCCTTAACGCGTCCGTCTTCGTAAGCCTGCATCACATCCTGCAGGATACCGCCGCCGATATTGCTGAGCACGGAAATAAGCCCGGTCGCACCGACCGACATAAACGGCAGGATCAAACCGTCATCGCCGCTGTAAATAGTGAAATCTTCCGGCAGCGCCGTATAAAGCTCGGCAACCTGCGCGACATTGCCAGCCGCTTCTTTGATAGCAACTATATTCTCAAAATCTTCAGCCAGACGCGCTACCGTAGCAGGCGCAATATTGGAAGCCGTGCGTCCCGGCACATTATAAACGATGATAGGCAGCGCTGTGCTTTGCGCTACAGCTGCAAAATGCTGATAAAAACCTTCCTGAGTCGGTTTGTTATAATACGGGCCCACGATCAAAACACCGTCGACACCCATTGCTTCTGCCATTTTCGTCATCTTGATGGAATCGGCAGTATTATTAGAGCCGGTGCCGGCAATAACAGGCACGCGTTTATTGATGCGATTTACAACTACCCGGAACAGCTCCAGTTTTTCCTCCGCACTCATCGTAGCCGCCTCACCGGTAGAACCGGCAACGACCAGACCGTCGGAACCATTATTGATGAGCCATTCGGCCAGATCAGCCGCTTTTTCATAATTAACGCTGCCATCGGCATTAAAAGGAGTAACCATTGCGGTCAAAAGTCTGCCAAAATAAGGATTTTTCATTGCTTACACCTCACTTATAATTTAAACGCTTTATGCAGCGCCGTCACAGCATCTATCAGATGCTCCTGTTTGATGATCGCAGAAATCGTCGTATCAGAATCCACAGTCTGCAGGATGCTGATTTTGCAGCCTGTAAGCGCTGCAACAAAATTGGCCATTACGCCGGGCACGCCCCGCATTGCCGAACCGACAACAGAAACCTTGGCGCAGCCCTCCGTTAAAGTATACTCAAATTCTGTACCCTTTAAAACTTTATTCGTATGTTCCACATCTTCACTGAAAACAGCAAACATCGCGCTGCTTTCAGATAAATTCAAACAACCGACGCTGATACCGGCATCTGCCAGATCCTCAAATAGCTTGCGGCCGCTGGCAATATCCTCAGGATTGAGCGCCACACGGAACTGAGCCAGATCGGTCAGGTGTGTCACCCCGCTTGCCAGGCGTCGCTCGCTTATCGAAGCATCATCTTCCGTTTCCGCGCAGTCATTCGTGATAAGCGTTCCGGGAGCATCGCTGAACGTAGATTTGACGACCAGCGGGATATTCTTTTTCATTGCGATCTCTACAGCGCGCGGATGAATGACCTTAGCGCCCTGATGCGCCATCTGGCACACCTCGCCGTAAGAGATCTGCTTCAGTATGGAAGCCTCCTTGACCAGACGCGGGTCAGCAGTCATTATGCCCTCAACATCAGTATAGATCTCGACACATTCAGCATGCAGCGCGGCTCCTAAAGCAGCCGCAGTCGTATCGCTGCCGCCCCGGCCCAGCGTAGTCAGCTTGCCGTTGTTTTCCGTCATACCCTGAAAGCCGCAGACAATGGGGATCACGCCGGATTCCAGCAAATGATGCAGGTTGCTGACATTGATATTTTTGATACGTGCCGCACCAAACTGCGAATCAGTAATAATACCGGCCTGACCACCGGTCAGCGCCATGGCGTTGATACCAAATTTCTGCAGCGTAGCCGCCATAACGCAGGCCGCCATGATCTCGCCGCAGCACATCATCATATCCAGCTCACGCACGTTCACCGAAAGATTCGTTTCCTTCAGGACCCTGATCAGGGTATCCGTAGCATAAGGCTCTCCTTTGCGTCCCATCGCAGAAACAACAACTACCGGAGCAAAGCCGCTGCGTACGGCTTTCTGCACCTTATCCTTAACGGCTATGCGTGCTTCCGGTGAAGCAACGGACGTGCCGCCGAACTTTTGCACTAAAATTTTCATGAACTGTGTCGCTCTCCTATCTCAGATCCAGCCGTTTTTGATCATCGTTTCGGCGATCTGCAAAGTATTCAATGCAGCGCCCTTACGGATCTGATCGCCAACGACCCACAGATTATAAGATTTATCACAGGATTCGTCCTTACGCAGACGTCCCACATAAACATCATCTTTTTCGGAAGTATATAACGGCATCGGGTATTCCTGGCTGGCAGGATCGTCCTGTACGGTAACGCCGGGGAATTTTGCCAATGCTGCGCGCATAACGTCCAGATCCACATCTTGCTCCAGCTCGATATTTACCGACTCTGAATGGCTGCGGTAAACAGGCACACGGATCGTAGTCGCGGTAATGCGCATCTCATCATCTTCCATAATTTTTTTCGTCTCGTTGATCATCTTCATTTCTTCTTTAGTATAAAGATTATCGCAGAAAACATCTATTTGCGGAATCAGATTAAATGCGATAGGATAATGCTTCTCGGCACTGGCCGACGGCAGGATATTAGCAGTCATTTCCCTGCCCTCGCTGTGCTCACGCACCTGATTGTCCAGCTCGTCGATACCCTCTTTGCCGGCTCCGGAAACAGCCTGATAAGTAGAAACGATAACACGTTTGATCCTGGACAGCTCATAAATAGGTTTCAGCGCCATGACCATGATAATAGTAGAACAATTAGGATTGGCAATAATGCCTTTATGCTTCAAGATCGCCTGCGGATTGACCTCAGGCACCACCAACGGCACCTCCGGGTCCATACGGAAAGCGCTAGAATTATCGATAACTACCGCACCGGCCTTTACGGCATGCGGAGCAAAATCTTTCGAGATAGAACCGCCTGCAAACAAGGCAATATCAATATCTTTAAAAGAATCATAAGTAGCCTCTTCCACAGTATATGTTTTACCCATGAAAGCTATTTCTTTACCGGCACTGCGTTTAGACGCCAGCAGGCGCAATTCGGCAAACGGAAAGTTTCTTTCCTCGATAAGTTTCAAAAACTCGGCTCCTACCGCACCGGTAGCGCCTAAAATAGCCACATTATATTTTTTCATCTGCTTCCCCTCCGTAAATTTTATTATAACAGCTTATCCAAGCCGTAGGTCAAACCAACTTTATCCATCATCTTGCGGCAGCCCAGCATCACGCCCGGCATATAGCATTCGCGGTTCACCGGCTCATTGCTGATGCGCAGAGTCTCGCCCTGACTGCCGAAAATGACCTCCTGCGAAGCTACATAGCCAGGCAGACGGACACTGTGGATCTTCATGCCTTCATAATCAGCGCCGCGAGCACCTGCCAGCAGCTCTTTTTCTTCAGGATGGCCCTGATGCATTTCCTTACGCACCTCGGCGATCTTCTGAGCTGTGATCACAGCCGTACCGGAAGGCGCATCAAGCTTTTTGTCATGATGACGCTCAATGATCTCGACATTAGGAAAATATTTCGCCGCCTCACAGGCCAGCTTGATCATCAGTATCGCGCCCAAAGCAAAATTCGGAGCGATCAGAATACCTGTATTATTAGCTTTAGCCAGCTCGTCCAGCTCTGCCAGATCAGCCTCGCTGAACCCGGTCGTACCAACCACTGCACGTACACCAGCTGCCAGCACCGTCCGCAGCGAACCCATCACCACATCAGGACGGGTAAAATCAACAACTACATCAGGCTTTACTACCATCAGCTTTGCTTTAAGATCAGTAGCCACTGCCATCTGATTACCGTTTTTAACCGGGATCATTTTATCAGCGCCAAAAGCATCGACTGCGGCAACAAGCTCCATATCCTCCTGTTCCAGCACAGTTTTTACGACTTCACTGCCCATGCGGCCCAAAGCGCCATTTACTAAAACCTTAATCATTAATTTCACGCTCCTTATAAAAATCAAAAACCGTTGAGAGCAATACTCAACGGTCGACAGCATTGTTACAAGATAAATATAACTGCATAGTTGAGATAGCCCTCCGCCCATAAGGCGACAGTCCGGCGGTTTTTTACCGACGGCCCAGCATAACCGCATGGCTGCCGTTATACTTCGGCGGTTACCCTTTCCTTCGTTTCAGCGATCCCTCTCCGCGAAGTACTCTTGCTTTCCACTCCTCTATCTAAGAATATTTTATTAGATTTATTATATCTCTGCGCTATACAGTTGTCAAACAAAAACGTTAAATTTCTGTAAAATATAACTTTTTTTACTTTTTTTGTAACAAAAGACGATTTAAGACCGCTATCACGGTTTAAAATCCGGCAGGCAAATTTTTTCCCAAACTCCTCCAGGCTCCTTCAATCTCCTTCGATCTCCTCAAATTTCCTCATTTGCTTTAATATTACCGGTAAGATAGGATATAGATACAGGAACTTGCGCAAGTTTCAGAAAGGGTGTCCCAAATGTACAGCAAAATCAATGTAAAACAAAGTTTCTCGGACTTCATCTTATATATTTTCCCGTCCGTAGTTACCATGGTGCTGGTATCGTTCTATTCGGCGATCGACAGCTGGTTCCTGGCACAATACGTATCAACTAACGCCATGGCCGCAATCAGCATCGTCCTGCCTTACTCCAATCTTATCTGGGGTCTGGCCGTCATGTTTACCTGCGGCTCCTGTGCTCTGGTAGGCATCAAGCTGGGCGAAGGCAAACGCCATCTGGCCAATACCTACTTCACTTCGATGTTCTGGTTCCTGACGGGATTTACGGTGATTTTTGCAATCGTCGCTTACCTGAACATGGACCGCATTATTTATTCCTTAGGTTCTACAGCGCTGCTGTTTGAAGATTGTAAAACATACCTCAAATATATGATTTTAGGTACGCCGATCCTGGCAGTCAAACTGTTCCTCGAATATTACATTCGTCTTGACGGCAGACCTGCCTATTCGCTGGCGATGTCTTTAACAGGCTTCATCCTCAACATCGCCCTCGACTATTATACGATCGTGGTTCTGGGCTGGGGCGTTTTCGGTGCTTCGCTTTCCACTATCACCTCTATCGCCGTTTCTACGCTGATGGGTCTGGCTTATTTCAAGATCTACGAAACGAACCTGCGCTTTACCAAATTCCACTGGAACAAATGGTATTTTATCAAATCCAGCTTCAACGGCGCCGGTGAAATGCTCACCGAGCTGTCCTCGGGTATCGTAACGATCTTCTTCAATATCGCCATTATCAAGTTTGCCGGTGAAGACGGCGTTGCGGCAATGGCCGTCAATATCAATATCTTTTACTTCCTCATCAGTATCTATCTTGGTATCGCCACCGGCGCGCAGCCGGTCATCAGTTATGCTTACGGCGCGCAAAACAAAAAACGTCTCAGCGAGATCATCGACCACTGTAAAAAAGCGATTTTATTTGGTTCGCTGGCAGTTTTCACTCTGGCCCGTTTTTACGGCAGCAGTATTATCGCCTGGTACATCGGTGATAATCAACAGGTTATCGACCTGGCGGTACACGGTTTCAGAATGTTCTCCTACTGCTTTATCTTCCTGGGCTTCAACATCTTTATCGCCGGCTTCTACACCGCTATCGGCAACGGCCTGATCGCCGGTATCATCTCGTTGCTGCGTTCGCTGGTCTTTGTACTGGCAGCCCTGTTTACGCTGCCTTCACTGATAGGTATCAACGGGATCTGGCTGTCCATACCTTTTGCAGAACTGGCAACGATGATCATTTCGATAGTCTTTTATCTGATGTTCATCAACAGCTATTTTAAAAAGCTGGCCGAATAAATAAAATATTATCTGACATACAAAAGCTCTGCCTGCACAAGGCAGGGCTTTTGCTGTTAAAAGACTGCCTAAAAAATTTCTTTTGTTTGATAATTTATATTTCACTGTGATTTACCACCCTTTTTCAAAACAGCCCGCCTACTATGCAGGTACTTACTACGTTAGTATAACTATGATTTCTTTTTAAAATTTCTTT